>JBHJOB010000021.1:0-49741 GCA_050330195.1 Rhodomicrobiaceae bacterium | reverse complement strand
GGAACCAGGCCGACCTTGACGTTTTCCGAGACCTCCTCTCCGTTGAAAAGGATAGTGACCAGATTGTTCGCCGCGGTCTTCAGAGCGGTCAGCCTGCTGCCGCCCATCGAGCCGCTATTGTCCAGCACCATGACGACTTCCAGATAGCGCTCGCGCCGGACCACCTTGGACATTGCAGACACATCCAGCGTTTCGACGCCGCCGATTTTCATGAAGCTGGTCGTGACCCGGGCGGAGGCCGTGACGTTGATTTCGATATCCTGATTGTCCGGATTGACCTCTCTGGAAACCGTGAAACCGGTCAATTCGCCAATTCCGGCATCGCGATAATGCGACTTGATGAAGGCTTCGGCTTTGTCCCTAAGGAGTTGCTCGTCGGTCATGTCGGGATCGGTGCCGATGGCAAGCGCTGCGGCGTCGACGCCGCTGGAAAGCTGCCTTTTCACTATCAGGCTTTGGCCGAGGTCGATACCGACGGCGATCACCATCATCAAAGGCACGATCAGAAGCACCACGATGATGAGGACGACGCCTTTTTCCTCCCGCCTGAAGCGGCGAATCACTTGAGAGATTACGCTCAACATGTGCCCCACACGCGAACCGAATGCGCGCCTTTTCCAGATTATGTACAGCAAATAAGTATCGTTTCCAATATGCCGGGGAAACGATATGTTGCACGTTTGCCACGCAGTGAGACCAATGCACTGCATATCCACTGCAGGCTTGAATGTCCCAGTATTGCGCGAGACTGCACTTGCCGCTATGAAAGACGATGGCGATAAAAACTGCAAGTTTTACTTTTGCTGACGAGTAGCGTTCATGGACGCCAGACGAAGTCCTGAAAAGACCAGACGCTTCCGGCTTCGCTTTTTGCGCGGCAGGCGCGGCGAGCGTGGCGCGACACTCGTGGAATTTGCGCTTGTTGCCGTGCCTTTCTTCCTGCTCGTGTTCGGCATCCTGGAGCTGGCGTTCATCTTCTGGGGCACCTACGAACTGGAGAACGCAACGGAAGACGCCGGCCGCCAGATCCGCACCGGCCAGGCGCAGAGCACCAGCCAGTCCGAATTCGTCGATCTGGTCTGCAGCCGCGTGACGCTGCTGTCTCAGTGCAGTTCAAAGCTGCGGGTTGATGTGCGAACATTCTCAAACTTCAGCGACATCGAGAACAATTCGCCCGACCCGCTCGACGGCGATCAGGAACTTGTGGATAATTTTAGCTTTACTCAGGGCGGCCCGAGGTCAATCGTGCTGGTCAGCACCTTTTATCAATGGCCGCTCTTTACCGGCATCACCAGTCTCAGCCTTTCCAACATGGCCGATGGGGACCGCTTGCTGAGGGCCTCGGCGGCATTCCGCAACGAAGCATGGTAGTTACGGGCGCGATGGCAATGAAAGCGAATGCCAGGTTCGGGGAGCGGCGGGTTTGCCGCTTGGGCAGCTTCGGCAGAGGCGAGCGCGGCGTCATCAGCGTCGAGTTTGCGTTGGTGCTACCGGTACTGATCATCCTTTTCATTGGCCTTGTCGAGTTCACCGAAGCCTTCACGATAAATCGCAAGCTTTCCAATGTCGCGAGCACGGTCTCCGACCTCGTATCGCAGGAACCCTCCGTTACGTCAGCCAGCCTGAACGACGTCACGCAGGTGGCGAACGAGATCATCAAGCCTTACAGCGCGGCGGCGATGAGCCTCGTCATCGTCAACGTTCAGGCCGATAATGAGGGCGACACGACGGTCGCCTGGAGCCATCCTCCGGGACACTATGAGGATGGCGAGGCCTATACCGGTTTACCGGAGACCGAACAGGAAACCGAACCGGAGGCCAGATTGATCGCTCCGAACACCAGCCTGATCGTCGTTGAAGCGGTCTACAATTTCACGCCCACCGTCAGCCGATTTCTCGGCAGCTTCCAGATTTCCGAGAATGCCTATTTTCGCCCTCGCATGGGACGAACCATGAAAATCGACTGAGTGCGTCGAGATTGAATGGAAGCAGTGTTGCGTTGCGCGTTAAGCGAAAGCCGCCCGTTCAAGCGGGACAGCAGGATATGCGGGGGCAGGCCCGCTCGCGTGGCGGCTTTGAGGCAGGAATAGCGTTCGGTGAAATCCCGACCGGCTTCACATTGCAACCGTACTGGCCAACTTCCTACTGAGGAACCGTGGCGCTCAGAGTGGGCACGGCGGCGATGCCTGCATGAGGCGGAGCCGGCGCGGTAACTTCGCTCTTGAGTGCAAAGCCGCTTGGTAAATTTGCGCTGACCGCGTCGATCATCAAGAGAGCCTTGCCATTCGAGGCATCACCCTTGAGATGAATCGTCTGCTCAGTAACTTCGACGGAGCCCTTTTCAAGCAAGGAAAGCAATTCAACCGAGCGGAGGGATACACTCTCCCACTCATCGCTGATGTCCTTGTTGAGAACCGTCTTGTCTTCCAGACGAAAGCGCGAAAACCGGCTGTTGATCACTTCAAGGATATTCTGTTTGACTTCATCGCTTTTGACGACGCCGGAAATTTTCACGACGCCATCAGCGGAAACGGATGCCTGCCAGTTCCTTTCCGGACGGGCGATGTGAATATTCATCGGCATCCCCGTCGGCTTGTCATTCTCGATCAGCTTGTTCACTTCTGTCAGAACCACGGCAGTGCTTGCCTCGCCCTGCAGGGAAAGACCGTTATTATCCACGGATGCGCGACCGGTTTCCACGTAGCCAAGCAACTTGAGGGCAAAGCTGAGACCGCCGATCTTCACGTCTTCCTTGGCAGACTTGTCGTTGATCTTGACACGGTTATTGAGGTCGACGGCAGGAAAATTCGCTTTCACCAGTCCCATCAGCGTCTTGTAATCTTCCTTGGAAGACATGTTGCCCTTGAGCTTGATTCGGCTTGGTTCCTTGTAGATCTGCAGGGAATAGGTTATCGGCAGTTCATCGGCGGATGCTTCGTTTCTGAATATCACATCGTCCTGGGGGATCAAATCCTCAGTCTGCGGAGCATCCTTGCCTGTCGCCTCCGCAATGACGGCGCTGCTTCCGCAAGCCAGATATCCGCAACACCCGAGTACCAAAGCAAGTAAAGCACGTTGCCTTCCGAAGGGACGTTCCCCCATCATATCGATGACACTCCGGTATAACAGGTCGAAGATCCATTCCACGCGCGAAGCGCCGGTACGCAGAACACTTCTAACCTGCCTTGTAAATCGCTTGTTTATTCGATCTCGTCAGCAGAGAAAAGACAACTCAATTGAGAAAACAAAAGAGAACTATTCAACTGCCTGCATGAATTGGGCGTTCTTATTATCTGCTCACAGGCAGCCTAAAATAGCCAAATTTCGAATCGTTTCCAAGCAGAAGCAGCAATTGGATAGAATTTTTTTACTTATCGTTAAATTTTGAGACAAAAAGGCGGTGAAACGGGGGCGCATTGTCTCACGCGACGCACCTCCGTTCGATCTTTTGAGAACACGAGAATGGATCAGGATCATTTCTTGCGGAAACGATCCTGATCTGCATCTGTTTGTCTCAAGCTCGATTGTTCCGAAAAATGGGGTCCATTTTACCGGGTCTCACCCTATTCCGCGGCTTGAGCTCCCTGGCTTTCAGTGAGCGCCGGCATCGCAACCTCTTCGGATTGCTCGACATTGCCGGTTCGTGACCGCTCTTCAAGAATCAGATCGTCCCGATGCTGGGCCACCTTCTTGAGACGGCTGATCATTCCGCCTGTACCGGCAGGAATGAGGCGGCCGACAATGACGTTTTCCTTCAGTCCATCGAGCGTATCGATCTTGCCGTTGACCGCGGCGTCCGTGAGAACGCGCGTGGTTTCCTGGAAGGACGCCGCCGAGATGAAGCTGCGTGTCTGCAGGCTCGCCTTGGTGATACCCAGAAGAATCGGATTCGCCTTGGCAGGCCGGCGGCCGCTTTTCTCGACGAGCAGATTGGCGTCTTCGAATTCAACTCGGTCGATCTGCTCGCCCTTGAGGAATTCGGTTTCGCCGGGATCCTCGATCTCCACCTTCTGCAGCATCTGATCGACGATCACCTCGATGTGTTTGTCGTTGATCGTCACGCCCTGAAGCCGGTAGACCTCCTGGATTTCGTTCACCAGATAGGAAGCCAGTTCCTCGACGCCCTTGATCGCAAGGATGTCATGCGGAGCCGGGTTGCCGTCCATGATGAACTCGCCCTTCTCGATCCGGTCGCCTTCTTGAACGCTCAGATGCTTGCCCTTCGGGATGAGATACTCGATCGGGTCGATATCGTCGCTATCCGGCACGATCGTGATCCGCCGCTTGTTCTTGTAGTCGCGGCCGAACTCGATCGTACCCGACATTTCGGCAATGATCGCATGGTCCTTCGGACGGCGAGCCTCGAACAGCTCGGCCACGCGCGGCAGACCGCCGGTGATGTCGCGCGTCTTGGCCGATTCCAGCGGAATGCGCGCAAGCACGTCGCCCGCCTTGATGGCCTGGCCAGGCTCAACGGACAGGATTGCGTCCACCGAAAGCAGATAGCGGGCTTCGCCGCCGCGGGCCAGTTTCAGAACCTTGCCCTTCTTGTCCTTGAGCACCAGAGCCGGCTTCAGCGCGCTTCCCTTCGGATGCGCCCGCCAGTCGATGATCACGCGGTGGGTGATGCCCGTGGTTTCTTCGGTCTGCTCATTCACGGACAGGCCTTCGAGCAGATCCTCGAAATCGACGACGCCATCGACCTCGGTGAGGATCGGCCGCGTATAAGGGTCCCATTCCGCCAGACGCTGACCGCGCTTGATCGTGTCGCCCTCATCGACTTTCAGATGCGCGCCCTGGATGAGCTTGTAGGTGGCAAGATCCTTGCCTTCGTCATCCTGAACGATAACAGCCATATTGCGGGCCATCACAACGAGACGGCCCTGACTGTCGCGCTGCACGTTGCGGTTCCGTATCATGATCTTGCCGGCGAAGTTCGACTCGGTGAACGAGGAGTCCATGACCTGCGCCGTACCCCCGATATGGAAGGTACGCATGGTCAGCTGGGTGCCCGGTTCGCCGATAGACTGCGCCGCGATCACGCCCACGGCCTCGCCGTGATTGACGATCGTGCCGCGTGCAAGGTCACGGCCATAGCACATGGCGCAAACGCCGTTGCGGGTTTCGCAGGTCAGCACGGAGCGGATGCGGATTTCCTGAACCTGAGCGTCTTCGATGGCGCGGGAATCGGCTTCCTCAATGAGCTGGCCAGCCTTGATGATCACCTCTCCGGTCGACGGTGCCACAACATCGTCCGCAGCCGTGCGGCCAAGCGCACGATCGCCCAGCGACACGACAACCTCGCCTGAGTCGATCACTGCGGCGAGCTTGATGCCCCTGTCGGTTCCGCAATCATGCTCGGTTATGATGCTGTCCTGAGCCACGTCCACGAGACGGCGGGTCAGATAACCCGAATTCGCCGTCTTGAGCGCGGTGTCGGCCAGCCCCTTGCGGGCGCCATGGGTGGAGTTGAAGTACTCCAGAACCGTCAGGCCTTCCTTGAAGTTCGAGATGATCGGCGTCTCGATGATTTCGCCGGACGGTTTCGCCATGAGGCCGCGCATGCCGGCGAGCTGCTTCATCTGCGCCGGCGAACCGCGAGCGCCCGAGTGGGACATCATGTAGACCGAGTTGATCTGCTTCTCGCGTCCGGTCTCTTCGTCGATATGCACGGCGGAAATGCGGTCCATCATCTCCTTGGCGACGTGGTCGGTACATTTCGCCCAGGCATCGACGACCTTGTTGTACTTCTCGCCCTGCGTGATGAAGCCGTCATTATATTGCTGCTCGTAATCGCGGACGAGATCCTGCGTGGCGGCGATGATCTTGGTCTTCGTCTCCGGAATCAGCATGTCGTCCTTGCCAAACGAGATGCCGGCGCGGCAGGCGTGATAGAAGCCGAGCGCCATGATCCGGTCGCAGAAGATGACCGTCTCTTTCTGTCCGCAATCGCGGTAGACGGCGTCGATCAACTTGGAGATCGCCTTTTTCGTCAGAAGCTGGTTCACCAGATCGAATTTTACGCCCGGCATTCTCGGCAGAACTTCCGCGAGCAGCATTCGCCCCGGCGTCGTTTCATAGATCTGCGTTATCGGCTTGCCGTCGTCGTCCAGCGTCTCGAGACGGGCCCTGATCTTGGTATGCAATGTCAGAACGCCGTTGCTGAGCGCATGCTGGATCTCGGAAATGCTGCCGAACACCATGCCTTCGCCCGGCTCTTTGTCGCGGACCTGCGACAGGTAATAAAGTCCGAGCACGATATCCTGAGACGGCACGATGATCGGCGCGCCGCTCGCCGGATGCAGGATGTTGTTGGTCGACATCATCAGCACGCGGGCTTCGAGCTGCGCCTCCAGCGACAGCGGGACGTGCACGGCCATCTGGTCGCCGTCGAAGGCGGCGTTTAAGGCCGCGCAGACCAGCGGATGCAGCTGGATCGCCTTGCCCTCGACCAGCACCGGCTCGAAGGCCTGAATGCCCAGACGATGCAGCGTCGGCGCGCGGTTCAGCATCACCGGATGCTCGCGGATGACCTCGTCGAGAATATCCCAGACTTCCGGTTTTTCCTTCTCAACAAGCTTCTTGGCTTGCTTGACCGTCGCGGCATAGCCCTTCGCGTCGAGGCGCGAATAGATGAATGGCTTGAACAGCTCAAGCGCCATCTTCTTCGGCAGGCCGCACTGATGCAGCTTCAACTCCGGACCGACCACGATCACAGAGCGGCCGGAATAGTCCACGCGCTTGCCAAGCAGGTTCTGGCGGAACCGGCCCTGCTTGCCTTTCAGCATGTCGGCGAGCGACTTCAGCGGACGCTTGTTTGCGCCCGTGATGACGCGGCCGCGGCGGCCATTGTCGAACAGCGCATCGACAGCTTCCTGAAGCATGCGCTTTTCGTTGCGCACGATGATGTCAGGCGCACGCAGCTCCATCAGGCGCTTCAGGCGGTTGTTGCGGTTAATCACGCGGCGATAGAGATCGTTCAGGTCCGACGTGGCGAAGCGGCCGCCATCAAGCGGAACCAGCGGGCGCAACTCCGGTGGAATGACCGGCACGACCGTCAGGATCATCCATTCCGGGCGGTTGCCGGATTCGATGAACGCCTCGATGACCTTCAGGCGCTTGGCCAGCTTTTTCGGCTTCAGCTCGGTCGTCGCCTGGGCGATCTCGACGCGCAACTCGTCGCGGATCCGCTCAAGATCCATGCCGATGAGCAATTCGCGTATCGCCTCGGCGCCGATGCCGGCGGTGAAGCTGTCCTCGCCATACTCTTCCTGGGCCTTCATGAAATCTTCTTCGCTGAGGAGCTGTTTCTCCTTGAGCGATGTCAGGCCCGGCTCCACGACGATGTAGTTCTCGAAATAGAGGACGCGCTCAAGATCCTTCAGCGTCATGTCGAGCATGAGGCCGATGCGGCTTGGCAGCGATTTCAGGAACCAGATATGCGCAACCGGCGCGGCAAGGTCGATATGCCCCATCCGCTCGCGGCGCACCTTGGTGAGCGTGACCTCCACGCCGCATTTTTCGCAGATGATGCCCTTGTATTTCATCCGCTTGTATTTGCCGCACAGGCACTCATAGTCCTTGATCGGACCGAAGATGCGGGCGCAGAACAGACCGTCGCGCTCCGGCTTGAAAGTGCGGTAGTTGATGGTTTCGGGCTTCTTGATCTCACCGAAGGACCAGGACAGAATCTTCTCCGGGCTTGCGAGGGAGATTCGAATCTGGTCGAATGTCTGTGGTTGGGCCTGAGGTGCGAAGAGATTGGTGATCTCTTGGTTCATCCGTCACTCCTAAATGGGCCGCTTGGCATCCCGTCTCACGCATTCTGCCAGTAGGCGCTTTTGGCATTCGCGTTTTCAAACAGACAAGCTGCGGTTATTCCTGATCTCATTTATCTACGCCGGATTGGCCGGGCTTCAGGAGCCCCGGAACCGGCGAAACGACCGGTGCAATTCGCACCGGCCGCTCCCAATCGCTACGAATTCGGGAGTTTGCCGTCGTCCGGCTCTCCCATCATCAGCTCGACATTCAGTCCGAGCGCACGCATTTCCTTGACCAGCACGTTGAAGCTTTCCGGTATGCCCGCCTCGAACGTATCGTCGCCGCGCACGATGGCTTCATAGACCTTCGTTCTGCCGGCAACGTCGTCCGACTTGACCGTAAGCATTTCCTGCAGGGTGTAGGCCGCGCCATAAGCTTCCAGCGCCCACACCTCCATTTCACCGAAGCGCTGTCCGCCGAACTGCGCCTTGCCGCCCAGCGGCTGCTGGGTCACGAGGCTGTAAGGGCCGATAGAGCGCGCGTGGATCTTGTCGTCCACCAGATGGTGCAGTTTCAGAAGATATTTGTAGCCAACGGTCACCTTGCGGTCGAATGGCTCGCCTGTACGGCCGTCATGCAGCGTTACCTGCCCTGACACGTCGAGCCCGGATGCGGCCAGCATTTCGACGATATCGGCTTCCGCGGCGCCGTCGAAAACCGGCGTCGCAATCGGCACGCCGCGCTTCAGATTGCCAGCCAACTCGATAAGCTGCTCATCCTCGGAGGAATCGACCGCTTCATTGTCACCATAGATACTGTGCAGAAGCTTTCTCAATTCGTCGGATTTCTGGCTTTCGCCATACTGGTCGATGGCGTCGCCAATCATCACGCCCAGACCACGGCAGGCCCAGCCCATATGGGTCTCGAGAATCTGCCCGACATTCATGCGGCTCGGCACACCGAGCGGATTCAGGATGATATCAACCGGCGTCCCGTCGTCAAGATAAGGCATATCCTCGATCGGCACGATCTGGCTAATCACGCCCTTGTTACCGTGGCGGCCGGCCATCTTGTCACCAGGCTGCAGCTTGCGCTTCACCGCGACGAACACCTTGACCATCTTCATGACGCCGGGCGGCAGCTCGTCGCCCCTCTTCAGCTTGTCGATCTTGTCGACAAAGCGTTGTTCAAGCCGCTTTTTCGCGTCGTCATACTGGCGGCGGATGGCTTCGACACCCGCCATCATGCCTTCGTCCTTCAGGGCAATTTCCCACCACTGGCTGCGCGGAACATCGTCCAGCGTCTCCGTGGTGACGAGCGTGCCTTTCCGCATCCCTTTCGGCCCGCGCGCAACTTCCTTGTCGAGCAGGATGTCGCGAAGACGGCCATAGACGTTGCGGTCGAGGATCTGCAATTCGTCGTCGCGGTCCTTGGCGAGACGCTCGATTTCCTCGCGCTCGATCGCCATGGCGCGCTCGTCCTTGTCGACGCCGTGGCGGTTAAAGACGCGAACTTCAACGACCGTCCCGCTGACGCCCGGCGGAAGCCGGAGCGAGGTATCGCGAACGTCCGAAGCCTTTTCACCGAAAATGGCGCGCAGAAGCTTTTCTTCCGGCGTCATCGGGCTTTCACCCTTCGGCGTGATCTTGCCGACCAGAATATCGCCCGGATCGACCTCGGCGCCGATATAGACGATGCCTGCTTCGTCGAGATTTTTCAGCGCTTCTTCCGAAACGTTGGGAATGTCGCGCGTGATCTCCTCCGGTCCGAGCTTGGTGTCGCGCGCCGCGACCTCGAATTCCTCGATGTGGATCGAGGTGAAGACGTCATCGTACACGATCCGCTCGGATATAAGGATGGAGTCCTCGAAATTGAAGCCCATCCATGGCATGAACGCCACCAGAACATTCTTCCCGAGCGCCAGATCGCCAAGATCGGTCGAGGGACCGTCGGCAATGATATCGCCCGCCGCAACCTTGTCACCGACGCGGACCAGCGGACGCTGATTGATGCAGGTGTTCTGGTTGGAGCGCTGGAACTTGCGCAGCCGGTAAATGTCGACGCCGGATTTCGACGGGTCGCTTTCATCGGTCGCCCGGATCACGATACGGGTCGCGTCTACTTGATCGATGACGCCGGTACGACGCGCGGCAATCGCCGCGCCGCTGTCGCGGGCGACAACAGCCTCCATGCCCGTGCCGACGAGCGGCGCTTCGGCCTTGATCAGCGGAACGGCCTGACGCTGCATGTTCGAGCCCATCAGAGCACGGTTCGCGTCGTCATTTTCCAGAAACGGAATCAGCGCCGCCGCGACCGACACCACCTGCTTTGGCGACACGTCGATCAGATCGACCTGCTCCGGCGGAATCAGATGGACGTCCCCTGCGTGACGGCAGACCACGAGATCTTCGACCAGTTGGCCGTCTTCGGAGAGCGGCGCATTGGCCTGCGCAACCCAGTGACGCGCCTCTTCCGTCGCCGACAGATAGATGACTTCATCCGTGACCTTGCTGTCCTTGACGCGCCGGTACGGACTTTCGATGAAGCCGTATTTGTTGACGCGCGCAAAAGTCGCCAGCGAATTGATCAGGCCGATATTCGGACCTTCCGGCGTCTCGATCGGGCAGATCCGGCCATAATGCGTCGGATGCACGTCGCGCACTTCGAAGCCGGCGCGCTCGCGGGTCAGACCGCCCGGTCCGAGAGCGGAAAGCCGGCGCTTATGCGTGATTTCCGAGAGCGGGTTGGTCTGGTCCATGAACTGCGAGAGCTGCGACGAGCCGAAGAACTCGCGGACAGCCGCCGACGCGGGCTTGGCATTGATCAGATCCTGCGGCATGACCGTGTCGATATCGACGGAGGACATGCGCTCCTTGATCGCCCGCTCCATGCGCAGAAGGCCGACGCGATACTGATTTTCCATTAGTTCGCCGACCGAGCGCACGCGGCGATTGCCGAGATGGTCGATATCGTCGATATCGCCACGCCCGTCGCGCAGGGAGACCAGCGTCTTGATGACCGCGATCATGTCCTCCGGACGCAGGGTCCGCACCGTATCCGGGCAATCCAGCTCCAGACGGATGTTCATCTTTACGCGGCCGACCGCTGACAGGTCGTACCGTTCCGCATCGAAGAACAACCCCTGGAAAAGGTTCTCGGCCGCCTCAAGTGTCGGCGGTTCGCCGGGACGCATGACGCGGTAAACGTCGAGCAGGGCTTCGGTTCGATTGTTGTTCTTGTCGGCGTTCAGCGTATTGCGGATGAATCCGCCCGTCGTGACATGGTCGATGTCAAGGATGGGCAGTTGCTTGATCTTGTGTTCTTTGAGCTTCTCAAGGAGCTCCTTGTCAACCTCGGCGCCCGCTTCGCCATAGATTTCGCCGGTTTTCATGTTGACGATATCTTCGGCCAGGTAGCGGCCATGGACCGCCTCGTCCGGAATACGGATGGCTTCGACGCCTTCCTCTGCGAACTTGCGCGCCTGACGGGCGGAGAGCTTGCTGCCCGCCTCGACGATCACTTCTCCGCTCGCCGCATTGACCACATCGTGACTGAACTTCACGCCGCGCATCTTCTCGGCGACGTAAGACATCTTCCAACCACCTTTCTTGTCGGTGGTCAGTTCGATGCGATTGTAGAATTCGCTGAGAATCGCCTCATCGTCATGACCGAGCGCATAGAGCAGGGTCGTGACCGGCAGCTTGCGGCGCCGGTCGATGCGGACATACACGTTGTCCTTGGCGTCGAATTCGAAATCGAGCCAGGAGCCGCGATAGGGAATGATGCGGGCGGCGAATAGCAGCTTGCCGCTGGAGTGGGTCTTGCCCCGATCATGGTCAAAGAACACGCCCGGCGAGCGATGCATCTGCGAAACGATCACGCGCTCGGTGCCGTTGATGACGAAGGTGCCGTTCTGCGTCATGAACGGCATGTCGCCCATATAGACGTCCTGCTCCTTGATGTCGCGAACGGAGCGCGCGCCGGTATCCTCGTTCAGATCGAACGTGATCAGGCGCAATTTCACCTTCAACGGAGCGGCAAAGGTCATGCCCCGTTGCTGACATTCTTCGACATCATATTTGGGCGGTTCGAACTCGTAGCTGACAAACTCAAGCTGGGCACGGCCCGAAAAATCTGATATGGGAAATACAGAGCTGAAGACCGCCTGCAGGCCCTCGTTTTCGCGGCCGCCTCTCGGCTCGCTGACCATTAGAAACTGATCGTAGGACTGTTTTTGCACCTCGATCAGATTCGGCATCTGCGCCACTTCCGAGATGCGGCCAAAAGTCTTGCGCACCCGCTTGCGGCCGGTGAAGGATAGCGCCATGTCTTCTCCTCATGTCACTCGTAAACGGCTCTACCCAAACGCTTCGCTTCAAAGCGCTTGAGGAGAACCGTCAAATTCGCAAATTCACAACGTCCCGAAAGCGGGGAACCGGCGAGGGCCCCCCGCTATTCCGGCAATTACTTGACTTCCACGGTCGCGCCGGCGGCTTCGACCTTCTTCTTGATGTCTTCCGCTTCCTCTTTGGAAACAGCTTCCTTGATCGCCTTGGGAGCGGCTTCGACCAGATCCTTGGCTTCCTTGAGGCCAAGGCCGGTGATGGCGCGGACTTCCTTGATGACGTTGATCTTCTTCTCGCCAGCGCTGGCAAGGATCACGTCAAATTCGGTCTGCTCTTCCACAACCGCGGCATCACCAGCACCGGCCGGGCCGGCCATCATGACCGCGCCGCCTGCTGCCGGCTCGATGCCGTAATCGTCCTTGAGGATCTTCTTCAGCTCGGACGCCTCAAGAAGGGTCAGCCCGACAATTTGTTCTGCAAGTGTTTTCAGATCAGTCGACATTTTATCTATCCATTTCCATTTTCTATGTCCGGCATGGCGCGCGGCGCGCACGAAAGCCGGTCCGATTGGATGCCTGTTATGCTGCTTCCCGCTCTTCCAGGGTCGTAAGGATCCCTGCAATATCGGACGCAGGCGCGCCAATTGCTGCTGCCAGATTGCCTGCCGGAGCGCCGATCAAGCCAACGATGTCGGCAATGAGCTCCTCGCGGGAAGGCATGTTGGCGACCGCCTCGACACCCTTGGGGTCGAGAATCTGGTCTCCCATCGCTCCGCCGATAATGACGTATTTGTCATTATCCTTGGCGAAACCGCGGGCAACCTTTGCCGCGGCGACGGGGTCCTCAGAATAGGCGAGCACCGTCTGACCCTTCAGGAAATCGACCATGCCCTGGCCGGGTTTTCCTTCAAGAGCGATCTTGGCGAGCCTGTTTTTGGCGACGCGGACCGACCCGCCTGCTTCACGCATGCGGGTACGCAAATCCTGCATCTTGGCAACCGTCAGACCAGCGTAGTGGGCCACTACGACAACGCCAGAGTCCGCAAAGATGGCGTCGAGTTCTTCGACAACCGTTTTTTTCTCGGCTCTTAGCACAGTCTTCTCCAGTTCCATGGCGACTCGGGAGCGATCCCTTGCCACCGGCTCAAGTCTTGCCAGAGCACTTGCCCCGACACTCTCAGGTCCCATCCCGGGTCCCGCCAAAACCGCCGCAGCCCATGAAAATGGAAGGCTGTGTCGATCTTGCTCGATCCCCGTCTATTGCAGGCGGAAATTAAGCCCGAAGGCGCCTGCAGTCTCGGACAGGTTGGCGCCCTGACAGCCGAAGCCGCTCAAGACGCCTTCAGGCGCTCGCGCGCCTGAAACTCGCGCCGCCCGATTCTTCCGGGGCGGCAAGAAATTCAAGTTCGTCAGGCCGCCGCGCGAGGCGACGTCGTGACGGTGGAAGGTTCGATCCGAACGCCGATGCCCATGGTCGAACTCAGTGAAATCCCTTCCAGATAAGTTCCCTTCGCGCCGGATGGCCGCGCCTTGACGACAGCGTCGACGAATGCCTTGACGTTCTCCACCAGAGCCTGCTCGTCAAAGCTGGCCTTGCCGATGCCAGCGTGAATGATGCCGGCCTTCTCGACGCGGAATTCCACGGCTCCGCCCTTGGCGGCTTCGACAGCCGCGGCAACGTCCATCGTCACCGTGCCGACTTTCGGGTTCGGCATCAGGCCGCGCGGGCCGAGCACCTTGCCCAGACGGCCGACCAGCGGCATCATGTCGGGCGTTGCGATGCAGCGATCGAAATTAATCGTTCCGCCCTGCACTTCCTGCATGAGGTCTTCCGCGCCAACAATGTCCGCCCCGGCTTTCGTCGCCTCTTCCGCCTTGTCGCCGCGAGCGAACACGGCAACCCGCACCGTACGCCCGGTGCCGTTCGGCAGGTTGCAGACGCCGCGCACCATCTGATCGGCATGACGAGGATCGACGCCCAGATTCATGGCGATCTCGATCGTTTCGTCGAATTTCGCCTTGGCGCGCTCCTTGACCACCTTGACGGCCTCGTCAACCGCGTAGGGCTTCAAACGCTCGACGCCCTGGCGGGCCGCCTTCAGCCGCTTACCTAAAGTTGCCATAACACCTACCCCTCAACCGCTATTCCCATGGAACGTGCGGTGCCTGCAATGATCTTCATTGCTTGCTCCACATCATTCGCGTTCAAATCCTTCATTTTCAGATCGGCGATCTCGCGGATCTGGTCCTGCGTGACCTTTCCGGCTTCATCCCGGCCGGGCAGCTTCGCGCCTTTGCCAAGCTTGGCCGCTTTTTTCAGCAAGAACGACGCCGGTGGCGTCTTCACGATGAAGGTGAAGGATTTATCCTGGTAATAGGTGATCACGGTCGGGACCGGTGATCCTGGCTCGAAGTCCTTCGTTGCGGCATTGACCGCCTTGCAGAACTCCATAATATTGATGCCACGCTGACCGAGCGCCGGACCGATCGGCGGCGACGGGTTCGCTTGGCCTGCAGGCACCTGCAGCTTCAAAGACCCTACGATTTTCTTTGCCATGTCTTGCCCTTTCGAACCCTGAGGGTTCCGAGATGTGAGGGTTTTGCGGTACGGATCGGCAGGGCTATGGCGTGTCCCCGCTTTCCTCCCGCAACGTTAAGCCAGCTTAAAGCTTTTCAACCTGGCCATATTCCAGCTCCACCGGGGTTGCCCGGCCGAAAATGGAAACTGCGACTTTGAGCCGGGCGCGTTCCTCGTCGACCTCTTCGACATGGCCGCTGAAGGATGCGAACGGACCGTCCGCGACGCGCACCTGCTCACCAATCTCAAATGTAATCGACGGCTTCGGCCGCTCGACGCCTTCCTTGACCTGATGCAGAATGCGGAGCGCCTCATCCTCGGAAATCGGCATCGGCCTGTTATTCGCTCCAAGGAAGCCGGTCACCTTGGGGGTATTCTTGATCAGGTGATAGGCCTGATCCGTCATATCCATCTTCACCAGAACGTAGCCGGGGAAAAACTTTCGCTCGGCATTCACCTTGCGCCCGCGGCGCACCTCGACCACTTCTTCCATGGGCACGAGGACTTCCTCGAACAACTGCTCAAGACCGCCCGCCGACGCCCGTTCCTTTATGGACTCGGCAACCTTCTTCTCAAAATTGGAATGAGCATGAACAATATACCAACGCTTCGTCATCGTTTACCTGTTCTTTTTTAACGATGCGTTAAGCCTAGCCGCCGAGGCCGAGCAGAAGCCCAACTCCCCAGCTAAGCACCTGGTCGGCAAGGAAAAAGAAAATCGCAGCCAGGATCGCCATAATGAAGACCATGATCGTCGTCACTATGGTTTCGCTCCGGGTCGGCCATGTGACCTTCGCCGTCTCGGCGCGAACCTGCTGAATAAACTCGAATGGGTTCGTTTTTGCCATCTTACGCTTCAAGAACCTCTGCGACCCGGCGGCCTGGGCCGCGCAATTAGCTATTCTCAATAACAGCCCCAGAGCCTGCTGGCAGGAGTGGAGGGACTCGAACCCCCAGCCCCCGGTTTTGGAGACCGGTGCTCTAGCCGATTGAGCTACACTCCTTTATATGGAGCCATTTTCAGCGCCTGTTCAGATAACAGCAAAAAGCACCCAGCCAGCGACCAGTATTTCCACATTATCGCTGGAGAGTTGCGTGAAGCTCAAATCGTCAAGGGCGTTGAGACCGTTTCCCTAACACAACATATTTGTGATGCCTAGACTTAATTTGCAACATTCAACCCTCGTCAAGGCTTATCGCCAGGAAATCACCATGAAATTTTCCGTATATCCCGAGCCCCATGTCCGGTGGCGTCCAGCGGCATCTGGCCGCTTTACATGGGTTGCGGCGCTTCCCATTTTGAAATAAGAGTCTGATGGCGTACCGCCTCATGCGGGTGTAGCTCAATGGTAGAGCAGAAGCCTTCCAAGCTTACGACGAGGGTTCGATTCCCTTCACCCGCTCCAATACCGCAATTCATATAAGCAAGCTGCTGATCATACTCAATCAGGCGGCCTCCAGCGCCAGCGCAATTCCCTGACCAACACCGATACACATCGTGCATAGCGCATATCGGGCCTTGCTCCGCCGGAGTTCATAAGCGGCTGTCCCCACAAGGCGCGCACCGGATGCGCCAAGCGGATGCCCAAGGGCGATTGCACCGCCATTCGGATTGATATGCCCGGCATCGTCGGGAACGCCGAGCGCACGCAGGACGGCCAGCGCCTGAGCGGCAAAAGCCTCGTTCAACTCGATGACGCCGAAATCGCCGATTTTCAGCCCGATCCGGTCCATCAGCTTGGCGCTCGCGGGAACGGGACCAACCCCCATGACCCGCGGCGCAACGCCTGCCGTCGCCATGCCCACAATCCGCGCCACGGGGGTCAGCCCATGCCGCCGGGCGGCGTCTTCCGATGCGACGATCAGCGCCGCGGCGCCGTCATTGACGCCCGACGCGTTGCCCGCCGTCACTGTGCCGCCTTCACGGAAAGGCGTCGGCAACTTCGCGAGCGCCTCCATCGTCGTATCGGGACGCGGATGCTCGTCGGTGGAGATAACCGCATCCTCCCCCTTGCGCCGCGCGATCGTCACCGGTGCGATCTCTTCCGCCAGCTTCTGCGCACCCGCTCCCGCCCGTTGTTGCGAGCGCAAGGCGAAGGCGTCCTGATCCTCGCGGTTGATCCGGAACTCGGCGGCGACGTTTTCGGCGGTTTCCGGCATGGAATCGACGCCATAATCCTTTTTCATCTTCGGATTGATGAAGCGCCAGCCAATGGTTGTATCGAAAATCTCGGCCTTGCGAGAAAAGGAGGCCTCGGCCTTGCCCATCACGAACGGCGCGCGACTCATGGATTCGATGCCGCCCGCAATGACAAGGTCAGCCTCTCCGGTCCGGATCGCGCGCTGCCGTTCCCACCGCATCCATGCCCGAACCGCACAGCCGGTTGACCGTCACGCCCGGCACGGTTTCGGGCAATCCCGCCAGCAGCGCCGACATCCGCGCGACATTCCGGTTGTCCTCGCCCGCCTGGTTTGCGCAACCGAAAATGACCTCATCAATATCCGCCGGATCGAGCGCGCTGTTTCGCGCCAGCAGCGCCTTGAGCGGCACTGCTCCGAGATCGTCGGCGCGGACCTGCGCCAGCACGCCACCATAGCGGCCGATCGGCGTTCTGAGATAATCGCAGATCCATGCGTCGCGCATTGCCGTCACCCCTTCGAGCCATTGGCTGCAGTCAATTGAGAACGCACGCGGCGCTTTCGCCGCGCAATCCGCAGCTGAACGCTGCGCAAGGCGGCGAGCCTGCCGGGCGCAACCTGCATTTTCGCGCGCATGGGAGCCCGATGCCCCTTGATCGGCGCATAGACATGCTTCTGCGCTTCCACGATCAGCACGCCCGCGAAGGCCGGCCAGGCGAAAATGCCGAGCCGCTCCCACGCTATGGCGGTGTTCAGGAACAGCCGCAGGTCCATGGGCGGCATGAACAGGGACGGCCACCAGCCGGTATCGGCATAGAGGCAGTCGCGAAGCAGCCGCTTGAGCTGGCCGTGGCTATAGGGATGGCCGTGCCCAAAGGGCGTCGAGTCCGTGCGCGCCCACATGCCGCGCCGGTTCGGCACGACGATCAGGAGCCGCCCTTCCGGCCTCAGCACGCGCCAGACCTCACGCAGGAAAGCGCGCGAGATACCGCTATGTTCGAGGCAATGGACTGCCAGCACCCGGTCTACGGAAGAGGCTTCGAGCGGCAGATCGGCTTCATTGCCCAGAAAGCTGCAGACCGGCCCCTCGCCCGGCCAGCGGATTGCCCCCTGCTCTTCGGGCATGCACAGAAGCTGGCGCACGGCCTGATTGCGGAACTGGCGCATGAAAGGGGCGGCATAACCGACGCCAAGCAGCGTATCGCCGCTGACATTGGGCCAGATGCTGCGAATGCGGTGAGCCAGCAGACGCCGCGCGACCAGCCCCAGCCGTCCGGCGTAGAAGTCATTCAGTTCGCTGACGTCGGGACGCATGTATCCTCGCCATTTTTCCCGCGATCTCCTCTTGCCGCTGGCGGGCCGGGGCCGCTTTTTTCTTCGTGCCTTTTTTGTTCCGATTGAATCGGGGGGCTGCTCTAACCTTGTATAGTCCAGCTTGATTTTAAAAAACGACGTCCACCTTGCCGATTCTCGCTCATATATGAATAGATGCAAATGGGCTGTCGGACACTCGAATTGGAGACCTAGCACAATGGCTGAACTGTCCATTCACCAGTTTTTCTGCCGGAGCGACAATTTTGGCGTGCTGATCCACGATGATGAATACAATCTTACCGCCTCGATCGACACCCCGGACGCCGCACCGATCCGGCAGGCGCTTCATGAGCGCGGATGGAACCTGACCCATATCCTCACCACCCACCATCATGGCGATCACACCGCCGGTCACGCCGAATTGAAACGCGAAACCGGCTGCACGATTGTCGCGCCCGCCAAGGAGGCGGATCGCATTCCGGGCGTCGACAAAACCGTTGCCGACGGGGACGATTTCGCCTTTGGCGGCCATCCCGTGAAGGTGATCGAGACCCCCGGACACACCGCAGGCCATGTCAGCTACTGGCTTCCGGACGACAATGTGGCGTTTGTTGGGGATACATTGTTTTCACTGGGCTGCGGCCGTCTCTTCGAAGGCGACGGCGAGATGATGTGGAATTCACTGCAAAAGCTCATGGCGCTTCCTGAAGAAACGGCAATTTATTGCGGCCATGAGTACAGTGAATCAAATGCGCGTTTTGCATTGTCTGTCGATCCGGATAATACGGCTCTACAGGAGAGAGCCAGAGAAATAACCGAGCTGCGCGCCAAGGCACAACCAACATTACCTGTTCTACTCAAAGCAGAACTTGCGCAAAATCCCTTTCTGAGGCCACACGATCCCCGCATTCAGGAACGGCTCGGCATGACCGGCCACCCGCTCGCCACAATTTTCTCGGAACTTAGATCGCTTAAGGATCGTTTCTGACGCGCATCCGGTGTGGCGGCTAATGTCAAGTCACAACCTGTGGTGTGGGCCGGGAATTCCGGGGGCATTGTGGAAAACGCGCGTCGCCGAGCAGAGCGCTTGCGGCGGTCATCTGATTGCCCTTTAATCGTAAGTGAAGATGCAAGCGATTCGTTGCGGCAGGCGTAATCGCTTTCATGAAGCATAATAATAACGGGAACGAAGACGTCCTGAAAGCATGGGGCGATTGCTTGCGGTAAGCATCACTTCATGTTGGGGGGCCAATTTCAGAGCGTCTTCTGTGTAGAATAAGAAGCCGGACTGCCCGCCACTTGGCGGAACGTCCGGATCACAGCGGGGTGTACTGAAATGCTTCCGGGGAACGCGGGCGTATGTCTATCCGCGCTTTTTATCGACTTCGATAATATCTATTTATCGTTGAAGAATCGTGATGAAGAGGCGGCGTCGCGGTTTGCCAGAAATCCTTCTTTTTGGCTGGCTCAACTTGTTTCCGGCGCGCTGGTGCGCACCGATACTCCGATGCCGCAGGTCCGCCGGCGCATTGCCGTCGGGCGCTGCTATGGCAATCCGATTCCACGGCGCAGCGGCCGTGAAGGCGCTGGCGATCCCAGTTCGTTCGCGTTCGTCCGGCACAGTTTCATGCGCGCCGGCCTCGAAGTTGTGGATTGTCCGCATCTGACGTCGCAGTTCAAGAACAGCTCGGACATCCGCATTGCCTGCGACGTGCGCGATTTCATCGATCATCCCACGCGCTTCGATGAATTCATCATCCTGTCCGGCGACGCGGACTTCACGCCCGTGCTGCTGAGCCTGCGGTCGCATAATCGCCAGACCATCATCTATACGAATGATTACACCTCGCCTTATTACAAGGCGTTTTCCGATGGCCGCATCCGCGAGGAGGATCTGATCCGCTGCCTCATGGAGCCGGACGCCGCAATAACCGATGAAAGCCCGCATTCGATCGCGCTTGAATCCGTTCCGGGCGAAGCGCCGGCCCAGGCGGCCCGCACCGCACCCAGCCTGCCGCCTCGTCCCGCCGCGCCTGCCGTTACCGACGGCACGGTGAAGCGCAAACCGTCTGGCGGCACATCGGAAGCGGCGATCCAGTCGCTCATCGACGATTTCAAGGTCATCGGCGACGAGATTCTCGCCCTTGTCCGCGATGTCGTGGAAAATTCCGAGAAGCCGGTGCCTCTGGCCTATCTGGCCGATCGTGCGCAGAAGTCGCTCGGTCATCCCAAGACCATCGGAACGAACTGGGCCGGTTCAGGCGGTTTCCTGAACTTCCTGACGCAGAATTTGCCGGAACACATGCTGCTCACGGAAAAACCTCCGCACTTCGTCTACGATCCGTCGCGCCATCGGCTGCGCGAAGATCTCCGTTCGGCAGAAGCACCGTTGACGGCATCGCAACCACAGCCTGCAGCGCGCCCGCAAGCTGTGCAGCAACCTCCGCGACCGCAGATGCCTCCGCGTTCGCGCGAGCCGCTTCAACCGGCGCAGCCGCAAGCTCAGCCTCAGCCGCGCATGCAGGTTCCACCTCCGCCGCAACAGCCGCAACCACAAGCCCAGCCACAGCAGCAGCCGACCGGCAATAATGGCCGGCTCGCCGAGTTGCAGCGCTCGATTACACGGATCTACGAAGCCTGCCAGGCGCCGCCATTGCCGCCGAGTGAATATCAGCTGCTCTTCACGCTGATCGCCGCCGAGGTGCGTGAAAACGGCTTTGCGCCGGAACGTTCGTCAGAGGCCGTGATTTCACGAGCCGCAGCAGCCGGGCTGAAACTGTCGGCGCAGGATGTCTCATTCGTGATCGACGCTGTCGACGAGATCGACCCCTGGCTCGAACACACGCGCTCGCCGGCCGCCGTTGCCCGCGCCTATCGCGATTATGTCCTGACCCGCTGTGCACAGGTCGGGCTGGATCTGACGGATGACGAATATCAACTGATTCAGGTCTGGTTCGGCGCAAGCCAGTGGACCGGCTCTGGCGGCGCCTCCGGAGCGGCCGCGAACCGCCTCGAAACGCCGGCAGCCGAGACGCAGCAGCATTATGGACAGCCTGGCATCGGACTGCCTTCGCCCGGATCCAGCGGAGAAATTCCGCTGCCGAGCGATTTCGGCAAACCGCAGACCGAGCGGGAACGCGAGGCATCCGCGGGGCAACAGTCCAGCAATCTGCGTTACTCATTCCTGAAACACGGCTAGACGGCCGCCCGCCGCGACAATCCGGAAAGCTCAGATCAGCTCAGCTTTCCGGCCGCGTCTTATGCGGCCGCAACGTCCTCCAGGAACCGATCGACGCGGCTGCGAAGCGTGATCGCCTTTTCATGCACGTTGCGCGATGCGGTCAGGACCTGATCGGCGGCGTCCTTGGTCTGTGTCGATGACTGATTGACCTCGATAATCGTGCCGGCCACGGATCGCGTCCGCTCAGCCGCCTGCAGGACATTCCGGGAAATATCGCTCGTTGCGCCACCCTGCTGGCTGACGGCCTCGGCGATCGCGTTCGTGTATTTGTTCACCTCGTCCATCGTGCTCGTGATGGTACCGATCGCGGTTACGGCGTCGCTGGTCTCGTTCTGGATGCCCGCGATCTGCGCGGCGATCCGTTCCGTTGCCTGTGATGTCTGCGTGGCCAGGCTCTTGACCTCCGCGGCGACCACGGCGAAGCCCTTACCCGCTTCACCCGCTCTTGCCGCTTCGATGGTGGCGTTCAGCGCGAGAAGATTGGTCTGGTTGGCAATATCGGAGATCAGCGAGATCACTTCTCCGATCGTCTGCGCGGCGGTCGCGAGCTGACTGATCTTGTCGTTCGCTGTTGACGCGGTGCCGGAGGCAGTCTCCACGGTCCGCATCGCTATGGCCGCCTGCCGCGAAATTTCGTCGATCGAGGAGGCCAGTTCCTCCGCGGCGGATGCGACCGCGTCCACATTGCTCGAAGCATATTGCGACGCATCCGCCACGCTTGCGCTGCGCGTCGCGTTGCCTTCGGCGAGCGTCGTCATGTCCCGTGCGGTCGACTGCAGCTCATCGACATTCTGGCTAACCGCCTGAAGAACGTCCTGCATCTCGGTACGGAATTCCGAGATCAGCATTTCGACGGCCTGCTGCCGTTTGCCCTGCTCGATCCGCGCCTGCTTCTGCTCTTCCTCCAGACGTTCATTGGCGATCAGATTGTCCCGGAAAACAGCCATGGCATTGACAAGCTGCCCGATCTCGTCCTTGCGTCCACCCGAATCCAGATCGACCTCGTGATCCCCCTGTGCGACCCGCAATGTGGTTTGGGTAAATCTGTTCAGAGGACGGCTGATCAGATACCACAGCCCAAATGTCAGCAGGACGACGAACGCGAGCGAAATGACCGACGCCGCAAGGATCGTGATCATCGCCTGCGAGGCGATACGGTCCGCGTCGTTCTTGTTTTCAGCAACGAGATCGTTAAGCGTTTGCGATGCAAGGGACTCGTTTCTGCTGGCGACGTTCAGCGCCTCTTCCAGAGCCTGTTTCGAGGCGCGCACCCCTTCGAAAGACTGGGTCAAGGTCTCGATCGTCTGCGTCGCGTCGCGCGAGGTCATGGCCTTGACGGCTCCATTCAGGCCGTTCAGTTTCGCGATGCGCTGCTTGATCGCTTCATATTTCTCCTCGGTCGGCTCGGCGCGATAATCATTGAGATCCGAGGCGACCTCCATGGCCTCACGAAGGAATTGCTGGCCGATATTCGCCTTGGTGCGCGTCTTCATTGTCTCCATTTCGATCTTCTGCTGGGCGGCTGTCGAGGTCTTGATGAAGGCGAAAAAAGCCTCCTTGAGCTTGTTCGCACCGTCGATAATTCTGTCGATACTTGCAGTCGCTGCCGGATAATCCTTGGCCACGCTCTCCCGCATATCCTTCACCAGAGCGATTGCCTTGTCGGTTTCGGCACGCAATTCACCGGCGGCCGCGTCGACCTCGGGGGAGACGCTGGAATCGAAAAGCCGGTCGGTCGTTCTGCGCACAATGGTGAGTTCATCGATCGTCGTCGTTTCGCGACCCGCAAGATAGGACGGCAGCGCCAGTTGCGCGCGCATCGCATGTGCGACGACTTCACCCACCTCGAATGCAAGCGTGTTCGCACGTTTCGTGATCTCTTCCTGGCTCTTCAGCGCGTTGCGGTTGTTGTCCTCTTCCAGCCTTGCGTCAAGGCCGATGGCGTCGCCAATGTCGCGAATATCGCTTCTCGCCGTACCGATTTCGGCATCGCGGAGCCTGATATTGCCCATCGCCTGGACAAGCCTGGTGAAAGACGCCGAAAACTGCTCGATGGCGTTCCGTGCAACTTCGAATTGTTCCGTCTGGCTGACATCCTCATTCGCCTGAAGGCTTTCCTGGACCGCGCTCAGCCGTTCCCTGACTTCCTGCGCGGCTTGCTCATTCGGCTGCGCAATGTACAGCGCCTTCGTCCGGCTTGCCTCGTTCATCTTCGCGAGCGTGTCCGAAAGCCCTTGCGACGAGCCGATCTTGCCGACCAGCGATTGCACGCCATACCACCCCGCCCCGGCAAGAACGATCGCGAGTAGCAGCGTCCCCGCCGAGCCGACGGCAATTTTCGCGCTGATGGACAAATTCTTGAAAAGCTTCAACATTGACGCCTCTGCTGTACATTTCCCGGCGAAGATAATGTGATGCGGTTAAACTTTTCCGCAGCGCGGAACGAAAAAGTTTAATTGCATTTGCGGCAACAAGGTCCGGACGGGAACGGACAAATGGCACTGACTGACAATTTGAAATTAATTTCTTGACGGAGGTTCAGTCTCCTCGAACGGATTTTCGATACTACCTGATACTCGACTTTCACAAGCGGCATTCCCTCGCCGTCGTACGAGTTCAAACAGGGAGAGAACTGTGCCGAATTCCGACAAGACCAGATTCACCCGCCGTAACCTTCTGAAGGCCGGCGGAGGGGTGGCAGCTTTTGCTCTCGCAAGCGCCGGTCCACTCTCTTTCATCCGCAATGCCTGGGCAGAGGATTTCCGCAACAATCCCGGCGATGCGGCGTCGATCAAGCTCGGCTTCAATATCCCGCAAACCGGCGCCTATGCGGCCGAAGGCGCGGACGAATTGCGCGCCTACAAGCTCGCAGTCATGCATCTGAACGGCGAGGGCGATGGCGGAATGATGACGACCTTCAAGCCAAGCCAGCTCAAGGGCAACGGCATTCTCGGCAAGAAGGTCGAATATGTCACCGGCGATACGCAGACCAAAGCCGATGTTGCAACGGAATCCGCCAGGCGTCTGATCGAGTCGGAAGGCGCGCTGATGATCACCGGCGGTTCATCGTCCGGCGTTGCCGTCGCGGTTCAGAATCTGTGCCAGGAAGTCGGCATCGTGTTCATGGCCGGCCTTACCCACTCCAACGACACGACGGGCAAGGATCGCCGCCGGCATGGCTTCCGGCATTTCTTCAACGCCTACATGTCCGGCGAGGCGCTGGCGCCGGTGCTCAAGCAGGAATATGGCGCCGACCGCAAAGCCTACCACCTGACAGCCGACTACACCTGGGGCTGGACGCAGGAAGAATCCATCAAGAACGCCACGGAAAAACTCGGCTGGACAACGGTCGAGACCGTTCGCACCCCGTTGGGCGCGGCCGATTTTTCAAGCTATCTGGTTCCGCTTCTTACGTCCGGCGCGGATGTGCTGGTCCTGAACCATTACGGCGGTGACATGGTCAACTCGCTGACGCAGGCGGTGCAGTTCGGGCTGCGCGGCAAGCAGGTCGACGGCAAGGATTTCCAGATCGTGGTTCCGCTGTTCTCGCGTCTGATGGCGCAAGGCGCGGGCGAAAATGCCAAGGGCATTCTTGGAACGGCCAACTGGGACTGGAGGCTTGAGGACGAGGCATCGAAGGCCTTCGTCAAGTCGTTCACTGACGAATATGGCGAGCCGCCGAGCCAGGCCGCCCATACCTGCTACGTACAGGCCCTGCTTTACGCCAACGCCGTCGAGATGGCCGGAACCTTTTATCCGCCGGAAGTCATCAAGGCGCTTGAAGGCTTCCAGTTCGACGGCATGGGCAATGGCGCAACGCTCTATCGCGCGGACGACCATCAGTGCTTCAAGAACGTGCTCGTCGTGAAGGGCAATGAAAACCCGTCCTCCGCATTCGATCTGCTGACCGTGGTTCAGGAAGTGGCCGCCGAACAGGTCACTTACGACCCGAACATTCCGCAGTTCAAGGGTGATCTCGGTCCGTACACGCCATCGGCTGCATAGGCCAGATTCTCCGGCTCATCGCATTCATTTGGCCATGCAGGAACGTCTTCGATCAGGGTCCTTTCCTACCGAAAGGATCCTGACCTGCATTAGTTTGTTTCAAGCGCGGCCGCAACATCCTCAATGCGGCATTCAGTCCGCGCCGCGCGCGATCGTGGACGCCGACACGACCTTCTTCTGAATGAAGATTACGAGCAGCATCGCGCCGAAGCCGACGGCGTCGGAGGTCCATCCCCCTTTGATCATGCCGATCGCGGCGCAGAACACGATGATCCGCAGAACCATGTTCAGCGATCCGAGCAGCCAACCTTGCACCGCCGCCGCAAGCAGATAGATCCCGACCATCGCCGTTACGAAGACATGGAGAATTTCATACCATTCGCCACGCATCAGCATGGACGGCGAATAGAAGAACATGAACGGCACGATAAAGGCGGCTAGCGCGATAACGAAACTCTCCACCGACGTTTTCATTGAATTGGAGCCGGCCAGCGCGGCGCCGGCATAGGCTGCCAGCGCGACCGGCGGAGTGACCGCCGACATGACCGCATAGTAGAAGATGAAGAAATGGGCCACCAGCGGCTCGATGCCGAGCTGGATCAAGCCTGGCGCGACGATCGAGGCGGCTACGGCGTAGGCTGCCGTTGTTGGCATGCCCATGCCCAATATGATGGATATGCACATGGCGAAAAACAGCGAAATGAGCTGATTTTGCTCCGCAATCGCCAGCAGCAAGGCCGAGAAACGGGTTCCCACGCCGGTCAGGGCGATGACGCCGACAATGATCCCCGCAGCCGCGCAGACGGCGACGAGTTGCAAGGACATACGCGCAGCAAGCTCGAAGGCATAAAGGAAAGCCCGAGGCCCCATTTTATATGGCGTGAGCCAGCTGACGACGGCCGCCGCAGCCATGGCGAGCGTCCCGGCCCGGATCACCGAATAGCCGGCGAACAGCGCGTAAATCAGAATGATGATGGGAATGAAGAGAAAAATCTGCTTGGCGAGCACGGCGAATTTGGGGAGCTCGTCTCGCGGCAAACCTTTCATGCCCATTTTCATCGCCGCGAAATCGACCATGAAATAAACAGAGGCGAAATAGAGAACCGACGGAATGATCGCCGCGATGACGATGTCCGAGTATGGAATGCCGGTGATTTCCGCCATGATGAAAGCGCCGGCGCCCATGATCGGCGGCATGATCTGTCCGCCCGAGGATGCTGCCGCTTCAATCGCCGCGGACGTTTGCGGCTTGTAGCCGACCTTCTTCATCAGTGGGATCGTCAGCGATCCGGTCGACACCACGTTGCCCGCGGAGGTGCCGTTGATCATTCCCATCAAGCCGGAGGAGAAAACGGCGACTTTCGCAGGGCCGCCACGCGCATGCCCCGCTGCGGCGAAGGCAAAATTCACGAAATATTCGCCTACGCGCGAGGCTTGCAGAAATGCGGCGAAAGTAACGAAGAGGATGATGTAGGTCGATGAGATCGCTGTCGTCGGCCCGAGTATTCCCTGGTCGGTGTAGATATACGAAAAAAAGCGTTCCAGCGTATATCCGCGGTGTTCGAGAATGCTCGGCAGGTAGGGGCCGGCGAAGCTGTAGAGAACGAAGATGCCGGCAATTATGACAAGCGCCATGCCTGCGACGCGGCGCGTCAGCTCAAGAATGAGCATGACGCCGGCTATCGAGGCCCACATATCGCCCGGTTGCGCGAGCGCTGTTCCCGCGCGCAAACGAAGCATCGGCGCGTTATAGACGATGTAGATGCATACGGCGGTCGCCGCGACGGCCAGCAGAATGTCGGCAATGCTTATCGCATTGATGCGGCGCGCCGGAAACACCCAGCTATCGACGATCGCCAAAGCCGTGCCGGCGGCGAGAGGAATTCCAAAGGTCTGGAAAACGAATGCCGGTGGCTGGGCCTGCCCGGCAAACCACCAGCCAAAGCACGCGATCAGCATGCAGACGAAGCCGTAAATTATGCCCGCGGCGGCCGGCGCAAGCAGCAGCCAGCGCAAGGGCGAGCGTCGTTCGCTGTCCCGTGTCGCCTCCGCGCTGACGCTATAGCCGGAAAACAGCATGAACCCCAGAACGAGGCCGCCTGCGACGTGGATGAGACGGTATGTCCAGGTCTCAAGCGGATAAAGGTTCATCACGCCGATATGGAACGCCGTATAGGCGATGCACATCGTCACGACTAGGAGATTCAGATTGCCCGTGAACGAACGTTGATTATGGGCGAGAGGCTCGGCGTCAACCCCCTCGGCAATGGATTGCTTCACGCCTTCGTTTACGGATCCGGCTGATTGCGATGTCATGCTGCGCGCCCATACATAAAACAATGGCGTGCGGAGCCCGGCAATTTGGGCCCCGGCACGCTCTCAGATGCAGTCCCGGATCTCGTCAGTTCTTGAGATTATCGGGGACGGTTTTGCCTTTTTCTTCAAGATACTTCACTGCGCCAGGATGATAGGTCATGAAGCTGTTCTTGTCCCAATTGTCGATGACCGTGTCTTTCGCCGCCGAATGGATCTGCATCATGCGGTCGTTGTTTTCCAGAACGAGCTTTACGATCTCGTAGACCATGCTTTCCGGCACGTCCTTGTGGGCAACCGCGAAGTTCCACAGCGCAACGGTCGGCTGCTCGTAATCGTGTCCGTCGTAAACACCCGAGGCGATGGTGAACGGAGCCATGGCCGGATAGGCCTCAAGAACTTTCGTTTGCTCCTCCGGCGTAAAGCCGAACATGACGACTTCATTCTCTACGGAAAGTTGCGAGAAGGCTGGAATCGGAAGACCCGCAGCGAAGGCGAAAGCGTCGATCAGACCGTCCTTGAGCTGGCTGGCCGCATCAGCCGCACCGGCATAGCTGACATTCGCCTTTACGCCCAGCGCTTCCATGAACAGCGGCCAGTAGGTGCCGGGCGTGCCGCCCGCCGGGCCTACGCCGACGCGCTTGCCTTCAAGGTCGGAGACCGATTTGATGCCTGAGCTTTTCAGTGTGATGACCTGGAACGGCGTCTGGTACATCGGGAACAGGGCCCGTACGTCCTTATGTTCGACGCCTGGCGCCAGTTCGCTGCGTCCTTCCCAGGCCTCGAAGGCCGGGCCCATCGTGACGAGGCCGAGTTGGTGGTCGCCGGTCTGAACGAGCGTCACATTCTGAACGGGGCCGCCTGTAACTTCGCCGGATGCCTTGATTTTCAGGTTTTCAGCGATGAAGTTTGCAAGGCCATTTCCGTACACGAAATACGTGCCGCCCTGGCTCGCCGTACCGATCGTTATGTCGGTCGGCCAATCGCTCTTATCCTGCGCGACAGCGAGGCCTGTCACGAGAGCCGCAGCGACGCCTGCGGAAATTAGACCCTTGAACAGTTTTGACATCATTCCTCCATTTAAGGTCATTCAAGTCCGGGCGGGATAGCCCGGAACGACTTTTAACGAGTCTTGGGGGAAATCCCAACACCCTATTTGATTTGAAAGGCTTAGCCACCCCGGCCAATATCTCAACGATACTATAGTCTACAAAACTCTGAATGGAGGCGTAAACGTGACCAATAGCAGCGCCGAGTCAGATTCCGCGTAAATCCGGAACGATTTTTCGGCAGGACGGAAGTCCGAAGGCAAACCGCATCACAACTGTGCTTCGCGGATCGCTTTGCTCGTCCGTGCGCCCATTATCCCGTCGCCGGTCGGGCTCAACCTGTTCGTTCGGCATATGGTGCAGGGTGCCGAAGCAGTATGCTCTCGCGACCCTGCGGTCAGGCGGCCGCGCGATGCTCGCGGATCACTTGCAGGAAAATGTCACCGTATTTCTCCAGCTTGGCCTGTCCGACGCCATGCACCATCATCATCTGGTCGCGCATCTGCGGCTTCAGGTGCACCATGTCGATCAGGCTGCGGTCCGCGAGCACGACATAAGCGGGCACGCTCTCCTGCTTCGCGATCCGCAGACGTTCCGCCTTCAGCGCATCGAACAGCACGCGGTCATCGGCGTTCAATTCCCGTGCGGGAGCGGAAGATTTCCGCGCCGGGCCGGATGATCCGCGCTTTGCAGCAGGGCTCATCGCCTCGCGCCGCAACTCGACCGTCTCCTGCCCGCGCAACACGAGGCGACCGCGATCCGTCACCGTCCAGCGGCCATAGGAGCTCATGTCGAAATTGATGATCCCGGCGGCGTAGAGCTGGCGGAAGATCGAGCGCCATTCCTGCCGGCCATGTTCCTTGCCGACGCCGAATGTCGGCAGCCGGTCGTGGTTGAACTGGCGGATCTTGTCGGTCTCGTCGCCCAGCAGGATCGCGATCAGATGTTCCGCTCCGAAGCGCTCGCCGGTACGCAGGATCGCCGACAGCGCTTTCTGCGCTTGAATGGTCGCGTCGATCACTTCCACACCGTCGATGCACAGGTCGCAATTGCCGCAGGGCTGCGTATCTTCGCCGAAATAGGCGAGCAGGGTCTGACGGCGGCAGCGCGGCGCTTCGCACAACGCGATCAGCGCGTTCAGCCGCTGCTTCTCGATGCGCTTCTGGTCCTCGGACGCATCGCTGTCCTCGATCTGCACGCGCCGCAGCCGCATGTCGTCCAGCCCGTAGAGCGTCAGCGTGTCGGCTGGCAGCCCGTCGCGCCCGGCGCGGCCGATCTCCTGATAATAGCCTTCAAGGCTCTTCGGCAAATTGGCGTGCATCACGAAACGCACATCCGGCTTGTCGATGCCCATGCCGAAGGCGATGGTTGCCGCCATGATAATGCCGTCCTCCTGAAGGAAGGCGTCCTGATTGCGGGAGCGGTCATCCGCATTCATGCCGGCATGATAGGGAAGCGCGCGAAAGCCGCGTTCGTTCAGATAACCGGCAAGATCCTCGGTCTGCTTGCGCGAGGCGCAGTAGATCACGCCGCTTTCATCGTTGCGCCCCTTGACGAAATCGAGGATCTGGCGCCGTGCATTGTTCTTGGGCTGCATGGCCAGCCGTAGATTGGGACGGTCGAAGCCGTGCACGAAGATCGCCGGTTCGCGGTTGAACAGCTTGCGCTGGATTTCCTCGCGCGTGGCGACATCGGCGGTCGCCGTCAGGGCGATGCGCTGCACGTCCCCCAGCGCCGCCGCCGCTTCGCCGATGGACATGTATTCCGGACGGAAATCATGCCCCCATTGCGAAACGCAATGTGCCTCGTCGATGGCCAGCAGGCTTACCCGGGCGCGGGCGAGCGTTGCCCGCATATCGGCGAGCGCCAGCCGTTCCGGCGCGAGATAGAGAATGCGCAAGGCCCCGTTCTCCATCGCCTCGAAGGCGGCACGCGCCTCACCGGGTTCGTTGGAGGAATTGAGGCTGGCGGCAGCGACGCCGTAATTGCGGAGCTGGGCAACCTGATTGCGCATCAGGGCGATCAGCGGGGACACGACCACGGTCAGCCCGTCGCGCAGCAGCGCCGGAAGCTGGTAGCAAAGGGATTTGCCGCCGCCGGTCGGCATCACCGCAAGCACATCCCGCCCGTTCAGCACGGCGCTGACGATCTCTTCCTGACCGGGACGGAAAGCGTCAAAGCCGAACGTCTTTTGAAGTTCCGCTTTCGCGGCTTGAAGATCCGACAAATTGCCCCCGACTCAACAGCGCAACACCATGCCCGATCCGGTTAGCATGATCCGGTCGGCCGCAACAGATGATGGCGGCAAACATGCACCGATGGTTGCGCGTATGTGGAAAAGTCAGGCCGATCAGGAAGAAGGGCCGAAGCGCCCGTTGCGGGTCAGCCCGCGTCAGGAGCAGCCGCAGCGGCAGTCTTGTCGAGGAAGGACAAGGGAAGCGCGGTCGTGTATTTGATCTGCTCCATCGCAAAGCTCGAGCTGACATCGTTCAGGGGAATACGCGCGATCAGCCTCTTGTAGAGCCGGTCATAGCTTTCAATGTCCGGCACCACGATGCGCAGCAGATAATCGACCTGTCCGCTCATGCGATAGGCTTCGACAACTTCGGGAAAGTCCATGAGGACGGTGTGAAACCGTTCGAGCCATTCGATCGTGTGCTCGTTGGTCGTAATGGCAAGAAACACGGTCACGCCCACATCGACCTTTTTCGGATTCAGCAACGCGACACGCGACTGGATGACGCCTTCCTGCTCCAGCTTCTGGATTCGGCGCCAGCAGGGCGTCGTGGAAAGGCCCACCTCTTTGGCAATATCGGCGACGGAGATAGTGCAGTCATGTTGCAAAATGCTCAGAATCTTGAGGTCGACGGCGTCGGGCATCTAACACCTGATTAGGAAATATTTCTGTTGTCTGTGCTATGACGGCGGACAATAGCGCGATGCGGCCCGATTTTCCAGATTTTTGAGATTTTTTTTCTAAATGCCGGTAGGGCCGTTAATCCTGCCTGCGCGCTAACATTGGTTCTGTAGGGTGTGTAGAGCGAAGGGAAACCCGCCGCCTGCAATGCGATGGGTCTCGCGAGGGCTCGACCCACCCTACAATTGCTTATTGTTTATGTTGGCGCGTATGGGGTTAAATCGCATCATAGCAACTGCCGGACCTGCTTGCGCAGATAGGGCAGCATCTCCGCGCCGAACCACGGATTGCGCTTGATCCAGGCATTGTTCCGCCATGACGGATGCGGCAGGGGAAGCAATGTCGGCCCTGGCTCCTGCGCATAAGCGCGCCAGTTCCCCACCGTCTCCGTCAGCGTGCGCCTTGCACGGCTGCCGAGATGCCAGCGCTGGGCATATTGTCCGACCAGCAGGATCAACTCGAATTGCGGCATCAGCTCGAACAGCGGCGCGCGCCAGGCCGGGGCGCATTCCTTTCGCGGCGGCAGATCGCTCCCTTTTTCATCGAGCCCCGGAAAGCAGAACCCCATCGGCACGATCGCAATGCGGCTCTGATCATAGAATTCAGCTTCGCTGACGCCCATCCAGTCCCGCAAACGGTCGCCCGAGGGGTCGGTGAACGGCGCGCCCGATGCGTGAACGCGCGTGCCCGGCGCTTGCCCGCAAATACAGATCCGCGCCGTCGCGCTGATACGCAGAACCGGGCGCGGCTCATGCGGCAGGGGCTTGCCTCGCGGCGCGTCCCTGCACAGACGGCAGGCTTCGATCCTGCGGGCAAATGCGGCAAGCTCCACCGCATCGGACTTCCGGGTGACAAGTTTCATCGCTCAGATATCGACGACCATTCCATCTTCGGCCAGCATGAAGCGCGACCGGTCCACATCGGCCAGACGCGCCAGCATGCTTTCGCACATATGGGTCAGCAGCAGCTTCTTTGCGCCTATCCGGTCGGCATTTTGCGAAATCGTCAGATAGTCCAGATGCATCGGCAGTTGGAGGTCATAATGGCAGCACTCGATGAGATAGAGATCCGCGTCCTTGCCGGCATGGACGACGTTCTCCGTCCAGCCGGTGTCCCCGGAAAATGCGAAAAGCCTGTCGTCCACTTCGAACCGGAAGGCAAAGGCCGGAGCGCCGGAAAAATGCTCCATTTCGAGCGGCGTGACGCCTATCCCGTCGAATTCGCGTCTGACATCCCTTTCGATTTCGACGAAATTCAGCGGGAAAGGCCGCGGCATGTCGAGAAAGCGCGGGTAGAACACCTCGCATGCCAGCCGATATCTGGCTTCCAGGCCCGGCGGACCGATCATCGTCAGCGGCGCTTCGCGTCTGCCCTGAAACATCCCGTCGAGCACGAGAAACGGCAGGCCGGCAATATGGTCGCCATGAAGGTGGCTGATAAAGATGAGCGGTATGGCATTCGGATCGATCGACGCGCGCTTGAGAGCCGGCAGCGCCGATGGTCCGCAATCAAGCATGAAACGCGTCTGGCCGCCTTCAAGTAGATATGAACTCGAAAACCGGCCGCCGGAGTTGAATGCGTCGCCACAGCCGAGAATGGTCAGCCGCATATGTACTTCTCCAATCAGGCAGAAAATTTAGCGGCTGGAGGAATTCGATGGCCGCCAGAGAATGTAAAAAGCTTCAGATTATTATCATGAGCACCGGGGGGTTGGAAAATCATGCATCACCCGACCGGATGATATATTAAATTTTGCCCGCCAGACATGCGCAAACAGCACAGCTTCAGTGCCCCGCGATCAATAAAGCCATCCGCACGTTCACTTTTTGCTGATTTTCGCAAAATTTAGCGGTCACTGTCGCGCTAAAGCGATGGACAAGCACCGCCCCCGGCTCTAACAGAAATCCATGCTCAGATCGCTGTACAACTGGACGATGTCTTTCGCTGCCCGGCGTAATGCGCGCTGGGCGCTTGCCGGCGTATCCTTTTCGGAAAGTTCGTTCTTTCCGATCCCTCCGGATGTGCTTCTCATCCCGATGGTGCTTGCCAATCGGCGGGCTGCCTTCGAGATTGCCGCCATCTGCACGATAGCGTCGGTTGCCGGCGGCGTATTGGGTTATGCGATCGGTTCGTTCCTGTATGAAAGTGTCGGCATCTGGGTCATAGAGCTGTACAATCTGCAGCACAAGGTCGAGAATTTCCGCCAGCTTTACGCCGAATGGGGCATTCTGATCATCCTGCTCGCCGGTTTTACGCCGATCCCCTACAAGGTCTTCACCATTGCGAGCGGACTTGCCGCCTATGATCTCGGCCTGTTCATTCTGCTTTCGGCAATCGGACGGGGGGGACGTTTCTTTCTGCTTTCCACGCTCTTATATATCTATGGCGAGCCGATCCGGAACTTTATCGAGAGGCGGCTTGAGTTGCTAACGGCCGGCGCGGCCATTGCCGGCATCGGCGGATTCGTCATTTTGCGCTATGGATTATAGAGTCATCGCCACGAGCCGGAGCCGGTTCGGACTGGGCTTCGAAGATGTCGGCGTCACGATCGCGGTGCTGAGCTTTCTCGCTCTGGCGGGCGCACTGGCCATCGAACACATCGGCGGCATCCGTCCCTGCCCGCTATGCCTTGATCAGCGCATCGCCTACTACGCGGCGGTCCCGCTTGGGCTGCTTGCCTTCGCGCTGGTCAGCGGCAGGCCGCGATGGAGCCGCGCCATCCTCGCCCTGCTTGCGTTGGCTTTCGTCGTCAACGCCGGACTTGGCGTCTACCACTCCGGCGTCGAATGGGGCTGGTGGGCCGGCCCGTCGGACTGCTCGGGCATGGGCGCGCTTGCAACCAATCCGGCGGACCTGCTCAGGAGCCTTTCCGAGAGCCAGGTTGTCCGCTGCGATGAAGCGCCCCTACGGATCCTCGGCATATCGCTTGCCGGTTACAGCGCTGTTCTGTCCGCCATTCTGGCGCTCGCCGCCGTCCGGGCCGTTGCAAGACACTGACGCCCATACGCCAGTTGCAAAAATTGACTTTGACGGGATTCTACAGGATGGCTGACGCAATGTGTGCGCAAAGCCCACCCCGTCCCATCAAACATGACACAGCGAGAGGAAAACACGATCCCCATGTCCTATGAAAAACTTGAGCTGCTGATTGCGGGCGAATTCCGCCAGGGAAGCGAAGGCAAGACCGAAGCCGTCATCAACCCGGCAACCGAGGAAACGCTGGGCGAAGTCCCGCACGCCTCGGCGAGCGACCTCGATCAGGCCTTGCAGGCGTCCGTTACCGGCTTCAAGGAATGGCGCGGGCGAACCGCGCTCCAGCGGCAGACCGTCATGGAGAAAGCCGCGCGCCTGATGGAGGAGCGCCACGACGCCATCGCCCGCATTCTGACGATGGAGATGGGCAAGCCGCCGGCGGAGTCGAAAGGCGAGATCCAGTTCGTCATCGACGCAACGCGCTGGTACGCCGAGGAAGGCAAGCGCGCCTATGGCCGTATCGTGCCGTCACGCAATCCCGGCGTCCGGCAGATGGTCACGAAGGAGCCTGTAGGCCCGACCTGCGCTTTCGTTGCGTGGAACTTCCCCGGCGTCAACGTGATCCGCAAGGTCGCGGGCGCGCTCGGCGCCGGCTGCTCGATCATCATCAAGCCGAGCGAGGAAACGCCGGGCACGGCCGTCGCGATTGCACGCTGTTTTCAGGAAGCTGGGCTTCCGGCCGGCGCGCTTAACGTCGTATTCGGCGTCCCCAGCGAAGTCTCGGAGCACATTCTCGGCTCCTACATCCCGCGCAAACTCTCCTTCACCGGCAGCGTGCCGGTTGGCAAGCACCTGATCAAGCTGGCCGCCGATACGGTCAAACGCACGACGATGGAACTCGGCGGCCACGCGCCGGTCATCGTGTTCGACGACGCCGATGTGGGCCGCGCGGTCAAGATGATGGGCGCTTTCAAATACCGCAATTCCGGACAGGTCTGCATCTCGCCGACGCGCTTCTTCGTGCAGGACAAGGTCTACAAGGATTTTGTCGCCGGCCTGACCGATCTGGCGAAATCGCTCAAGGTCGGCAACGGTCTGGAGGACGGCGTCGCGATGGGACCGCTTGTTGCGCCGCGCCGTCTCGACGTCATGGAGGAGTTCGTCTCCGACGCGAAATCGCATGGCGCGACGGTGACCACCGGCGGCGAGCGCCTCGGCAATCGCGGCTATTTCTATGCTCCGACGGTTCTCTCGGATGTGCCCGACAGCGCGAAGATCATGAGCGAGGAGCCGTTCGGACCGCTGGCCCCTGTCACGCATTTCGACAGTTTCGATGAGGTCATCGAGCGGGCCAACAGCCTGCCGCTCGGTCTGGCGTCCTATGTGTTCACGAGCGATGCCGGTAAGGCGAACAGGGTGTCCGATGCGCTCGATGCCGGTCTGGTCGGCGTCAACAGCCCGTTCGTGTCCACGCCCGAGACGCCCTTCGGCGGCGTGAATGAATCCGGCTTCGGTTCGGAAGGCGGTATCGAAGGGCTGGACGCCTTCCTGCGCACGAAATTTGTTGTCGAAGCCGGCGTCTAGACCCCCTGATCAGCCGCCGCCGGATGCATATGTCTGGCGGCGGCATTTTCATTATAACGTTGCGGGAGCACGCGCCTTGCGCCTCAAAGCGAGCATATGGGTCAGCGCCTATGTCCGGCGTCTCGGCGCGATCCCGGTCTCCGCCATGATCACCCGGCGCGGCGACGCCGATGCAGGCGCAATCTTCATCAAGATCAACCGGCTCGACGGCTCGGCCTGCGTGCTGCGCCCTGCACTCACGATGCTGGAGGAACCCGGCGAAAGACAGTGGACGCATGCGCTCAAGGGTGAGACGGCAGATGAAAGCGCCGCCGACGCCTATCTCGCCCGGCAGGCGGAATTCGACACGGATATGTGGGTCATCGAGGTCGAGGACCGCGAAGGCCGCCATTTTCTGGACGAATTCGTTAAGCCGGAATAAATCTTCGAAAAATGCCGAAACTTCTTTGCGGCCTTAACTTTTCTTTAGCCGTGAGCCGTCAAATTACTTGAAGGCCAGCAACGAGCCAGCCCAGGGCGGTCCTTCCCGATTGGGCGCAAATTCCTCACAGGATGCGAAGACAATGGGTAGGATTGTCGATCTACGCCATGAGCGGATCGCTGCCGCTTGCGTGCAGCTTGTCGAAAATGGCGAGAGGCCGGCGCCCTGGCAGCCCCCTGTCGTCACGCCGTCGGAGAGCGCGGAGATCATCCTGTTTCCGCTCGTCAGCCGCAAATGGCTGAAACGGCCGCGAAAAAGGCTCACCCGGCGTCTTGAGCTGAAAAAGGCCCCTGTCTAGCCCTTTCTACAACGCCCTTTCTACAACGCCTTTTCGAAGAACGCCTCGACATCGAACAGGAAGATCCCTGCCCCGCCGATCATGAAATGTGAAACCGACACGGCAAGCAGCGAATTGGTGCGCGCGAAGATCCAGCCCCAGAACAGGCCCGGAATGAAGGCCGCGATCGCGAATTGCGGACTTATATGCGCGTGGGCCGCCGAGAAGACCAGATTGGACACGAGAATTGCCCAGACGCGCCGCCGCCACTCCTCGCCCTGCAGGAATGCATAGAGCGGCGCCTGAATCCCGCAACGCGCAACGAACTCCTGTACGGGCGTCAGGAACAGATAGATGCTGATCGCAAACCAGTAGAGCGGCGAGGTGAGCGTCGCCGCCGCCACGTTGGCGACCTTCACCTCGGGCAGATGGATGACAGGCGTGCCGGCCAGGGCGGGCGTCGTCTGAATGACGAACCACTTGAGCAGCGCCCCGACGAGGATGAAAGCCAGCGACGTGGTTCCCGAGAGCAGGAGCGCCGACCGCCAGTTGTCCAGCCGAAGCCCGAAAAAGGCCGGCGGGAATCCGCTCCGCAGGATCACCGGAAAGAATATCGCGGCGAAGAAGACGATGATGAACGGACTGAGCGCGAAATTGACGTTCAGGTAGGTTTCGAAGCTCGGCAGCACGCGCAGCGCCAGCGTATAGACCGAAAGCAGCGACAGGGCCGCGATCACGATGCCGCCGACCGCGCTCCGGTAGCGCGAAAATTCCGCTTCCTGACGCAGGCTGTCCGCCTTGTGCTCGATCGCGTTACGGACGTAGTTCGACAACGAGGCGCGCAATTCGGCGATCAGGATATTGCGGATTTTGCGGCACATGGCGTTGCGCCGGTAGGGCTTGAGATTGAGCACCGCAATCGTGACCGGCGTCTTTGCCCTGACCGTTACCGCGACCGGCTTGCCGTCGAGCACGGACATCGCACCGAAAACATCGCCTTTGCCGCGCTTCTCAATTTCATATTCGAGCGGCTCGTGCGTGAGCGGGCTGTATCCCGTCTTGAGCAGGGAAACCTCGCCCTCGACGATGATGAATATCCGGTTCCGCGTGATCGTGCCTTCCTGGACGATGACCTCGCCTTCGGAAAAAAAACTGCAATGCAGCAAGCGGCGTAAGCTGGATATTTGCGGTCGTGAAAGTTTTGCGAAAAGAGGAATTCTGGAAAGAGAAAGTGTGTCCAGTTCCGGGGCATTGATGGCTGTATTCAGCATGGCTTCGCAAACCGGTCATTTCTCCCGATCATAGCCGCCTTTCTTTAACGAAGCTTGCATGAGCCTGCCTACACGCCGAATTCGGCCGGACGTGATAAAAAAACACGGTGAATCAACTTTCATCGGCCGACGCTGAATTGAAGCGATTTCTTCAGGAGACCATTCATCATTTCACGCAAGTGAGCGCGCGGAACCATTTGCCCGTTTTGGGGTTCCTTCCGTCGATAGTTGCCAATAACTGCTGGAGATAAACATGCGCGGCATTCTCTTGTGGGCCGTAGGAGTTCCCATCCCGGTCATTCTGCTTATCTATCTCTTCGGCGGTCTCTAGAAATCGCCTTTTCCTCCCCCTGACGTCCATTTCTCGATCCGCCGCCAATTGCGGCGGTTTTTTTGCGACAAAGGCTATTTCCCTTATGCCGCTTGACGCTGGCTCCGGAAGACATGCACCATACCGCCAGCGCGTTGCACAATCGAACAAGCAAGAGGACACATCATGTCTCTGGAAAAGCTCGGCGAAAACAAATGCTTCGGCGGCAGGCAATTGCGTTACCGCCATGCTTCGACGGCTTGCCGATGCCCCATGACATTCTCCTTGTTCCTGCCACCGCAGGCTCAGTCCGGCGCCGTGCCGCTCTTGACCTGGCTTTCGGGCCTCACCTGCACGGACGAAAATTTCGTCACCAAGGCAGGCGCACAACAATTCGCGGCAGAGCATGGCATCGCGGTGCTTGCGCCCGATACGAGCCCTCGCGGCGACGGCGTGCCCGACGATCCGGCAGGCGCTTACGATTTCGGTCTTGGAGCGGGATTCTACGTCAACGCGACTCAAGCGCCGTGGGCCGATCATTACAGGATGTACGACTACATCACCAAGGAACTGCCGGAGGTTGTTCGCGGAGCGTTCCCGCTCGACATGACGCGGCAGGGCATTTTCGGCCATTCGATGGGCGGGCATGGCGCGCTGACGATCGCGCTGAAGAATCCCGGACGCTTCAAATCGGTTTCCGCCTTTGCGCCGATTGTCGCGCCGAGCCAGGCGCCGTGGGGCGAGAAGGCGCTCGGCGGCTATCTGGGAAGCGACCGGGCGGCATGGGCGGAATATGACACATGCGCGCTCATTCCGGGCGCACAGGAGCGTCTGCCGCTGCTTGTCGATCAGGGGACGGATGATCAGTTTCTTGAGCAGCAGCTAAAGCCGGAGCTTCTGGCGGACGCCTGTCAGGCGGCAAGCCATCCGCTGACCCTGCGGATGCAGCCGGGCTACGACCACAGCTACTTCTTCATGGCGACCTTCATGGCCGATCATTTCGACCACCACGCCAGAGCGCTGATCGGCTGATCAAAACACGCTGTAATGCCCGTACATGCGGAACGACACGAAGGTGTTCGTGTCAAGCACGCCGGGAACGCGGTGCAGCTTGTCCTGCACCGTGTCGGCAATCTCCTCCACATCGGCGAAATGCGCCTTCACCAGCAGATCATATGGCCCGGTGATGGAATAGACCTCGACGCCTTCGATACCGAGGTCGACGATCGCGTTGCCAACCTCTTCCGCCTTGCCAAGAGCGCATTTCATGAGCACGAACAGTGTTTTCATGGGAATCTGGCCTTATGAATACAGGGCGGCATCTGGCGCGCCGGAGTTCAATCTCGTCAAAGATTGCAGGAATTCGCGGGCAATATCAACTTCGCGGCGTCAGGGTGCGATTTCCTTCGTCAGGTCCGAGTCCGCATCTGTCAGCTCTTCGAGGACAGTGAAATGGTTCCGGCCCGGCGCATGAATGGAGCGGGTCGATGCGCCGAGCCCGGTCCAGATATTGGCGAGCAGATCATTCTGCCGGAGAAATTCGGGCAGTTCCGCGCCGCCCACCCAGCAGGTCAGCGATGCGCCTTCGACCGGAGAGTGGAGGACCGGGCTTTCGGCGATCGCCTCCTCCTCGTCAAAACCGAAAGTCTCGTTGAGCGCCACCCGAAGCATCGGCCTGAGATCGTGAATGCCGCTTATCGAGATCACATGTTCGATTCGCGAGGCAACCTCCGGCGCAAGCCCGATGTCCCGGCAAATCATGCGGGAAACGAGATGGCCGCCCGCCGAATGTCCGGCCAGCCGGAGCGGACCGGCGACGCGGGCAGCAGCGAACGCAACCGCGCGGGCAACCTGCTGCGTGATCTGCGAAACCCTGACCTCCGGCGCAAGCGTATAGCTCGGCACGGCGACCGCCCAGCCACGCGCAAGCGGTCCTGCCATGAAGTGCGACCATTGCGACTTGTCGAAAACGCGCCAGAAGCCGCCATGCACGAAGACCGCCAGCCCTTTCGGCGTCCCCTCCGGCAGGAACAGGTCCAGCTTCTCGCGCGGCGCATCGCCATAGGCAAGGTCGAGCTGCGCCCTGCCCTTTGCCGTCATCGCATCACGGAAGCTTGCCGCCTGCTCCAGCGCCTTCGCGAAAAACGCCTCCGCGAAGTCGTGGCCCGCATGGCCGCGATTGTCGTAAGCCTTGTCCCAATCGATAATCATTGAAATGCCTGCAGCCCCGTTTGCGCGCGCCCGAGGATCAGCGCATGGACGTCATGCGTGCCCTCATAGGTGTTGACAGCTTCCAGATTCATCACGTGACGGATCACGCCATATTCGTCCGACACGCCGTTGCCGCCATGCATGTCGCGGGACTGGCGGGCAATGTCGAGCGCCTTGCCGCAATTGTTGCGCTTCATCAGCGAGATCAGCTCGGCCGGCGCGCGGTGCTCGTCCATCAGCCTGCCAAGCCGGAGCGCGCCTTGCAGGCCGAGCGCGATTTCGGTCTGCATGTCGGCAAGCTTCTTCTGGATGAGCTGGGTCGCGGCGAGCGGCTTGCCGAACTGCTTGCGCTCCAGCGTGTAATTTCGCGCCGCGTGCCAGCAGAACTCCGCCGCGCCCATCGCGCCCCATGAAATGCCGTAACGCGCGCGATTCAGGCAGCCGAACGGCCCGGCCAATCCCGACACATTCGGCAGCAGCGCATCCTCGCCGACGGAAACCTCATCCATCTGGATCATGCCGGTCGTAGAGGCGCGCAGCGAGAACTTGCCTTCGATCTTCGGCGCGGCCAGACCCTTCATGCCCTTTTCGAGCACGAAGCCCTTGATCTTGCCGTCATGCGCATCGGACTTAGCCCAGACGACGAATACATCCGCAATCGGCGAGTTGGTGATCCAGTTCTTCGCGCCCGAGATCAGGTAGCCGCCATCGACTTTTTTCGCCCGCGTGATCATCCCGCCGGGATCGGAGCCGTGATCAGGCTCGGTCAGGCCGAAACAGCCGACCCATTCGCCGCTCGCCAGCTTGGGCAGATATTTCCGACGCTGCTCCTCGGTGCCATAGGCGAAGATCGGATGCATGACGAGCGAGGACTGCACCGACATCGCCGAACGATAGCCGCTGTCGACCCGTTCCACCTCGCGCGCGACCAGACCGTAGGACACGTAGTTCACGCCCGCCCCGCCATAGGCTTCCGGTATGGTCGAGCCGAGAAAGCCCAGCTCGCCCATCTCGGTCATGATCTCGCGGTGGAAGATTTCCTTGCGGTTAGCCTCGATCACGCGACTCGCCAGCTTGTCGCCAGCATAAGCGTGCGCCGCATCGCGGATCATGCGCTCTTCGTCGGTGAGTTGCTCATCGAGCAGGAACGGGTCTTCCCAGGTCAGCTCGGGAGGTTTCGCGCGCGCCTGTTCCGGCGTTGCGCCGTGGGTTTCCTCACCTTTCCGATCAGCCATCGGCTTTCCTCTTTTCATTCAGCTTTGCACAGAACTATAGCGCAGGTGATGCCGGAATAGGCAATATTTCAACTTCAAAATTTTTAGGCTTGAAATATATTTTTGCTCTGCCTACGCTGCTCTTCGCCTCAGATCTCTCATTCGGGAGCAGACCTTTGCGTATCGCGTGCCTCGGCGGCGGCCCGGCAGGGCTCTATTTTGCAATCTCGATGAAGCTGCGCGATCCGGCGCATGAGGTCGCCGTGATCGAGCGCAACCGGCACGACGATACATTCGGCTGGGGCGTGGTGCTCTCCGACGAAACGCTCGACAATCTCGCCGCCAACGATCCGAAAAGCGCCGACGCCATCCGCGCGCATTTCGCCTATTGGGACGACATCGCGGTCCATTTCAAAGGCGCGACGACCGTCTCCACAGGCCACGGTTTTTGCGGCATCGGGCGTCGGCAGCTTCTCATCATCCTGCAGCAGCGTGCGCGCGAACTCGGCGTCGAGCTGGTCTTCGAGACCGAAGTCGAGGACGCCGCCGGCTATGCAGCGCGCTACGATCTTGTCGTGGCGTCCGACGGGCTGAACTCGAAGACACGCGCCGCCTTCGCCGACCATTTCAGGCCGGACATCGACATCCGCAAATGCAAGTTCGTCTGGCTCGGCACACATCAGAAATTCAACGACGCGTTCACCTTCATCTTCGAGGAAACCGATCTCGGTTGGGTCTGGGCGCACGCCTACCAGTTCGACGAAGACACGGCGACCTTCATCGTCGAGTGCAGCGAAGAGACGTGGAACGGCCACGGCTTCGGCGACATGAGCCGCGACGAATCGGTGGCGACCTGCGAGCGGATTTTTGCGCGACATCTGGGCGGACATAGCCTCATGTCAAATGCGAGCCATCTGCGCGGCTCCGCCTGGCTGAACTTCCCCCGCGTGCTGTGCGAGAACTGGTCGCACGGCAACATCGTGCTGATGGGCGACGCCGCGGCCACGGCGCATTTCTCCATCGGTTCGGGCACCAAGCTTGCGCTGGAAAGCGCCATCGCGCTGGCGGATGATCTGCATTCCGAGCCGACCCTTGCGGACGCTTTTGCAAAGTACGAGGACCAGCGGCGGTTGGAAGTCCTCCGGCTGCAATCGGCGGCGCGCAATTCCGTGGAATGGTTCGAGGAGGTCGAGCGCTATTTCCATCTCGAACCGGTGCAGTTCAACTATTCGCTGCTGACCCGCTCGCAGCGTATTTCCCACGAGAACCTGCGGCTGCGTGATCCCGTCTGGCTTGAAAGCGCCGAACGCTGGTTCCAGACGCAGGCAGGCGCCGCGCAGGACGCGCCGTTGCGCCCGCCGATGTTTGCGCCATTCTCGTTGCGCGGAATGCATCTCAAGAACCGGATCGTCGTCTCACCCATGGCGCAGTATAAGGCCGTCGAAGGCTGCCCGACGGACTGGCATCTCGTTCATTACGCCGAGCGGGCCAAGGGCGGCGCGGGGCTCGTCTATACTGAAATGACCTGCGTCTCGCCGGAAGGGCGGATCACGCCGGGCTGTCCGGGAACCTATGCACCCGAGCATGAAGCCGCATGGCGGCGCATCGTCGATTTCGTGCATGACGAAACCGAGGCAAAGATCTGCTTGCAGATAGGCCATTCCGGCACGAAAGGCTCCACGCAACTCGGCTGGGAGGAGATGGACGCCCCGCTTGAGGACGGCAACTGGCCGATCCTGTCAGCCTCCGATGTCCCGTGGTCGCCGCGCAACCAGACACCTAAGGCGATGGACCGCGCCGATATGGACATGGTGCGCGATCAGTTCGTCGCCGCCGCACGGATGGCGGAGCGCGCGGGCTTCGACATGATCGAGCTGCACGCCGCGCATGGCTATCTGCTGTCCTCCTACATCACTCCGCTAACGAATAATCGCGTGGACGGATACGGCGGGAGCCTTGAGAACCGGATGCGCTTCCCGCTGGAGGTGTTCCGCGCCGTCCGCGAAGTCTGGCCGGAGGACAAGCCGATTTCGATCCGCATTTCCGCCAATGACTGGGTCGGCGAGGACGGCGTGACGCCGGAGGAAGCGGTCGAGATCGCGCGGATGCTGCAGGCGGCCGGCGTCGATATCTGCGACGTCTCCGCCGGGCAGACTTCGATCCGTGCGCGTCCCGTCTATAGCCGCATGTTCCAGACGCCGTTTTCCGACCGTATCCGCAACGAAACCGGCATGGCGACCATGGCCGTCGGCAACATCTACGAACCCGACCATGTGAACTCGATCCTGATGGCGGGCCGCGCCGATCTCGTCTGCCTCGCCCGCCCGCATCTGGCCAATCCATACTGGACGCTGCACGCCGCCGCCGCGCTGGGCGACCGCGCGGAAAGATGGCCCGATCCCTATCTCGCGGGCCGCGACCAGATGTGGCGTCTTGCCGAGCGCTCCGAACAGACGACGGGGAAAGTCTAGCCATGCCGATGCTGACGGGAAAACATGCACTCGTGACCGGCGGCGGGACAGGCGTCGGCGCGCGGATCGCACTTGCGCTCGCGGGGGCAGGCGCTGCCGTGACCGTCTGTGGACGCCGTAATGCGCCGCTTGTAGAGACGGCGTCACGGCATCCGGCCATCGGTCATGTTTGCGGCGACGTAACGGACACGCGCTCCGTTGCCGCGATGTTCGAGGAGGCGGCACGCTTGCGCGGCCCGGTCGGCATCGTCGTCGCCAATGCGGGTGCGGCAGCGAGCAAGCCGTTCCTCAAGATGGATGCGGACGACCTCGACGCCATGCTTTCCGTCAATCTGAGCGGCGTTTTCAATGTCTGGCAAGCGGGGCTGCCGTCCATGCTGGAGGCGCGCTGGGGGCGGCTGATCGCCATCGCTTCGACCGCTGGGCTGAAGGGATACCCTTATGTCAGCGCCTACTGTGCGGCCAAGCATGGCGTCATCGGCTTGACCCGCGCGCTCGCGACGGAACTGGCGGGCAGCGGCGTAACGGCCAACGCGATCTGCCCCGGCTTCACGGAAACGCCGATGCTGCAAAGCTCGATCGAAAACATCATGCGCAAGACCGGACGCTCCCGCGCCGAAGCCGAAGCGATCCTGAAGCAGCACAATCCGCAAGGCCGCTTCATCCAGCCGGAGGAAATCGCCGAAAGCGTGCTCTGGCTGTGCGACGACGCTTCGCGCTCGGTGACGGGGCAGGCCATCTCGATCTCGGGAGGCGAGATATGAGCGCCATGCCCCCGGAGAACCGGAAGATACGGCGCGACAGCAGGCCAACCGAGATTGCTCCCGATACGGACAAGGAGCGGCTGCGCCTCTGGCTCAAGATCCTCAAGGTTTCGCGGATCATGGAAGGCGAGTTGCGCGAAAGGCTGCGCACGGAGTTCGATACGACGCTTCCGCGCTTCGATGTGATGGCCGCGCTCTACCGTGCCGAGACAGGGTTGCGGATGAGCGAGTTGTCCGGCGTGCTGAAGGTTTCGAACGGCAATGTGACCGGCATCGTCGAGCGGCTTGTCGGAGAAGGGCTGATGGTGCGCGTTCCCGTCGAGGGCGACCGGCGGGCGATGGTCGTGCGGCTGACGCAGAAGGGCCTTGAGGATTTCGAGGCAATGGCGGCGACGCACAAGGGCTGGGTCGATGAACTGCTTGGCGGCGTCGAACCCGGAGAGGCCACGACCCTGGTTGCGCATCTCGGCAGGATCTCGGCGCAGCTTGAAAACCGGAGGAGGGCGCAACCATGACCCGGATGCAGGATATCACGCCGAAGCATTTCCGCTGCCGCATCGCGGATGGCATCGCAACGCTGTCGCTCGACCGGCCGGAACGCAAAAACCCGCTGACCTTCGAGAGCTATGCCGAACTGCGCGACTGGTTCCGCAGCCTTGCGCATGCCGACGACGTCAAGGCCGTGGTCTTCGGCTCGAATGGCGGCAATTTCTGCTCCGGCGGCGATGTGCATGAGATCATCAAGCCGCTTCTCGACCGCGACATGAAAGGACTGCTCGCCTTCACGCGCATGACCGGCGATCTGATCAAGGCGATGCTCGGCTCCGGCAAGCCGGTGATCGCGGCGATTGACGGCGTTTGCGCGGGCGCAGGCGCGGCCATTGCGATGGCCTCGGACATGCGCATCGGCACGCCGGAGACGAAGACGGCGTTTCTGTTCACCCGCGTCGGGCTCGCCGGTTGCGACATGGGGGCGTGCGCCATGCTGCCCCGGATCATTGGACAGGGGCGCGCGGCGGAGCTGCTCTATACCGGCCGCACGATGAGCGCCGAGGAAGGCGAGCGCTGGGGGTTCTTCAACAGGCTCGTTGCGCCCGGCGCGCTGGACGAGGATGCGCTGGCACTGGCCCGCCGCATCGTGGAGGGGCCGGCATTCGGCCACATGATGACAAAGACGATGCTCGAACAGGAATGGAACATGAGCATCGGACAGGCCATCGAGGCCGAGGCGCAGGCGCAGGCGATCTGCATGCAGACGAAAGATTTCCGCCGCGCCTATGAGGCATTCGCCGCGAAACAGAAGCCGGTTTTCGAGGGGAACTGACGGCTGCTTCCCCGGCAGGGCACGTGTGCGCAGACTGAACGATTGTGGGTTGAAGCGATGTTCGAGAAACTTCTGTCGCCTAACAAGCTCTGGACGAAGAGCGAGCCGGTCCGCGGCGCGCATGGTCCGTCCGCCCATACGGACACATTCGCGCGCGACAATCTTCCGCCTGCCGATCAGTGGCCGGATTTCCTGCTCGAAGGCTTCGATTATCCGGACTACCTGAACGCCGCGGTGGAACTGACCGACCGTCTTGTCGAGCGCGGTTTCGGTGACCGCACCGCCCTTATCGGCAATGGACGCCGCCGCACCTACAAGGAACTGGCGGACTGGACCAACCGCATCGCCCACGTGCTCACCGAGGATTACGGCGTCAAGCCGGGCAACCGCATCCTGATCCGCTCGGCCAACAACCCCGCCATGGTCGCCTGCTGGCTCGGCGCGACCAAGGCCGGCGCGGTCGTCGTCAACACCATGCCGATGCTGCGCGCTGGCGAACTCGGCAAGATCGTCGACAAGGCGCGGATTTCGCTGGCCCTGTGCGATACGCGGCTGATGGACGAAATGGTCGCCTGCGCCAAGACGAGCGAGCATCTGCAAAAGGTCATCGGCTTCGACGGCACCGCCAATCACGACGCCGAGCTTGACCGCATCGCGCTGAACAAGCCGGTCACTTTCGACGCAGTCAGAACCGGGCGCGACGACGTCGCCCTGCTCGGCTTCACCTCCGGCACGACGGGCGAGCCAAAAGCCACGATGCATTTTCACCGCGACCTGCTGATCATCGCGGATGGCTACGCAAAGGAAGTGCTGAACGTCACGCCAGACGATGTGTTCGTCGGCTCGCCGCCGCTGGCCTTCACCTTCGGCCTTGGGGGTCTCGCGATCTTCCCCTTGCGCTTCGGCGCGGCCGCCACGCTGCTGGAAAACGCGTCGCCGCCGAACATGATCGAGATCATCGAGACCTACAAGGCGACCATCTGCTTCACTGCCCCGACCGCCTATCGGGCCATGCTCGCCGCAATGGATGAAGGCGCGGACCTGTCCTCCCTCCGCGCCGCCGTCTCGGCTGGCGAAACGCTGCCCGCCCCGGTCTACGAGGCGTGGACGCAGAAAACCGGCAAGCCGATCCTCGACGGCATCGGCGCAACCGAAATGCTGCACATCTTCATCTCCAACCGTTTCGGCGACTCACATCCCGCCTGCACCGGCAAGCCGGTCGGCAGCTACGAGGCAAGGATCGTCGAACCGGACATGCGCGAGGTGAAACAGGGCGAGATCGGACGTCTCGCCGTGCGCGGCCCGACCGGATGCCGCTATCTCGCCGACGAACGCCAAACGAAATATGTGCGCGACGGCTGGAACCTGACCGGGGACAGCTTCTGGCAGGACGAGAAGGGGTATTTCCATTTCGCCGCCCGCAACGACGACATGATCATCTCATCGGGCTACAACATCGCCGGGCCGGAGGTCGAGGCGGCGCTGCTGGCCCATGCGGATGTGAGCGAATGCGCGGTGATCGGCGTGCCCGATGAAGAGCGCGGCCAGATCGTCGAGGCGCATGTCGTGCTTGCCGAAGGGGCGGAGCCGTCGGACGAAACAGTCAAGCGCCTTCAGGAGCATGTGAAAGCGACCATCGCGCCGTTCAAATATCCGCGTTCGATCGTCTTCATTGACGCACTCCCGAAAACGCAGACCGGCAAGATCCAGCGCTTCCGGCTGCGCGGGGACACAACGCCGTGAGACGAAATTACCACGAAGGGTGAAAAGCGTTTTGCCGATAACCCCTTAGCACTGCAAGACTAAGCGTGTAGAAAGATGTGAGGCGGCTCTTCAGCCGCGAACGGTTTCAGGACTGACAAGGAAAACGGGAGAGGAGCATATGATGAAATCCATGACGGGCATTGCAGCGCTCGCCGCGCTGATGCTGGCGGGGGCCGCACAGGCCGAGCCGGTGAAAGTTGGCATGATCACCACGCTGTCGGGTCCGGGCGCCAGTCTCGGTATCGACGTGCGCGACGGCTTCATGCTGGCGCTGAAACAGTCGGACAACAAGGATGTCGAGTTGATCGTCGAGGATGATCAGCTCAAGCCTGATGTCGCCGTGCAGCTTTCCGACAAGATGATCCAGAGCGAAGAGGTGGATATCCTGACGGGCATCATCTTCTCCAATCTGGCGATGGCGGTGGTTCCCTCGGCCGTGAAGCAGGGCAAATTCTACCTGTCGCCGAATGCCGGTCCGTCGCAACTGGCGGGACAGGGCTGTGACAAGAATTACTTCAACGTCGCGTGGCAGAACGACAACCTGCATGAAGCCGCCGGCGCGTACGCCAATGACGCCAGCCTGAAGAAGACCTTCATCCTCGCGCCGAACTATCCGGCGGGCAAGGACGCCCTGACCGGTTTCAAGCGCTTCTACAAGGGCGAACTTGCTGGTGAAATCTACACCAAGCTTGGCCAGACAGACTACGCAGCCGAGATTGCGCAGATCCGGGCGTCCGGCGCGGACAGCGTGTTCTTCTTCCTGCCCGGCGGTATGGGCGTCGCATTTGTGAAGCAATATGCAGGCTCCGGCGTCGGACTTCCCGTGGTCGGACCGGCATTCTCGTTCGATCAGGGCATTCTGCAGGCTGTCGGCGAGGCAGCGCTTGGTGTCAAGAACACCTCGCAATGGTCAAAAGATCTCGACAATGAAGCCAACAAGGCGTTCGTCGAAAGCTTCCAGGCCGAATATAACCGGCTGCCGTCGCTTTATGCCAGCCAGGGCTTCGACACGGCCAACCTGATGCTGTCGGCGCTGAAGAAGGCTAGCGTCACCGATGCCGACGCGTTCCGCGAGGCGCTGCGGGCAGCCGACTTCAATTCGACCCGTGGCGACTTCAAATTCGGGCCCAATCACCATCCGGTCCAGGACATCTACGTCCGCGAAGTGATCAAGGAGGGTGACGTCTACACCAACAAGATCATCGGCACAGCGCTTGAGGATCATTCCGACGCCTATGTCGGCGAGTGCAAGATGTAAGGCTTGACCGACTTCACCTCTCCCAAAGGTGAACGCTTGTCGTTCACCGTAAAGGTTCACGAACGGGAGAGGTCGGCAGGTAGTGCCGGGTGAGGGGAATGGAACCCAATTGCTGGCGCCCATCCCCTCACCCCAACCCTCTCCCTGAGGGAGAGGGAGCAATCCACCGAAAGCCCA
>JBHJOB010000020.1:0-187520 GCA_050330195.1 Rhodomicrobiaceae bacterium | reverse complement strand
CGCTCGGCGGCGGTGTTCGTGCCCAATTACGGCAATGACACCATCCGCGCCCTGTCGCGCGAAAGCCGGCCGCAGTTCAACGATCCGGACGATCAGTTCTGGCCGACGCCGCTGCTTTCCCCGCGCGGTCTGCTTCGGGTCGTGCGGGAAGACGGCCTCGCGGCCTACCGCAAGCAGATGCAGGGAGCGATCGGGACCGCGCCGGTCGATCTGGCGGAGGCAAAGCGGCTGTTTCCGATCCTGCGGACGGACCGTTTCGTCGAAGCATCCTACGAGGCGGACGTCCACGATATCGACGTCGATGCCCTTCTGCAGGGCTATTTGCGAAAAGCACGGCGCCATCGCGCGCGCGTTGAGTTCAAGAGGCACATAAAGACGATCAGCCGCAAGGACGAGCTATGGCATGTCGAAAACGGCACCGAGACGTTCGTCGCTCCCTTCCTCGTCAACGCCGCCGGGGGCTGGGCGGACAATATCGCTGCCATGGCGGGTGTGCCCTCGCTCGGGCTTAGCGTCAGACGCCGGACGATCGCGGTTCTTCCGCTACCGGACGAGCTTGCCAAAGCCGCGCTGGTTCCGTTCACCGTACCGTTCCCGCTGGACTGGTATGCGAAGGTGGAAGGGGGAAGCCTGCTGGTTTCCTGCGCCGAGGAGGAGGAAGTCGAGCCGCACGACGCCTTTGCAGATGAGATGACGCTGGCCGAAGGACTGCACCGCTTCGAGGCGGACACGACAGTCGCCGTGGAGCGCGTTGAGCGAAGCTGGGCGGGCCTGAGAACCTTCTCGTCCAGCGGCCATCCCGTCATCGGGTTCGACCGCAATCATGAAGGCTTTTTCTGGTTCGCGGGACAAGGCGGTTTTGGTGTGCAGACCGCGCCCGCTCTGGCGTCCCTTGCCGTTCCGCTGATCAAGGGGCAAGCGTCGAACCTCAGCCAACGCCTTGCCGCTGCCCGCGTTTGAAGCGGCTGCCGCTCCGTCAGCGCAATTCGGCTTTTCCAATTGCTGATCTGGCGGACACGATATGGCCATGTTTCGCCTCAAGAGCTACGCGGCACCGAAGAACGGGGAACAACCTTCAATGATACTTTCGATATTCGGAAACAAGCCGAAGCACGATCCGGCCGCCGCGGAGGGGCGTTTCGTCAGGCCGATGACCGCAAATGACATTGACGATGTTGTCGCCATAATCGAGCAGCATGACGACGACGACGCCGAGAATGCGCATGAGAGTTTCCAGAAATCCCTGGAAGGAATGTTCGTCGCGATCGACAATGGCAGGATCGTGGGTGTGACCGGCGCGGTGCAGGACCCTGAGGCCGAAGCGGTATGCTGGCTGTCCTGGACCTATGTCGATGAAGATGAGCGCCGTCAGGGCCTTGGACAGCATCTGCTTGACGGGCTGCTTTTCCAGCTCCGCAAGGCAAAGATCCGCAAGCTTTTCATGGCGACCAGCGATTTCACCGAGGATGGGGAGGACATTTACGCTCCCGCGAAGGCGCTGTTTCAGAAGAACGGCGCCGTGCTCGAATTGAAGATCGACGATTATTTCGCGCCGGGCGAGGCGCGGTATGTCTTTGGCCTGCAACTCGCGGAACCGTCCCGGCAGGCTGGCGCGGAGCAAAGCGGCAATCTGATCTTCGACGACCTCTTCCCGGCAGCGGAAACCGATGATGGCGTCGTGCTCACCTGGCGCGAATATCAGCTCGGAATTGATCCGCACGATGCGGGTGAGGAACTGGACAGGCTGCTCGATGCGGCAAGAAAGGACGGCGCTCGCTTCGTATTGGCCGCGATCCCTTCCGACCTTGCTTCGGGAGCAACCGAGGGATTGACGCAAAAGGGCTTTCAGCTCACCGGCACGCTGACGGATTATTACCAGCCGGGCATCGACCAGCTCAACTGGATCCTGCGGCCCGCTCAGACGTAAATCGACACATCCCGTGGAATTCCTGCCGGTCTTTCCTGATCAGGGTGCTTTCTGCAATTGCTTAAATTCGTGGCATCGTTATTGTCGCGCGCTTGGTGTCCCGGCGGCGGTCAGCCGGGTAAAGGGGGAATTCAAAAATGAGAAATATCATCACCATCGCGGTGGTTGTCGCAGTTGGAGCATGGTTCTTTCTGGGCAACAGCGGCAATGCGAACAATGTCGATCTGGGCAGGGTGCTGGATCGCGCCCAGACGTCCCTGCAAACCTTTCAGACGCACATGACCAAACAGAATGTGCAGAAGGTGACCGACGACCACCTCAAGGCGCTTTCCGGCCTCATGCGCGATGCGATGAATACCGAGCCGCCGGTGCACACAGGGCCGGTCGGCGTCAATCTGCTGAAGGACAGCAAATTCGAAGGCTTCGCGGACGCGAACCAGGATAATGTCAAGGATGCCGGCGAGGAACGTCTGTTCACGCTAGAGTTGGACTTCGACGGCAAGCGCCTGATCGCCTCGGATGGAACCGGCACGTCCACCGGAATGGGGATGGGGACAGGCATTCTGGCGGGCATGCTGATGGGCCACCTGCTGAGCAATCAGCGCGCGGCGGGCATACAGCAAGGCCATTTCGCCAACCGCAACGTACAGTCCCGCTCAAATTACGCCCGTTCCAGCACCCGTTCTGGCGGCCGGTTCGGCGGCAAGTAACCGGCAAGCCATCGTCCGGATTGTCCTCTCTTCCCGTATGCATGTATGCGGGAAGAGCTCATCTGTGGAGTGCGTCGATTGTCCAGCCACATCAGCGAGACGGACCTTGGGGAAGCCAGGCGGTACGAGGAATTGCCGCCTGCGCAGGCCATGGTTCTGCTCCTTTCAATCGCTGTCGTCGCACTTTGCGGGATCGTCTACGAGCTGATCATCGGCACGATTTCCAGCTACCTGCTGGGCAATAGCGTCTACCAGTTCTCGCTCACCATCGGCTTCTTCATGTTCGCGATGGGAATTGGCTCGTATCTGAGCAAGTTCATCCATGGCAACCTGATCCGCAATTTCATTTATGTCGAGATCGCCTTGTCGATCGTCGGCGGCATCTGCAGTCTCGCTCTTTTCTTCGCATTTCCGTTTTCGCCGGGTCTCTATCAGGCGGTGATGTTCGGTTTCATCCTGTCCATCGGAACGCTTGTCGGACTGGAAATCCCTCTCCTGACGCGGATCCTGACACAGGTCAGCGGCACAAGGCGCTCGATCGCCAATGTCATGTCGATCGATTATGTCGGCGCGCTCATTGGATCGGTCGCCTTTCCATTGATGTTGCTGCCGAACCTTGGACTCATGAGAGCCTCCTTCGCCATTGGCCTCATCAACATCTGCGTCGCATTCCTGACTGTCGTCTTTCTCCGGCAGTTCATACCGGACCCGCGACGCGTTCTAGCCGTCGTTCTGGGGGCGTTCATCATGCTTTGCGGACTTACGCTAGCGAGCGACCGGCTGACGTCCATGGCGCGGGATCATCTGTATTTCGACAAGGTGATCTGGGAAAAGCAGACCCCATACCAGAACCTCGTGATGACCCGCGACTGGAAAAGCACCGATCTTCGGCTTTATATCGACGGCCATATCCAGTTCTCCCAGACCGATGAATACCGCTACCACGAGGCGCTCGTTCATCCGGTCATGAGTCTGGACGGAAAGGCGGAAACGATTCTGGTCATGGGAGGCGGTGACGGCCTCGCCTTGCGCGAAATCCTGAAATACCCTGCCGTAAAGCGTATCGATCTCGTCGACCTCGACCCTGACATGACGCGGATCGGCAAGGAATTCGCGCCGCTGGTCCGTCTCAATCGTTCCAGTCTGAGCGACCCTCGCGTTCACATCTACAACGAGGATGCCTTCATATTCATCCGCCGAAAAGGCATCGCTTATGATCGCGTCATCCTGGATTTCCCGGACCCGCACAACGAGGCCATCGGCAAGCTGTATTCGCTTGAATTCTATCAGATGCTGTCGCAGCGTCTCTCCGCCAATGCAGCAATAGCCACACAAAGCTCATCGCCCTTTTTTGCCCGGAAGACATTCTGGACCATCGAGAAGACGCTGGCGGAAATCTTCCCCTCAACCACGAGCTACCAGATCCCGGTCCCCGCCTTCGGAGTGTGGGGCTTCAACATCGCGGCGAAGACGCCGGCAAGCGGCGCGAACCCGATACTGGTACCGACGCGCTTCCTGGACGACAGGGCATTCGAGGCGGCAAAAGTGTTCGGCAAGGACGTTTCCAAACCTGAGGGTCTGACGGCGAATTCGATCTTCGAACCAACGCTGTACCAAACCTACATCGAGGATCTGCAGGGGCAGACACCGGCGCTGGACGAGTTGCTCTGATCCAGCGCGGCGATCGGCTTGCGCGGCGGTAGCCGACAGTCCTTGTCAGCACACTGACGAATCCTATCCTTGTGGCTGGCTGCCATGCGGGCGCGAAGCAACGCCGTCGCTCCTGTTCAGACAGGAAAAACCGCTTCCGACGGCCTGTCGCTGCTCATGGCCGCTGCAGTCCGCTCATGTCGATTTCGATCTGCGCCGACAGACTCTCCAGACTGTCGTGCAGGAGTTGAAGCAGATAGGCGGGATTATGGACATAGCCGCCCCGATCCTTGGCGGCGACCTGGTAATTATAGGCGGCCTTGAGCAGCCGCGGCGTCCAGCTCTGATAGCGGTTGGGCATCGCCGCGTCTTCCGGCGTGATCTCGCCGTCGCCATCGGCATCGACGAAGAAATAGGGGAAAGCGCTGGCGTAGACGATCGGCGTGCCGGCCACATCGGCGGCATAGGTGCGGATCGCCTGGTAGAGCTGCGCGTGCAGGCCCATGATCTCGGAATGAATACCGCCGGAGGCTTCGCCGTCGCCATCGAAATCGGCGTGCCGTGTGCGGATTTCCCGGATCTCGCTGACGCCGCGATGGCAGGTCATGCAGGAATCTGTCGCCACTTGCGTCGTATGCGGATCGTGGCAGTCCACGCAGGTGCTGGCGCTCGGCACATGAGAGAAGCGGCCGGCATAGGAGCGGCCGGGATATTGATAACCGCCGCGCACATCCGCGCCGCGCATGACGGAAGCCGCCACGCCATAATGGATGTTAATGAAGGCGAGATCGGCCGAAACCTCGTCATCGGCAATGCTGCCTGTCGCGGCCGTCACCGCGTCGCCGGATTGGCGGCCCTGATGGCACACGGTGCAGACGGCCGACGCGCCGAGGCCATCGACGGAGACGCCCGAGGGGAAGGAAACGCTGTTGAGCGTATGGGCCGCCGAAGTGTGGCAGGCGGCGCAGCCGATCGGCGAGTTGATCGCGGCAGGGCCATCGACGCTGCCGGACGTGCTGCCGTCCGCTCCCAGAAAGCCGATGAAACCGGGCTCTGAATGGCACGCCGCGCAGGCCGCCGGCACCTCGCCCTCGCTGTTCCAATAGGTGAACGAGCGGGAATGGTAGTTGCCATGGGGCGAAGCGAGCCATGCCTCCACAAGCGCGGCCATCGCATCGCCGGCCTCGGCTTTCGCTGTCGTCACGAACAGGAGAAGGGCCAGGGTGGCGGCGACGGCCTGTCGTGCGGTTCGGATCATGTGCATGTTCTTTCCTCCGCATTTTTCGGCTGACCGACCAAAATCGTTGTGAGCTGCCGGCCTTGCTCAAGACGAAATTTCCAGCACGGTTGGACTATAAGGGCATCTTCGCGTATCTGAAAAGGCATGAAACCAGATAAAGCCAGCATCAGCCATATCGAGACGACGCCAGCGGTCCGCCATGGCTTGCGGCTGACGGGGGGAGCGCTCGCGGCAATCTATCTCGTCTTGTGCGGGACGGCGCTGGCTCTTTCCGCCAGTCGTCATGTGGCTCCGCTCGATCCGTGGGAGAAGGCGGCGGCGGCACTTGGGCTCGTCGCGCTGACGGCGATGGCGGTGCAGTTCGTTACCTCCGGCCGTTTCGAGATCGTTTCGGGCCGGCTGGGGATCGACAAGATCATGGCCTTCCACAAGGTCGCGGTAGGGTGGGTTCTCATAGCGCTGTTGCTGCACCCGCTCTTCTACGTGCTGCCGACATTCGCCGACGATCCGGCGATGGGCGCGGAGCGGCTCGCGGCCTATCTGACCCTGCCGCATTATCGCAGCGGCGTGGTGGCGCTTGGCGCGCTCGCCCTGCTTGTCCTTACCTCGATCCTCCGCGACCGGCTGCCCTGGCGCTACGAGGCATGGCGGGCGAGCCATCTCGTTCTGGGGATGGTGGCGGTCGGCGCGGGGCTGCACCATGCGGTGACGACCGGGCGCTTCAGCGCCGCCGGAGCGATCCACGGGTTCTGGTGGGCGGTCGGGCTCGCCGTGGTCGCGGTGATTGCGACACTCTACGGCTGGCGCTGGCTGATGCTGCATCGCCGTCCGTGGCGGCTGGAGCAAGTGGTCAAGCGGGCCGACCGTCTGTGGGAACTGGACATTCAGCCCGACCCGAAGAACCCGCCCTGGACCTACCAGGCCGGGCAGTTCGTCTGGATGACCGAAGGCGCGCGGCGCTTCCCGCTCTTCGACCATCCCTTTTCCGTTGCCGACAGTCCGGCCCGGCCTGGGCTCAGTCTCATCATCAAGGAAGTGGGTGATTTCACCCGGACTGTCGGCGCGCTTCCTCCGGGTACCCCCATCGGCATCGACGGACCATATGGTGAATTCACGCTGGAGGCGCGCGAGTGTGACGGTGTGCTGCTGTTGGCGGGCGGCGTCGGCATTGCGCCGATCATGGGCCTTCTGCGCGACATGGCGGCGCGGGACGACCCGAGGCCGGTGCGGCTTGCCTATGCGGTTGGGCGGCCGGAAAATTTCGCCTGCATCGACGAGATCGAGGCCGCCAGGGATCTGCTCGACTTGCGGGCGATGTTCCTGAGCGAGGAAGGCGGCGAGGGATGGCGCGGCGTGATCGGCCGGCTCGACCACGATCGGCTTGCCGGGCTAATGGACGGGCTGGAACCTGCCCGCACGGTCGCCTTCATCTGCGGTCCGGGCGCAATGGTCACAGCCGTCTCCGACACGCTCCTCGATCTCGGCCTGCCGATGAAGAACGTCGTCTACGAGCGCTTCGACTATGGCGGCGGCGCGGCCTCGCGCCAGGACCGCCGCCGTACGATGAGCTTCCTCGCGGTCGGCGCTTCCCTCGCCGCCGTCGTTGCGCTCTGGACCCTCGCCCTGCCCTGATGAGCCTGACGCCGGGCAGTCTCGCAAACGGTCGGCGCTTCTTGCAGCCAAGTGACCTGCACGACGAAACATTGCAGAACGCTTGTTCAGGTCGTCAGTGTCGTGGGATCTCGCGGTGACAGTCTCTCCGCTCCGGACATTACCGTGGGCGGAGCAACTTGTCGCGCTCCCGAGCGACAATGCGGCCGAGTGCAAAGAGCGCAATCAGGTTCGGAGCCGCCATCAGCCCGTTGAGCGTATCCGCGAGCTGCCAGATCTCCTGAAGGCCGCCGACGGCGCCAACCGGAATCGCGACGAGGAAAGCGAGCCGGTAGGGCAGGACGGCGCGCCGGCCGGCGAGATACTCGAAACTCTTCTCGCCATAGAAACACCAGGTCAGCATGGTCGTATAGGAAAAGAGCACCAGCGCCACCAGGACGACGAGCCCTCCGAAGCCAGGCAGGGCGGTGGCGAAGGCGCTGGATGCGAGTTCGGCCCCGGTCGCCCCGGTCGGCAGGACGCCGGTCACCAGGATCACCAGCGCCGTCATCGTTCCTATGATCAGCGTGTCGATCGCAACCTCCCATATGCCCCATAGACCCTGGCCGCCCGGCGTGTTGCGGGCTTGCGCATGGACGATCGAGGCCGATCCCAGACCCGCTTCGTTGGAAAAGATGCCTCGCGCAATCCCGAAGCGCATCGCGGCCATGACGCCGGCTCCGGCGAAACCGCCGACAGCCGCCGCGGGCTGGAAGGCGTGACGAACGATCGAGGCGAATGCGCCGGGCACCTCCGGCAAATAGAGCAGAAGCACGATAAGCGCGGCGACGAAATAAGCGACCGCCATGACGGGAACGATGCTGCCCGCCGCCTTGCCGATCCGGCCGATGCCGCCCAGCGTGACCGCGCCGACCAGCAGCAGCGCCGTGACGCCGGTAACCCATGACGGAACGGAAAAGCCGGTCTCAAGTGCATGGGCCATGGTGTTGGCCTGAACCATGTTACCGATGCCGAAAGAGGCGAGGCCGGCGAGAAGGGCGTAGAGAAGCGCCAGCGGCTTCCAGCCCAATCCGCGCTCGATATAGTAGAAGGCGCCGCCACTGACCGTGCCGTCCTCCGCGACATGGCGGTATTTGAGACCGAGCGAGGCCTCGGCGAACTTCGTCGCCATTCCGACCAGCGCCACCATCCACATCCAGAAGACCGCGCCCGGACCACCGAGCGCCAGCGCCGTCGCAACGCCTGCCACGTTGCCGACGCCGATCGTCGCCGCCATCGCCGCGGCCACCGCCTGAAACGAGGGGATTGCGCCGGCCTCGCCGTCATCTGAGCGTTTGAGCACCCGGCCGAAGGAATGTCGCCAGGCGAATCCCAGATGGGTGAACTGGAAGCCTCGCATCCGGACGGTCAGGTAGAGCCCCGCGCCGACCAGCAGCGCCATGAAGGGCGGGCCCCAGACGAGGTCGTTGACGCGGTCGTTGAGGTCGAGCAGCCAGGTCAGTTGCAGCATCTGCATGATGAATGTCCGGGATTGCGGCGGACCGGCCTGCGCGGCCGGATGGGATCAGCCGACAGATGAGCATGCCGGCCGGGCTGGTTGCAACATTGATCGGAGTCAAGGCGAACGCGCCTCGATCCAGCAAAATCAGACTGGCGACGCGGCATCGTACGCGGGAGGACAAGGTGATGATCGACATTCGCAGCAGAATTCAACGGAGCAGCCGGCGCGACTTCCTCAAGCTGGCGGCTGCGGCGGTTGCGGCCGCACCTTTCGCGCGTCCGGTCCTGGCGCGGGCGGCGGTCAAGTCCTCCGCGCGCATCGTCATTGCCGGAGCGGGCGCGGCGGGGCTCGCCATGGCCAACCGGCTGAGCCACATGCTGGATGGCGCGACGATCACGCTGATCGACGGCCGCAAGGCGCACTACTATCAGCCGGGTTTCACCCTTGTCGGTGCCGGGCTGAAGCCACCCTCCTATGTCGAGGCGACGACCGGCGAGTTCGTTCCGAGGAACTGCCGCTGGATCGAGGAGCATGTCGCCGGGTTCGACCCGGCAGGAAATGTCGTCGTGACCGCTTCCGGAGAACGGGTGCCGTATGATTTCCTGGTGCTCGCCACCGGGCTCAAGCTCGACTACGAGGCGATAGAGGGCATGTCCGCCGAGTTGATAGGCCAGGACGGCATAGGAAGCGTTTATGCCGGACCGCAGGCCGCCGCCGACACCTATGCAGCCATGTCGCGCTTCGCGGACACGGGCGGCGTCGGTCTGTTCGGCAGGCCCGCAACCGAAATGAAATGCGCCGGCGCACCGCTGAAATACACCTTCATCACCGAGGACACGCTGGCGCGACGCGGCAACCGGTCGAAGGCGAGGCTGATCTATGCCGCGCATGACCAGACACTCTTCGGCGTGCCCATCGTCAGCGAGAAGGTCCGCATGCTCTATCGCGAGCGCGGCATCGAGACAGTCCACAACCATGTGATGACCGCGATCGATCCGGGCCGCAGGATCGCGAGCTTCAAGACGCCGGACGGCATTCAGGAGATCGGCTACGATTTCGCCCATGTCATTCCGCCGATGCGAGCGCCCGACGCGGTCCGCGCCAGCGCGCTCGCCTGGCAGGCGGGGCCGCTGGCCGCCGACGGATGGGTCGAAGCCGACAAGGCGACGCTTCGGCATCCGCGTTTTCCGAACGTCTTCGTCGTCGGGGATGTGGCTGGCGTGCCGAAGGGCAAGACGGCCGCCAGCGTCAAGTGGCAAGTTCCGGTGGCGGTCGAGCATCTCGTCGGCACAATCACGGACCAGCCTGCGACCAGTACCTATAACGGCTACACCTCCTGCCCGCTGATCACCCGCATCGGTCAGGCGATGCTGATCGAGTTCGACTATGACAACAACCTGGTTCCGTCCTTTCCGGGCCTGGTCGCGCCGCTTGAGGAGCTGTGGGTGTCCTGGGTCATGAAGGAGACGGCGCTGAAACCGACCTACTATGCCATGGTGCGCGGTCTCGCTTGAGGAGGAGACAATAATGAAGGAACTGGACCCTTATGTCTTTCTGGCGGTGTTTCAGGAGATGCTCGGCTGGTGGCTATGGGCGCTGTTGGCGCTTGCCGCATTCGGAGCAGCCAGCTTTGCCTATGTTATTGTGCGCGACAGGGGACTGCGCAGCGGCAGGCTCCTGACGTCCCAGCTCTTCGGCACAGCCGGCGGCATCGCGGCGCTCTTCTTCATGTGGTGGATCACCAGTTCGTCCATCCGCGATGTCGGCGGCCCGATTGACATCATCCTCGTGCTGGCCATCTGGACTGGAGGTTTCCTGGGCGGCGCCGTCTTGAGCTACGGCCTCATGGGCATGGCGCGGAGGCGTATGGCGGCCAGCATGCCAACGACCGACGCGCCGCCGAAGCCGCTCGCCCCCAGCCTGCCCGGCTGACTGTCAGCCTCGCCGCGACTCTCGCGAGCAAAGAGAATTTGGAGACTGACGCGAGCGGAGGCTGTTGCGTGGTTGACCCTTTCTATCTGGAAATGCGGCTGTAGCCGCCGTTCGGATCGATGCACTCGTCAACTGCGCTGATCGGAACGGAAGCGGTTGCGGTAGAAGTCGATCTCGCTCGAATATTTCTGGATGACCTCCGTGATCGCGCCGCGAAGGTCGAGCGTGTGGAACTGGGTCCATTCCTGCTCGCGGATCGAATCCAGAACGAAGTCAACCGACTTCTTCAGATAGCGATAATAGATCACCAGCAGCAGCGCGAAGAAGAAATAGAACGTGTTCTGATTGTAGATTTCGGAATTCAGATCGGTCAGCCTGAGTTCGTCGAAATCGACGATCGACGCGATCAGATAGATCACGATGAAGAACGAGAACGGCACGAAGAACAGATAATAGCTGCTGTTGCGCAAGATTTGATAAACGATCCCCCTGAGAAACGACTCGATCGAAAAGAACCGGAAGGCGATCCAGTTCATGCCAACCACCCACGGCGCGGAGTTCTGTCCGGCGTCGGGCGTCTTGTCCTGGCTGCCGACGATGGACGCCATAGCCCTTGTTTCGACCGTCCTGAAATCGGCGGTCAGCCGCGCCAGATAGCGCGTGAGGAAGTTGTTCAGTTCGCGGCCGTTGTTGCGCTGAAAATGCGAGTATTCGGTCTGATAGAAGACCCACATTATGAAGATGCCTAACAGACAGCTCAGACTGCCGAAGACCGCTTTGTTGATCGATTCGGCGCCGATGCTGATCTGCGATCCGATCAGCGGTATCTCGATGATGTAAGGCAGCGTGAGGTTCTGGAGCGGTCCGATCAGCCCGACGAAATGGATACTGGTTGAATAGAAGATGTTGATCACGAAAATGATGGCGACTATCGCTGAAAAGAGCACCGACAGGACGCGGACATTGTCGTTGATGACCTTGCGCATTTCATAAAGCACATAGAGGCAGGTACGGTCGCTGTCCTTGAACTGGTCGACGATCATCGCGCCGTAAATATCCTCGAAAAGGCTTTGGGGGTTCGAACGGACGGGGATGTCATAGGCAAAGAAATGCTGCGCCTTTTCGAAATCGGCCATGTCGCCACCCTGCTCGGCGCGCGCCGCCTCGATCAGCCCCTCCTGCGGCTCCATCCATTTGAAGAGCGTGCCGCGCCGGATCTTCAGATGCGGTGACGCCTTTTCGGCGATCGGACCGAGGGCCTTTTCCGTTTCCGTCTCGCGCGTGAACAGCCGGGCGAAGACTGCGCCGACCGTCGGCGTGAAACCTGTGGTCATGGTCACGGTGCGCTTAACGCCAGTGCCGGTTTTCGGGATGATTTTGAGCGCCTGGAGCAGCCTCGCGAAAGGCAGGGTGATCACGCGGAAGAAGCGGGCCAGCACCAGAAAGGGGCTGCGCCTCATCAGAACGAAGAACGCCGCCAGCACAACAAAAATGATCAGAACGATGCCCGGCGCGTTCGACAATATTTGTGTCACGAAATTATTACTCATCCGCTGCCCCCTAGCGTCGGAATCGCATTCACTGATGATCAGCTGGAACGAAAAAATCAGCCGCTAGCCCAATATCCGCGTATTCAGGCTAACGGCTCAATCGAAGCGACCCATTACCGAAGGTGCATAAGAAGTGCGAAAAATCAAGGTTCATCGGTGATGAAGCCTGCGGAAGCGGGCTTGCCGGAGCGGCGGATCACTGCCAAAGCATCGCTGGTGTCCCGTGTCGCAATTGCCACGGCGGTCGTGGCAAACATCAAGGCCATCGCGAGACGCCATGCCGGTACAGCCGGCTGGGAGCGTTGCCCCTCATCGTATCCGGCTCACATTCAGCGGCTTGCCTGAGAAGGTCCAGTTGAATGGATTGGTTGTGGTCTGGCTGCCCATTGCGACGAACACTGATCAGTTGCTCGAACTGGTCGCCGGGCAGCCGCGATCATCCGACGCTGTACCCTCTTGTTGAGGGCGATCTACTCCCACCGAATGAGGCACTTGCGGAGTTCGGGCCGATCTACAGAGCGCCCGGTGAACAGACGGAACGCATCAAGACCTTGATAAAAAAACAGCTCATAGCCGCTCATGATCGCCAGGCCGCAGCTTCGCACGTCCGCCAGAAATTCCGTCTCCACGAACGTATAGACCGCGTCGAAAGCCCAGCGCTGCGACCCAAGCAGTCGCTTTGGAATTGCGGTGCCGGGCTGACCGATCATCCCGAGCGGAGTGCAGTTGACGAGCCCGTCCGCACCCGTCACCGCCTGCTCGATGGTTTCCGCGATCGACACTTCGATATTGGAAACGCCGCGCGTAAGGGTATTCATCAGGATTTCCGTTTTGGAGCGATCCCGATCGAACAGTCGAAGCGCGCTGGCTTCCAGATCGGCCAGGGCGAAGCCGATTGCCTTGCCCACCCCTCCAGCACCGGCCATTGCGACGATGCTAGGCTGCCGCCCGGAAATGTTGTGCGATAAGCCGTTATAAAACCGGAATGATCCGTATTGAAGCCGGATGGACCGGTCTCCTCGAAAAGGACCGTGTTGCAGGCGCCGATCGCGGCAACGCGAGGATCGTCAACGCGCAACAGCGAAAGCGCTCTTTCGAGCACGGGGACGACGGCCCCACGCGCTTCGTCCACCGTACGGTTGGTGTTCTTCATGGAATTCGCTGGCCGAAATCGACATCGAGAGGTGCTTCACCCCGACTGCCAGTGCGCGCTCAAGCCCGTTTCCGTTGGAAAAATCGAGCCTCAAACAACCAGATGCGGATCAGGATCGTTTCCATCTGAAATGATCCTGATCTGGTGGAGCCAATTCGACACGTCGAACCACTGGTCATCTGGTCGCGCACGTTTCCGTAAGAGCGCAGCGGCGAAAAACGCGACGGATCGGTCAACGATACCTTTGGGCTCACCCGGTTTCGTCGCGCCACCGGTCAGCCGAGGTAGTCGCTATCGGCGACCTTCTCCATCCATGCGACCCGCGAGCCATCCACGGATTCGGCGATGGCGATGTGCGTCATGGCCGTCGTGTCGGTAGCGCCGTGCCAGTGCTTCTCGCCCGGTTCGAACCAGACGATGTCGCCCGGCCGGATCTCTTGCCGGGGGCCGCCCTCGCACTGGACCCATCCAAGCCCCGCTGTCACGATCAGGGTCTGACCGAGCGGGTGGGTGTGCCACGCGGTGCGTGCGCCAGGTTCGAAGGTGACAGTCAGCCCGCCAGCCCGTGCCTCCCCGCTGCCCTGAAAAGGCGCATCAATGCGAACCTTGCCGGTGAAATATTCTTCCGGCGGCGTCTGCGACGGCGTCGAGCCGCTTTTCTGGATTTTCATGATCTGTCCTTTCGGTATCGAGCGGCCGCTGTGGCGCGGACCGCAATCATCTCCCGGCCTCCCGCAATACACGAAAGCCAATGCTGATGCCGCGATAATCGGGATCATGGTCACGACGGAAACTGGTGCGCCACCTCCACGCCGTGGCATGCCGGCTTCCGCCGCGCACGAGCCGTTCAGTGCAATTGGCGCTGCTATCCCGTCAGCCGGCGCAGTCTGAGGCCGGCCAGAACGCCCGCGAAGCAGAATGCCAGAAACACCCATCCCGATACGGCCGCGGCGTGAATGCCCGACAGCAGCACGCCGACCGTGCAGCCCAGCGCCGTCATCGCTCCCCAGCCCATCAGCAGGCCGCCGACCGTCCCGCGCCAGACGTCGGACCAGGCCGGCAGGCGCGGCGTGAACTGGCCCGCGATGAGCGCGCTGCCGAAGCTGGCGAGTGCAAGCCCGCCGACGAAAAGCCCGTTTTCGGAGACGAGGAAGGATTTGACCGCCGTCGCACAGCCGCGAAAACCGTCCAGGCCGAAGAGAGTGTCCGGGACAAGTCCGGTGTTCGCCGCCGCCGTGCGGGCGATGCTGCCGAGTTCCGCGGTCACGCCGAGGGGGGCGACCCTGAGATAATAGGCGGCGGAAATCACGCCGACCGCCGCGCCTCCAGCAGCGGCTGGCCAGCGGCTCACGAAGATCGAGTCAATCGCGGCGCGCAGCGTGAGCGGCCGGCGCGTCTCGGGCGTCCAAGCTCTGGCCCATGACAGCGCCGCGGCGGCAAGCACGGCCAGAATGGCGACGGTCAGCAGCAGCGTTCCGCCATAGCCCAGTCCGTGAGGCAACCACAGCACCGGCGCTTCCGAAATCGTTCCAAGGTAAAGGCCGTTCCAGGTCGCGAAACCGAAAGCGAAACCGATGAGCGTGCCCAGCAGCGCGAAAATTGCGGTGGGCGAACCTTCGCCGAGCCGGTAGATATGCGCGGAAATGCACGATCCTGAAATCGCCATTCCCAGCCCGAACACAAATGCGGCCAGAGCCAGGGCCATGCTGACCGGACCGATATGCGCCGTCGGCGGCAGACGGCCGGGCGCGGGGATTGGCAGCCATTGCGACATGACGAGAGCGTAACCGGCCGCGCCGATGGCAAGCGCCAGCAGGATCGACAGCACGCCGCGCGCATCCCGTTCCTCGACGAGATCCCGCGTATGGCACAGAAAGCAGAAGCGCGACCGCTGAAGCACGAAACCGAACAGCGTCCCGAATATCAGCGCTAGTCCGAGGCGGACATTCGCCACATCGCCCGCCAGGAGAAATGCCGATATTCCAAGCGCGATCAGAATGGCGGAGCCAAGCCAGACCGCCCCGCCATTGCCGCTCTTGACCGAAACATCCGCCTTCATATCCGCCTCCCATAATGAAAAGCCCGCCATGCTTCCGATACACGGAAACCTGACGGGCCGGAAGTCTTGTGGCTACCCCGCATGCTCGTGCGGGAGAGACAGCTTATTTGCCGGTCCAGACCGTTCCGGACAGGTTGGCGACAGGGACGCCAACGGAATTGCCGTACTCGGTCCATGAACCGTCATAGTTGCGCACGTCGTAGCCGAGAATGCGCGACAGGGCATACCAGGTATGGCTAGAGCGCTCGCCGATCCGGCAATAGGTGATGATCGGCTTGGAGCCGTCCACACCGACGCCGGCGTAGATCTGCTTCAGCTCTTCGGCGGACTTGAATTTGCCCGTATCCGGATCGACAGCCTGCGACCACGGCACGTTGACCGCGCCGGGGACATGGCCTGCCCTTACCGAGAGTTCCTGCGAGCCTTCGGGAGCAAAGATCTTGCCGGAATATTCATCCGGCGAGCGAATGTCGATAATGGCGAGGTCGCTACGCTTTTCGACGACGTCGAGCACGTCCGTCAGACGCGCACGCAGCCCCGACTGGCTTTCAGGCAGCTCGAAAGCGGTCTTTTCATAGGCGGGAACATCCGTGCTGAGGGGCAGGCCCTTGGCTTCCCAGTATTTCCGTCCGCCATCGAGCAGCTTCACCTGATCGCCGAGGCCATACATGTTGAACACCCATGCGCCCCAGGCGGCGAACCAGTTGTTGTTGTCTCCATAAAGGACGATCGTGGTGTCCTTGTCCACGCCAGCAGCCTGAATGATTTCGGCGAATCTTTCACGGCTGACGATATCGCGCCTGACCGTATCCACCAGATCGGTGTGCCAGTTCAGATTGACCGCGCCGGGAACATGCCCGCGCTCGTAAATGCCGGTGTCGACGCTGACTTCGAACACGCGGACCTTGGGATCTTCCAGATTTTCGGCCAGCCACTCGGCTTCCACCAGTGGCTCGCTATCGGCATGGGCGGGTATGGCGAACAGGCTCGCCAGCGCCGCAATGAACAGAACACGCAATTTCGACATGACGTTCTCCCTTGCAATTTCGTTTACTCATCGGCGGATATCCGGTCTGACACGACTCCCATTCGACTTTCGGGTTCGTGCAAAAGAAGACCGGGCGCGTCGTCTCAGATCGCTACGGTTGGCATATCGAACGCGCGACGGCCACATGTTCGCTAAAAAGAACGGATTTGGCCAGTAAAAAATCCGTCGAACTATGAAGCACGCGTGAACAAACATGCCGCCGTCCTATCGCAGGACGCGCCGGACACAAGGGAATGGCGTGGCTGGAGGGAACGCTGGAGCAAGAGGCCTTCGAACGTCACAGGCGGTGAGGAGCACAACCTCGAACCGGATCCCGCCGGTTGGCTTGGCCGGCGGCGGCGCGCAAGCAAAAGTGGTGGACGCGACTGGGATTGAACCAGTGACCCCTGCCGTGTGAAGGCAGTGCTCTCCCGCTGAGCTACGCGTCCGTCCTTCGTGCCCGGACATTCATCTAGGCGCGCGCCCGGCGCGCTGTCAAGATGCCCACCTGCACGCAGGCCAAGCTTATTGCTTCACCGGCTCGAAGCTGTCGATGACCTTCTGGATCTCGTCGACGAATTTGCCGCTGTCGGACACCGGCGTCGAGGCGACGATAGCGAAGTAGCCGCCGTCCGACTCGGTCAGATAGACGAGATTGACCGCAACCTTGTCGCCCGTCGAAGCATCCGCTCCGTTGCCGATGATCTGATAGCCGTCGAGGCCGCCGATGGTCACGGCTTTTTCGCTGTCGATCTGCTTGTCCTTCAATCCCGCAAGCGTGTTGAATGATCGCTGCGCCACACTCTTGGCGTCGATCGGCCGCTTGTCTATAGAGGGCGAAACCATCAGCATCGGCTCCTTGACCATGCCGTTTTCACCCGATTGCGGCATTGCGCCTGTCGTGTTGTAGAGCTTGGAGACGCCGCCGAGCGCGAAGGCTTCCTTGAAAGGACCGAGATAGGTGAAGCGGAACGGGCCTTCCGCAGCGGCGGGTTTGTCCTTCACGGTTGCGGTTGCGAGGATTCTCTCCATCTGCTCGCTGGTGAAGGTGCCGGCTTCCAGCGCCTTGTCGGGCATGTTGGCGATGATCATCGCCGTGATGCCGTTCTCTGGAAAGATCACGATGAATTTGGTGAAGCTGCCCGCCGGACCGGTCTGCTTGCCGGTGAAATAGACGTAGTCGCCTTCCCGGCCTTCCAGCGCCTTTTTCTCCGGGTCGGTCATGCCCTGCTGAGCCAGAGCTTCCTTGCGGTCCGGCATCGCCCTGATTTCCGGGTAGGCGGCGAGTGGCAGCTCGATGATCACGAAGGATGCGCCGGTCTCTTTGTCGGTAAAGCCGGAGAAGCGGTCCGACGGCGAAAAGCGGTCGCCAATGTCGATGGCGACGCGCCCGTTGGGAGCCTGCCGGAACTCGGCATGGGCTGATGAAACGGAGAGCTGGACAAGAAATGCGGCGGCGAGGAGAGGCACAAGAGCGGAAAGCATTCGGCGAAGCTGCGCCGGGCGGCTGCTTGAGGCGGCAAAGCGGGAAAGCGTCATGAACACATCCTGAAACCATTGCTTGATCCTGTATCATAGCGTGTTATCGGGCCAAATGGCGAACCGTCGGGGAATTGTGGGCGAATGACTTGGAAAATCAGGGAATTTCTGGAGGCGGATCGGGCGTCCGTCATCGCGCTCTGGCAGCGTTGCGGCCTGACGCGCCCGTGGAACGACCCGTCAACGGATATTGATCTGGCGGTTCGCGAGGACAACGCGGCGCTGCTGGTCGGTGTGGCAGATGAAACGATTGTTGCCAGCCTCATGGTTGGTTTCGATGGGCATCGCGGCTGGGTCTATTATCTTGCCGTGGAGCCGGGCAACCAACGCCGGGGCATCGGTCGCCGGATGATGCTGGCCGCCGAAGACTGGCTGAAAGCGCGGGATGCGCCCAAGATCCAGCTCATGGTCCGCCACGATAACAGGGCGGCGCTCGGCTTTTACGAGGCGCTCGGTTACGCGGTTCAGGAAACTACCGTACTGGGGCGGCGGCTTGATGACGCCGATATTTCCTAGCCTCGCCCCTTTGACAGTAACGTTGTCACAGCCCCTGCCAGTTCATCGAAATGGCCGATAACCGCATCCGGTTTCAACCGCTCCACCGGCTCGCCATAGCCAAAACTCACGGCAATGAACGGCACGCCCGCGCTCTGCGCCGCTTTCGCGTCCGCCAGGCTGTCTCCGATCATCACGGATCGCTGCGGACTGCCTCCGACAGCTTCGATGGTGCCGAGCAGATGGCCGCGATCCGGCTTGCGCACCGGGAAGGTGTCCGCTCCCGCAATGGCCGCGAAATAGTGGTCAAGCTCCAGCGTTTTCATGAGCTTGACGGCGAGCCGCTCCCTCTTGTTGGTGCAAATGCCGAGCAGCGCGCCTTCGCCTCGCAAGACCTTCAGAGCATCCTCAAGGCCGGGAAACGGCGCGCTGCGGACAGCGATGTTGTCGGAATAATAGCCGATGAAATGCTCGAGCATCTCGTCAAGTTCGTCCTTTTTCGGCTCGCGGCCCAGCGAAAGCATGGCGGCGTGGAGCATGGCCTTCGCTCCCAGCCCGACCGCCGGTTCGATGATTTCCTCGCCCACCGGCTCCATGCCGAAGATCCCAAGCGTGTAGTTCGTCGTCGCGATCAGGTCCGGCGCGGTGTCGATCATGGTGCCGTCGAGGTCGAATATCACGCTTGTGTTGGTCATGAACACGATGCCTTTGCTTTTCCTGCGCTGCTGCGCGTATTAAAGAGACGTGGATTGCCCGTCTGGATTGCAATTGCAAGAAGAACGAGCCTTTGAGCGCACATGCGGAGCTTAGCTCGCATGGGTGCGATACAGATTTCAAGGAGTTGGCCATGGACCAGATAGTTGAAAACCTCATTCGCCAGCAATGCTACATCGATGGCGGCTGGACCGGCCAGGCCAAGGATCCTGTGTTCAATCCCGCCAGTGGCGAGGAGATTGCGCGCGTGCCCGATGTCGGTACGGAAGGCGCCAGGGCGGCCATCGAAGCGGCGCATCGCGCTTTCGGCCCGTGGCGCGACCTGCTGGCCAAGGAACGCGCGGCAATCCTGCGCCGCTGGTACGAGTTGATCGTCGAGAATACTGAGCCGCTGGCCCGCCTCATGACGGCGGAGCAGGGTAAACCGCTGGCCGAGGCGCGCGCTGAAGTAGCCTATGGCGCCGGCTTCGTCGAATATGACGCCGAGCAGGCCAAGCGGATTTATGGCGAGGTCATCCCGACGCACCGGCAGGGCGGGCGCATCATCGTGCTCAAGCAGCCTGTCGGCGTGGTGGCGGCGATCACGCCGTGGAATTTCCCGTTCGCCATGATCACGCGCAAGGTCTCGCCCGCGCTCGCCGCCGGCTGCACGGTGGTCGTCAAGCCTGCCGAGGACACGCCGCTGACAGCGCTCGCCCTTGCCGAGCTGGCTCACCGCGCGGGCGTCCCGAAAGGCGTTCTCAACGTCATTACCGGCGATGCGCCGACCATCGGCAAGGAGCTGACGGAAAGCCCGCTGGTGCGCATGATCACCTTTACCGGCTCGACCGAAGTCGGCAAGCTGCTGATGCGGCAGGCCGCCAGCACCGTGAAGAAGGTCGCGCTGGAGTTGGGCGGCAATGCGCCTTTCATCGTTTTCGACGATGCCGATATCGACAAGGCCGTGACCGACGCCATCGCCTCGAAATATCGCAACATGGGCCAGACATGCGTCTGCGCGAACCGTATTCTGGTGCAGGACGCCGTCTATGACGAGTTCGTCGAAAAGCTGACGGCGAAGGTCCGCGAGATGAAAGTCGGCCCCGGCGATGAGGACGGCGTCGTGCAGGGCCCGCTGATCAACAAGGCGGCGCTGGAAAAGGTCGAGGCGCATGTGAAGGACGCCGTCGCCAAGGGCGCGACCGTCATGACCGGCGGCAAGGCTCACGCGCTGGGCGGCACCTTCTACGAGCCCACCGTGATTACCGGCGCGACGATGGACATGGTCTTTGCCGCCGAGGAAACCTTCGGCCCGGTCGCGCCGATCTACCGTTTCAGCACCGATGCCGAAGCCATCGAGATCGCCAATGGCACGCCCTACGGACTTGCCGCCTATTTCCAGGCCCGCGACCTTGGCCGCGTCTGGCGCGTCGCCGAAAGCCTCGATTTCGGCATTATCGGCATCAATGAGGGCGTCATTTCCACCGAACAGGCTCCGTTCGGCGGTGTGAAGGAATCCGGTCTTGGCCGGGAAGGCTCGCATCACGGCATCGAAGAGTTTGTCGAGATGAAATACATGTTCATGGGCGGCCTGGATATTTAGTTGACGATGCAGCCCGGAGACAAAGCGGATGCTGAAAATGAGCAATGATTTTTTCAAGACGCTCGCCGCGGAGCGCGCGCTTGAACTGGTGCAGCCGGGCATGAAGCTCGGTCTGGGAAGCGGATCGACGGCGGCGAAATTCATCGAGCTGCTGGGCAGGAAAGTGCAAGGCGGTATTGAGGTCGTCGGCGTGCCGACCTCCGAGGACACGCGCATTCTTGCCGAAAAGGCGGGCATCCCGCTGACGACGCTGGACGAACATCCCCAGCTCGACCTGACGATCGACGGCGCCGACGAGATCGATCCCTCGCTCTCGCTGATCAAGGGCGGCGGAGGCGCCCTCCTGCGCGAGAAGATCGTCGCAATGGCGTCCGACAAGATGGTTGTCGTCGCCGATCACAGCAAATATGTCGAGACGCTCGGGCGTTTCCCGCTGCCGATCGAGATCGTGCGTTTCGGCATGAAGGCGACGCTGACCATGATTGCCGATGCCGCATCGGACGCCGGTTGTGATGGCGATATCGCCCTGCGGCGGCTCAATGGCGAATATTTCGTCACCGACAATGGCAATTACATCGCCGATTGCGATTTCGGCGAAATCAGCGAGCCGGAGTCGCTCGCCGACGTGCTGGAAATGATCCCCGGCGTCGTCGAGCATGGCCTGTTCATCGGCATTGCCGATCAGGCGATCATCGCCGGCCCGAACGGCGTTCAGGTGATCGACGCCGAGGGTGATGAGGATTGAATCCCAATGAAAACCTAGCATTGACATTTTGGGACAACCCCGCAAGGCAAGGATGCTGACCATGCAAATTTTCCCGATCATCCGGCCTTTGATGCTGGTCATGGCGCTGGCATTTGCCACCGTCTCCCCGAGCGCTGCACAGGATCATTCGGAAGAACTTCAAGCGGCTCGCAATTTACTCAAGGCGACCAATGCAGAAGAGCAGTTCGCCGTGGTCGTTCCATTGATGTTTCGGCAGATGCGCCAAGCCATGCCGCCTCCGGGACCAGACCAGCAGGATTCAGTCGATCAGGTTTTCGCCGAAGTCGAGAAACAGTTCGTTGCACGAAGCGGTGAACTTATCGACCAGATCGCCGTCCTGTATGCGCGAATGTTCAGCGTTGAGGAAATGACCACATTGACGGAGTTTTACAAGACTCCGGTGGGCCGCAAGTTCATCGAAGCGACACCGAAACTGGCAGCCGAAGCCATGCAATTGGGCAATGTCTGGGGACAGCAAGTCGGACGTGAGGCGGAACAGAAAATCCGCAAGGAACTCAGGGAACGCGGCATCGAGCTGTAGCTGCATTCGGGCACGAGCCAAAACTGTTCGGAATGGCGCACCCAGAGTTGAGCGGACCGTGATTGCGAGAGCGACTATGGTCGCCTTGAATGGCGGCGTTTAACTGATGAGAGTTTCATGAACGACAATTACGATCTCTTTGTTATTGGCGGCGGCTCCGGCGGGGTGCGCGCTGCACGGATGGCGGCGCAGGCCGGCGCGCATGTCGGCATTGCCGAGGAATACCGCTACGGCGGCACATGCGTCATCCGGGGCTGCGTGCCGAAAAAGCTGTTTGTCTACGCCAGCCATTTTCGCGACGAGTTCGAGGATGCCGCCGCCTACGGTTGGACGGCGGATGCTCCGCGCTTCGATTGGCCGACCCTGCGGGATAATGTTCAGAAGGAAGTCAGCCGGCTGAGCGGTATCTACGAGACCATGCTTAGCGGCGCGGGCGTGACCCATCTCCATAGCCGCGCCGTGCTCGACGACGCCCATACGGTTCGCCTCCTCGCCGACAATCGGACGGTCAGCGCCAGGACGATCCTCGTCGCCACCGGCGCATGGCCTTTCGTTCCGGCAATACCGGGCAGCGAGCACGTCATTTCGTCGAACGAGATCTTCACGCTTGAGCGCCTGCCTTCGAGCATCGCCATCGTGGGCGGCGGCTATATCGGGGCCGAATTCGCATCCATTCTCCACGGGCTGGGCGTGGATGTGACGCTGATCTATCGCGGCGACAGGATCCTGCGCGGCTTTGATGACGATCTGCGCGGCGGCGTGATGCACGCCATGCAGGCGCGGGGCATCCGCTTCGAGCTGAACAGGACGCTGGCGGGGATCGAAGCCGATGGCGGTGAGAAGCTGATCCGTTTCGAAGATGGCGGTCAGATGCGCGCCGGACTGATCCTTTACGCAACCGGCCGCAATCCGCTAACGGCCAATATGGGGCTTGAACAGGCGGGCGTTAAGCTCGGGCTGAACGGCGAGATCGTCGTCGATCAATATTCGCAGAGTTCGGTCGGCAACATCTACGCCATCGGTGATGTCACCGACCGCATTCACCTCACGCCGGTCGCGATCGACGAGGCAATGTGTTTCGTCGATACGGTCTTCAAGGACAAGCCGCGCCCCGTCGATCACAGCTACGTTCCCACGGCGGTTTTCTCGCAGCCCGAAATCGGCACGGTCGGCATGACGGAAGCCGAAGCCCGCGCCCAATTTGCCGAGATCGACATATACAGATCCACATTCCGGCCGATGAAATACACGCTGCCGGGGCGCGACGAGCAGATGATGATGAAGCTGGTCGTAGACTGCCAGACCGGCCGGGTGCTTGGCTGTCACATCCTCGGCCCCGACGCGGCGGAGATGGTGCAGATCCTTGCCATTCCGCTGCGCTTGGGCGCAACCAAGGCCGATTTCGATGCAACCATGGCATTGCACCCGAGCGCGGCGGAGGAACTGGTGACCATGCGGCAGAAATGGCAGCCGGTGACGCCGTCATAGCGCGAACGACCGGCTCAATCGAGCTTGAAGGTCACGCCCACCTGGCCTTCGACGGACCGGTAATCCTCGCTCGCATCGCCCCGTATCGCAAGATAGGCCTGGGTCGAGGCGTCCACGTTGAAATCTAGCCCCGCGCGGGCGAAGATGGAGCTGTCCGCCTCGTCGAAGCTGAAGCTCTCGCCGTCGACGTTCAACTCGTTTTCATAGTGAAAGCGGTGTGTGAGGCCGGTCTGCACGAATGGGCGCAGAGTGTATCCTTCGGTCTGAACGACACCGAACAGGCGCGCCGAAACACTGCCGGAAAACTCTTCCATACGCGCATCGGTGAAACTGATGCCGTTGGAATCGCTGTAATCGTCGCTGGTCGCGTTGACGTAGGTCAGACCGCCGCGCAAATCTACCTTGGCGTTCTGGCCTGCGGAAAGCAGGATGCCAGTCATCGCTGAGGTCGCGAGGCCGAAATTGTTGAATTCCGCCGTGGCCGGAAGAACGGCGTTGTCGGTTTCGGGCGAACCGTAGGTGCCTGTGACCGTAAGCAGCCCGTAGCGCCGGCCGTCAGTTACCAGACCGTAAGCGCCCGCCGACCAGGAATCGACCTCGGCCGATCCGCCCTTGGACAAGGGCAGGGCAGCGGGAGCATCGACGTCGATTTCCGTATGCGTGTAATTCGCCAGAACGCCGAGCGTGACGCTGCGAGCCGGCGCGTCGAAAAGCGCCGAACCGTCGAATCGCGTTCCCAGAGTGAGGCCGTAATGGTTTTCCTCGAAGCCCGGCGTCTTGCCGGAGCTGAGCGGCGCGGAGGAGACAACGGAAAAGCCGTCATGTTCGCGGTGCTTGTAGCCGGAAATCATGAATGGCGACGCGGCGGCGCCTGAAACCGATACCATCAGCGGACTGACCGCATCGCCGCCATCCGGCGTCAGATCCCCGTCAAGCGCGGCGGCGATGAGATTTTGGTTGAGCGCGGAAACGAGGACGCCGGCGGTCGACACCGTCTGCCCGAGCACGGCAACGGTCTTGAAGACATCGCCAAGCTGTTCCGTACCCAGATTGTTTATTCGCAGTAGCTGTACAATTCGGCTCAAATCCGGCTCAACGTCGATCTCGCCCGGCGGCTTCGTCTGCCCGTCCGGGATATCGTTGAGATGGATGCAGCGGCCGTCGCTCGCCAGGTCGGCAATGCTACCGGCAAGACAAGCCGCGTTTGCTGTTGGCGCGCCAAATGAATTCGCTGCAAAAAAGGCTGCAGCCAAAACCACGAAAAGCCGGCGCCTGGCCCTGAAGATCTGCGCCCCCATCGTGCGGCCCCCAATTCCGAGAAATCAGGTTTCATACTCTCCGGAATAACACCGATGTCCACCTATCCACGGTTGCATAATGAGAAAGACGCGCCTACCTTTCCAGCGGCGGCAGGAAGAGCGAGATATTTCAGTGGGGTGGTGCGCGTGCAGGCGCAGCGGACCTGAGTCTGTAATGTCACGGTCAGAAAATTTCCGCTGGAATTGCTCTTTAAGATTGCATATGGTTCATAAATTCAATCAATAGGTGTAATCGGGCGTTGCATCCTTGTCGATGTCTTCGTCCCTGTCGTTTGCGTGATCCGCCTGACATGATCAAGAGTGTGCCGACGAACTTCCTCCTCCCGCGCGGCGACGGACAAAGCCAGAGCGAGGACCTCAATCTGCTGGACTTTCGCGAACCTGTCCAAAGAAGCGGGCAGGCGACCCACTGGGCGATGATCTTTGCGCTCATTGCGCTTCATGGCGGACTCATCGCCTATCTGGTCGGTTTCGCGCGCATCGCAAATCCATCCGGCGCTGAAACCGCGCCAAGGGCCATCCCGGTCGAGATTGTCAGCTCCCGGCGACACGATACCTTGCCCAAGGAAGATCTCGAAATCCGCCGGAAGGCCTCGGCCGTGCTTGCTGGCCAGACGCTCACCGATATTCCCGAAAATAAACAGGTTGCAGCGGCGGCATTCCCGGTGATCACCAGAAGCGTGAAACTGGCACAGGCCGAAATCGGTGTTCTGCCGGAAGATGGTGGCCGCGTCGATCAGACGCTGCCGCAGGAACCTGAGGCTGAGATTACCGGGCGGAAGAAGGAGGCTGCGCCGCGGGCCGAGCAGGAAGCGGCCGGCCAAATACCGCTTTTGAGAAAAGGCGAACAGGGAAGCGAGCAACAGTCGCAAGCGCTCAATTCGGCCGAACCCGTCCGGACTTTAGCCGAAACCCTTCCGGAAGACGGGGCCATGACGGCCGCTCCGCAAAAGTCGGAGGCGCGCTTGCCGGAGGACAGTCAACTGTCTGACGCACAAGCTGCTGACCATGGCGTCCCGGCTGGCAAGTCCGATCCGGTTGAGTGGCTCCAGGCCCGGGACGTTGCGCAGGAAAGCACGGCGGCCGAGATCCTGCCGGAAAATGGGTCACCGGCTGAGGCGGCAAATGCTTCGTCCGCTCCGTCGAGTGCTAAAATCACGGAAACCGGCCTCGAAGAGCGGACCGGGAAGCATCCCAAACAAGATGGCTTCATCTCGGCGTCGCAGGAAAGCCCGATGCCCTCGGATCTCGCAACCGATGGCGCAAAGCAACTTCGGATCGCCAAGCCGACTGCTACCTCGCCGAAGCTTCAAGAGCCGGCTGACCGCTACGGGCAGACTCTGGCCAGTCAAGTGGATAGCCGGTGGCCGGAGGATCTCGGCAAGGCCGATGCGGAGGGACAGACGGCAAGCGTTGCGCCGGAAACGGATTTGGGCTCATACAAGCCGGGATCGGCCGTGATGCGGGGAGCACAGGAAAAGGGGCGTCCCATGCCGCTGGAAGCGCCTTTGCCGGAGCGGCGCACCGTCTACGCGCATGAGATTGCCAGCCACAATGCGCGCGGAAAGGAAGCATCGAAGCCACGGGAAACGGCCTCTGCGAAGCCCCGGAATTCTCGCCGGGAATTGCTGGACAACTATCGCGGCGAGGTGCGAAAACATCTGGCGTCATACCGGCCGCCAGGCGGCTTCGGCGCCGATACGGTGGTCGTAGGCTTTACATTGACGCGCTCCGGCGAGGTTGCCACGGCGCGCATTCTGAAATCCCGCGGCATCTATCACCTCGAACAGGGCACGCTCAACGCTGTCCACAGGGCTGCCCCCTTTCCGCTGCCGCCGGGCGATTTGTCGGGAGCCCGTTTCCATTTCGCCATTCCCTTCCGCTTCGAGTAGAGGGGCGAACGGCACTTGCGCGGAAGCGCCGCGCGCGACGCAGGCGTGACGGGATCGGCCTACGCCCGTGGCATCGCAGCAGTCCTTCTGCACAACATTCAGCAGCAATACTTCAATCATACCGGCATTTTCCGGCCGGCGGGTCGTAAGAGAGATCAATCAACACAAACACATTCAAGAATTCATTATATATGTAACTTCCTAAAATTACGCAGAAGAGACACAATACTTAAATTTATTTTGTATACTTTAAAATAAATAGAGAAAAATCCTGAATGCTGCATTATAAGCTCCGATGCGTTGAAGTATCTGGAGGGGGAATATGCGTGTTTGGGGGCTTGGAGTGGTGTTGGCCGGGGCATTCGCCCTGTCTGCCTGCTCGACGATAACGCGAGGAACGACACAGGCCATCGCAATTCATACACCGGGCGTAGATAAGGCGGAATGCGAGTTGCGCTCGGAAGGCATCGGCGTCAAATCTGTCGTGACGCCGGCGACAATCGTGCTTGAAAAAAGCATGCACAACGTCGAGGTAACCTGCCGGAAGAAGTGCTTCAATGACGGCAAGGGCATCATTACCAGTTCGACCGAAGAAATGACTGCGGGAAATATCGTGCTTGGTGGCGTGGTCGGACTCGCTGTCGACGCCACGAGCGGGGCGATGAACAAATACGAGCCTCAGATCGCCGTCAACATGACGCCCATTCCGGGGTGCCGGCGAGGATAGGTTCCGCAATCGGCGTCCGGCGCTGCTTGCGTACACCCGCCTGCCATGCATTCGGCAAGCGGCGCCGACCTGCCGGACGCGGTTGAAACTACGCTGAAGCGCGGCGTGACGACCGGAAATCGCGGTAAGCCATCATTGCCCGCGAGCGGTCGTCATGCGCCAGCCAGAACCGTGTCGGCGCGCGGCGAAAGCTTCTTCTCCACACGTTCCACGATCATCCGGCCGATCGGCAATGCCGACGTGGCGGCAGGCGATGGCGCATTGCAGACATGCAGCATGCGCGGCGTTTCCTTGAACAGGAAATCATGGACAAGCGTTCCGTCACGCATCACGGCCTGCGCCCGGATGCCCGCCTCATAGGGGAGCAGATCGTCCAGCTCAAGGCTCGGGCAATATTTGCGGCATTCCGCAAGATATCGCTGCCTGGACAGGGAATTGCGGAACTCGGTCAGGCCGGAGCGTAAATTCTTCCGCATGACACGCCAGAAGCCCGGAAAGCGCAAAAATTCCGCCGTATCGCGCCGGGAGAAGGAAAATTTCCGGTAATCTTCACGCGCCCAGCCCAACACAGCGTTCGGGCCGACGGTCACGCCGCCGTCGATCATTCGTGTCAGGTGGATGCCGAGGAAAGGCAGGGCCGGGTCCGGGACGGGGTAGATCAATGCGTTGACGATGCCGTTCTTCTCCGTCGGCAGCTTGTAATATTCGCCGCGGAAGGGAACGATCTGAAAGTCGGTCTCGATCCCGGCCATGCGCGCAACGCGGTCGGACTGGAGCCCCGCGCAGGCAATGAGATTCCGCGCCCGCCATTCCTGCCCGCCGGCCCGGATCGCGACGTGGCCGGGCTGTTCGTCAATCGCCTCGACCCTGGCATTGAAGACGATCCGCACGCCGCGCCGGCGCAGATCCTCCGCCATCGCACGGCATACGGCCTTGTAATCGACAATTCCGGTGCTGGGGACAAACAGCGCGCCAACCCCGGCGATGTTCGGCTCACGCCGGTGCAACTCGGCTGCGTCGAGCCGTTCGACCTGAACATTGTTCTCGCTTGCGCGGGCAAACAGGGCGTCCATCCGCACCCGTTCGACTTCGTTCGTGGCGACGACCATCTTGCCGCAATTGACATAAGGGATGTTGTGCGCCTTGCAGAAGGCAGTCGTCGCCGCAACGCCTTCCCGGCACAATCTTGCCTTGAGGCTGCCGGGGGCATAGTAGATGCCGGCGTGAATGACGCCGCTATTGTGGCCCGTCTGATGCTGCCCGACAGCGCCTTCCTTTTCCAGAACGACAATATCGGCGCCGGAATGGCGTTCCGCGAATTGCAGCGCGCCGGCCAGTCCGACAATTCCGCCGCCTATCACACAGATATCGTGCACGGTCAGACCTCAGCGCTGTTGTGCTTGCCCATACACCGGACACATACGAGGCTCCGCCCGCGGAAGCCCGTATGTCTGACCCGGGGGAAACGAGCCGCCACCGCAAGATGCGGCTGCCTGTCAGTGTGCCGCATCTGTCGGGACGCGGAGGCTGGCCTCAGACTTCCTCGTCATCCTCGCGGGAGCCGCCAACGATGCCGGTGACGTCATCGTCCTCGTCGTCATCCTCGACGGCAATGAAATCCTCGTCGTCCCCGCCGAGGTCGTCATCCTCGTCATCCACGGCAAGATCGCTGTCTTCCAGATCCGGGATGTCGTCGGTTTCGTCTGCGGCGACTTCTTCCAGCGACACGACCTCGACGCCTTTCGCGGGCGTCAGAACCTCATCATCGTCGTCGTCTTCGGCATTGCCCGCCAGCACGGCCTTTGGCTTTGCGTCGTGATCCAAGAATACCGCATTGCAGATCGGGCAGGTAATCGGATCGCGGTTCAGGTCATAAAACTTGCTGCCACAGCTCTGGCAGACCCGCTTCGCACCGCGAGCAGCTTTCATTGACATTCAATAGCCTCGTAAAAACGATCATGTCTTGAACTTGGGGAAATCGGCCATTTGCATAGGCACGTATCGATCCTCGTGTCAAAGCCAAATGACGGGAAATGTTGATACTTCCTGAAATGGCGACGGCAACTGCCGCTTTTTAAACTGATTGGCCTTTTTATCGGAACCGAATTGCGCCCCCCAGTCCTTGGAGAATGCTTTGTCGGGACGTGATTGAGAATTGACAGCCCGCACTTCGCGCGTCTCTATGGGCCGCTGAACTTGAAAGCGCTTTTTCCTCGGGCCGAGCGCAAAACTCCATTGATGATGCCAATGCTTGCCGCCGTCCAATCCGGGCCACTAAAAGGCCGCGTCAGAGTTCCGGGAGACAAGTCCATCTCCCATCGCGCACTTATTTTCGGCGCGTTGTCAATCGGTGAAACCACTATAACGGGCCTTCTCGAAGCAGCCGATGTGCTGGCAACCGCGCGCATCGTCGAGCAGCTCGGCGCCACCGTAACCCACAGCGGCGGCGTCTGGACCGTAAAGGGACGCGGCGTCGGCGGCCTGACCTCGCCTGAGACGCCTCTCGATTTCGGAAATTCCGGCACCGGCGCAAGGCTTCTGGCGGGCGTCGTCACCGGTCATCCGATCCAGGCCGTTTTTACCGGCGATGAATCGCTGAGCCGCCGCCCGATGGGCCGCGTACTCAATCCGCTCAAGCAGATGGGCCTCAGCGTTCTGGAAGACCGGCGCGACACGCTGCCCCTGACGCTGCGCGGAACGCCGGACGTGATCCCGATCAGCTACCGGATGCCGGTCGCCTCGGCCCAGGTCAAATCCGCCATCCTCATCGCCGGCCTGAACTCGCCGGGCGAAACCACCGTGATCGAGGCTGAGCACACCCGCGATCACACGGAGAAGATGCTGAGTTATCTCGGCGCGCATATCGAGATCGTCGATGGCGAGGATGGCCGGTACATCACGCTGAGCGGACAGCCTGTGCTCAAGGGAAAGCCGATCGCCGTTCCGGCCGATCCAAGTTCCGCTGCATTCCTTGCCGCCGCGGCGCTGATCTGTCCAGGGTCCGAGATCGTCATCGAAAATGTGCTGACCAATCCGACCCGCACCGGCTTTTATACGACGATCGAGGAAATGGGAGCCGATATCGTCTTCGAGAACAGCCGCGAGCAGGGCGGCGAAACCGTCAGCGACATCCGGATCAGGCACAGCGCGCTGAAAGGCGTCCGGGTTCCGGCCGACCGCGCGCCATCGATGATTGACGAATATCCGGTGCTGGCCGTGCTGGCCGCCTATGCGCGGGGCGAAACGGTCATGGAAGGCTTAAGCGAGTTGCGGGTGAAGGAGAGCGACCGTCTGGCGGCAACCGAAACCGGGCTGATGGCCTGCGGCGTCGATGCCCATTCCGAAGGCGATGTGCTCTATGTACGCGGCGGTGCAGGCGTCAGCGGCGGCGCCACGGTCCGCACCCATATGGATCACCGCATCGCCATGTCGTTCCTGACGCTTGGCCTGCAGGCGGGAGCACCCGTGGCGATTGACGACGTGCGCATGATCGAGACGAGCTTTCCGACCTTCGTGAAGCTGATGGAGGGGCTTGGGGCCCGGTTCCAGGTTCCCGGGAGGGGAGACGCATGATTGTCGCCATCGATGGCCCGGCCGCTTCCGGCAAGGGTACGCTGGCCAAGCGTCTCGCCGCCCGCTACGGGCTTGCGCATCTCGATACCGGGATGCTCTATCGCGGCGTCGCGCGGGACATGATCGCGAAGGGGTTGAAGCTGGACGATCCCGCTCAGGCGGAGACGGCGGCCCGCTCTCTCGACCCCGCCACGCTGGAAGATGACGGGCTCCGGGGCCGGCATATGGGCGAGGCTGCGTCCGTCGTGGCGCAATTTCCGGAGGTGCGGGCGGCGCTCATGGATGCGCAGCGCGGTTTTGCCGCCAGCCGTCCCGGCGCGATCGTCGAAGGCCGTGACATCGGAACCGTGATTTTCCCCGATGCGCATGTTAAACTGTTCATCACGGCCGATCTCAAGGAGCGCGCAAGGCGGCGCTATGAAGAACTGATCGCACGCGGCGAGACGACAACCGAGGAGGCCGTTTTCGCGGATCTTGAGAAGCGCGACCGGCGCGATCGAGGCCGCGACGCCTCGCCGTTACGCATCGCGGAAGACGCACACTTGCTCGATACGACCAAATTGGATATAGAAGCAGCATTTTTCGCCGCCGTGAAACTGATCGACGCTGCGATTGGCAAGGTTTCTCAAGATTAGCGATGTTGTCTGATCTTGATGTTTGTATTGAAACCGGTCCGCCGCCGCCGCTCCTTGGTATCCTGGGCAAGAAATTTTCAGATCACGGGCAGGCTCTCTCCCAGCCGGTAGGAGAGGCCAGCTCGCGCATTCTGTTGACGCAACACATTCAACACGCACACCGGCAGGAAATTTGATGAGTCTACCCCAAACAAACGCACCAGCGAGTGAGTATAATCCGACGCAGGAAGACTTTGCCGCCCTATTGGAAGAGTCTTTTCAGGATTCGGATGTCGGCGAAGGCAACGTAATCAAAGGCACGATTGTCGCGATTGAAAACGATCTCGCTGTTATCGACGTCGGACTGAAGACCGAAGGCCGCGTCGCGCTGAAGGAATTCGGCGTCAACGGACGTCCCTCCAATGTCGCCGTCGGCGATGTTGTCGAAGTTTATCTCGAGCGTGTGGAAAATGCGCTGGGCGAGGCCGTGCTGAGCCGCGAGAAGGCTCGCCGCGAGGAAAGCTGGAACCGTCTTGAAGAAAAATTCAATGACGGCGAAAAGGTCGAAGGCATCATCTTCAACAAGGTCAAGGGCGGGTTTACCGTCGATCTTGACGGGGCGGTCGCCTTTCTGCCGGGCAGTCAGGTCGATATTCGCCCCGTGCGCGACATCGGCCCGCTGATGAACATGCCGCAGCCTTTCCAGATCCTGAAGATGGACCGCCGCCGGGGCAATATCGTCGTCTCGCGCCGCTCCGTTCTGGAAGAGACCCGCGCCGAACAGCGCTCGGAAATCGTCGCCCGGCTCGAAGAGGGCCAGACGGTCGAGGGCGTCGTCAAGAACATCACCGATTACGGCGCGTTCATCGATCTGGGCGGCATCGACGGCCTGCTCCATGTCACCGACATGGCCTGGCGCCGCGTCAACCACCCCAACGAGATCCTGAATGTCGGCGATACGGTGAAAGTGCAGATTATCCGCATCAATCCGGAAACGCACCGCATCAGCCTCGGCATGAAGCAGCTCGAATCCGATCCGTGGGAAGGCATCGAGGCGAAATATCCGCTCGACGCGAAATTCATGGGCAAGGTCACGAACATCACTGACTATGGTGCGTTCGTCGAGCTGGAGCCGGGCGTCGAAGGTCTGATCCACGTCTCCGAGATGAGCTGGGTGAAGAAGAATGTCCATCCGGGCAAGATCGTCTCCACCAGCCAGGAAGTCGAAGTTCAGGTTCTCGAAGTCGATCCGAACAAGCGCCGCATCTCGCTCGGCCTGAAGCAGACCCAGGAAAATCCGTGGGAATCCTTCACCGAGAAATATCCCAAGGGCACCGAGATCAGCGGCCAGATCCGCAACATCACCGAGTTCGGCCTGTTTGTCGGCCTCGATGGCGGCATTGACGGCATGGTGCATCTGTCCGATCTGGACTGGAACAAGCCCGGCGAGGAAGCCCTCAAGGACTACAAGAAGGGCGACGAAGTCAGCGCAGTCGTTCTGGATGCCGATCCGGAGAAGGAGCGCATCAGCCTTGGCATCAAGCAGCTTGGTTCCGATCCGTTCAAGGCCAGCGACACGCTCCGCAAGGGCGCGGTCGTGACCTGTGAGGTGCTTGAGGTCAAGGAAGGCGGGCTGGATGTCAAGATCGCCGATTCCGACCTGACGGCCTTCATCCGCCGTGCGGATCTGTCGCGCGACCGTTCCGAGCAGCGTCCGGAACGGTTCTCGCCCGGCGATATGGTCGATGCGGCCATCCAGTCGATCGACAAGAACAGCCGAAAGATCTCCGTCTCCATCAAGGCGCTGGAAATCGCCGAGGAGAAGAAGGCCGTTGCGCAGTATGGCTCGACCGATAGCGGCGCATCGCTCGGCGATATTCTGGGCGCCGCTCTCTCCAAGGCTCAGGAGAAGGGCGACGACGACGATACGTCCGATGATGATGATGTCGCATCCGACGACGCTGCCGTCGACGGCGAAGCAGAAAAGAAATAGGATGAAAGAGGCCCCGGAGAACGAAATCCGGGGCCTTGTTTTCCCGCCTCTGACGTTGAGATACAGGCTCCCTCATGACGCTTGAAGCCGATAGCCTTGCCGAACGCCGCCGCCTGAAACGCCGCGTGAGCTTCTGGCGCACTGGCGCCATCATTGTCGCCGTTGTCGCCATCGGAGCTTTTGCAGCCAGCCGGCAGGAAAATTTTCTGGCCAAGTTCGGTCTGAATCCGCATGTGGCGCGGGTTGCCATTACGGGCTTCATTTCCGATGACCGCAATCAGCGGAAAATGCTCACCGAGATCACCGAAAACGATCAGGTTCGCGGCGTCATTCTGCATATTGACAGTCCCGGCGGCACGACGGCTGGTGGCGAGACGCTCTACAATTCGCTGCGTGAGATGGCGAAGAAAAAGCCCGTTGTCGCCGTTTTCGGCACCGCGGCGACCTCAGCGGCCTATCTCGCCGGGATCGCGGCGGACCATATCGTGGCGCGCGGCAACAGCATCACCGGCTCGGTCGGTGTCATTCTGCAATGGGCGGAGTTTTCCCAGTTGCTGCAAAACTGGGGTGTGAACGTACAGGAAGTGCGCAGCGGCGATCTGAAAGCCGTGCCCTCACCATTCAAGCCGACCGATCCGGCGACCCGCGCCCTTGTCGAGGAAATCGTCGCCGAATCGCGCGACTGGTTCGTCGGTATTGTGGCCCAGCGACGTGCGTTGCGCGCCGCGGATATCGAGCAGATCAAGACCGGTCGGATCTATTCGGGCCGGCAGGCTCTGTCGATCGGACTGGTCGATGAAATCGGCGATGAGGACAGCGCTCTGAAATGGCTGCAGGAAAAGCACGGGCTTCCCGCCGAGATCGAAGTCATCGACAAAAAGGCGCCCGAGGAGAGCGGTTCGCTCTTCATGCAGAGCGTTTCGTGGATCGCACGGGGCGTTTTTGGCGCTTCTTTCGAGCGTGTAAGTCAATTTATCTCGGGTAATCGGCACCTTAATCATCTTGACGGCCTTATTTCGCTTTGGCACCCTCAGAAATAATAGTAAACGAGAAGTAGAGCGCCTTAGCCGAAAAGGGCGGATATGATTAAGTCCGAACTGATTGAGAAAATTGCTGCAGAAAACCCGCATTTGTTTCAGCGCGACGTTGAATTGATAGTAAATGTAATATTCGACGAAATCATCGCCTCGCTAGCACGCGGACAGAGGGTCGAGTTGCGCGGATTCGGCGCTTTTTCGGTCAAACATCGGCCATCTCGCTCGGGTAGGAATCCCCGAACGGGCGATCAGGTCTTTGTTGACGAAAAATACGTCCCATATTTCAAGACGGGCAAGGAATTGCGCGAACGCATGAATAAAGGTTTTGAAACGAAACCTGCGGTAAAGTCGGCGTCCAAGGCGAAGGGCGCGAAGAGCGCAAAGGGCAAAAAGAAGAAAACGTAGTCCTTGAAGGGCTTGCGTTGGAGCGAAAATATGCGATTGCTACGCTATCTGATCCTTTTTGTCGTCTCGATCGTCGCGATCGCCTTTGCGGTCGCGAACCGGCATATGGTTCCCTTTGTGCTCGATCCGATCGCGGGGCCGCAAAGCCCGGTGTCCTTCGACGCGCCGCTATTCCTGTTTCTCTTCGGCGCGCTGCTGACCGGCTTCCTTATCGGCGCGTTTGCGACCTGGTTCAGCCAGGCGCGCTGGCGCATGGCCGCCAGACAGCGCGCCAAGGAAGTCTCCGAGCTTAAGCGCGAAAACGAGCGTATCACCCGGCATTTGCGGGTCATGGAGCGCGCCTCGCAGATCAGGGCCTTCGCCAATCAGGCCGATGTCGAGAACCGGCCGCTCATTCACTGAACTGACTGGATCAATAGTCCTTTGACAAGACGGCTTATCTCTTCCGGCTCTTCCTTCGAGGCCGAAATCGGCTATTCCCGCGCCGTCGTCGATGGCGAATGGATTTTCGTATCCGGCACGACCGGATTCGATTACGCCTCCATGACGATGAGCGACGATGTTTCCGCGCAGTGCGAGCAGACGATCCGCAATATCGAACAGGTGCTGCAAGAAGCAGGCGCGACTCTCGCCGATGTGGTGCGGGTCCATTACATCCTTCCCGACCGGGAGGATTTCCCGGCCTGCCGGCCGGCGCTCGGGCGCGCGTTCGGGGATGTGCGCCCCGCCGCGACCATGTTCGTCGCCGGACTTGCCGATCCGCGCATGAAGATCGAGATCGAGGTCACGGCCCGGCGGGCGCTCTGATCCAGCACATCGTGATCTCGCGGCGAAAAACCGCGCTAACTGCGTCCGATAGAGCCACAAATTCTTCGTGACGCTTGCAAATGCGGCGCCGGCCTTGATATAGCCTTCGTCTCATTCATTGACCGTTTAGCCAACCGAGTGGGTGCACCTTGAGCGCCGGTGTCAAAATTTGCGGACTGAAAACGCCGGATGCGCTGGAAGCGGCGATCGCCGCCGGTGCGAGCCATTGCGGGTTCGTGTTCTTTCCGCCGAGCCCTCGCTATATCGAACCGGAAGACGCAGCAGCCCTTGCGCGCATGGCTCGCGGCAGAATCCAGAGCGTCGCGCTGATGGTCGATCTTGCCGATGACGAGATCGCTCATATCGTCGCTACGGTGGAGCCTGACATGATCCAGCTTCACGGCTCGGAAACGCCGGAACGGGTGGCGCAGATCTGCAGGGCTCACGGACGCCCGGTGATTAAGTCGGTCAGCGTCGGCAAGCCGGGCGATGCCGAGCGGGCATCGGACTATCGCGGCGCGGCGGACCTGATCCTGTTCGACGCCAAACCTCCGGCGGACGGCTCCTCAAAATTGCCTGGCGGCAACGGTCTGCCCTTCGACTGGCGTCTACTCAGCGATGTTTCGAGGCAGACGCCTTTCATGCTTTCGGGCGGCCTGACACCGGAGAATGTACGGGACGCAATCGCATTGACCGGCGCGGCCATTGTCGATGTGTCCTCCGGGGTCGAAAGCGCACCCGGCGTGAAGGACGCGGACCTGATCCGCAGATTCATCGCAGAGGTTAATGCAACGATGTCGCCGGCCCATATGGGGGATGATGTCCTGCATGACGGGGCATGACAGGTAATTTCGGGAAATTTCGGCTGCTTCGCGAATGCGAAGCCCGCGGATGCAAAGAGATGGCAAATGGATAACCAGACAGGAAGCCTGCCGAACAGCTTCCGGACGGGCCCCGACGAAAACGGCCAGTTCGGAATTTATGGCGGGCGCTTTGTGGCCGAGACCTTGATGCCGCTCATTCTGGAGCTGGAGGAGGCCTACGAAGCCGCCAAGATCGATCCCGCCTTTCAAGCCGAGCTTGACGATCTCAACGCCCATTATTCCGGACGGCCAAGCCCGCTTTATCTGGCGGAGCGACTGACGGAGCATTATGGCGGCGCAAAAATCTACTTCAAGCGCGACGAACTCAATCACACCGGCTCGCACAAGATCAACAACTGCCTTGGCCAGATCCTGCTCGCCCGCCGCATGGGCAAGACGCGGATCATTGCCGAAACGGGAGCGGGACAGCATGGCGTGGCCGTGGCGACGGTGGCTGCACGTTTCGGCCTGCCCTGCGTCGTTTATATGGGCGCAACCGACGTCGAACGGCAGAAGCCCAATGTCTTCCGCATGAAGCTGCTCGGCGCCGAGGTCAAACCTGTCAGCTCCGGCAACGGCACGCTCAAGGACGCCATGAACGACGCCCTGCGCGACTGGGTGGCGAATGTCGAGGACACGTTCTACATCATCGGGACGGTCGCCGGTCCGCATCCCTATCCGACACTGGTTCGCGATTTCCAGTCCGTCATAGGCCGCGAAGTGCGTCAGCAGATGATGGAGCGCGAAGGCCGCCTGCCGGACACGCTGGTCGCCTGCATCGGCGGCGGCTCCAACGCGATGGGCCTGTTCCACGAATTTCTGGACGAACGCTCGGTCGCCATCCACGGCGTCGAAGCCGGCGGACACGGGCTTGAGGTGCAAAATGGCCACGCTGCGTCAATGAATGGCGGCAAGCCCGGTGTGCTCCACGGCAATCGTACCTACCTGCTGCAGGATGATGACGGCCAGATCCTTGAAGGACATTCCATTTCGGCGGGCCTCGATTATCCCGGCGTCGGACCTGAGCATTCCTGGTTGCGCGATACCGGCCGCGTGACCTACGGCTCGGTGACGGACAAGCAGGCGCTTGAGGCATTTCAGCTGTGCACGCGGCTGGAAGGGATCATCCCCGCACTTGAGCCGGCTCATGCGCTCGCCTATGTTACCGCTCTTGCGCCGACGCTGCCGAAGGACAACCTTCTCGTGATGAACATGTGCGGCAGAGGCGACAAGGATGTCTTTGCCGTCGCGGATCATCTGGGCGTGGACATTTGACAATTGCCGTGTTGGCCGACCGGGAGATGAACGTGCCGAATACGAGGATCGACAAGACATTCGCCAGGCTGCGCACGCAGGAGAAACGGCCGGCGCTGGTCACGTTCATCACGGCGGGAGATCCCGATTACCAGACCTCGCTCGACCTGCTCATGGCGATGCCCGAGGCCGGAGCCGACGTCATCGAGCTGGGGATGCCGTTTTCCGATCCGATGGCCGACGGCCCCGCGATCCAGGCCGCCTCGCAGCGCGCGCTGAAAAGCGGCCAGACGCTGCGCAAGACGCTGGAAATGGTGCGCGCCTTCCGCCGGGCGGGCAACGAAACGCCGATCGTGCTGATGGGCTATTACAATCCGATCTACATCTATGGCTCGGAAGCCTTTGCGCGCGATGCGCTCGACGCGGGCATTGACGGGCTCATCATCGTCGATCTGCCGCCCGAAGCCGATAACGAGCTTTGCCTGCCCGCGATGGAGGTGGGCCTCAATTTCATCCGCCTCGCGGCCCCGACGACGGACGCCAAGCGTTTGCCTGCCGTGCTCGCAAATACGAGCGGCTTCGTCTATTATGTTTCCATTGCCGGAATTACCGGCACACAGGCGCCCGACCTCGAAAAAGTCCGCGGCGCCGTCATGCGGATCAAGGAGCATACGGCTCTGCCGGTCTGCGTTGGCTTTGGGGTGAAGACGCCCGAACAGGTCCGGACCATCGGCACTTACGCCGACGGTATCGTGGTCGGCTCGGCGCTCGTTAACGCTGTCGCCACCAGTCTGGACGAAAATGGCGCGGCCACCTCTTCGACGATCGGCAGCGTCACCTCGCTGGTGGCGCAGCTTGCAACCGGTTTGACGGTGAGGGCTGACATGACGCCCGCCGCCCAGATCGACCGAACAGTTACAGCTTAAGAAGCGTTGTGGAAAAGTGAACTGGATCAACAACGTCGTCCGCCCGAAGATAAGGGGCCTCTGGCAGAAGCGGGAAGTCCCGGACAATCTGTGGGTGAAGTGTCCCGAAACGGGGCAGATGGTCTTCTACAAGGATGTGGAAGCCAATCAGCTCGTGATTCCGGGATCGAACTTTCATCTGCGGATGGGTGGGGAAGCGCGGCTGAAATCCTTCTTCGACCAGGGGGAATTCATACGCATCCCTTCGCCCGAAGTGCCGCTCGACCCGCTGAAGTTCCGCGACGAGAAGCGCTACGTCGATCGCCTGAAGGACGCCAAGGCCAAGACCAGCATGGACGACGCCGTCATCGGCGGCTATGGCGCGCTGGACGGGCAGGACGTGACGGCGGCGGTTCAGGATTTCGCCTTCATGGGCGGTTCGCTCGGCATGGCGGCAGGCGAGACGATCATTGCCTCGATGCTCAAGGCGGTCGAACTGGAGACGCCTTTCGTGCTGTTCGCAGCCTCCGGCGGCGCGCGGATGCAGGAAGGCATGTTCTCGCTGATGCAGATGCCGCGCACGACCGTTGCGGTGCAGAAATTGCGCGAGGCGCGGTTGCCCTATCTGGTGGTGCTGACTCATCCGACAACGGGCGGCGTCACGGCCTCCTACGCCATGCTCGGCGATGTGCATCTGGCCGAACCGGGCGCGCTGATCTGTTTTGCGGGCCCGCGCGTCATCGAGCAGACCATCCGCGAAAAGCTTCCCGAGGGGTTTCAGCGCGCTGAATATCTGATGGAGCACGGCATGGTGGACATGGTCGTTCACCGTCATCAGCTTCGCGAGACGCTGAGCCGGCTTTGCAGTCTGCTCATGGAGCGCCGCGAGTTGAAGCGCCGTGTTCAGCCGCGCAAACCTGCCGCGGAAAGCGCCGTCGCGTCAAAGCCCATGCCCCCTGCGGAGCCGCCGCGCGTCGTGGTCGACAATCCGGCATATACACCCGACGAAACCGCTCCCGAACCGACCGAAGACACAAAGGACTCCACCGCACTGACCGTTCAACCGCCTGAAAAAGCGGCGGCCGAATAATATGGCGCGTATCGCGGTTCCTGCGCCGGCGGCTCCGGTCCCGGCGCATTGTCATTCCGTTCATCCCTCGCTCGAACCGGGCCGTAAAAAGAAAGGGCGCATGTCTTGACCGCCCCCGTCGAAGAATTGCTGGCCCGTTTTGAGCGCCTGCATCCGCGTTCCATCGATCTATCGCTCGATCGCATCAACCGACTGCTGACGGCGATGGGCAATCCGCATGAAAAGCTGCCCGCAGTCATTCACGTTGCCGGGACGAACGGCAAGGGCTCGGTCGTGGCTTATCTGCGCGCGATATTGGAGGCCGCCGGTCACGGGGTGCACGTATTCACCTCCCCTCATCTTCGCCGCTTCAACGAGCGTATTTCCCTTGCCGGCGCAAATGGCAGCGAGCTGATCTCGGACCGCGCCCTGAGCGACGTCCTCAGCCGCGCCGAAGCCGCCAATGCCGAAGAGCCGATTACCTTCTTCGAGATCACCACGGCAGCGGCATTTTTGGCCTTTTCCGAAAATCCGGCCGATTTCCTGCTTCTGGAAACCGGACTTGGCGGGCGGCTGGACGCGACCAATGCCGTCGCCAGACCCAAGATGACCGTGATCACGCCGGTTTCGATGGATCACACATCGTTTCTCGGCGAGACAATTCAGTCGATCGCCGGAGAAAAGGCGGGCATCCTCAAACCCGATGTGCCCTGCGTCGTCTCGCGGCAGAGCGACGATGCGCTGGATGTCATCAAGATGAAGGCGCTTGAGATCGGCGCGCCGCTCATTATTGCCGGAGAGCAGTGGGACGTTTTCGAACAGCATGGGCGGCTGGTCTTTCAGGATGGCCGCGAACTGCTCGATCTGCCCCTGCCCCGTCTCGCAGGCCAACATCAGATCGGCAATGCGGGGGCTGCCATTGCAACCGTGCGCGCGCTCGACCATGTCGAAATCGACGAGGCCCATCTTGCCGCCGGGCTGTGCTCGGTCCAGTGGCCCGCGCGTCTCGACCGTCTCAGCGAGGGAGCGCTGCACAAGCATGTGCCGCCAGGCTCCGAAATCTGGCTGGATGGCGGACACAACGTCGCCGCCGCCGAGGTGCTCGCCCGGTCCATGGCCGATCTGGAGGAGCGCGTTTCACGGCCGCTCTATCTGATCGTCGGCATGATGTCGACGAAGGACGCCATGGGCTTTCTGGGCTATTTTGAAAATCTAGCCAGCTTTGTCGCAACCGTCGACATTCCTGGCGAGACCAACGCTTATACCGCGCAGGAGCTTTGCGCGATCGCCCGGCACAAGGGCTTTCTGGCCGAACCAGCCGCGACGCTCGAACAGGCTCTCGAGAATTGTTTCCGCGAGGCCCGGGAGCCGATACGGATCCTGATTACCGGCTCGCTCTATCTGGCAGGGCATGTGCTTGAGGCGCAGGAACAGGGGCTGAACGCCTGAATATTGCGTTGCTCCCGCATCGGAAAGGCGCATTTTTCGGCCTTTTGCCCGCACAATGGCGGGAAAGGCTTCGCAGTTCGCCGCTGCGTTGCTATATAAGGTGCTCGGTTCGTGTAAAGGGGCGCGTGATTTGGTTGCTTGGCTTGCAATTCTGGCGTTGATCGGAGCTGCGATCGCGCTATTCATCACTCATGATGCCGGTACGATCGCAGGACTATCGAATGACGCCTTTGCAAGGCTCGTCGCGGGGCTTTGTCTTGCGATCTTCCTCGGCGGAGCGTTGATGTCATCCTATCGCGGCCGGATTTTTCTGGCGATCAAGCATTTTACCGGCTGGGTCGCGGTTATGCTGGTCCTTGTCGCGCTCTACGCTTATCGCGGTGAGCTGGCCGTTGTCGCTGACCGCGTAATCGGTGAATTGACGCCTGCCGGCGCCCAGATCAACGTCGTCCGGAATTATGGTTCGGGGCAGGCCGTGCGCGTCAAGCGCGGCTGGAGCGGCCATTTCATCGTGCGCGCCGAAATCCGGGACACACCGGTCGAAATGATCGTCGATACCGGCGCCTCTACCGTGGTTCTGCGATATGCCGACGCCGAGCGCCTTGGCCTCGACATGAGCAAGCTGCGCTACACCGTCCCCGTGCAGACAGCGAACGGCTCCTCGAAAGCTGCCCGCATCTTCCTTCCGCAAATATCCATCGGCAGTGTCGTCATACGCGACGTCGAAGCCCTGGTCGCCCGGCCAAATACACTTCATCAAAGCTTGCTTGGTATGAGTTTTTTAAGCCGTTTGCGCTCATATGAGTTTGCAGGCGAGCATCTGGAACTGAGGGGCTAGAGCAAGATCCGATAAATTGGCGGCATCCCTGCCTTCGCGGGGACAAGCTTTCGGGCAAATCGAGCTTGGCTATGGAGTGACGGCCGGGACCCGCGCCGATTCGGCGTGATCCCGATCTCATATGTTGAAGACCGGCGCAGGCTGGGGCATCGCCTGGCGGGTCTTGCGTAGTTGAGGAGCATAGGGGCATGGCATTCCGGGGCGGGATGCGGCGCGCCATGAATGAAGCCGGCTTGTGGCTGGCTGTGGCGGGCACGGCAATTGTGAGTTTTTACTTTTTCGAGGATGCGTACCGCGTTCTTGAGCAGAGTTGGCCGAAGCTTCAGTCGAGTCTTGCAACCGAGGCAAGACCGGGCTCGCGGGCGGACGCAGCGGCGCACCCGTCCGCAGGCGAGAGCACGGGCGCATTGCCCGCCGCAGCGCATGGCCCTCTGGACCTGCGCCCCACCGATACCGGCCTCGCCAAGCTGGTCGAGAGCATTTCGCGCCCCAAACGCCGTGTGACGCTTCAGGCAAATTCATACGGGCATTTCGTTGTTCAGGCCGACATAAACGGCGTGAAGGTCGATCTTCTGACAGACACCGGCGCGACATATGTTGCGCTCAACTACGAGACGGCCGCCCAGCTTGGCTTCAACCGGACAAATCTGGACTTCTCAGGCCGTTCGAGCACTGCCAACGGCATCGCAAGGGTCGCGCCGGTCAAGCTCGACTATGTGCGGATCGGCAGCATCGTCCTGCATGACGTGGATGCCGTCATCGCCGAGCCCGGCAAGATGGCGCAGAATCTGCTCGGCATGACGTTCATCAGCCGCCTTTCCGGGTTTGAGCTGAGCGGCGGACAATTGAATATCGTGCAGAATTAGAGCGAGATCCGACAAGATTGCGGCGCCGTTCCCGGCGTTTTCCGCAGATCTTCCCCAACTCAATGGCGCGCAACCAGTGATGGTTCTGGCGTTTCGGCATGCATGCCGGTATGCCAGATTGATGAATATGCCGCTTTCCCTTTGCCCCGAACTGCAATTTCAGGCCATTCGCGGCCACAATCGGCGGGTGTGCTGGAAGCAGTGCGGCTCTTTATTTGCTTAACGCCCCATACGCCGAGGCAAGCAGCCTTTGGAAGAGCGGGCGGTATTATTGAGGACCATTGATGTTTCCAACGCCCCGGACCGACCTGACGCCGAATACCGCTGATTTCGAGCGTCTTCCCTTCATCAAGCCGACCGGCTTTCGCGAATATGACGCCCGCTGGCTGTTCCCGGAGGAAATCAACCTGATGGGGATGCAGGCAATCGGCCTGGGGGTGGCGACGCTGATGCGGCGGCGCGGCGTTCCCGTCCGGGTCGTGACAGGGCATGATTTCCGCGCCTATTCGGCCTCCATCAAGGAAGCCCTGATGGCCGGCATGCTGGCGGGCGGCGCGGAAGTGTTCGATATCGGCCTCGCCCTATCGCCGATGGCGTATTTCGCCCAGTTCGAGCTGAATGTCGAAGGCGTGGCGATGGTGACGGCCAGCCACAATGACAATGGCTGGACCGGCATCAAGATGGGCATGCAGCGGCCGATGACCTACGGCCCCGACGAGATGAGCGAGCTGAAATCCATCGTTCTGGACGGCGAATATGATACCGCTGATGGTGGTGGCCGCTATCATTTCGTTGCCGATCTGTCCGACCGCTACGTGGCCGCTCTCACCGACCGTCCGAAACTGAAGCGGCGCATGAAAGTCGTCGCCGCCTGCGGCAACGGAACGGCGGGCGCTTTTGCGCCGCAGGTTCTCGCAGCCGGCGGCTGCGAGGTGATCCCGCTGCATTGCGAGCTGGATCACAGCTTCCCCAATTACAACCCGAACCCTGAAGCAATGGCGATGCTGCACAGCCTTCGCGATGCCGTGCTGGAACATGACGCCGATGCCGGCCTCGCATTCGACGGTGACGGCGACCGCTGCGGCGTCGTGGACAATGAAGGCCGCGAGATTTTCGCGGACCGGGTGGGCGTCATGCTCGCACGCGATATTTCCAGCCTGAAGCCGAATGCGAAATTCGTGGTCGACGTCAAATCGACCGGGCTGTTCCTGACCGATCCGGTGCTGATCGCCAATGGCGCAACGACCGACTACTGGAAGACCGGCCATTCCTACATCAAGCGCTACAGCCACGAGAACGGCGCCGATGTCGGTTTCGAGAAATCCGGTCACTTCTTCTTCAATCCGCCGCACGGGCGCGGCTATGATGACGGCCTCGTCGCCGCATTCGCCGTGCTCGACATGATGGATCGCAATCCGGGGAAGGCTTTAGCCGACCTTGAGCGGGATCTGCCCAAGACCTGGCAGTCGCCCACCATGTCGCCCCATTGCGGAGACGAGGTCAAATATGGCGTCGTCGATCGGGTCGTGGCGCATTTCCAATCGCTGGCAGAGCGGGGCGGCGAACTGGCCGGCCAGAAGATTCGCGACCTGATCACCGTCAACGGCGTGCGGATCGTCCTGGAAGACGGCACATGGGGGCTCGTGCGCGCCTCCTCCAACAAGCCGGAACTGGTCGTCGTCGTGGAAAGCCCGACCGCGGAGAAGAACATGCGCGCGATTTTTGCCGAAATCGACCAGCACTTGCAGACCTATCCGGAAGTCGGCGCCTACAATCAGAAAATCTGATCGTCCCCGCCCGGTCAGCCTTCGGACCGGCGGCGGGTGGCTATGACTGTGATGCGGAAGACGGGCTGCGCTCGGCTTCATCCGGCGTGGGGGAAGCGGCCACTGTTCCCGCAGGTGCGATTTCGATCAGAGTGATCCTGGTCGGCAAGCGCCGCAGGATCTTGAAGTGCATCCCGTGAATGTCGAATGTCTGGCCGACTTCGGGAATGAACTGCACCTCTTCGAGAACGAGCCCGGCGATCGTTGTCGCCTCCTCATCGGGAAGATTCCAGTTCATAGCCCGGTTGAGATCGCGAATAGGAAGCGCGCCGTCGACCTGGACCGTACCGTTCTGCTGATGGCGAATTCCCTGTGCGGCGGCGTCATGTTCGTCACGAATATCCCCGACGATCTCCTCGATGATGTCTTCAAGCGTCACCAGCCCCTGAACCTCTCCGAATTCATCGACGGCAATGGCGAAATGCGTTTTCTTCGCCAGAAAGGCGCGAAGCTGCTCGCGGACGCTCGTCATGTAAGGCACGAACCAGGGCTCACGAGCGATCGTTTCGATGGAAATCCTGCTCGCATCGCCGCCGGCTTCATGAAGTGCGCGCAATACATCCTTGGCATGTAGAATGCCGATGATGTTTTCCCGCTCTCCGCGCCAGAGCGGCAGGCGGGTATGGGGCGAATCCAGAACCTGCTTGACGATCTCCTCCGGCCGCTGTTCCGCGTCTACCGTCTTGATCCGCGTCCGGTGGACCATGATGTCTTCCAGCGTCAGATCACTCAGGTCAAGCAGTCCGTCCAGCATGTCCCGTTCGCTCTTGCCGACACCGCCCTCCTTGTGCAGCAGCGCGACCTGGCCGCGAAGTTCGTCGATTGCCGACAGGACATTGCTGACGTCGCCGACGCGCAGCCCGAACCTGCTGAGCAGCCAGCGGATAAAGGCTTCGATGACGATCGGCAACGGGCCGAGCACGGTGACGACCCAGGAAACAGGTCTGGCAACGATCAGCGACATGCGGTCGGGGTAATTGATCGCGATCGTCTTCGGAAGGATTTCGGAAAACAGAATGACGATGATGGAGACGGCGATGGTGGCATAAAGAATACCGGCATCGCCGAAAAACCGCAGCAGAATGCCGGTTACCAGCGCGGCGGCGGCCGTATTCGCGATATTGTTGCCGATCAGAAGGGCGCCTATCAGGCTTTCCCGGTGCATCAGCATTCGCGTGACGAGCCCGGCGCGCTTTTCGCCGCCTTGCTCAAGCGCATGCATGCGCGCCCGGGATACCGCAGTAAGAGCTGTTTCGCTACCGGAGAAGAAAGCCGAAAAACCGAAGCACACCAGAATGATGGCCAATGAGAGCCAGATCGACTCTTCCATAAGGGTCTACCTCAACAATAAAAAAGCCAGTCCGGGCCGGTCTCGACTATATTCGTTTTTGCCTGTTGCGGAAGTGTGTTGCGCGTTTTCAGGTGCTGAACCACGGCTTGCGTTGACAGGCCAAGCCACCATGCATGGCGGGACGGTTTGTTCAATCCTCAATCATCCTATCATTGCACCGGAGCCAGTGGAATGGCGCGCTCTGTGGATACCGCATCCATTGACAGCATGAGTTTTTGGCGCGCGCCGGGATTTGCGCCTCTGGCAGTTCGGTGGCAAACATGAAATAAACACGTCATGACCGCATCGGTGCGGCTTGATCCGCGATGTGTCTGACGGAGATACGATTTTTTCCGCCGCTTGTGGCGCAGGACTGCAATGCCGGCAACCCGTGCGCGAAACACCTTGGGAGATATGACATGACGAAAGTGGCTTGGATCGGTCTTGGAGTGATGGGCTTTCCGATGGCCGGACACATCCGCAGCAAGGGCGGTGTGGATGTGACCGTCTACAACCGCACGCGCGCCAAGGCTGACGAGTGGGTCGGCAAGTTTGGCGGCAGCGCTGCCGGCACGCCCGCCGAGGCCGCGAAGGATGCCGATTTCGTCTTCGCGTGCGTTGGCAATGACGACGATCTGCGCTCGGTGACGACAGGTTCGGACGGCGCTTTCGGGACGCTCAAATCCGGCGCGATCTTCATCGACAACACGACGGCTTCTGCCGACGTGGCGCGCGAGCTGTATGCGGCGGCCAGGGAGAAAGGCGCGGGCTTTCTGGATGCGCCGGTGTCGGGCGGTCAGGCAGGCGCGGAGAACGGCGCGTTGACCGTGATGGTCGGCGGCGATGAGGATGTGTTCGCCAGAGCTGAGCCGGTCATCAATCACTACGCGCGCGCGGTGAAGCTGCTCGGTCCGGCCGGCTCGGGCCAGTTGACCAAGATGGTCAACCAGATCTGCATCGCCGGACTGGTTCAGGGCCTGTCGGAAGCGATCCATTTCGCCCAGAAATCCGGGCTCGACGTTGCCGCCGTCATCGACACGATCTCCAAGGGCGCGGCGCAATCGTGGCAGATGGAAAACCGCTGGGAAACCATGAACGCAGGCAAGTTCGATCACGGTTTCGCCGTCGACTGGATGCGCAAGGATCTCTCGATCTGCCTCGCCGAGGCCCGGCGCAACGGATCGCATCTGCCCGTCACCGCGCTGGTCGATCAGTTCTACTCCGAAGTGCAGAAGATGGGCGGCAAGCGCTGGGATACGTCTAGCCTGATCGCCCGGCTCAACAGGGACTGATCACCAGCCTGAGACCGGCATAATGGCAAGTTCTGCGGGCTTGCCGGTATGCCCAGTTAGCGGAACGCGCGAAATATCGCGCGTTCTTCATGAACAATACCAATTGACGTTTCTATTCTTGCAAAACCAACTTCCCGAAGCATTGCTTCTATGCAACTTGGATTTGGCCCCCACCAATTAGTACAGTCACCATGCAACGTGTCGCCCGGGTAGAAGATCATTGCTGGACGAGATATATCCATCGCGTCAATGTGAGTCTCAATAATTAGACACTCGGAAGTTAGCTCAGCGAGTTGCTGTAAAACACAAAATGGATTTCGCAAATGATAGAATACGCCTGCGAATAACACAACTTCAAAGCTACCGATCCGATCGACTTTCACTTCCGAAAGTTCAAGCTCAGCGACCTCGATTTGAGGGGCGAGATGCTTGCGGACGAGTTCAAAAGCCCTACGGTCGCCCCAACAATGTTCCGACCATGCAAAATGATCGGTGGCTAGCACACGGCTCGCGCCTTTTCTTAGAGCAAGAAGACTATTATACCCGTCCCAACATCCCACATCGAGAAAAGTACGATTCTTTACAATGCTGTTCGCAAAAAAAACATCAGCTCGGGCATTAAGATGTCCTATTTTGCTGCGTCCTTTGGTGACAACTCCGCCACCGAAATCAATCTGGTGAAACCAAGGTAACTGATCGACCTCTTTTTGGAGTTCGCGAGCTTGTGGCGACAAAAAGCGCTGCGTCTTTGCTAAGAGGTTCATAGCCTATCCAAAGGAAATTCATCAACATCGAAAGCTCAATCAACTCTGGGTTGCGTTCGACAGCAAGCAAATTCGGGTCTTTTCCAAAGGATGTTTTTTGTCGGAAGAAGTCTTCTCCTTGCCACGAGCAGCCCGGTCGGCACCGGAGCGGTGCTGACCGCTCACCGGCCCCTATCCTCGCCGAACACCGTCCACGCGGCGTGGGTTGGCTGTATCAGCAGAATGATCGACGCCGGGGCGAGTCCCTTCCGCCCTGGCTACGTGGTGTTTTACCGCAATGAAACTGTCCGGGCTGACCGATATGGAGTCGATGCCGCAGGCGACCAGGAACTCCGCAAAGGCGGGATCGTCGCTCGGCGCCTGCCCGCACAGACCGACCTTCGTGCCCGCATCATGCGCCTCGGCGATGACGCGCTCGATCATCCATTTCACGGCCGCATCGCTCTCATCGAACAGGTCGGCCAGATCTTCCGAATCACGGTCGATGCCCAATGTGAGCTGGGTGAGATCGTTGCTGCCTATGGAGAAACCATCGAAGCGTGAGGCAAATTCCCTTGCCAGGATCACATTGGCGGGAATTTCGCACATCACATAGATCTGCAAGGCGTTTTCGCCACGCTTGAGTCCATTACCCGCCATCACCTCAAGAACACGATCCGCTTCCCCCGGTGACCGGCAGAACGGGATCATCGGAATGACATTCGTGAAGCCGAGCTTTTCGCGAAGGTCGCGAATGGCGCGGCATTCTAGTGCGAAGCCCGCCTCATAACGCGGCGAATAATAGCGCGAGGCGCCGCGAAAGCCGATCATGGGATTTTCTTCCCTTGGCTCGAAAGCTGCGCCGCCAATCAATCCTGCATATTCGTTCGTCTTGAAATCGCTCATGCGGATTATCACCGGCCGGGGAAACTGCGAAGCCGCGATGCGGGCCAGCCCGCGCGCCAGGCGATCGACGAAATAATCCGTCTTGTCGTCATAGCCTTCCGTCAGCTCAAGGATCGTGCGTCTGGCGTCGTCGTCCTCCAGACGGTCGAAATGGACCAGCGCCATCGGATGGATCCTGACGTGATTGCTGATGACGAATTCCATTCGCGCCAGTCCGACGCCGTCCGCCGGCAAACGCCACCAGCGAAAAGCAGCCGACGGATTGGCAAGATTCAGCATGATTTTCGTTTTCGTGGCGGGAATGTCGCCGAGGCTGACTTCCTCGGCTTCATATTCCGCCAGGCCTTCATAGACGAAGCCTTCGCTTCCCTCCGCGCAAGAGACCGTCAGATCCTGCCCATCATGCAGAACCTGCGTCGCTTTCCCCGTTCCGACGATGGCGGGCAGGCCCAGTTCGCGGCTGACAATGGCGGCATGGGAGGTGCGTCCTCCGTGATCGGTGATGATTGCCGCGGCTCGCTTCATGATCGGAACCCAGTCGGGATCGGTCGTGCCGGTGACGAGGATGGAGCCGTCGACGAAGCTGTCGATGTCCGACGCGCTCTCGATCAGGCAGGCGCGACCGGCAACCACGGCATTGCCAATGCTCAGCCCAGCGATCAATTTCCTGCCCTTGGAAATGATCCGGTAGGATTTCAAGGACGCATCGGTCTGCCGCGACTGCACGGTTTCCGGCCGCGCCTGAACGATGAAGATTTCGCCCGTCTCGCCGTCCTTCGCCCATTCGATATCCATGGGACAACCATAATGCGTCTCGATCAGTCTGGCCCAGCGGGCAAGCGTAGCGATTTCTTCATCATCAAGCACGAAGGTCCGCCGCTCCAGCTTTGACGTCGGAACGTTGCGCGTCGTGCGCCCATTTTCATCCGCATAGATCATTTTCTGGGTTTTGGCCCCGAGCTTCTTCTCCATGACCGGTGCGTACGTCGGATTGTCCAGAAGCGGCTTGAAGACCTGATACTCGTCCGGATCGACCGTACCCTGAACGACATTCTCGCCCAGGCCCCAGGCGGCGTCGATCAGCACGAGATCCTTGAAGCCGGTTTCCGTGTCGATGGAAAACATCACCCCGGCGCCTCCCAGATCGGAGCGCACCATTCTTTGAACGCCAATCGAGAGCGCCACCTTGAGATGGTCGAAACCCTTGGCTTGCCGGTAGCTGATGGCCCGGTCGGTGAAAAGTGAGGCGTAGCAGCGCCGGCACGCGTCAAGCAGAGCGTCCTTGCCGCGAATGTTCAGGAAGGTCTCCTGTTGACCGGCAAAGCTTGCATCGGGCAGATCCTCGGCGGTTGCGCTTGAACGCACGGCGACATCGACATCCGGCTTGCCTGCCCTGTTCCCCAACTCAGCATAAGCGTCACGGATCGCCTCGGCAATGTCGGCCGGCCAGTCGCCGCGAAGGATCGCCTGCCTGATCCCGCTTCCCGTTTCCGCGAGCGTAGCCCGTCCGGATTCATGATCATCGAGGAAACCCGCAATGAGCACGCGCAGTTCGTTATGGTCGATATAACGCCAGTAGGCATCGGCTGTTGTTGCAAAGCCGCCTGGAACGTATACGCCCTTCTGTCCGAGATTTTGAACCATTTCCCCCAGGGACGCATTCTTGCCGCCAACGGTTGCAACATCGCTGCGTCCGAGATGCTCGAACCAGACAATGTTCGATTTTTCATGTCCGTTGTTCATCTGGGTATCTCCTTCGTGGCAACGAGAGCATCGCACGTTCAGGCTACGGAATGCGCTTCGTCTCAATTTCGGCGTTTTGCGAAAAGCTTATCCCCCCGTGAAGGCGGGGATTTTGCCCAATTGATCGAAGCTGGCTTTAGCCCGTTCCCTTCAATCGAAAATGCGCTTCAAAGGCTCCCGTCAGGTCGAGCCAGTCTTCCATCAGCCGCGTGATCAGGAATTTCTGGCGCACGGTCTCCTTTGCCGCCTCTCCCATGCGTCTGCGCAGATCGCCGTCCTTCAGAAGCGTCACGATGCGCTCGGCTGCCTCCTCGATGCTATCGACGAGAAATCCGTTGACGCCATCGCTGATCTGGTGACGGATGCCGCCGACATTTCCGCCAATGACGGGCGTGCCCTTCCACATCGCTTCGGTCACGGTCAGGCCGAATCCCTCGCGCGTCGATTTTTGCAGCACGACATCAGCGCGGCGTTGAAGTGCGTTCACGAAGGCGGAGTCCTGTACGGACAGGATCCGTATGCGCTCTTCATGCTTGTCGGAAAGAGATTCGTACATCTCCTGTCCTTCCGGATCGTCGGTCGCCACATTGCCCACGAGCACCAGCGTGCAGTCCACCTGTTTCCGGGCGATGCGAAAGGCCTCGATCACGCCTTGCGGGTCTTTCCATTTGTCAAAGCGCGAGACCTGGACGACCAGCGGCAGGTCGGTCGGGATATTGTACCGTTGCAGCCGATTCTCGATTTCCGCATCCGAGAGATCCTTGTTCGTTGTCGAGAAGGGATCGATGCCCGGCATGATGAACCGCTGCTGTGTCGTCAGCTTCTGTGCATATTCGGGAAGCGACAGGACGACGGCGTCATAGTTCTCGATAAACGGCGTCAGATATTGCCATAACTCCGGGTGCGGATGAGACAGATCGACGTGGCAACGCCAGATCCAAGGCGATTTCTTGCGGTAGCAATTGATGAGCGGCAGCGGTTGTGGATCATGGACGATCACGAGGTCATGATCGAGATGGTTGCGAAGCGCATTCTCGTAGGCGACTTCTTCGTAGATATGCGTCTTCAACTCGGTCAGATTGATCTCACCACCTTGCAGTGCATTATGCATTTTCTTGGTGATGCTGAAGAAATCCGGCCGCCCTTCGATGACGCGCCATTCGGTCCTGACACCCGCCAGATTCATCAACAACGTCAGTGAGCCGAGGAGTTGCGCGACGCCGCCGCCATAATAGGTCGAGTTGATATGCGTGACATGAAAATCGGCAAGGCGGCCGGCTTTCGCCAATATGCGGTCGGTCGCCTGTTCACCAATCAGGTTCGTGAAATCCTCAACCCGCGTCAGCGACGGCGTCCTCAGGAGTGTGCTTTTTGTAGCTACCATGATTTTCAGCGCGCCCGTTCGTGAAGCCGACGCCATTAAAGGCTTCATCTGCGAGGGCCGCATTGACAGACATCAAGCAACTGAAATCGAAATTCTCCGAAATTGAATTTTACTGGATTGACGGGGAAGATTACCGAAAGCATGGATGCGACGTGTTGACATTTGTTAAACCGAATTGCGAGAACATTCGTGATCGGAGGCCTTTCGGCGCGGCTTGCGGTCCCGGCGTTGATCTTCATCAATGCGCGCCTGCGCTGAACTCATGATGGTATGCGTTAACTCCGCCGCAGCGATTGACGAGGCAATGCAGCCAACCGGGAAGACAGTGCTGACCATCGACGGCCTGCAGGCGCTTCTCCGGCAGCTCCGCGAATCCGGATTTCGCACGATCGGCCCGTCGGTTCGCGACAGGGCGATCGTTTACGCCGATATCGAAAGCGTTGACGACCTTCCACGCGGCCGCACCGATGAGCAGGAGGCCGGGCACTACCGGCTCGCGGACAGGAACGATGACGCGCTGTTCGGCTTTGCAGTCGGCCCGCACTCATGGAAGCAGTTTCTTCATCCGCCGGTCCTGCCGCTATGGAAGGCAAGGCATGGCGCCGGCCCGCCCGAAATCGTCCAAGAGCCGCCGTGTACGGATCGATTCGCCTTTATCGGCGTGCGCGCCTGCGAACTCAACGCCATTGCGATACAGGACCGGGTCTTTCTTGGTGGCCCTTATATTGACGAGGATTATCGCGCGCGGCGCGAAGGCGCATTCATCGTTGCGGTCAATTGCTCAAAAGCCGGAGCGACATGCTTCTGCGCATCCATGAATGCGGGACCGAAAGCGGAGATCGGCTTCGACATAGCGCTTACCGAAATCCTCAAGAATTCCACGGAGCACATCTTCGTCGCCGAAGCCGGCACCGAGCGGGGACGCGAACGCCTTTCGGCCCTGACCGGGCGTCCGGCGACAGATGAGGAAATCGCCGCCGCCGATGCCGTCATTGAGCACACTGCGGCATCCATGGGCCGTCACATGCCCGCCGAAAACGTCCGCGATCTGCTGATGCGCAACCTTGAACATCCCCGTTGGGACGACGTCGCCGAACGGTGCCTCTCCTGCGCCAATTGCACGATGGTCTGCCCGACCTGCTTTTGCACCAGCGTCGAGGACGAAAGCGATCTTGCCGGGCTTGAAACGTCGCGAAGCAGGCGGTGGGACAGTTGCTTCACGATGGATCATTCCTATGTGCATGGCGGCAGCGTGCGCGCCTCCACGAAATCTCGATACCGGCAATGGCTCACACACAAACTTTCAACCTGGCACGATCAGTTCGACACGTCCGGATGTGTCGGTTGCGGCCGCTGCATTACATGGTGTCCGGTCGGCATCGACATAACGGAAGAAGTCCGCGCCATCGCGGACAGCGAGGCGGAATGAAGCCATGAGCATCGAGAGCCTTGAACGTATCGTCAGTGAGCACCGTTTTTTCGCCGGCCTTGATCAGGGGTTTTGCGATCTCGTGGCGGGCTGCTGCAAGAATGCCCGGTTTGATGCCGGGCAGTTCCTGTTGCGCGAAGGTACCGATGCGGATCAGCTTTATCTCATCCGCGAGGGACGGGTGGCCCTGCAGATCAGCTCGCCCGAGCGTGGGGACATGATTTTCCAGACCGTTGGCGAAGGAGAGGTCGTTGGCGTGTCCTGGCTCATTCCGCCCTATCGCTGGAGCCACGATGCAAAGGCGCTTGTGCCCGTCCGGGCCATTGCCGTGGATGCCAAATGCCTGCGCAACAAATGCGAGAGCGACCATCATCTCGGCTATGAGATGATGAAACGTTTCGTGCCGGTCCTGATCGAGCGGCTCCATGCAACGCGAATGCAGATCCTCGATGTCTATGGCGCGTCCAAATAATACGGAGCCGACCGGCTCACGCGGCCGCGATCCCATGACGCCGGTCCCGGCGCGCATACTGGATGTGCGCCCGGATCTGGCCGATGTGGTGACGCTGACGATTGGCATTGACGAAGCCGCTTTGCCCGAATTCACACCGGGGCAGTTCAACATGCTTGCCGTTTTCGGCGTCGGCGAAATTCCGGTTAGCATCAGCGGTCCGCCGGCGGATCAACGCCGCCTCATCCATACGATCCGCGCGGTCGGCCCGGTCTCGGCGGCGTTGACGCGCTTGACGACGGGCGACTGGCTCGGACTGCGCGGACCTTTCGGCGTCGGCTGGCCGGTCGCGGACGCTGCCGGACAAGATGTCGTTCTCGTGGCTGGCGGTCTGGGGCTGGCGCCGCTGCGCCCCGCTATTTATGCGCTGCAGGCCGAAAGGGATCGCTACGGAAAGATTGCTGTCATGTACGGTGCGCGCAATCCGGCGCAGATCCTGTTCCGCGATGAGTTCGACGAATGGCGGCGGCACGGCATCGAGGTGGCCGTCACCGTCGATATTGCGGATACGGATTGGCATGGCGACGTTGGTGTCGTCCCCAAGCTGATCGCGCGCGCCAGCTTTGACCCAATGAACTGCATTGCCATGGTCTGCGGACCGGAGATCATGATGCGCTATTCGATCATGGCGTTGCGCGATGCGGGTGTCGCGCCGGATGCTGTCTATCTCTCCATGGAGCGGAACATGAAATGCGCGATTGGCCATTGCGGCCATTGCCAGCTTGGGCCGGTCTTCGTGTGCAAGGATGGCCCGGTTTTCCGCCATGATCGCATTTCGCATTTGCTGACGGTCGGGGAGCTATAGCGTGATACGGACGAAGCCGAGGCTGGCGGTTTGGAAATTCGCCTCCTGCGATGGGTGTCAACTCAGTCTGCTGGATTGCGAGGATGAATTGCTGGCCGTGGCCGGTGCGGTCGACATCGCCTATTTCCCCGAAGCGCGCCGCAGTGCGGATACGGGACACTATGACCTTTCGCTCGTCGAAGGCTCGATCACCACCCCGCATGATGCCGAACGCATCCACGACATCCGCGCACGATCCGGCTTTCTCGTCACAATCGGCGCTTGCGCAACGGCGGGCGGCATTCAGGCGCTGCGTAATTTTGCTGACGTCAAGGACTATGCCTCAATCGTTTATGCGCAGCCGGAGTATATAGACAGCCTGGCCACGTCCACGCCCATTGCCGATCACATCAAGGTGGATTTCGAGTTGCGCGGCTGCCCGATCAGCAAGCACCAGCTTGTCGAGGTCATCTGCGCATTTCTTGCCGGGCGGCGTCCCGTCACCCCCGCGCACAGCACCTGCATCGAATGCAAATTGCGTGGCAATGTCTGCGTGATGGTCGCGCACGGCACGCCATGTCTTGGTCCCGTCACCCATGCCGGCTGCGGAGCGATCTGCCCGTCCTATGATCGCGGATGCTATGGCTGTTTCGGCCCGAAGGAAACGCCCAACGCTGCGGCGCTGAGCGAGCAGCTTGCCGTGCTGGGAATGGATGAGGGCGCATTACAACGCGTATACAGCACATTCAATGCGAACGCGCCCGAATTCCGCGATGAAAGCGAGCGGCATGGCTGAGAAAATCATCAAGGTCGACTATCTTGCGCGGGTCGAAGGCGAAGGCGCGATGAAAGTCGTCCTGCGTGACGGCAAGGTGGAAAGCGCCGAATTCAACATCTTCGAGCCGCCGCGTTTCTTCGAGGCGCTGCTGCGGGGGCGCGCCTTCACCGAGGCTCCGGACCTCACCGCACGGATCTGCGGTATTTGCCCCGTTGCCTATCAGATGAGCGCCATCCACGCGATGGAGAATGCGCTTGGCATCACCGTGGACGGACAGTTGCGCGCATTGCGACGCCTGCTGTATTGCGGCGAATGGATAGAAAGCCACGTTCTCCATATCTACATGCTGCACGCGCCTGATTTCCTTGGCTATGAGGGCGTCGTCAGTATGGCGGAGGATCATGGTGACCCCGTCAAGCGCGGCCTCGCCCTCAAGAAGCTCGGCAACGAACTGCTGACATTTCTCGGTGGCCGGGAAATCCATCCGGTGAATGTTCGCATCGGTGGCTTCTACCGTGTGCCGAGCAAGAAGGAACTCGCGCCGTTTGCGCAGAAAATGAAGGAGGCGCGCGATCTTGCGCTGCAAACCCTGCAGTGGGTCTCGGGCTTCGACGTGCCCGACCGCGAGCGCGATTATACCTTCGTGGCTCTCCGCCACGATCAGGAATACCCGTTCAATGAAGGCCGTATCGTCTCAAGCCGTGGCCTCGATATTGCGGTTTCGGACTATGATGCAAATTTCGAGGAGATCCACGTTCCCCGCACCACGGCCCTGCATTCGCGCTTCCGCGAAGACGGCTCGGCTTATCTCGTGGGACCGTTGGCGCGCTACAGCCTGAATTTCGACAGGCTCTCGCCTTTCGTCCAGAGCGCGGCTCGCGAGGCGGGCTTGGGTGAGACCTGCCGAAATCCCTATCGCAGCATCGCCATCCGCGCCGTTGAGGTGCTCCATGCGTGCGACGAGGCGATCCGGATCATCGAAAACTACGAGAAGCCCGACGCGCCGGCGGTCACGGTCACGCCTCGCGCCGCGACCGGCTATGCGGCGACGGAAGCGCCACGCGGCCTGCTTTATCACCGCTACCGCCTGAAGGATGACGGCACGATAGCCGACGCGCAGATCGTGCCGCCGACCTCGCAGAATCAGGCTTCGATGGAAGACGATCTGATCGCCTATATCGAGGGATTTCTCGACCTGCCCGACGAGGAATTGCAGATCCGCTGTGAACAGACGATCCGCAATTACGATCCGTGCATTTCCTGTGCGACGCATTTTCTCCGGCTGGAGATCGACCGTGGATGACGGGCCGCAATGGATGGTCATCGGTATTGGCAATCCCGAACGCGGCGACGATGGCGCAGGGCGACTGGCGGCGCGGCGGTTACGCGAACAACTGCCACCAGATGCCGTAATCGTTGAAACAAGCGGCGAACCGTCCGCGCTCCTGAACGAACTGGCCAAGGCGTCTTCTGCGATATTGATCGACGCCTGCGTGAGCGGCTCTCGTCCCGGTGCGGTCCAGCGCTTCGACGTCACGGCCAAGCCTCTGCCCGAGACATTTCGAGATCTGTCGAGCCATGGCCTGGGCGTTGGCGTTGCCATCGAGCTTGCCCGGTCGCTCGATCAGTTGCCGCACCGCTGCATCCTCTATGTCATCGAAGGACGGCAATTCGACATTGGCAGGACACTCTCGCCCGAGGTTGATGTGGCGATCGGAGACGTCTGCGACCGGATCGCCGCCGAAATCCTGTCCGAAACATTCTGATCCAGTCGCTGATGGCTTCCGGTCAAGCTGTCAGGCCGCCAAGCCGCGGGTTCACCTTGCAGCCTCCCGCGAGCGGCCCGCGTTGACCAACCTGCCGGAGATGGCGGCCTGCACCGGGCCGGCGAAGCGCTTTTCGGTCTCGATGATCATCAGCAGCAGCACGCCGACACCGATGACGATCAATCCTTCGGCGAGGCTCAGCGGCTCGGAGCCGAAGGTCCGGTTCATGAACGGCGCATAGGTGAATGCGAATTGCGCGGCGGTGACGGCGGCCACGCCGATGAGAACGGCGCGCGTGCCCATCACGCCCTGCCAGGTGAGCGAGGCGCCGTGAACATAACGTATGCTGAAGAGATAGAAGATTTCCATGACGACGAGAGTATTGACGACCATCGTGCGCGCCGCCTCCTGTGCGAGGCCATTCGTCGTCGCCCAGTAAAAGACGCCAAACGCGCCGACGACGAACAGGAACGACACCAGAGCGACGCGCCAGAGAAGGTACCCCGTCAGTATCGGCTGATCGCGCCTGCGTGGCGCGCGGGACATCGTGCCCGGCTCGGTCGGCTCGAATGCGAGCGTCAGGCCGAGAGCAACCGCCGTGACCATGTTGATCCAGAGTATCTGTACGGCCGTGATCGGCAGCGCAAGGCCGAGCGCTATGGCGCACAGGATGGTCAGCGCTTCCCCGCCATTGGTCGGCAGAGTCCAGGCGATCACCTTGGTGATGTTGTCGTAAACCGTGCGGCCCTCGCGCACCGCCGCGACGATGGAGGCGAAATTGTCGTCCGCCAACACCATTTCGGACGCTTCTTTAGCAGCTTCCGTTCCCTTGCGCCCCATGGCGACGCCGACATCGGCACGCTTCAGTGCCGGGGCGTCGTTGACGCCGTCGCCAGTCATGGCAACGATCAGGCCGTGTGACTGCAGCGCTTCCACGAGCCGGAGCTTGTTTTCAGGCGTCGTCCTAGCGAACACCTGAACGCTTTTGACAGTCTCGCGCAACTCCTCATCCGTCAGCGCGTCCACGTCGCGGCCCGTCAGAACGCGCGGCTGCTCGGCAAGACCGAGCTGGCGGCCGATTTCTCCCGCCGTGACAGCGTGGTCGCCGGTAATCATGACCACGCGAATGCCGGCTCTTGCACAGTCGGCGATGGCCTCCACCGCCTCGGCGCGCGGCGGGTCGATGAAGCCGGCAAAGCCCAACAGGACCGCATCGTCCTCAACATCGGCGGGCCCAAGATGGCGCAGATCCGCAGCCGCCTTCATCGCGAAGCCCAGTACGCGCTGGCCTCTCGACGCCAGTTCATCGGCAAGCTTTTCCCACGCTGGGACATCGATCGGACGGCGTCCGTCCTTGTGCCACTCATGGGCGCACATCTGCAGAATCCGCTCCGGCGCGCCCTTGATGAAAATCAGCCGGCCTTCCGCGTCATCCTCGTGAAGCGCCGCCATGTAGCGGTGCTGCGCATCGAACGGGATTTCATCGATGCGCCTTGTATCCCGGCGCATGGCCTCCGTATCGATTCCGGCTTTCCTGGCCACCGAGACCAGGGCGGCTTCCATCGGATCGCCATCCGGCCGCCAGCCTTCGGCGGTCTGGCGGATGTCGGCGTCATTGCACAGGACACCGGCGCGCATGAGTTCGACGAGCAGCGGGAACTCTCGCGGGCTGATCTCCAGTTCGAGCAACAGGAACGAGCCTTCGGGCTCATAACCCACGCCTGTCACTTCACACTCGCTCGCCGCCGTTACGAGACTGCGTACGGTCATCTCGTTGCGCGTCAGCGTGCCGGTCTTGTCCGAGCAGATCACCGAAACCGAGCCGAGCGTTTCGACGGCGGGAAGGCGGCGGATGATCGCCCGGCGGTCCGCCATTTTCTTCACGCCAATCGCCAGCGTGATCGTCATGATGGCCGGCAGACCCTCCGGGATCGCCGCCACCGCCAGTCCGACGACAATCATGAAGGCCTCCGCCACCGGATAATCGCGAACGGCATATGCGAACAGGAATGTTGCGGCGCACAGGGCCAGGGTAATGACGGTCAGTTGACGGGCAAATCCATCCATCTGGCGGATGAGCGGCGTTTGCAGCGCCTCGACCTTGCCGATCAGAGTGCTGATCCGCCCCAGTTCCGTGCCCGCTCCGGTCGCCGTCACGACGCCCGTGCCTTGTCCCGCGGCGACGAAGGTGCCGGAATAAGCCATCGACAGCCTGTCGCCGAGAACCGCGTCGGCCGGAACGGCATCGGTCTTCTTCTCCACCGGCACGGATTCTCCCGTGAGCGCGGCTTCGTCGATCCTCAGATTGCGGCTGCGCATGAGCCGCAGGTCGGCGGGGACGCGGTCACCGGCCTCCAGAAGGACGATGTCGCCCGTAACGATGTCTTCGGCCGGAACGGTCAGCCGCCGCCCCGCGCGCAGAACCGATGCGGTGGGATTGATCATCCGGCTGATCGCCTGGAGCGCATCTTCGGCGCGGCCTTCCTGCACAAAGCCGATAGCTGCATTGGCGATCACGACAGCCAGGATCACGGCGGCGTCGACGCCATGTCCCAGAAGCGCCGAAACGGCTGCGGAGCCAAGGAGCACATAGATCAGCACATTGTGGAACTGCGCGAGAAGACGGCGGAGCGGGCCGCGCGCCTTTGCCGTAGGAAGCGAATTCGGCCCCTGGACTTCAAGCCGGAGCGCCGCTTCCTCCTGCGAAAGCCCACTGGCCGAGCTGTCCAGCGCTGCAATGATGTCATCGGCCGGCTTGTCGTGCCATGTGGCTGGCAACGCCGCGTTCGCCATATCCATTCCGATCCGGCTTCCTTTGGGCTGACTGTCGGGCAAGTTTTTTTTTCACACAAGAAGATTGAAGACAGTTTGACAAGCCTCAATCCGTTCTCGCCCGTCAGGGGCTGGACGAGCGAGGCGCGCAGCAGGCTTGCAATCCGGCAAATGCCGGGTCCTGCCGTGTGATGACATAGGAGGGAACAGCCGCGAGGTAGGATCTGAACCGTCCCTTGGCCTCGAACCGATCGCGGAATGGGGAACGCGACAGATAATCGGCGATTTTCGGCGCGATTCCACCCGCGATGTAGACGCCGCCCCGCGCGCCGAAGGTCAGCGCGACGTTTCCGGCGAATGTGCCGAGCATGGCCGAAAACATGCTGAGCGTCGCCTGGGAGAGAGGGCAGCTTCGGGCAACTGCCGCCGCGGTTATTTCACTCGCGGTTCGGGGCGGGCCGATCAACCCGTCCACCGCCGATATGGCTTCGTATAGATTGACGAGGCCCGGCCCGCTCAGGATGCGCTCCGCCGACACGTGCCGCGTGCGGTCACGCAGGAACTGGATTACCGCATCCTCACGCCGGTCGGCTCCCGCGAAGGTGACATGACCGCCCTCCGTCTGAAGAACGCCCTCAAGCCCGCCCTTGTGTATCAGGGCGGCGACACCGAGCCCCGTCCCCGGTCCGACGACGGCGGCGGGCGCGTCGGGCCGTGGGTGGCCCTGGCCGAGCGGGCGGACATCCGCTGAAGTGAAGTGCGGCAGCGACAATGCTAGCGCCGCGTGATCGTTGATCAGTTCGACCCGTTCAAATCCGAACTGCCGGCAAAGATCATCCGCATCGATGTACCAGCCGCTGTTCGTCAGCGTGACCGAGCGATCCTGAACCGGCCCCGCAACGGCGAGCAGCGCATCTCCGATGGCCGCGCCTTCAGGCCGGCTGCTCATGAATGCGCCAAGCGCATCCTCAAATCCCGAATACTCGGCAACGGAAAGGCTCGTCACTTCGCCCAACCGCCCGGCGACGAGCCATGCGAACCTTGCTTTCGTGCCGCCAACATCAGCAAGCAACACAGCATCGGGAGACCGTCCGCCAGACTGACGGTGATCCAGTCTTGACGGCTCCATCCCGGATGAATGCATCTCGACGTCCTCGCAAAGCCGGCGTGTGGTTGATGTCCTGTTAACTGCCTTGCAAACAATCTTGACCGCCGCCGCCACTATTTCATTGCGGCAGATCAAGCCATCGTCGGCAGACGAAAACTCAATCTACGATGATACATGCCGTGCTGATTGATGCAGGTCAAAGAACCTCTTGAAAAGAGGACTATATCTTTCCAGATCTTCGAATCCAGTTCGACAATGCTTTTATCGGAGAGTTTGCGATGAACGATACATCCTCAAAAACCCCGGCGGAAGCTGGGAAGGACAGAAAGAACACCCCGGATGTCTTTCGGGAAAGAACGCCGCTCGACAGCTTGTTCTCGGATTTTGACAGGGCGTTCGATGCTTTGAGAAACAACTTCGCGCAATCCTACCTCGGCCGCTCGGTCGCTAGCAGGTTCGACAGAGACTGGGCCATTGCGCCGGTCGTGGATGTCGTTGAAAAGGACGCGCATTACGAGATCAAGGCGGAACTTCCGGGCATGGACGCCGAAAGTGTCGAGGTGAAAATCGCCAATGGGATGCTGACGATCAAGGGCGAGAAAAAGGAGGAGAAGGAGGAAACGAAGGAGAATTATCACCTCTCAGAGCGCCGCTTCGGTTCGTTCCAGCGATCCTTCACCGTACCCGCCGGCGTCGACACCGATCAGATCGAAGCCTCCTACAATAATGGCGTTCTGGCGATAACCCTGCCGAAGACGAGCGACGCGATCGAGCGCGAGAAGAAGATTGCGATCAAGACCGGCGGCCAGATCACCTGACGTTCAACCGAGGACGCATTGCAAAGGTCATCAAAGTCGATCCGTCAGAATTCACGGCTGACGGATCGCCCCGCCTGAAGTCATTCTGTCTGTCTTCAATCCCGCAGCACGATATAGATCGCCGGAATGACCAGCACCGTCAGCAGCGTTGAAGACGCCAGGCCGAACAGCAGCGAAATCGCCAGCCCCTGGAAAATCGGGTCGAACAGTATCACGGCAGCGCCGATCATCGCGGCTAGCGCCGTCAGCATGATCGGCTTGAAGCGGATCGAACCGGCTTCCAGGAGCGCCTGACGAAGCGGTGCGCCTTCGGCCCTGCGGTGCCGGATGAAATCGATCAGCAGGATGGAATTGCGCACGATGATGCCGGCCAGCGCGATGAATCCGATCATCGAGGTCGCCGAGAATGGCGCGCTGAACAGCCAGTGCCCGATCATGATGCCGATCAGCGTCAGCGGAATCGGCGTGAGCACGACGAGCGGCAGCTTGAATGAGCCGAACTGCGCCACGACCAGAATGTAGATGCCAAGCAGAGCGACTGCGAAGGCCGCGCCCATGTCGCGGAAGGTCACATAGGTCACTTCCCATTCGCCGTCCCACAGAAGGACCGGCCTTGTTTCGTCGCTCGGTTGTCCGTGCAGGCGGATTTCCGGCTTGGGCACAGAGCCCCAGTCCCTTGCCTCGATAGCGTCCGCGACCGCAAGCATTCCGTAAAGCGGCGCTTCATAGGTGCCGGCAAGCTCGGCCATGACCATCTCGGCCGGATATCCGTTGCGGCGGAAGATCGGATAGGACGCCTCTTCCATTTTTATGCTGACCAGATCGCCAAGCTCGACGATGCCGCGTTCGCCGGGAAGCGCGTTTGCGGGAACAGGGGTGGAAAGCAGGCGCGCAGAAAGCGACAGCGCCGATTTTGGCATCTGCACGGCAATTTCAACCGGATGCCGCCCGCCGCCCCGATGCGAATATCCGACGGCCACCCCGCCCAACTGCGCCTGAATCGTATCGTAGACATCGCTCTGGGCGACCTTGTGAAATTCCAGATTGTCCTGATCGATGGCAATGCGCAGGCGGGGAGCGGGGACGCCGAAACTGTCGTCGTCATCCACGATGAACGGCGCCTGCCGGAAAATCTCGCGGACCTGCCGAGCGACCTCGCGGCGCGTCTCGGCATCCGGGCCGTAAATCTCCGCGAGCAGTGTCGCGAGCACCGGCGGCCCCGGCGGAATTTCAACAACCTTGAGAGAAGCGCGCGTCGGCAGATCCATGTCCTTGAGCCGCTCGCGGACATCGAGGGCGATGTCATGGCTGGCCCGCTCGCGTTCGTCCTTGGCTGTGAGATTGATCTGGAGATCGCCCTGCTGCGGTTCGGCGCGCAGATAGGAATGACGGACGAGGCCGTTGAAATTGAATGGCGCTGCCGTGCCGGCATAAGCCTGGATCGAGGACAGCTCGGGAAGACTGTGCAGACGCGCCGCGGCATCGGCGAGCACCCGGTCGGTCGTCTCAAGCGTGCTGCCGCGAGGCAGATCGAGCACGACCTGCAACTCCGATTTGTTGTCGAACGGCAGGAGCTTGACCGTAACCGACCTGGTCGCGAACAGGGAAAGCGAGAGCAGCGTCGCGAAGCCGACGGCGAGGAGAAAAATCCATGAGGTCAGGCGGCTCTTGAGAACGGGCTGCGCGACTGCCCTGTAGGCTCGTCCCAGAACGCCGCCCATTTCCCCGGCCTGCGCGCCATGCTCGGAATGCCCGTTCGCCCGGCCGAAACGCATCATCAGCCACGGGGTGATCATCACCGCCACGAAGAAGGACAGGATCATCGCCGCCGAAGCGTTTGCGGGGATCGGCGCCATATAGGGCCCCATCAGGCCGGAGACGAACAGCATCGGCAGCAGCGCGGCGACGACCGTCAGCGTCGCGACGATGGTGGGATTGCCGACCTCCGCAACCGCTTCGATAGCGGCCTGTGTCCGCGTTCGTTCGTCCGCCATCGCCCAATGGCGCGCAATGTTCTCGATGATGACGATGGCGTCATCCACCAGGATGCCGATTGCAAAGATCAGCGCGAATAGGCTGACGCGGTTGATCGTGTAGCCCATGACATAGGAGGCGAACAGCGTCAGCAGGATTGTCGTCGGGATGACGATCAGGACGACGGCGCCCTCGCGCCAGCCGATCGCCAGCGTGACAAGCAGCACGATCGAGACCGTCGCCAGCCCGAGATGGAACAGAAGTTCGTTCGCTTTCTCGTTGGCCGTCTCGCCGTAATTGCGCGTAACGATCGCCTCGACGTCATCGGGGATCAGCGAGCCATGCAATTCGGCAAGCCTTGTGGTGATCGCCTCGGCAATATCGACCGCATTCGCGCCCGCCCGCTTGGCAAGGGCAATGGTAACGGCGGGCACGCGGTCCAGGCCGCCGTCGCCATCCTTGCGGAAATGCCAGGCGCGGCGCTCCAGCTGCTTTGCGCCGACCACGACCGTGGCAACGTCGCGCACATAGACGGGACGGCCGTCACGCGAGGTGATCAGCAGGAGCCCGATATCCGGCACGCCCTGAAGCGTCTGCCCGGAAACAACCGCCACGCTCTGGTTCTCATTGCGAATGCGGCCCGCCAGGAATGACCGGTTCGCCTCCCGAACCTTGCCCGTCAACTGGGCCAGCGTGATGCCGTAGAGCGACAGGCGCTCCGGGTCGGGCTCGATGCGGATCTGATCGGGACGCCCGCCCACGATATAGGACAGACCGATGTCGTCGAGCCTGGCCATCTCGACCAGCAAATCCTCGGCCATATGGAACAGCGCATTGTCCCGATAGCGGGCCGCGGCTTCCTGTTTCGGCGCGAGCGTCAACGTGACGATGGCGACATCGTCGATCCCGCGCCCGACGATCAGCGGTTCGGGAATGCCGAGCGGGATGCGGTCCATATTGGCGCGGATCTTCTCGTGCACGCGCAGGATGGCGTCATCGGCATTCGTGCCCACCAGGAAACGCGCTGTGACCAGCACCCGGTCATCTTCCGTGTTCGAATAGACATGCTCGACGCCGTTGATCGCCTTGACTATGGTTTCCAGCGGCTCGGTGACGAGTTTCACCGCATCCTCCGCTTTCAGCCCGTCGGCGCGCACGGAGATGTCGACCATCGGCACCGAGATCTGCGGTTCCTCCTCGCGCGGCAAGGCGAGAAGCGCGACGAGGCCGAGCGCGAACGCGGCCAGAAGCATCAGCGGGGTGAGCGGCGAGTCGATGAATGCGCGCGTCAGCTGGCCGGAAATGCCGAGTCGGGGATGATCGTTCATGGGCGGATCAGACGGTCGCCAGCCCTGAGGCCGGAAAGGATTTCCACGCTGGGCGGCGCGCCGTTCAACGTCACGGGCTGTCCGGGCTGTACGACGAGATCGATCGCCTCGCCCTCCGCTCGCGCGACTTTGACATAGTCGAGGCCGTGGCGTCTGAAGACGTAGTCCGCTGGAACGATGATCGTCTTGCGCTTGCCGGCGGAGATCCAGATCCGCACGCGCTCCCCGACGAAATAGCTGCCAAGTCCGGGCGCTTCGGCATCGGCCACGACACGCCCGCCCGCCAGTTCCGGATAGACCTGAACAATGCGCCCCTCGCTGACGACCTCATCGCCGCTCGCAAGGCCCCGCGCGCCGACCCTGATCGGATCGCCTTGTTTCATGAACCGTGCATGCCGTTCGGGAAGTTCGAGGCGCAAGAGATACTCGTTCGCCGCGATGGTTGCGATGGTTTCGCCGGCCATCATGACGCTGCCCACGGTAACCGGCACCCTCAGCACACGGCCTTCGGCCGGTGCGAGCACCTGCCCCTCTTCGATCTGGCGCTCAAGAACGGAACGTTCCGCCCGCCGCGCCTTGAGATCATTGTTGGCCGTATCGAATGCGGTCCTGAGTTCGTCAAGCCGCGCTTGCGCAACGACGCCCCGCTGGGCAAGCTGCTCCGCGCGGCTCAGGTCGGTACGAGCCGTTTCTACGCGCGATTCAAGGCCGGTGATTTGTGCGTCCAGCGCATTCATGCTCAGCGCGATCTTCGGATCGGCGACGACGGCGAGAAGCTGGCCGGGCTCGACCTGCGCGCCCTCATCCACCTTCAATTCCGCCACGGTGCCGGGTGTGCGAACGCGGGCCTCGACCCTGTCCTTGCTGTCAACCGTGGCGAAGACGGCCTTGAAATCATCGATTTCCCGCTCGGCGACCAGGAACGCATCATCCGCGGATTGTGCCGCGAGCGGATTTTGCATGAAAGCCGCGAAGATGGCCAGAAGGACGTAGACAGATGCTGCCGTCACTTGCCGAGCAGGCGAATATGTCATGAGCCCGATACCTCTCGCGCTTGTGTCAGGAAAGTCATCAACCGCCGTGGAGAACAGGGCTCAGGCTATCTCATCCGGATATGCCGGCATTGACCGCCATCAAGGGACAATCACATTTCAAGCGAGCGAACCTAGAAGCGGGGCAGTTGGCATGCAAGAACGCGGGGACGAGAGTTGCATCTTTCCCCCGCGTTTCAAGTCCTGCATACGCTATTCCGCAGCGACGGGCCGTGTTCTTGCACCGCCGATACGTCGCGGCAGCAGCCACGCGATCACGATGAATGCCGCACCGGCCAAAAGGCCGAGCAATTCACCCGAGAGGCCGCCGAAGAGCGCCGGATAATCCGTGCCGCCGATCGGACCGAGCGTTGCCTTGCCGCCCGCAATCTTGTCCAGCAGGCCCGTTGTCGAGACCCAGCCATAGCTGAGCATATACGCACCAGCACCGGCAAGACCGCCTATGACGAAGACCAGCGCGTCGATGCGGCCGGTCGCCATCGCGGTCAGTCCCGTGCCCGGACAATAGCCGGCGACGGCAAAACCAAGCCCCAGCAGAATGCCGCCGATGAACACGCCGATATAGGCATCCTTGACCGACAGATTTCCGACATCGACGAGCCCGAGCAGCAAGCCGCCGAATGTAAGGACCGACGCCACGCCGATCCCCGTCAGGATGGTCTTCATCAAATGCAGATTGGTCAAGTTCAGCATCCGGATGATGTAGCCGGGGTTGGTCGCGCCGACGCGATCGAGCGCAAAGCCGAAGGCGGCGCCGAGAACGATAGCGAGGATGATCGTCATGGACATGTCATGCCTCCCTTCTGAACAGGTAGAGCGCGGTCGGAATGCCGGCAAGGAATGCGCCCGCCGCGAAAATGTAGCCGGACAGAGCCGTCTGCATCATGCCGCTCATCATGTGACCGGACGTGCAGCCGCCGGCCAGACGCGCGCCGTACAGAACCAGAAAGCCAGCGGCGAAGACAGCGACGTAACGCTTCCACGGCGCATCGCCGAAATTCGCTCGCCAAATTGCCGGCATCGACGCCTCACCGCGCCCGATCCCGCCGCGCATAACAGCCGAGATCAGCGCTCCCAGCATCATCGCGCCGACGAAAACGAAGCTGTAGTTCAGCGGATTGGCGACGGATCTGGCGTAGCTGCCGCCGCTCTTGTCGAGATAGGCATTCGGACTGGAATAGCCGCTCTGGGCTGTCTCCGATGTTACGACGACGTTCGGATCGACGGCGTCCCAGAGAATTCCATCCAGAATCACGAATTGCGTGGAAACCCCGATTGGCTTTACCAGTAACACCGCGGCGAAGAAGACGAGACCGAGAAGAAGCCCGCCCTTTTCCCACGATAGCGGCGCCTGCCGCCATGCAGACGTGCTCATGACAATACCTCCATATCTGACGCTGAGCGACCTGGTCCGCAAATATCGGATCGTCAGGAACGCCCTTTTGATCAGCTTAGGAGGAAGTCCGTCCGGCGTATGTGATCATGTCACGCAGCAAGCAAAGCTATCCGGCTTCGCCGCCCCGTGTGCAGGATTAGGAAAAGGAGCCGCTGCCATTCACGAGGGCAGCCGTGAGCATGCGCCTTTTGAGCCGGCATGACGACCACGCCTCATGGGTCAGCGGGAAGAACCGACCGACCCCAGCAGGGCAGGACCTTACTCCCTCACGCCCGGTTTGATCGTCAATGTCGCACGCTCGCCATTGCGCTGGATCGCTATCTCGACAACCTCGCCCGGCTTCAGGCCGTTGAGCGTGCGCACATAGTCATAAATATTCTCAAGGTCCTGCCCTGCAAGGCCCACGATCACATCGCCGCCGGTCAAGCCCGCCTGCTCGGCGGGACCATCCTTCACCACGCCCGAAATAGGCACGCCGCGAACGCCGTCTTTCGCGTAGTCGGGGATCGTGCCGAGAAACACGTTGCCCGTGCGCCGGCTGCCATGCCCTTCCGGACGGGTAACCGCAATGTATTCGGGTTCGTCCCTGGTCAGCAGGCGCGATCTTGCGACAAGAGCGACGAAGCGGGCAATATCGCGAATGCCGTCATAGTTCAGCGTATCCGCTGTGTCACGCGGCGTATGATATTCCGTGTGCGCTCCGGTAAAGAATGACAGGATCGGAACGGATTTCAGATAGAAGGCCGTTGCGTCGGTCGGCAGATAGGTGTCGTCCGAGGTCACGATCGGCAACCCGATGACCGCATTACGCCGCTCTATCTCACGCGCCCATGTATCGGACGATCCGAGCCCGCCGACACTCACATTGTCCTTGAGCCTCCCGATCATATCCATATTGATATAGGCGGTCACGAGGCCGGACAGATCCTTGACGTTTGCGGTCTCGGCCATCTTCTCGACGAAATGGGTCGAGCCGAGCAAGCCCAGTTCCTCGCCTGACCACGCGGCAAACACGACGTCGCGCACGCCTTTCAGCTTGCCGGCCTCATGATCGGCGGCCAGCTTCTGCGCCACCTCGATGAGCGCCGCCACGCCGGAGGCGTTGTCATCGGCGCCATAGTGGATCTGGTCCTTTTCCTCAGCGCTCGCCAGCGATCCGGAGGTCTCCCCTTTCCCGAGATGATCGACATGCGCGCCGATGATCAGCGGCGGCAAACCGCCCTCATCCACGCCATCAAGGTCGAGTCGGGCCAATACGTTGCGTCCCGTCCGCTTTTGGAAATCCAGCGCAATATTCGCGCTGACATTGACGCCGATCAGGTCTCGTCCGGCGCTCTTGCCCGCTTCGATCACCTTCGTCATTTCAGCCAGGTCATCACCCAGAATGCTCAGCATACGCAATGATGCTTCGCGGCTGACAGCCGCAACCGGAATGCCGGATACGCCGGATGTCGCCTCATAGGCAAGACGCGGGAGGCCGTCGTTGAACTCTTCTCTCTGCGGCGGCGCGAATATGACGCCGATCGCCCCGCGGGATTTGGCGACCGAGGCCTTGTAGCGCAGATCGGCGAAGCGCGAGAGTTCCGTGCGTTCGTTGGCGGAAAGATCGCCGGGCATACCCCGCCACAACAAGACCCATTTGTCCTTCACATCCAGCTCGGAATAGCTGTCGAGCCCTGGCCGATCCTTCACAGCCGGCGCAACGATTCCGTAGCCGGCAAAGACCACACTCGACTTCTCGGCGGCGCCGGTTCGGGAGAAGGCGAGCGGCCGCCAATCGGTATCGATCGCAAGCGTCTGCAGATCGCCATCGACGGAAACGGTCAGCGTATTCCCGTCTGAAAGCGCCACGCCGGCGGTGAATTCAAAGCTCTGGAACATGCTCCCATCATCGCCGGCCGGTTCGAGGCCAAGCGCACTGAAAGCGTCCGCGACATAGGCCGTTGCCTGCTTCTCGCCCTCCGTGCCTGTCAGACGGCCACCCATCTCTTCGGATGCGAGCGCGTAGACATGCTTCTTCAAGTCCTCCACGGAGATGTCAGCGCTGGTGTTCTTCGTCGCCTTTCCGCCGGTCGCCTGCCTTGGAGGCGCATTTTCCAGAAGCCCCCTGGCCGCCTCGTGATCCCATTTGGCCACGAAGATCTGGCTCTGCTTCTTCGGGGTCGCATTCGATGTCCAGCTTATCGTCTTGCCGTCCGGCGAGAACGTCGCCAGCCCGTCAAAGCCTTCCCTGTCCGTCACGCGGACCGGCTCGCGTGCCCCCTCTGCGTCAACTATATAAAGCTCAAAATTCGCGAATCCCTGAAGGTTAGTGGCGAAGATCAGATAGTCTCCGGACGGGTGGAAGAATGGCGCCCAGGACATGACATCGAGATGGGTGATCTGGCGTTCGCCGGTCCCATCGGCGTTCATCGTGAATACTTCCGCTCGCGCGCCGTCTTCCGAAAAGCGGCGCCAGGTGATTTTCGAGCCGTCATTGTTCCAGAACGGCCCGCCATCATAGCCGGGCGCATCGGTAAGACGCTGCAGATTGGAGCCGTCCGCATCCATCACATAAAGGTCCATGAAATACGACGGGTCGTGCTCCAGCCGTTCAGCGTCCTCTTTGGAGAGTTCCGTCGCATAAGCATGGCGGTTGGAGGCGAAGACGATCCGCTTGCCGTCCGGTGAATACGAGCCTTCCGCGTCATAGCCACGAGCATCGGTCAGCTTCTTGTAGCCGCCTGTCTTCAGATCCCTTTCGACGATGTCGTAAGCCGGATCGTAATCCCATTGATAGCGCCGCGTTTCGCCTGACGCGCGGAACTCCAGTTCCGCCTTCATCTTCGCTTCAGCTTCAGGATCGAACTGCGTCGAGGCAAACAGCGCACGGTCGCCATCGGGATGAAGCCAGCCGCAGGTTGTTTTTCCAATGCCGGGGGAGATGCGTTCAATATCACCGGTCTCCAGATCGAGAACGTACATCTGATAAAACGGGTTTTCATCGCTCCTCTCGCTCTGGAAGATCATCCGCTTTCCATCGGCGGAATAATAACCTTCACCGGCCCGCTTGCCGTCAAAGGTCAACTGGCGCGGATCGGACATTGGCGAGGCTCCGGCCAAGGCCGGCAGCGTCGCAACGAGAAGGAAAGCGAGGAAAGCAAAGCGCATGTTTTTCTCCCAGGAACAGGGGATATGGAACCGGTTGTTTATGAAGCCGCTCCGGCAAGCGGCTCGATCGAATAGACAGATGAAAGCCTCAAGTGACGGAATCAATCATTCATTGATGCTTTGGCACTGCGTTAGTCTTGGCTCACCATCGACGATCAATTGGGCGCATGTTGCACCATATTGAGGCAAGGTCTTGCTTTTTTCGATTGCGCGAGAAGCACCCTGCTTGCAGTTACTTACCGTGTCGCCTTTTTCTCTGATATACTCATCTCCATTCGTATCATAATAAACAAAATCAATTCTCCAGTTGCATATATTGTCGACGAGAGGAGCGTAGATTCCTGCATTTAATGTATAAGCAGCTCTTTGCTCTTTAATTTCTTTTCCTTTCCTTTGTACTGCGTGACACAAATACCCGTATGGCAACGTGATTTCTGCCGATATTGCGTTCGGGTCAGCGCCGCTGCCATCCTGCCTGTTATCACAGCCAATCTCTGCCGCATTTGCTCCAATTGGCATTGCGACAACTGATCCAATGAATGTGAATGCGATAGCCAGGCGCGAAAACAATCCCATGATACTTCCTCCCGTTCAGATCGGAGTGACAGCCGATCTCTGACGTTTAAACACACAAAATGGCCAAGACCGGACCGGGATATCCGAAAGATGCTTGTGTCTGGAATTTCCGGGGCTGATCGAGGAGGGGGGCATATCGGGATGGCTGGGCTCGGCCCTCTTGCCTGACTATGGCTGTCATACGCAAATCCGCATTTCCGGATCCCGACGATAACGCTCCCCAAGGTTTCGCCTTATATGGCGCTATGATGCGGATGACAGGAATGATCCCGGGGGGAATTCATGACATTATTCGTCCGCCGCGCCGTTGAAGCATCATCGGGCAGGAGTGGCCGCGCCGTTCACGCTTTGACATCCGTTGCGGTGGCGGCTCTTGCGCTTCTTGCTCCGGTCTCCGAGGCAGAGGCGGCGTTCCGTCAGGCGCCTGACGGCGGCCGCATCGCCGTCGATCTTGACGACGCCTTCACTCCATCCGACCGTTTTTCCGGTTTCGTCGACAAAAGCACGGGGGCGTCCTTTGCCGTCATCGAGTTGCCTGCCGATGCCTATGATAAGCTCAAGACCATTCCGGACAGCAAGGAGGCGCTTGCCAATGAGGGCTTCGGCGGCACGGAAAAGGCGGAGCTGAAAGCTCGCAAGGGCACTTTCACCTATCTTGCCGGCGAGCAGAAAACGCCCGCCGGCGACGTCGCCAAATTCGTACTGATGTTTACCGAGAGCGACGTAACGGGCGTGATCGTCGTCAATGTCCCAAAGACGGCGATCGATGCCGGCGCATATAGCCGCGAAGGCATCGAGGCAATTCTTTCGACCGCCCTCGTGCGCGATGCGGCGGATCCCAACGCGCTGTTCCGCTTCGGCTATATGGGACCGTTCAGGAAAGCATTTGACCACGGCGGCATGACAAAAGCCTACAACCTGTCAGGCTCCCAGCCGGGCGGCGGAGAGAACCAACTGCTCAAGGAGACGATGTTGATGGTGTCGTCATCCATTCACGGTGAGGCCATCGACGTAAAAGCTCAGGCCAACAAGTCGTTCATGGAGCTTGGCGGCATGAAGGAGAGGCATATCAATGACGAAAAGGAGGTCGAGATCGGAGACCTCAAGGGCCATCAGATCACCGGCGAAGTCATCGACGCCGAAAGTGGGGACAAGATCGCCATCCACCTTGTGCTGCTCTCGGGCAAGCCTTTCGGCACGTTCATGCTCCTCGGCAGCGTACCGGCCGCCGAAAAGCAGAAGATGATGCCGGAGGTCGAAAAGGTGATCGCCAGCTTCGAGTTGGTGAAGTAAACGGCAGGAATGCGCGACGAGTGATGTAGATATTGCCGTGAAGAAGACGATGTCGAGCGCGTTGTCCAGAAAACGGCGACATCGAGTGGAGTGCCAAGCGGTTTGTTGCAGGCGCTTTTTTCAGTGAAGCAGCGCGGTCTCGTCCTTGCGCGCCGGCAATCGAGATCCGGTACGGCGGTCTCGCGAGGTGCAGTCAAAAAGGCATCGGCATCGCATGCTTCCAGTCCAGCCGGGACCGATCATATCGAAAATCCGCCGCGCCGCTGGTCTGCCGGTTCACGTTGAGTGGAATATACGGGCGCGTCGGGAAAAAAACACTGATTGATTGACGTCAAAACACTCACACTCGCCTGATGCTATGTATATATTTTTTGGCGGGAGAGGTTAAGCCATGCCGATCAAGCGCGTTTTCCTTCCTTTATCCAACGATGAAGGTGTCGATACGACTGTCAAAGCTGCATTCCTTCTCGGCAAGATGTTTTCGGCGCAGGTCTCAGGCCTGTTTGCACAGCATTTTCCGATCGTCATGCCGGAGACAGGTCCGGCTTTCATCAAGGCTGACACGCTTCGTCGAATTGAGGAAACGATCCGCAATGAACTGGCCGAGGCACAGAAACAGACGCAAAGCGTCTTCACCGATCATGCCCGGCAAAACCCTGAAGTTGATTCACAATTCGCCTCAAGCGCTGAGCACGTGGGAAGCGCTATCAGGCACGGCGCCTTTCTCGCCGACATTTCGGTTGTCAGGCGCAACGGCGCTTCCGCTTCGAGCGACCGGTCCGAAGTCCGTGATGCTTTGCTTTTCCAGAGCGGGCGGCCTGTATTGCTGGTTCCGCCGGATGGTATCGGCGAACAGAATTTCGACAGGATCGTGATCGCATGGAAGGAAAGCGTGGAAGCCGTGCGCGCCATCGCAGCGGTCCAACCCTTCCTGGCAAAGGCCAGCGAGGTCCATCTTGTAACCGTCAGCAATAATGATTCCCGCGCCCGCGAAGCGCTTGCCGACGCCGAGCAATATCTACAATTGCACTACGCCAACATTCAAAGCGAAATTGTTCCGCCCTCATCGCAGAGCATTGGCGAAACGCTGCTTCACTACGCCCGGGGAAAAGGCAACGCATTGCTGGTCATGGGCGCGTACAGCCATTGGAAATGGCAAGAACGCGTGTTTGGCGGCGTAACCGAAGATGTGATGAAAAGTGCGACCATGCCTCTATTGATGGCTCATTGATCGCCCGTCCATAAACCTGCATCATCGGCCATCGGTCGGAGATGCCGGGTCTCGTCCCGGAGGGAACGCATTCTGAGCAAGGGTCGCTCACCCTCGGGATCGAAGGCCCTGTCCCACAGATCGACATGCGGTAGTCTTGCCGGCAGGTCTTCGAGGGTGAGCGCGGCGGCAGAGTCGATGCAACCGAGCGCCTTCCTCGCAAAGGGAACCGCGTTTCTCGGTCACAGCAGTTTCGCCGTCCCGTCATGGAAAGAGCGGCAACTGCTTCAGGCCGGCCGTTTCGTCGAGATCGAACATCAGGTTGAAGTTCTGCAGCGCCTGGCCTGCGGAGCCCTTGACGAGATTGTCGATCACGCCGATGACGATGGCGCGTCCGGGAATGCGATCAGCGAAGACGCCGATCTGGCAGAAATTCGAGCCGCGCACATTCTGGGTTGCCGGGATGACGCCGGCGGCCGCGACATGGACGAAAGGCTTCTCGGCGTATGCGGTTTGCAGCGATGCGCGCAGATCGTCAGCCGATGCCCCTTCCGCCATCCGGACATAGCAGGTTACAAGCTCTCCCCGACTCATGGGAATGAGATGCGGGGTGAAATTGATCGTCACCGCGTGCCCTGCCAGCTTGCCGATTTCCTGCTCCATTTCCGGCGCATGGCGATGGCTGGCGATGCCGTAGGGCGAGAGCCCCTCGCCGGCTTCGGCAAGCAGCAGATTTTGTTTTGGCGACCGCCCCGCGCCGGTCGTGCCGGATTTGGCGTCGATGATCAGCTCGGCCGGGTCAATCAGCTTCGACGAGATCAGCGGCAGAAGCGAAAGCAGCACCGCGGTCGGATAGCAGCCCGGACAGGCGACGAGCCGTGCATGGGCAATCAGCTCCGCATAATGCTCGCTGAGCCCATAGACGGCTTCTTCAAGCAACTTCGGCGCAACATGCTCGCGGCCATACCATTGCTGGTAGGTGTCGGCATCACGCAGCCGGAAATCCGCCGACATGTCGATAACGCGCAGATCGTGCGGCAGGTCCTTGATGAGATCCTGCGCCGTGCCGTGAGGCAGGCCGGAGAAGACCGCGTCGCAGCGGTCCCAGTTGGCGTCTTCCGCCTTGACGAGATCGGGCGCCTTGAGAAAGCCAAGATGCGGGAAAACCTCGGCCAGAGATTTCCCCGCATGGGATGAGGCGGCGAGAACGCCGATCTCGATATTGGGGTGATTGGCGGCCAGCCGGATCAGGTCGGCGCCCGTATATCCGGACGCACCCAGAACACCGATCCGGATGCCCCCAGTCCCGGACATCAGCGCTTCGAGAACTGGAAGCTGCGACGCGCTTTGGCGCGGCCATATTTCTTGCGCTCGACGACGCGGCTGTCGCGGGTCAGGAAGCCAGCCTTCTTGAGCGGGCTGCGCAGATCCGGCTCGTAATGCGTCAGAGCCTGCGCCAGTCCGTGGCGGACAGCGCCCGCCTGGCCGGAAAGACCGCCGCCCTTGACCGTGCAGATCACATCGTACTGGCTGTCGCGGTCCGTCAGGACCAGCGGCTGGCGCAGGATCATCTGCAATGCCGGGCGGGCGAAGTAGACCTCGATTTCCTTGCCATTCACGGTAACGCGCCCGGCGCCGGGCTTGACCCAGACACGGGCAATTGCGTCTTTCCGCTTTCCGGTCGCATAGGAACGGCCTTGAGCATCAAGCTTCTGCACGCGCACCGGAGCCGCATCGGTCACGGGCGTGGGCGCGCCTTCGGTTCCGCCAAGCTCGCTCAGGGATTTGATTTCGTTTGCCATTATTTCGGCCTCGCCACGTTCTTCGCGTTCATAGCGCCAATGTCGATCTGCTCGGGGGTCTGGGCTTCATGCGGATGCTCCGCCCCGGGATAAATACGCAGGTTCTTCAGTTGCTGGCGCGACAGGGGGCCGCCGGGCAGCATGCGCTGGACGGCCTTTTCGAGCACGCGCTCGGGAAAGCGGCCATCAAGGATCTTGTCGGCCGTGCGGCTCTTGATGCCGCCGGGATAGCCCGTGTGCCAGTTGTAGACCTTGTCGCTGCGCTTCTTGCCCGTGAAGTGCACATGCTGCGCGTTGATGACGATGACATTGTCGCCGCAATCCATATGGGGCGTAAAAATCGGTTTGTGCTTGCCGCGCAGGCGGGTTGCGATCAGCGCCGCGAGGCGTCCGACAACAAGACCCTTGGCGTCGATCAGCACCCACTTTTTTTCAATATCGGAGGGTTTTGCCGAAAAGGTTTTCATTGTTTCGTCCATAAGGGTCATGCGGCCCGCGCCATGCGGCGAAAGACCGCGCAAATCCTGATTGGTCCATTCTGGAGATCATCGCGCATGTCGGCAGCTTTGCTTTCATGAACGAATTCGACTGCATATCTAGCTGATTGGCAAATCGCGGTCAAGCCGATTAAAAATGAAAAGCATAGCGAATTCAACTACTTATGAATGAGGTATTATTTTACCGTACGCTTTGCGGCATTTCTTCGCTCATGCCTCCGGCAATGAATAGGTCGAAGTCGCGTGAGCCACCAGTTCCTCCTCGCCATCCGAGCGCAGCGAAACTTCGCCAACCGCAAGCCTCTTGCCGATTTTCAGGATCGTGGCATCGGCGAGCATTTCGCCCGGCTTCGGCCGGCGGAGAAAGTTGATGTTGAGGTTTGTCGTCACTGCAAGAGGACGCGGACCGATCATGGCGAGCACGGCGGCATACATGGCGACGTCGGCGAGCGCGAACATCGCCGGTCCTGAAATGGTCCCGCCCGGACGCAGCATGCGTTCCCTGAAGGGCATACGCATGGTTATCGACCGCCCTTGCGCCGCCTCGACCGTGAAGCCGGTGCTCCCGATCTGCGGAAAATGCTCCTCAAGGAAAGCGTTGATCTCCTCCGCCGTCATGATCTGTTCCTTCGCATTTTCCATCGCCGTCACTCCTTTTCTGTTCGGCGCAATCCGGAAAGAGACGCCCCGGCGGAACCATCCGGCCATCCTCACGATTTAACCATTTTTACAGGCGATCAAGGCTTGAGAGAATGCAATAAAGGGCCGCAAATGATGGCTTGAATCGGAGAGAAGGCACCAATGGACGCAAAATATCACCTCAGGGCAATCCCGAAAATTGTGCTCGCCTTCCTTGTGCTCACTGCGCTCGCAGCGGCAACCATGCATACGCTGTCTTCAAGCGCCAATGCCAAGGTGCAAATCCTCACAACAAAGACCGTCGAAAAATTTCTCGACAGCTATCCGGAGGTGAGATCCATCGCGGAGAGCGAAGCCAGGGAAAAAGGCGCCGAGATCGGGAGTTCATCGAACCAGCTCGCAGCGGTCATAGCAGCGGCATCCGACGATAGCGTTACGCCCAAGATTGACAGCGCCGTGCGAAATCACGGATTTGCGGATGCCAAACAGTGGCTCTCAATCGGCAGGAGCGTTGCGCACGCCTACGCTCATATCAAGGCCGGCGGCCAGAAAAGCAAAGCCCAGCGCAAGGTCGAGAAGGCTATCAAGAGGATCGAGAAGATGAGCTTCCTGAGCGACAAGCAGAAACAGAAGCTGATCGACAATGTGCGAAAAGGCGCGGACGATCTCTTGCAAGACCCGCCGGCCGAGAATGTCGCCGCCGTCGAGCCGATGATGGACCAGATAGAGAAGGTCATGCATTGAGGCTGCAATCGGGTTAGACTGAATGGCGCCACAAACGGGCCTATTGTCATGACCGCTATTGACACGCATGCACCTGTTCAAGATCAATCCACGCAGCCGCTGCTTCTTCGGGAAGATCGCGGCGGCATCGCTCTCTTGACCCTGAACCGTCCGCAAAGCCGGAACAGCCTGTCCGAGGCGCTGCTCCTCAGCCTGCGGGACACGCTGGGCGAATTGGCCGCTTCCCCGGCGATCAGCGTGATCGTACTCACCGGAGCGCCGCCGGTCTTCTGCGCCGGGCACGATCTTCGCGAAATGACGGCGCGGCGTCAGGATGCCGATTGCGGCCGCGCTTTCTTCCGCCACCTCATGGGACTGTGTTCGGAGGTCATGCAGGCCGTCATGAACTGCCCAAAGCCGGTCGTTGCCGCCGTGAATGGCACCGCGACCGCAGCGGGATGCCAGCTCGTGGCAAGCTGCGATCTGGCCATAGCATCGGAGGACGCGAAATTCGCAACGCCGGGCGTCAATATCGGGCTGTTCTGCTCCACGCCGATGGTCGCGCTGTCACGGAATGTGCCCCGCAAACACGCAATGGAAATGCTGCTGCTGGGCGAGAGCGTCGATGCGGGGCAGGCGCTGCAGATGGGCCTCGTCAACCGTATAGTCCCGGCGGATCAGGTTCTCGCCAGCGCCTTGCAGATGGCCGGCATCATTGCGTCCAAATCATCCGTGACGATCAAGTTCGGCAAGGAAGCCTTTTACCGGCAACTCGAAATGCCCGTCGCCGAGGCCTATGATTACGCAGCTGAAATCATGACGGAAAACATGCTGGCAAGGGATGCGGAGGAAGGCATTGGCGCCTTTCTTGAAAAGCGTCCCCCGCGCTGGGGAGAGCCGGACTGAAGCGAGGATGTTCTCTTCCCTTGTCCATCCGAACACGCGGGATCTTCAGAAGATCTCGACGATACCATCATCGCAAGCCCCGATCATCTCGTCGTGCGAAATCCGGCCGTCCCCGTTGAGATCGACGTTCTTGTGTATGTCGGCGATGGTCGGCCATTCCTGAGCGTCAATGAAGCCGTCACGATTGGTGTCAAGCCTGCTGATCTGGTCAACGCAAAGCGCCTGGTTCTCGAATGGCGCCGCGTTGGCGGTCCCGGCAAATTCCGCCAGCCCCAACAGTGTCAGCCCGGCAAGCGCCAATTTGGAAATCATCATGAGTTGAGCACCCTCGTCATAGTGTTGTTTGTCCAAGGCAGCACCGTTCTGCTACCCTCTCGGCAGGTCATGGAAGCTGCGCCCTTTGTTACGGGAAAGAGCTGTACGGAGCCAAATTCTGACCGCGAAGCGAAGCGGCGCAATGCCTCTCGCGCAGCACGATCCGAGAAGATGACAATGAACCACGACGCCTATGCAGATGTATACATTCGCGGAATTTTGCGCGATTACAAGCGTTTCGCCATGGTCGGCGCAAGTCCCAATACCGTTCGGCCGAGCTATTTCGCGATGAAATATCTGATCGGAAAGGGATTTCGGGTGATTCCGGTCAATCCCGGCCATGCGGGAAAACAGCTTCTCGGCGAAACGATATATGCCAGCCTCGCGGATATTCCCGAAGCTGTCGAGGTCGTGGACATCTTCCGCAACTCCGACGCCGCGCTCGACATTACGCGGCAGGCCATCGAAATCGGCGCGAAAGTTGTCTGGATGCAGCTTGGCGTGCGCAATGACGAGGCCGCGCGGCTGGCGGAGGAAGCGGGGATCAAGGTCGTCATGAACCGCTGTCCGAAGATCGAATATGGCCGCCTGTCGGGTGAAATCGGCTGGGCGGGCGTGAATACGGGAATGCTGTCGAGCCAACGCCTCGTGCTGGGGCGGCAGGGATTTCAGAAGCTGTCCATCCGCAAGGATTGATCCGCAAAACACGGCGCTTGCGCCGCCCCAAATGCGAGTCTCCCTTACGCTTGCACCGGAAACCGCTCTTCCAGCCACTTCCGCCAATCCGCCTCGACCTTTCCGGCAACCCTGGCGGCTTCCGCGCCATAGAGATAGAACCGCACCGAGACATGGACCGGCCCGCCCATCGGAAACCCGATCATGTGCGCAATGGCCGGCACGGGCTTGTCCAAACGCAGGATCACGCTGAACCCTTCGGGCGTATTCAGCGCTTCGAGTACGTTGCCCGCCAACTGCGGCGCATCCGCATCGGAGGCGACCGCCTGCCCATCCGCGCCATGCTCCACTCCCAGCGGCCCCATCAGCCGGTTGAAGGCCGCATCGACCGTATCGTCCGACTGCGCTGCAAGCTGCACGAGCGTGCTCTCCTCGCCGGGGAAATGTTCGAGATAGAACCGCAGGATCTTGAAGAACGACACCCAGCCCCCGGCGTGCCCTTCGAATTGCGAATCCCAGTCGTCGCTGTCGGCGAACCAGCTATGGACAACCCGCACGGTGCACGTGCCGCCCTCTTTCGCCTCGACAATCCATTCGGTCGCGATAGCGCCCGGCCCCTCCTCGGTCTCGGCGGCGAAGCGCTGCGGAGGCTGCCATTCGGTGATCGTCGCCACCGAGTCCATGCTGTCGCCCGGCCCGAAATGGCAAACCGTTCTGCCGCCCACGCGCCCGTCCACTTCCGCTGGCACGAACCACGACGAAATCCCTGCCCCCGTCGCAATCGCTTCCCAGACCGCTTCGGGTGTGCCGGGCACATCGACTTCGGTTTGAACGGAGCGTCGTCCTGATGGCTCTTTCTTGACAGGCATCATGCGTCCTTTCCGGGGATTGGTGTGGGATGGGCGACGACGACAAGCCGATGCGGACGCCCGCCGGGCGCCGCCGCGTCATGATATCGGCTGGCCAGTTCGGTGACGGCCCGCGTCAGGTCGCGCGTAAAGGCAGCCCGATCCGCTGGCGAGGCAAAGCGGATTTCGGTGTCGATGGCGAGGGTGGCCAGATCCTTGTCCGCCTGCCGCGCCCGCCGCCAGAGATCCCCGACCTCCCGCACGATGCGCGCGCCCAGCGCAATCGGGTAACTGGCGGCCAGCCGGTCCCGGCTGCGCACCGGATCGGCCGCCACCGGCCCCAGAGCCTCGGGCGAGACGACGAACGAGATGGCCGAAGCGACCAGCCGCCTTTCGGTCAACCCACCCCACTGGCGCTCCTCGGCCACCGTGACAAGGCCGCACGCTTCGAGCGCACGCAAATGATAGTTCACCTTCTGGCGCACCAGCCCCACCCGCGAGGCCAGCGCCGCCGCCGAAGCGGGCTCGGCCAATTCCGCCAGCAACCGGCTGCGGATCGGGTCCAGCGCAACCGTCGCCGCGCCCGGATCACGAATAACTTCAACATCAATCATGACGGCAAATCTACATTGACAATTTTTCTTGTCAAGGAGGCAAGCGCACCCCTGGTTGGCCCCGCCCCTCCCTTGGGATGCCAATGTCGCTACGCAGTGGGAACGTGTTGAACCCGCGCAAAAGGGTGATGACGTCAGCCAGGCCGACGGAGAGAATCGCACTTGAATAAACCGAACGGTCGTGCTATTCATGTTTGATGAACAAGGGCGAGCGCACGCGCAAAGACATCATCGAAAAGGCCTTCACCATGGCTGGCAACGTCGGCCTGGAAGCGGTTTCGCTGGGGACGCTGGCGGGCGAGACCGGATTGTCGAAAAGCGGCCTGTTTGCGCACTTCAAATCCAAGGAAGCCCTGCAACTGAGCGTGATCGAGGAAGTGATCGAGCGCTTCACGAAGAATGTTATCCGGCCGGCGATCGGCGCGCCGCGCGGCGAAGTGCGCATCCGCACCTATTTCAACAGGAAGCTGGATTGGATTGCCGAACATCGTTCCAATGGCGGCTGCTTCTACCTGGCGCTGTGCCAGGAATACAGCCACCGTGAAGGGCCGGTGAAAGATCGCCTCATCCAAGGGCAGAACGACCTCATGGAGACGATCGCCCGCATTGTCCGGACAGCAATCGACGAAGGCCAGTTCCGCCAAGATGTCGATCCCGTACGCTTCGCTTTCGAGCTTGAGGGGATCACGATGGCCTACAGCCATATCGGCAAATTTGTTCAGACCCCTCAATCCCTCGAACATGCCAGGATGGCCTTCGAGGACCTGATCATACGTAGCCGGGCGACTGGCTGAACTTTCACTTCCACACCATTTCATGAGCGCTGACATGTACGATCTGGATACAGCCGCCTTACCGCCGCAAAAAAGCACGAACGTTCGTCCTTTTACGATGCGGATACCGCCATTCATCCGCCTCCCCTTCCAGCTTGTCAGCCATGTTTCACCCCGGCTGGCGGGCGATATCGGGCGCCGCATCTTCTTTCACCCGGCGCGGCTTGCCTATAGCGAAGCGCAGCGCAAGGCTCTGGACGGGGCAGACCGTGCCAATCTCACCGTCATGGGACGCACCATCGCCGCCTATGGATGGGGCGAGGGGCCGGTGATCCTTCTGGTTCATGGTTGGGCGGGACATGCCGGGCAGATGATCGATCTCGTCGGGCCGCTGGTTGCGCGCGGTTTTCGCGTCATGGCCATCGACATGCCTGCGCACGGCCGCTCCGAAGGCAGTCTCAGTTCCCTGATCCATTTCGCCAACGCAATCCTTGCGGCCAGAGGTCAGTACGGGCCGATTCACGGTGTCGTCACCCATTCCCTCGGCGCGGCAGGGCTCATCCGTGCGGTGCTCGGCGGCTTGTCAATCGAGAAGGTCGTGATGATGGCGCCTCAGTCGCAGTTTCATGACATCTGGCGGGCCTTCCGCAACGGCATGGGCATGAGCGAAACGGTGTGGGCCGAAATGGTTGAGATCTCCGAGCGCTGGCTGGGCGTGCCTTTCGCGGAGGTCCATCCAACCTTCGGCGCACCGAAAATGACCGCCGCCGCGCTCGTCCTGCACGGGTTGAACGACCGCGTAACGCCAGCAATCGAGGGCAGCAGGCTGGCCAGTCTGTGGCCGGGCGCAAGGCTGGAAACGCTGGAAGCCGGGCATCGCTCGATCCTGACCGACGAACGCGCAATTCAGAGGGCGGCGGAATTCTTTCAGACCTGAACCCGCCATCAGTACAAAGCTCTTGCGTCCTTTCGGGGAACTTGCTTCCTTCAGTCAATAAAACCTTAAGAGGAGCCCCAAGAATGACGCAAGAGCGCGAACCCGGCTTTGATACGCTTGCCATCCACGCCGGAACCCAGCCCGACCCCGCAACCGGCGCACGGGTCACCCCGATCTATCAGACGACCTCCTATGTGTTCGACGATGTCGATCACGCGGCAGCCCTGTTCAACCTGGAAACCTTCGGCAACATCTATTCCCGCATCATGAACCCGACGCAGGCCGCGCTTGAGGGACGGATCGCGGCGCTCGAAGGCGGCACGGCGGCGTTCGCGGCGGCATCCGGACACGGCGCGCAGCTTCTCGTATTCCACACGCTGCTGGAGCCGGGCGACGAATTCATCGCGGCTGGCCAGCTCTATGGCGGCTCGATCAACCAGTTCAACCACGCTTTCAAGAAATTCGACTGGAACGTCGTCTGGGCGGACAGCACCGATCCGGCGAGCTTCGAGGCCGCCGTCACGCCGAAAACCAAGGCGATCTTCATCGAGTCCATCGCCAATCCGGGCGGCATCGTCGTCGATATTCCGGCAATCTCCGCCATTGCGAAAAAGGCGGGCGTTCCGCTGATCGTGGACAATACGCTGGCCACGCCCTATCTCTGCCGCCCGAAAGAGTTCGGCGCGGATATCATCGTGCATTCGCTGACGAAGTTCCTCGGCGGCCACGGCAATTCGGTCGGCGGCGTGCTCGTCGATTGCGGCACTTTCGACTGGATGGCATCCGGCAAATATCCCGCGCTTTCGGCCCCCTGCCCTTCCTATCACGGCATGGTGCTCGGCGAGACCTTCGGCAATTTCGCCTTCGCCATCGCGGCCCGCGTCCTGGCCTTGCGCGATCTCGGTCCCGCAATTGCGCCGATGAATGCATTCCTCGTGTTGACAGGAACGGAAACGCTCAGCCTGCGCATGGAACGGCATTGCTCGAACACGCAAGCCGTCGCTGAATGGCTGCAAGGGCGTCCGGAAGTCGCCTGGGTCAATTATGCCGGGCTGGCGGAGAACAAATACAACGCGCTGGCGCAGAAGATCTGCCCGAAAGGGGCGGGCGCGGTGTTCACCTTCGGGTTGAACGGCGGCTATGACGCGGGCATCAAGCTCGTCTCGAACGTCAAGCTGTTCTCGCACCTGGCCAATATCGGCGACGTGCGCAGCCTGATCATTCACCCGGCGTCCACGACCCACCGTCAACTCACCGCGGAGCAGCGCAATGCGGCCGGCGCGGGCGACGACGTCGTGCGGCTCTCGGTCGGACTCGAGGACAAGGCCGACATCATCGCCGATCTGGAGCAGGCGCTCGCGGCGCTTTAATGCGCTTCGTCTTCAGGGAAAGCGGAGAGTGTCGTTTTCCCTGAAGCAGACCTTCATGTAGCGGCCCACGGGCGGTCCGTGTCAGCCAACTCCAGCGACCAGTTCTGCCCGACCAGATCCTTGCCGAAACTGTAATGCTGCTCTTCCCTGACGAGGTGAAAGCCCGCCTTTTCGTAGATATGGCGGGCGGCCTCCAGCACCGAGTTCGTCCAGAGGTCGATCCGTTCATAGCCCTTTGCTCTCGCAAAGCCGATGCACCGATCCACCAGCCGCCGACCGACGCCCATGCCACGCGCGGACGGCTCGACATAGAGCAGGCGCAGCCGTGCGATGCTGTCCGTCTCGCGAACCAGGAACACCGAACCGACAATCTCTCCCGACCGCTCCGCCACCCAGCAGTTTTCATATGCGGGCTCGAACGCACGCAGAAAGCGGGCGATGATCTCGAAAACCAGCGCTTCATACTCGCCGTTCCAGCCATATTCGCGCGCGTACAGCACCGACTGCCGGTGAACGATCCACCCCATATCCCCGATTTGAAAGTCCCGAAGCGCAACCCCGCTGTCAGTCGGTTTTTGAACCAGCGTTCTCTCGACATCTTTCAGAGCGCCGAGAAGCTTGTCGCGTTGATCATCGTTCAGCGGCGAGAGGATCTTCTCGGACGCGGTCTGCGACAGGGCGTCGAGCTTTGCGAAAGTTTGCCGCCCTTTGCCGGTCAGGGCCAGATACTGCACACGGCCATCATCCGGCGAACGCTTGCGCTCGATCAGCCCGCCGCGCTCGAAGCGGCTCAGCACACGGCTCAGATAGCCGCGATCCATGGACAGCATTTCGGCAAGATCGCTCGCCGTCATTCCCTCATTCGTCGCCAGTTCGTAAAGAATCCGCGCTTCGGCCAGAGAATGGCCGCTACCGAGCAGATCCCGGCCCAGCACACCGATCTGCGCTGTATAGAAACGGTTGAAGTGGCGTAACGAACCCGATGCCGTGGTCAATGATTGCGCGCACATGGCTTTCTCCTCCCGAGCGGAGGAGTTTCGCCAAATTAGTTGACGGAGTCAACTATTGCCCTTCGCCGTTCTTGTCGACGCGCGAATCGGGCACCCCGGCGGGGGCCTTGTCCATCGGCTGGGTGGTAAATCCGCTCAGGCCGCTGAGATCTTCGAAATCGCGGCGGATATCGACATTGCTCATGACATAGGCCGTGATCAACTCGGCCAGCGAGCGCAGCGAATGCATGTGAATGCGCTCATAGCCGTGCGAGGAGTCGATGCCGAAGCAGATCAGCGCCGTGCGCACATCATGGCCCGCAACCTCCGCCGCCGCCGAATCCGATTTGTAATAGCGGAAGATGTCCTTCTGATACCGGATCTCATGCTCCTGGCAGAGGCGGACCAGCTTCTTGGTCAGATGGTAATCGAACGGGCCGGTCTGATCGGCCATCGCGACAGTTACGCCGAACTCGGACGAATTCTGTCCCGGAGCGGACGTCCCATTGTCGACCGAGACAAGCGAGGCCACGTCCTCATGCAGGACCGACGATGCGCCGATGCCGACTTCCTCCGCGATGGTGAACAGCCAGTACACATCGACGGGCAGGTCCGGCTTGGCGTCATGAATGGCTTTCAGCGCCGCGAGCAGCACGGCGGCGCCTGCCTTGTCGTCGAGATGGCGGGAGACGATGAAGCCATTGTCGAGGAACTCCGGCTGCGGATCGATCGCCACATGGTCGCCGATCTCGATGCCGAGGCGCTCCGTCTCGCGCTTGTTTCGCGAAAGTGCGTCGATGCGCAGCTCCACATGCTGCCAGCCGACGGGCTGGGTATCGACCTCATCGCTGAATGTGTGGCCGGACGATTTTAGCGGCAGAATGGTGCCGCGATAGCTCCCCGAGTCGGAAAAGATCGTGCAGCGTGCGCCTTCCGCGAAACGCGCCGACCAGGTCCCGATTGGAACAAGTTCGAGGCGGCCGTTGCTCTTGAGATATTTGACCTGCGCCCCGAGCGTGTCGAGATGGGCGATGATGGCTCGCGCGCCGCGATGGTCCTGCCCCTTCACCACCGCCCGGATCGCGCCGCGCCTCGTCAGCTCGAAAGGGATCTCCATCCGGGCCAGTTCCGCGCAGGTCTCACGCACGATGGCGTCGGTATAGCCGGTTGGACTTGGGACGGACAGCATCCGCTTCAGGCAGCGCTGGAGGTAGTCGGTGTCGATTCGCAGTCTCGCCATCGGGCCTATTCTTGAAGTTCGCTATGATGCCTGACGGCCCGCACGGGAGCCGGCATGGAAAGCGGGAAGAGCAGATCCAGGAATCGCTCGGCCGTCGGTTGCGGCTCGTGATTTGCGAGGCCAGGCCGTTCATTCGCCTCGATAAAGGCATAGCGCTGTTCGCGCGGGGAGGAAACGATGAAATCGATTCCGACGACAGGAATTTCGATGGCGCGCGCTGCGGCGATGGCCGCTTCGGCAAGTTTGGGATGCAATTCGTCCGTCACGTCATGGATGGTGCCGCCGGTATGCAGATTGGCGGTCTTGCGGGTTTGCAGCTCTTCTCCGGCCGGGAGAATATCGTCCAGACTGTAGCCCTCAAGGCCGATGCACCGTTCGGTTTCCGCATCGACCGGAATACGCGATTCGCCCTGTGTCGCAGCCTCGCGCCGCCGGCTCTGCGCCTCGATCAGCGCACGCACGGTCGCCGCGCCGTCGCCGACGACGAAAGGCGGCTGACGGATTGCTGCCGCCACGACGCGATAGTCGATGACGATGATGCGCAGGTCCGGCCCTCGCACCATTTCCTCGACGATGACGCGGTTCGAAAACGGCCGCGCAATCCGAATCGCTTCCTTGACCTCGTCCAGCCTGGTGAGGCCGACGGAAATGCCGCGGCCCTGCTCGCCGCGCGCCGGCTTGACCACAACCGCCTTGTATTTCTCCAGAAGCGCGGAAATCTCCTCGTCTTCCATTGCGGAGCCCGGTTTGATATCGAGCTGATGGGGAACGTGAACGCCGGCACGCTCGACCACGCGGCGCGTCACCGCCTTGTCGTCGCAGATCGAGACGGCAACGCCGCTGGTCAGCTCCGACAGGCTTTCCCGGCAATGCACGCTGCGTCCGCCGTAGATCAGGCGGAAAAACCCGCCCGCAGCATCGGTCACCTCCACATGTATCCCGCGCCGAAGCGCTTCGTTGACGATGATCGTGGCGTATGGGTTCAGCTTCGAAGCTGGCGACTCGCCGATGAACAACGGCTCGTTGATCGGGTTCTTGCGCTTGACGGCAAAGAGCGGCACGCGCCGGAAACCGAGCTTTTCATACAGCGCGATCGCTTGGTCATTATCGTGGAGCACCGACAGATCCATGTAGCTGCAACTCCGCGCCCGGTAGTGATCGGCAAGCCTGCGCAACAGCGCTTCACCGATGCGGGCGTGGCGCGCCTGCGGGTCTACGGCGAGACACCAGAGACTGGAGCCGCGTTCGGGATCGTCGAAGGCGCGGCTGTGATCGACGCCCATCACCGTGCCGATGATATCGCCCGAGTGATCGTCTTCCGCGACAAGCACCGTGACGGAGCGGCTGTCCCGGTTGGTCCAGAAAAACTCCGGCGGCACCGGTACCATTTGCCGCGCCATGTAGATGCGGTTGACCTGCTCGGCATCCTGCTTGTTGGCGAGACGGCGCACGAAGAAGCCCTGCTCTTTCCGCTTCATCGGCGGCATCTGCCGGTTCAGATCGAGCCGGTAGGTATGCGAAGGATCGAGGAACAGATCCTGCGGCGCGGCTGCCAGAAGAACATGCGGATCGCTGACATAGAAGGCAATATCCCGCCGGTCGAAGCCCTCCGCGCCGAGCGCGTCGGTCAACTTCTTCGGATCGTCGAATGTGTGCCCGAAGAGCAGCCGTCCCCAGCCGCAATCCACCAGCGCATTCGGTTTCGGCGTGCTTTGCGTCTTCAGCCTGTTGACGGAGTGCATGTCCTTCTCCGACTGCGCGCGCAAACGCCGTGCGTGCTGCCGGCTGGCATATTTCCGGCGATAGGTCTGGTCCTTGCCCATGGCTGGGCCTCCCTGGGATTGGCTGAGCCTTTAGCGCTACACGCCATGCGTCTGGAGCCACATCTCAAGAAGCGCGACCTGCCAGAGCTCCGAACCGCGCAAAGGCGTGATATGCGCTGTCGGATCGGCGAAAAGCTGCTCCAGATAGGCGGGGCGGAAGAGGCCCCGTTCACGCGCCGCCTGTGACGTCAATGCGTCACGGACCATATCCAGATATGGCCCCTGAATGTATTTCAGCGCGGGCACCGGGAAATAGCCCTTCTTCCTGTCAATGACCTCGGGCGGGATGACGAGACGCGCCGCTTCCTTCAGCACGCCCTTGCCCCCATGCGCCAGTTTGTGCTCCGGGGGGATACGCGCCGCCAGTTCGGCCAGTTCATGATCGAGGAACGGCACACGCGCCTCAAGACTGCACGCCATGGTCATGTTGTCGACGCGCTTCACCGGATCGTCGACCAGCATCACGGTCGAATCGAGCCTCAGCGCCTTGTCGACCGGGGTTGCCGCGCCGGGCATGGCGAGATGATCGCTGACGAAGCTGAGCGCCTCGTCGCGGTCCGAATGCCAGTCCGGGCCGAGATGATCCTTCAGCTTGTCGAAAGAACGGTCGAAGAAGACGCGCGCATAATCGTTTGCGACATCGTTCGAAGACATGAGCGGGGGATACCAGTGATAGCCGCCGAAGATTTCGTCCGCACCCTGACCGGATTGCACGACCTTGATGTGTTTGGAGACTTCCTTGGAGAGCAGGTAAAAGCCGACATTGTCGTAGGAGACCATCGGCTCGGACATGGCACCGATCGTGCCCGGCAGCGCGCTCATGAGCTGGTCGGAAGGCACGAAGATCTGATGGTGGTTGGTCTCGAAACGCTGCGCGATCAGGTCCGAATACTGAAATTCGTCACCCTTCTCGCCGTTGGCTTCTTCAAAACCGACCGAGAACGTCATCAGCCCGTGCTGGCCGGCTTCGGAGAGCAACCCGACGATGATGCTGGAATCGACGCCGCCCGACAGCAGCACGCCGACAGGCACGTCAGCCACCATGCGCCGCGCCACGGCCTTGCGCAGCTCGTCGAGCAGCAGATCACGCCATTCGTCGAAGGGCCGCTCGACATCGGCCGCGTCGCGCTCGAAATTGAGCCGCCAGTAGCGCTTTTCCGTCGATGACCCGTTCGGCTCAATGATCCGGTACGTGCCCGGCGGCAGTTTGCGCACGCCATTGAGGATCGTGTAGGGCGGCGGCACGACGGCATGAAAACTCATGTAAAAGGCAAGCGCCGTCTTGTCGATGGTCGTATCGACGTCCCCGGCAGCAAGAATGGCGGGCAGCGAGGACGCAAAGCGCAGGCGGCCATTGCTTTCGCTTAAGTAGAGTGGCTTGATGCCGAAACGGTCGCGCGCCAGCATGACGCGGCCGGAATCGCGCTCATGAATGGCGAAGGCGAACATGCCGTTGAAGCGCTCGACGCAGGACGGCCCCCAAGCGTGATAAGCCTTGAGGATGACTTCCGTGTCGCCTGTTGAGAAAAAACTGTAGCCCTTGCCCTGAAGCTCCTGACGAAGCTGGGGATAGTTGTAGATGCAGCCATTGAAGGCGATCTCCAGCCCCAGCTCGGAATCGACCATCGGCTGCGCCGCCTTTTCGGTCAGGTCGATGATCTTGAGACGCCGGTGGCCGAAGCCGATCCGGCTGCGGATGATTTGACCGCTTCCGTCGGGGCCGCGCGGCTGCATGACTTCAGTCATTCGCGCAAGGGCCTGGGCATCGGCCGATCGGTCGGAAAAAGCGATTTCGCCACAGATTCCGCACATGCGGGACGGGTATCCTTTCGATAGGGAGCTGAACTTACAACCCCGAGTCTAGACCGCGAGTTCCATTTTTACAAATCGGGGCCGTATGCACCTGGTTCCGCGCGAAGCGGCGCGCAACCCAGCGATAGCAGACGAAAGTCAGGAAAGGATTGCCGAGGAGTGCCGGTTTGGCTGCATTTTCGCCGCGACAGCAGGTGGACAGTCGGCATCCTCCGATCCATATCTTCGTGAAGGACCAGTTCGTGCTGTATGAGCGTCCGGCGTTCTGGAGATTTCCTCTGCGGGAAGTAACGAGGCACGCAGCTTTTCACCTTCTTGACATCTGCGTGTTAAGATTGCTGTGTCATGCTTCGATATAAGGATTTTGACTTATGCAAGATGACGCGCCGACAAAGCAGGACCTTCCCTTCCAGATCACCATTTGCGGGATCGAGGAACTCGCCGGCCACGCCGAAGGCCGGGTCAGCCATGTGCTGTCCATTCTCGACCCGGACCGCGCCGAGCCTGAAGCTTTCGGCGCATGGGGCGAACACGCGCGGCTTGAGCTGCGTTTTCACGATGTGATCGAGGAAGGCAGCGATATCGAGCCGCCGCAGCCGCATCACGTCGAGCAGATCCTGACCTTCGGACGCGACGTTCTGCGCGACCCGGAAGCGCTGCGCCATCTGCTGGTCCACTGCCATATGGGCATTTCGCGCTCGACCGCCGCCATGTCGCTGCTGCTGGCTCAGGCCCAGCCGAGCACTCCCGCGCGCGACATCCTCCATCAGATTCTGGCGATCCGCGAGCGCGCATGGCCGAATTTGCGCGTGCTCACCTATGGCGAGGAGCAACTCGGACGGAAGGGCGAATTCACCGAATCGGTCGCCGAGATCTACAGCCATCAGCTTGAGAAGCGTCCCCAGATCGAGGAATTCTTCACCGAGGTCGGGCGCGGCCGCGAAGTCGAACTGGCGAAGGCCTTCAAGACACGCAAATGACGTATGGGGTGGCGGCCGTCCGTCCGTCAGGTGTAGAACAGCGGCTTCTGCCCGAGCATCGTGACATGCAGGGGCATCCCCCCGCGTGGTTGCAGCGTCAGACGCGAGACCGGCTCCGGCTTCGTCCGGCCGTCCCAGTCGAAGCGCGCCGCCCGGATGAGCGTTGCGAGGATGACCGTCGCTTCGGCCATCGCGAAGGCATTGCCCAGGCAGATGCGGGGCCCCGCTCCGAACGGCATGAACTGGGTTCGCGGGAATTCGGCCTCGCGCTCGGGCGCAAAACGGGTCGGATCGAAACGCGCCGGATCGCTCCAGAGCTGCGTGTGCCGGTGGATGCAGAAAATCGGCACCACCACCATCGTATCCTCGGGAATCTCGTGGCCACCGACCGACACCGTCTCCGTCGCGACGCGCGACATGACCGGCACCGGCGGATAAAGCCGCATCGACTCCTTCAGCACCTGCTGCGTCGTCTGCAAGGCAGCGACGCGCTCCGCCTCAATCTCTCCGTCTCCGCAGACAGAGGCGATTTCGGCGCGGACCCGGTCCTGCCATTCCGGCGCGCGCGCCAGCAGATAGAGCGTCCATGTCAGCGCGCGGGCCGTCGTCTCGTGGCCCGCTTCAAGCAGGGTCAGCAGATTGTTGATGAGCCGCTCGTTGTCCATCGGCTCGCCGCTATCGGGGTCGCGCGCTTCCAGCAACCGGCCGAGCAGATCGTCTCCGCCGCCGCCTTCAGCCTGACGGCGGGCGATAATGTCACCGACGGCGCCGCGCAACCGCTTCGTGGCGCGCGACACCAGCCAACTCGCCGGATGCGGCATCCAGAGCGGCACGTTCAGCACGCCATACATGATTTCCCAGGGGATATACCGGAGCAGCGTCGAAGTCGCGCGCTTGATCGTCTCCGCCTCGCCGGGCTCGCGACCCTGCAACATGGTCCGCGCGATGACCGAAAATGTCGCCTCCGTCATGTCGTGATCCACGCGCTGAACGCTCCCCGGAGGCGAGGCGCGCCATTTCGCCAGAACCTCCTCGGCCGGCTGAGCCATGCCGGGCAGGTATTTTAGCACCTCGGCGGGACGGAACAGCGGGGCCATCGTCCGCCTCTGCCAGCGCCAGAGCGGCCCATCCGAGCTCAATACGCCGTCCTTCAGGGAGCGGCGGAAAACACGCTTCTCCACCGGCGTCTTCAGGAAGATGCCGGCCTGCTTGATCAGCACCTGCTCGACCAGATCCGGGCCCATCATCCAGACCACGCGGCGGTACCTGACGGAATCGAGCCCGATGATAGGCTGCTCATAGGCGGGCTGGGGCAATGCAAGCAGCGGGTTCTTCAGAAAGCGCACGACAAATTTGCGCAATGGCAGGACATTCGCCGGCGGGGTCACGGTCTGCGGGTAGAGCGCGGGCGCGTCCGGCTGTGCAACGGTCATGGCAAGGCTCTCGTGCTGTGTGCCAAACTATATACAGTCATATATGTCTCAGACCGCAATTAATCCCGGCACTGGGGCGAAAAAGCGCTCGGGGCTTGTCTGGGCATCCCGGCTGGCGTAAGCGTCCTGTCGAAAGAGAAGGATACGAGCCATGAAGGCGCTTACCGTCGGTGGCGCGATGGTTGACTCCATCGCCATCGTGAACAGCGGCAGCATCGAGCGGATGACGATGCGCAATGCGGACGCTTCCTTTCTGCTGCTTGAAGAAGGCCGCAAGACCGAGGCGGAAGAGATTTCCACACATCCGGGCGGCGGCGCGGTCAATGCGGCCGTGTCGATGGCCCGGCTTGGCCTTGATGTTTCGGCCATCGTGAAGATCGGCATGGACCAGCGCGCGGACGTGATCCTCGCCAAGCTGGAGAGCGAGCGCGTCTCGACGCGGTGGATCACGCGGGACGCCCGGATGCCGACCGGCGCGTCCGTGCTGATCTCCTCGCATGAGCGCAATGCCGCGATTTTCACCTTTCGCGGGGCGAACACCCTGCTGGCCGCCGAAGACATCAAGCCGGAAGCGCTTTCGGTCGATCTGGTCTACATCTCCAGCCTGAGCAACCAGTCGGCGGACTGTTTCCCGGCCCTGGTGCGCGACGCCAAGGCGGGCGGCTGCAAGGTCGCGGCAAATCCCGGCATCCGGCAGCTCACGGCCCGGGGCCGCGACTTTTTCGACACGGTCGGTTCGCTCGACATGCTGCTGATCAACCGCGTCGAAGCGAATGCGCTGGTCCCCGCGCTGTCCGCGGTTGCGGGCGAAGGCGGGCCGGGCCTGCCTTTCGATCCGGATGAGGACGTGCCCGACCTGATCCGGCGCGGCCTGTCGTCCGGCGGCTTCGGCATCAGCCTGCCGCGCTTCTTCCAGTGCCTGCTGGATACCGGCTGCCGCATGGTCGTCGTCACGGATGGGCGTCACGGCGCGTTTGTCGGATTGGACGGCAAGGTCGTTCATTGTTCGAGCGTACCCGTCGAGGTCGTCGGGACAGCCGGGGCAGGCGATGCCTTCGCGTCGAGCTTCGTGGCGCTGACGGGGCTGGACTGGCCGCTGGAGCAGGCGCTGAAAGCGGCAACGATCAACTCCGCCTCGGTCGTCCGGCATGCCGATACGCAAAGCGGCCTCATGACGATCGCCGAGCTTCAGGAAGCGGCAGACCGCGACGAGATCCTGCGGATTCGCGAATGGACGATGTAGACGGGCAGAGGATGGCTGACCTGCAGCGGGAATTCGCTGTTGGCGAATTGGTGGAGCAATTGCAACGGCTTGGCGTCACGCCGGGCGGCGTGTTGCTGGTCCATACCTCATTTCGCGCGGTACGGCCGGTCGAGGAGGGCATCCGGGGGCTGATCGAGGCGTTGCTTGCCGCCCTCGGGCATGACGGGACGCTGGTCATGCCGTCCTGGACCGGGGACGACGAGACGCCCTTCGATCCGGCAAACACCCCACCCGCCGAAGATCTCGGCGCGGCGCCAAAGGTTTTCAGCAAGATGCCCAAAGTGGTGCGAAGCGATCATCCGTTCGCCTTTGCGGCAAAAGGGCCGCAGGCCGGCGCGATCGTCGGCGGCGATCTGGTCCTGCCGCCCCATTGTCATGCCAGCCCCATCGGGCGCGTGCTCGACCTGGACGGACAGATTCTCCTGCTGGGCGTCGGTCATGACGCGAATACCATGCTGCATCTGGCGGAACTGCTTGCCGGCGTCCCCTACCGCACGCCGAAGCACATCACCGTCCTCAAGGATGGCAAACCGCACCGCCTCGACTATGAGGAGAACGACCATTGCTGCGAACGCTTCGCTCTGGCCGATGACTGGCTCCGCGAGGCTGGCGCGCAAAGTGAAGGGCCGGTGGGGCACGGGCTTGCAAAGCTGTTCCGCGCCCGCGATCTGATCCGGGTCGCGGTGCCGCGCATCGAAGCGGACCCGCTGGTGTTCCTGCATCCGGAGGCAAGCGATTGCGCCGAGTGCGCGGAAGCACGCAAAGGTCTCGACTGATCGGGAATAAAAGAAACCGGCCGCGCGGGGCCGGTTTCCTCTATCCTGTCAATCGGCTGTCAGCTCGATTTTTCCGAAAGGGGAATTCAGATTTCGGATTTCACTGACAGCGACTGAACAACGCTAAGCTTACGCGCTACGACTTGGAGGATGCAGATATCGTAGATGTTTGAAAATATCATGCTCCCCGTTAGAGGTATTCTGGAGACGCAACCCTGCATTCGCATGATGCTGTTGAAGACGCTCTTGTAACTCTTTGAGCACATTAGTCAGCATCTATTCGCTCCATTACTTGCTGTGCCGCATTGAATCCCTCATACACAACGCGAATTCGCTGCGGCGATTGTGGAAGCCATGCGGCTTCCGTTCTATGCGCGCATGCGAACCATCGGTCGGACAAGCGAAAACAGCCGGCGCCGAAATGCTTCGGTCCGGTCTGAACTTTCTCTCATGCCGCATAGATGGCCCCCGTGCCGCATATCCGGATGCTTGACGCATCTGGATTGCATGGCGGCTGGCCGCTTTTACGAACACCGCTAAGGACGGTGTTTCCCGCGTCCGGCTGCCTGTATCCATTGTACCTGATTCTGAGTTTCCACGCAGAACCGTTAACGAAACCTTAACGCCGCCGGATGCAGGCTGTTCCTGATATATCAGTCGCGGCGCAATGACGCAGCGTCCCGTTCGAACCGTGTTTCCTGCGAATCACCGCGTTTATTGCAAATAGTTTGCACTTGCAGAAACGCCTTCCTTGCCCCCATATTGAAATTGCAAACGATTTGCAACTAGCGTCCGACCAGGAACCGGCAAGACGCTGTTTCGCAGAAACGGGGATGTGCAACACTCATGATTCTTCTGTCACGACGCATCGCGCTGCTCACACTCGCCGCCACAGCCTTTTCCGTCGTGCTGCCCGTATCCGTCACGGCGCAATCGCGCGAACCGCTCAAGATCGTCGCCACGACCGGCATGATCGCCGACGCGGCGCGCCAGATCGGCGGCGACCTCGTCGCAGTCAAGGGCCTGATGGGACCGGGCGTCGATCCTCACGCCTACCGGCAAACGCGCACCGATATTCTGGGGCTGACCAAGGCCGATCTGGTTCTCTGGCACGGCCTCTATCTGGAAGCGCAGATGGAGGATTTCATGCGCCAGCTGGCTGCCAGGCAGAAGGTTGTCGCCGTTGCGGAAGCACTGCCGAAGGATGTGCTGCTGTCCCACGAAACCTATACGAACAAATATGACCCGCACGTCTGGATGACACCGGCACTCTGGTCGAAGGTCGTCGGCACGATCCGCGATGCTCTCATCGAAGCCATGCCGGAGCAGCGCGGGACGCTTGAAGCCAATGCCGAAAAGCACTTGCAGGAGATCGCCGCGCTTCAGGACTATACGGCGAAAATCCTCGCCACGGTGCCGGCCGAGACGCGCATCCTCGTCACCGCGCATGACGCCTTCAACTATTTCGGCCGCGCCTACGATTTCGAGGTGCTCGGCATTCAGGGCATCTCCACCGAGAGTGAGGCAGGCCTCAGCCGCATCGCCGAACTGGTCAATCTGCTCGTCGAAAGGAAGATCGGCGCGGTGTTCGTGGAGTCCTCCGTTTCGGACCGGAACATCCGGGCGATCATGGAAGGCGCCGCCGCCAGGGGACACGACGTCAAGGTCGGCGGCGAGCTGTTTTCCGACGCGATGGGTGAACCCGGCACCTATGAGGGCACTTATATCGGCATGATCGACCACAACGCCACACTCATCACCCGCGCCCTGAATGGCGACGCGCCCGAGCGCGGCATGTCCGGCCGCCTGTCCACCGGAAGCTGAAAGGTAACCCGTAATGAACGCAGCAGCGCTTGAACTTGCATCGGATCAGGGCCGGACGATTTCGCATGATGCCCGCTCGGACAGCCCGCTCGTCATCCGGGGGCTGACGGTCTCCTATGGCGAGAAACCCGCCATTTTCTCCATCGACGCTACAATCGCGGCCCGGACCATGACCGCGATCATCGGCCCGAACGGCGCGGGCAAATCCACCCTGCTCAAAGCCGCGCTCGGGATCGTGACGCCGCTTTCCGGCAAGGTCACTGTGTTCGGGGAGCCGCTGGCCACGGCCCGCCGGCGCATTGCCTATGTTCCACAACGCGCCAGCGTGGACTGGGATTTTCCGACGCGCGTCATCGATGTAGTGATGATGGGGCTGTACCGCGAACTGGGCCTGCTCAATCTCGTGCGCGACACTCACCGGCGGAAGGCGCTGGCCTGCCTCGAACGGGTCGGCATGTCCGACTTCGCCGGGCGGCAGATCGGCCAGCTTTCGGGCGGCCAGCAGCAGCGGGTGTTCCTGGCGCGGGCGCTCGCGCAGGATGCCGATCTCTATCTCCTCGACGAACCGCTGGCGGGCGTGGACGCGGCGACCGAAAAAACCATCATCGACGTGCTGAAATCGCTCATGGCGGAGAACCGCACGATCGTCTGCGTACATCACGATCTGGCGACCGTCGCCGATTATTTCGACCGCGTCCTGCTGATCAATACGACCAGGATCGCCGAAGGTCCGGTCTCCACGACTTTCACGGCGCAGAACCTGCAAGCCACCTATGGCGGACGGCTGGCCACGGCGCATATCGACCAACTGCGGCTGCCCACATCGCCCGCAGCCTGATACAGCAATGAGCAACCTCGTCGACGCTCTTCTCCTTCAAGCTGGATACAATGCCGCGCTCGTGGCCATCGGGGCCGCCTTGCTCGGCATCGCCGCCGGAACTGCGGGATCGTTCCTGTTCCTGCGCAAGCGGGCGCTGGTCAGCGATGCCGTCGCCCATGCGACCTTGCCCGGCGTGGGGCTGGCTTTCATCGTCATGGTGACGCTGCTGGGCAGCGACGGACGCAATCTCATCGGCCTGCTCGCCGGTTCCGCGATCACGGCGTGCATCGGCCTCATCCTCGTCGAATGGATCACACGGGCCACGCGGCTGTCCGAGGACGCCGCGATCGGCGCGGTGCTCTCGGTCTTCTTCGGCTTCGGGATCGTGCTTCTGACGGTCATCCAGACCATGTCGCAGGGGCGTCAGGCGGGCCTAGAAAGCTTCCTGCTCGGCTCGACCGCCGGAATGCTGTTTCAGGATGCCGTGACCATTGCCGTCGGCGGTGCGGCGGTCGTTGCCCTGGTGGTGCTCATACGCCGTCCGATGACGCTGGTTGCCTTCGATCCGCAATATGCCGCCGCGACCGGCATCAATGTCAGCCGGATCGACCTCATCATGATGGGGCTGGTCATGGCGGTCACGGTGATCGGCCTGAAGCTGGTCGGCCTGATCCTGATCGTCGCCATGCTGATCATCCCGCCGGTCACGGCCCGCTTCTGGACCGACCGCACGACCCACGTCATCTGGATTGCAGGGCTCGTCGGCGGCGCTTCCAGCTACGTTGGCGCGGCCATATCCGCCTCCGCGCCAAACCTGCCGACCGGACCGATCATCGTGCTGGTCTGTTTCGGCCTTTTCGCCCTCTCGTTGTTCTTCGCGCCCGGACGCGGCGTCTTCGCGGCCATGCTGCGCCACCGGCGCTTTCAGGTCCGGGTTCATCGCCGTCAGGGTCTGCTCGCCATCGCCAGGGGGGAGCCGATTTTCGACGGGTTTACGCTCGCCGTGCTGAGCCGGGCCGGGCTGATCCGGCGCGACGGCGTCGCCACGGATAAAGGTCGCGCCCAGGCGGCCAAGGCCCTGCGTGATGAAAAACGCTGGGAAGTGGCGCGCCAGCTTCATCAGGACGAGTCCGTCGCTGGACGCTATGACGGGCTGACGCCGATCGAGGGCGTGCTGACGAAAGACGAAATCGACGAAATCGACCGGCGTCTCGGTCCGCCGGCGGAGGTGACAGCCTGATGGGCGCAGAATTCGTACAGCTCAGCCTGACGCCGCTGCTGATCGGCATCCTCGCCGCCATCGCCTGCGCGCTTCCGGGGAATTTCCTCATCCTGCGCAGGCAGGCCCTGATCGGCGACGCCATCAGTCATGTCGTCCTGCCCGGCATCGTCGTCGCGTTCCTGCTGACGGGCGTCGTCTCCGCGTGGCCGATGATGCTCGGCGCGGCGGGCGCGGCGATCGTGGCCGTCGTGCTGATCGAGGCGATCAAACGCCTCGGGCGGATCGAACCCGGCGCAGCCATGGGCGTCACCTTCACGGCGATGTTCGCGGGCGGCGTCCTGCTGCTGGAGCAGAGCGATACCAGCTCCGTGCATCTGGACGTGCAACACGCGCTGTACGGCAATCTGGAAAGCCTCATCTGGTTTGCTGCCGAAGGTTGGGGTTCGCTGCTCGATCCGGCGGCCTTGGCCGAACTGCCGCCGGAACTGACGCGCATGGCCGTGGTTGCCAGCCTGATCACCGTGCTGACGGCGCTTTTCTGGCGACCCCTGAAAATCTCGACATTCGATGAGAGTTTTGCCGCCACGATCGGCATCCCCACAGGCGTACTGAGCTTCGGCCTCGTCGTAACCGCCGCGATCGCCGCCGTGGCCGCCTTCGACGCGGTCGGCTCGATCATCGTCATCGCCATGTTCATCTGCCCGCCCGCCAGCGCACGGCTGATGACCAATCGGCTTGAGCATCAGGTGGCGTGGAGTCTTGTCTTCGCCGTGATCTCGGCGGTGGTCGGCTATGTGCTGGCCGGTTATGGTCCGTTGTGGCTGGGTGGGGAGAATGCGGTCAGCGCGGCTGGCATGATCGCCACGGTGTCCGGCGTCATTCTGGGGCTGGCTTGCGCGTTCGGTCCGCACCGCAGCAGGATCGGCGCGCCATCTGCCGGGAACGCTGCGTAGCGTCAGGGAGAAAGCCTCAGCGCGGCAGGTCGACGCTCATTTCCTTGCCGCCATAGCCCTCGACCTTGTCATGCGCGCGCACCGTGACCGTCGTCACCCCCTCCGGGATGACAACGCCGCCGAGGCTGCGCGTGAAAGGCTGCTCGTTCTCGTGCGGATGGAGCAATTCGCGGGTGCCGAGCACTGCGCCGTCCAGACCGAGCACCTCCCATTTGTCGGCATATTTCTCCCAGCCGGTATCGTCGGATTTTACCGTCACGTCGAAAGCGTAGCTGCCGCCTGCCTCCTTGCGTGCCTTGACGTCAACGACATCGGCCTTGTCCGCAAGCGCGGCGCTCGCAGCGACGATGGAAAAAGCGGCAGCAACCGCAAGTGCCGGCCATTTCATGGCGTATCTTCCCTATTTCCCGCATTTTAAGCCCCCAAGCTGGCGTCATTGCGGCCATACCATCGGATGCATCGGCCAGACGATCTGGATCAGCGGCACGCTGATGACGAGAACAATCAGTTCCAGCGGCAATCCAAGACGCCAGTAATCGCCGAAACGATAGCCGCCCGGCCCCATGATCAGCGTGTTGTTCTTGTGGCCGATCGGCGTCAGGAAAGCGCAGGACGAAGCAATCGCTATGCCCATGAGAAACGGATCGGGCGTCAATGATAGCGCCTTGGCGATGTCGATCGCGACTGGCGAGAGAATAACCGCCGTAGCGGCATTGTTGATGACGTCCGCCAGCGTCATCGCAATCACCATCAGCGCAATCAGCACGACAATATGGGCATAGCCTTGCGAGAGATCGACGAGTTGCCCGGCAATGAGCGCCGCGCCCCCGGTCGTCTCGAATGCCTGCCCGATGGGAATGAGCGAGCCCAAAAGGACGATGACGGGCCACTCGATATAGTCATACAGCTCCCGCAAGGGTATCACGCCTGTAAAGGCGTACAGGGCGACCACACCACCCAGCGCAATGGGAAGTTGTACCAGTCCGGTGCCCGCCAGGACGATGGCCACGGCGAAAATCAGCGTGGCCAGACCTGCCTTTTCCCGCCGGATCAGTTGCAAGCCCCGTTTCGCCAGCGGCAGGCAGCCGATGTAGCGGGTTACCTCGCCCAGCGAATCCTCCGAGCCCATCAGTAGGAGAATGTCGCCGGGCTGGATGATGAACTGGCGCAGACGCGTGCGAATATTGAGCCCGCGCCGCGAGACGCCGACCAGATTGACGCCGAATCGGCTGCGCAGACGCAGGCCTCCCACCGATTGCCCGTCGATCAGCGCATTTTCCGGCACGACGACTTCGATCAGCCCCAGATCGGCGCGGCTGCGTATATCCGGCGTCTTGCCGGCGCCCATATATTTGAGACCGATCTTGGCGGCAAACGCTTCAATACCGTCCGGACTGCCCTGAACGATCAGCCCGTCGCCGCTTTCGATCACAGTGTCACGCGCCGTACCGGCCACGCGGTGCTCCTTGCGGATCAGCCCGAGAACCTGAACCTCGCTGTCCTCCGACAGCGCCTCCAGCGCGCCGATGGTCGATCCCGCAGCCTTGCTCTCTTCCTGAATCTCAAGTTCGGCAAGATAATTATCGACTTCGAAAAGCTGCTTGGCGGCGTTGCCCTGCCCTCGCGCCGAAGGAATGAGCCGCCACCCGATCAGCGCGATGAAGAGCACGCCCGCAGCGGCGCAGGCGAGGCCGACAGGCGCAAAATCGAACATTCTGAAGGGTTCGCCGACGGCCTGCTCGCGAAAGGTCGCCACGATGATGTTTGGCGGCGTGCCGATCAGCGTGACCATGCCGCCGAGAATCGTGGCGAAGGAAATCGGCATGAGTGACAGCGCGGGACTGCGCTTTGCCTTGTTCGCGGCGTCGATATCGGCGGGCATCAGGAGAGCCAGCGCGGCGACATTATTCATGACCGTGGAAAGCGCCGCCGCGATCGTGGACATGATGCCGATGTGAAGCGAGAGCGGCCGGCTCGCGCGAATGACCCGCCGTGTCAAAAGCTCGATGGCGCCGGATTTTGACAGGCCGCGACTGATTACGAGGACGAGCGCCACAATCACCGTTGCCGGATGGCCGAAGCCGGAAAATGCGCTATTGACGGGAACGAGACCGATGAACAGCGCCACGATAAGAGCCGAAAATGCCACCAGGTCATAGCGCCAGCGGCCCCAGATGAGCAGCGCCATCACAGCAATCAGAATCGCGAACAAGAGGCCCTGATCAAAGGTCAAGCGATGTTCCTACAAAGCGAGCAGATGGAAGCGATGTGTGTGTGATCGGCATGGCAGTTTCTATGGGCGCATAATATTCGGCGCAGGCGCAAGAAAATTGAAATGTAAGCGCAACCGGCATCGTAAGCATTATGTCAGAGCTAATCCTTTATTGTTTGAATTGAACCATGCTCCAACTTTTTGTTACCAGCTCAATTTTTCCCGAAAAAGGGGGTTGTCATCGGCTCCGGGTGTCGGCGCTGGCTCTTCTGCCCCGAGAATTCCTTGTAACACAACAGTTTATGCGGATTGGTAAAGGCGGGTTCAAATCTGCTCCCCGTCCGTCATCAAACTATTGCAAGGATCGCCGGTCAGACGTACAATATGGAGCATCGACTTTTGGCCGGACGATTTGGCCGATACACTTGGAACTGCCGGGTGCACGCTCAAACTCCCCCCAAATATCGACGAAGCGAACAGCTTGATGCCTCAGACGGCATGCTGTTCATTTATTGCATCCTGTGAATAGGAAGACTCTATGGATACCGGTGTCGTTAAATTTTACAACGAACAAAAAGGCTACGGCTTTATCCAGCCGGACAATGGCGGCAAGGACGTGTTCGTGCATGCGACCGCGCTTGAGCGTGCTGGAATGCGCAGCCTTTCAGAAGGCCAGAAAGTCAGCTTCGATACGCGCGAAGACCGCCGTACAGGCAAGATCGCCGTGGATAATATCCAGGCTGCCTGAAGCGAGATCCGACGCCACTTCCGGAACTGATCGAGCTAGACTGACGGATAAAATCAAGGGCGTTTCGGTATGAGATGTTCTTGATTCAGGAAACAAGGATCAGGGTTGCTTTCACGTAAATCGACCGTGAGTCCGTTTAAGACAGTGCGGCGCAGTCGCATGCGCCCCGAAGAAGCCGCTCTCTCGCCAGAGCGGCTTTTTTGATGCCCGAGCGGTTTGACAGGTCACGGCCACCGGCAAGGGGGTGCATCGCCCACCCTGCCGATCATGCTTGCAAAAGCTCAGTCTTTTCGCGAAATGACCGGCTTGTGAAGCGCCGACGGCTTGGTGTTCGGCGCGGCGCCGCTGCTGCTCGTGCGAACTTCGCTGAAGGATTGGTCTCCGGCTGGCGATCGCGGCCTGCGAAGATGCGCAACACGATCGTCGCCCGATTGCGCCGAATTCTGACGCCGCCGTTCAGCCTGAAAATCCTTGCCGAGCACATTGGTCTGCACATCGACGCGCACATTGCGCGGGACGGGCCGCTCGGCCGGCGCCTCCCTTGCCGAATCCATCGGCTCGGGCACTTTCATTGCGCCGGGCGGAATCACCTCATCCTCCTCGTCGGCGTCATCCTGAGAGGAGCCCGACGAACTGTCTGTCGTTGTCGGCTCCTTCGCGACGATCACGGCCGCGGGACGAAGCACCCGCTCGGCGATCATGTATCCCGCGTGAATCACCTGAACCACCGTGTCGGCGGGAACGTTCGGCACCTCGATCCGGGTCATGGCGTCATGCTTGTGCGGGTTGAAAGGCTCACCCTTCGGGTCGAAACGCTTGACCTGATATTTTTCCAGCGCCTTGAGCAATTCCTTCTCCGTAACCTGGACGCCTTCGACAAGACTGCCGAGCACCGGATCGGAGGATACGGCGTTCTCGGGCACCGCCTCGATTGCCCGGCGGATATTGTCGGCCACGCCAAGAATGTCGCGTGCGAATTCGGAGATCGCATATTTGGAGAACTCCGACTTGTCGCGCTCGGTGCGGCGACGCAGATTCTCCATATCGGAAACCAGCCGAAGCGTCTTGTCCTGCAATTGCTGATTTTCGGCCCTGAGGGATTCGATCTCCGAATTCAGCCGCGCAACCACTTCCTCGGACGCGCCATTTCCGGCATTCATATGCGTCTCAGCGTTACCTTCCGCCGACGATGCCGAATTGGCCGTCTCGTCAGCGGAGTCGCTAGGGCCGCGTTTTTCTTCATCCATGCGGTTCTACCCTCTCCTGGTAGAGCATTCTCTGACACCTGATTTGTGTCGGATATTGGCGAGTTAGCGGCGATAATCAAGTCAAGAGGCGGCCAACTAACCGCGCGGTGTAATCAACCATGGGGATAATCCGGGCATAGTTCATGCGAGTTGGCCCTATAACACCCAAAACACCGACAATTTTATGATCCGAGTCGCTGAACGGCGCCACAATCAATGAAGATCCGGACAGAGAAAACAACTGATTCTCGGAACCTATAAAGATTCGGACCCCATCCGCTTCATCCGTCAGGGTCAGCAACTGCATGATTTCGCGCTTCGATTCAAGATCGTCGAACAGCAGGCGAATGCGCTCCAGGTCTTCCACGGCCTTCAGATCGCTGAGCAAATGCGACTGCCCGCGCACGATCAGGCTCTTCTTGGAGCCTTCCTTGCCGCCGGACCACTGGGCGAGGCCGGACTGCACGACCTTGGCCGTCAGTTCGTCGAGTTGGGCCCTCTTCGCCGTTAGCTCCTTCTCGATCTTCTCGCGCGCCTCGGCGAGCGTCGCCCCGAGCAGCCGAGAATTCAGATAGTTCGTCGCCTCGGTCAGCGCCGAGGCCGGAAGCCCCTGCGGCAGAGCCAGTATCCGGTTCTCGATGGTCCCGTCCTCGCCGACCAGCACGATGAGCGCCCGGTGCGCGTCCAGACCGACAAACTCGATATGCTTGATCCGGTGGTTCTGGTTCTCGGTCAGGACAACGCCCGCGCAGCGCGACAGCCCGGAGAGCATTTCGCTGGCCTCCGAAAGCACGTCGCTCATGGTCAGGTTGCCGCTGATCTGGGCCTCGATCTGCGCGCGCTCCTCGGTTGCCAGATCCCCGATCTCCAGCAATCCGTCGACAAAAAGCCGCAGGCCAGTCTCCGTCGGCAAGCGTCCGGCACTGGTGTGCGGCGCATAGATGAGACCGAGCGCCTCCAGATCGGCCATGACGTTGCGCACCGATGCCGGCGACAGCGTCATGGGTAGCTGGCGGCTGATATTGCGGGAACCCACCGGCTCGCCCGTTGCGAGATAGGTTTCGATAATCTGCCGGAAAATCGCCCGGGACCGCTCGTTAATGTCGCCCAGACTCGCAATTTCCGCGCCCGCTCCGAATGACTGCCTGGTCAAATCCGTAACGAATTGAGAATCCTTGCCTCGTCCCATGGCCGACAATCTGCGCCGAGTGTCCAAGTTTCACGCATCCTGACTGAAAAAACACTTTACTGAATCTAGCGATTTGTTTTGCGGCGTCAAATGGCTCCGAGGGCACATTTTGCGTTGCGCGCGAAAAAGCCACCATATCACGGCTTTCAACAACGCCGGCTCTAATTCCGAACCGGCGCCACTATGCCATTACGCATCACGCGCCCGGTTGGTTCCGCCGCCCGGAGCAACTCCTGTGGCCGCCGCGACAGATCCTGAAACAAGGGCGGCTCAAAGAGACTGGATTTTCGCCATTCGGATGCTCTGCGAGAGAGAGCATAGGACATGGTTTATTTACATGTTTTTTTGCCAACCAGAGGATAACACGCATTAAATCCTGAACTCTACGTCGTTCAGAAGAAGTAAATTCACGAAACAGCCGCGCGGTTTGCGTTAAACTTTAGTAAAAATACGCAATTTTATTTGAGGCAATCATAATGCCATTCGAACTATTGAGTTGGTTTCGCCCTGCAAGCTTCACACAGGCTTTGCATGACCAGAGTGAACCAAAATCGGAAAATTGTACGCCATAGTTCACATCAGGCGCTCATCGGGCCGGACATGGCGCCGCTTCCATCGCAAGCGGTCCGCCAGCGGTTTCGCGGTTCGCCGGGACACTATGGGAGACGATTGACGACCGCCGAAACAAACGAAAAGCAAGAGCGGACATGATCAGCCACCCACGGCAGCGCGCCATCCAACAGCCTTCGACATCCGGCTTCGCTCCGTTGCGGGATACGGATCACCCGAGCGGACAGCTCGAAGCGATCATGCATCTCAAGGCCGGAAGGCTGGATGAAGCGACAGCCGCCTTCGAGCAGGTGATCGCGGAAGATCCGGGAAACTGGCAGAGCCACCATCTTCTCGGCCTCGTCGCTTACCGGCAGGGCGATTGCGAACGCGCCGTCCAGTGCATCCGTCACTGCCTAACGATCAACCCGACGCTGGCCGAAGCCTATTCCGATCTCGGCGTGATCCTGAAGGACATGGGCGAGTTGGACGATGCCCAGGCCGCTTGCGAGAAAGCCGTTTCGCTGAAGCCGGGCTTTTATCCTGCCTACAACAATCTCGGCAATGTCTTCAAGGCGCTGCGCAAGCTGGAGGACGCGGCGGACTGCTATAATCGCGCCATTGAGCTGTCGCCTGAATTCGCTGACGCCTACGCCAATCTCGGGGCTGTGCTGCTGCTGCTCGACCGGAAGGACGACGCGATCGACGCCTGCCTGAAAGCCGTGGAGCTCGCTCCGAACAACGCGGATGCGCTGACGACCTTTGCACAAGCGCTCCTGGCGATCGACGAGATCGACGATGCCATCGCAATCTGCCAGCGCGCCGTCGAGCTGCGGCCGAATCACGGCCCGGCCTATTCCGATCTCGGCTGCATCCTGCAGCACGCCAACCGCTTCGACGAAGCCATAGCCGCCCACAAGAAGGCACTGGCCCTGAAGCCCGACTACGCGGAAGCGCACAATAATCTCGGCATCGTCTACAAGGATCTGGCCCGCTATTCCGAAGCTCTCCGCGCTTACCGCAGCGCCATCGAACTGAAGCCCGACTATGCCGATGCCTACTCCAACATGGGCGTCGTGCTCGGCCAGATGGGGCACGCCGACGATGCCATGCGCGCCTATCAGCGGGCGCTTGAAATCGATCCCGAACTGCTCGTCGCCTTCATCAATCTGGGGGGCGCGTTCTCCGAGAAGGACCGGCTTTCGGACGCCATCGCAACCTATGCAAAGGCGCTGACCATCGACCCCAACCATCCGAGCACGATGGTCGACCACTATCATCTCCGGCGGCAGGCCTGCGACTGGGACGGCCTTGCGGCAGCCGAGCAGAAAATTCTCACCTCGACCTTCCGGGAAGGCAAGCGCGTCGCCACATTCCCGATCCTCAACATGTCGAGCACGGCGGAAGACCACCTGCTGGCCGCGCGCGAATGGGTGAAGGGCATTCGCCGCCCTGTCGGCACGGACTTCGAGCATACGCCGCCGCGCGGAGCGCCCAGCGAACGGCGTTTGCGGATCGGCTATCTGTCGAACGATTTCTATCGCCACGCCACGTCCAGCCTGATCGCTGAACTCATCGAGCGGCACGACCGGAACCGTTTCGAGGTCTTCGGCTACTGCTTCACCAAGGACGACGGCAGCGATATGCGCCATCGCCTCGTTGCCGCATTCGATCATTTCGTCACCATAGGGGACTTGCCCCACACGGATGCAGCCGCACGGATCAACGAGGACCAGATCGACATCCTCATCGACCTGAAAGGCTTCACGACCGGGGCCAGAACCGAAATTCTCGCCTGCCGCCCGGCCCCGATTCAGATCAACTACCTCGGCTATCCCGCAACGATGGGCGCCGCCTATATCGACTACATCATCGCGGACGAATTTATCCTCCCGATGGACCAGCAGCCCTTCTTCGACGAAAGGATCGTCCATCTGCCGGGCTGCTACCAGCCGAACGACTCCAGGCGCTTTATCGCCGAAAAGGAGCCAACTCGCGCCGATTGCGGCCTGCCCGAGGACGGCTTCGTGTTCTGCTCGTTCAACAGCAGCTACAAGATCACGCCGGAGATGTTTTCCATCTGGATGCGCCTGCTTCAGAGCGCGCCGGGCAGCGTGCTCTGGCTGCTGGAATCCAATTCGCTGATGCGGGAAAATTTGCGCCGCAAGGCGGCTTCGCTGAGCGTGGACCCGGCGAGGCTGGTCTTCGCGCCGAAAATGGAGCTGTCGCAGCATCTCGCCCGGCACCGTCTCGCCGATCTGTTTCTCGACAGCCTGCCGGTCAATGCGCACACCACGGCGAGCGACGCTCTGTGGGCGGGTCTGCCGGTTCTGACATGCGCGGGCGAGACGCTCGTCTCCCGCGTCTGCGGCAGCCTTCTCAAGGCCGTCGGTCTTGGCGAACTGATCACCTATTCGGTGGATCATTATGAGCGGCTGGCGCTGGATCTGGCGCAAAATCCCAACAAGATGGCGCGGCTGCGCAACGAACTGGCGCAGAACCGGAACGGCGCGGCGCTTTTCGACATAGAACGCTACCGGCAGGGTTTCGAGGCCGCGCTGGAGCACATGGCGGAACTGCGTGAGCGGGGCTACGAGCCGCGCGCCTTCGCCGTCAACGAAGACATCGTCTCCGCCCCCGAACCCGAGACGGCGGTGCTGTCTCCCGCATCGGAAGCCAGCCGCGAGATGCCGGTGATTGAAGCCGCGTTCGAGACGCCAGCGTCCCTGGATTTCGCCTGCGAACCGGTCACCGACGCCGGGGCGTATCATTCCACACCCGCGCCTGACCCTGTGGAACGCGTCGCCTACGAAGCCTGTCCGCTGTGCGACAGCTCCAGTTTCCCGGTCTTCATGACGACCGATTGCTCCACCCACCCTCTTTACAATCCGGCCCTGCCTCCCGCAATCAACTGGTGCCGCTGCACATCCTGCGGCCACGTCTTCACCGAGGGGTATTTTTCGCATGAAGACCATGTGGCTGTATTCGGCGAGCCAGTCCCGCACCAGACCGTAGGACACGACGCGGAGACGCAGCGTTTCATCTCATCGCGCATCGTCAGCCAGATCGCCAAGCTCAAACCCGGCGGCGACTGGCTTGATATTGGCGTCGGCAACGGGTCGCTGCTGTTCACCGCCGAGGAATGGGGATACCGGCCGGTCGGCATCGACTGGCACAGCCAGAACGTCGAAATGCTGAAGGGCCTCGGCTATGAAGCCTATCGCGGTTCGATCGAAGAGCTCGACATGTCCGGCCGCTTCAGCGTGATCTCGATGTCCGACATCCTGCAGCAGATGCCGGACCCGCGCGCCGTTCTGAGCGAGGCAAAGCGCCTGCTGAAGCCCGGCGGCATCCTGTTCTGCGCCACGCCGAACATGGCCAGCATTGTCTGGCGCATCATGGACTCGACCGAGGAAAACCCCTATTGGGGCGAAATCGAGCATTACCACAATTTCACCCGCGAACGGCTTTATGCATTGCTCGACGCCACCGGCTTCCGGCCCGTGTTCTACAATGTCAGCGAGCGATACAGGGCGTGCATGGATGTGATTGCGATGAATGAGTAGAGGGAGACGAGCCACTTTAGACCAACTCCCATCCCTTACTCGCTATTTAAGCCCAGTAATTTTTTTTCAATTTCTCGCTCGTCGAGCTTCAAGTTCCAAGGTGGTTCTGGCCAAGGTATTTCATAAATAAATCTATCGGGATACTTTTTCATATAGGCCCAAGCCACGCGATGAATACGGTAGTGTTCTGTACCCCAATCTGCAGCGGATCGCTCAATAACGCCAGAGTGTTTTAGTTTTAGTAGCCATTTCTCTTGAGTATCTGCATCCACCCAAATATGATTATCGCTACGATAAAGTGCATAACAAAGCACCTCCCGCGCAAGCCCCTCAATGGCTATCAATGAATCAATAATAGGCTTCTGAGCCTTTGCTTGCCGACGTTTTTGAGGAAATGCTATCAGACTGTGCAGTATAACTTGACAGCCAGTTCCAAGGAATATCAGAAAGCGAACCAATACATGAAGACCTGTCAGTATCCAAGCCAGCGTAAACGCAGGTCGCCACCATTCTGGTAGACCGCTAAAATCAAACAAGCCATGCTTCTCTCCCGTGTGAGCGGCTGTTGCAGAAAGAAACACGACGAGCGAAATGACCACCAGCCGTTCTGAATTCTGAACATATTTTAAAAGTTCGCTTGGAATGCTCATGAATCAATAGATATGGTGATTCGTGTGAGCATTCCTTTGCATTGTGCGACTCGGTAAATTAGCGGAGGGCACTGTCAACCGGACTTAACATAAACCTGCCCACCCATCTCCTTGAACTTTTCGCTCATCTCGGCCATGCCTTCTTCCTTCGCCTCTTCAATCGGCGCATTCAGCTTGGCAGCATAGTCTCGCACCTGCTGGGTGATCTCCATCGAGCAGAATTTCGGGCCGCACATTGAGCAGAAATGGGCGACCTTGTGGGCGTCTTTCGGCAGGGTCTCGTCATGCATGGAGCGCGCGGTGTCGGGGTCGAGTGAGAGGTTGAACTGGTCCTCCCAGCGGAAATCGAAACGTGCGCGTGAGATCGCGTCATCCCGCAATTGTGCCGCCGGATGGCCCTTGGCCAGATCCGCCGCGTGCGCTGAGATCTTGTAGGTGATCACGCCGGTTTTCACGTCGTCGCGGTTGGGCAGGCCAAGATGCTCCTTGGGCGTCACATAACAGAGCATCGCCGTGCCAAACCAGCCGATCATGCCCGCGCCGATCGCGCTGGTGATGTGGTCATAGCCCGGCGCGATGTCGGTCACGAGGGGCCCGAGCGTGTAGAACGGCGCCTCGCCGCACATGGCAAGCTGCTTCTCGACATTGACCTTGATCTTGTGCATCGGCACATGGCCCGGCCCTTCGATCATCACCTGGCAACCCTTCGCCCACGCGATCTTCGTCAGCTCACCGAGCGTTTCCAATTCGGCGAACTGCGCCTCGTCATTGGCGTCGGCAATCGAGCCGGGACGCAGGCCGTCGCCAAGCGAGAACGAGACGTCATAGCGGCGCATGATGTCGCAAATCTCGTCGAAGCGCTCATAGAGGAAGCTCTCGCGGTGATGGGCGAGGCACCATTTCGCCATGATCGAGCCGCCGCGCGAAACGATGCCGGTCACGCGTTTCGCCGTCATCGGCACGTAGCGCAACCGCACGCCCGCATGGATGGTGAAATAATCGACGCCCTGCTCGCATTGCTCGATCAGCGTGTCCTTGTAGACCTCCCAGTCCAGCTTAACCGGATCGCCATCCACCTTCTCCAGCGCCTGATAGATCGGCACGGTTCCGATCGGCACGGGCGCGTTGCGGATGATCCATTCGCGGGTGTTGTGGATATTGCGTCCCGTGGACAGATCCATCACCGTATCCGCGCCCCAGCGGATTGCCCAGACCATCTTCTCGACCTCCTCCTCGACGGAAGACGTCACGGCGGAATTGCCGATATTGGCGTTGATCTTGGTCAGGAAATTCCGGCCAATGATCATCGGCTCCAGTTCGGCGTGGTTGATGTTGGCGGGGATGATCGCCCGGCCGCGCGCGACCTCGGAGCGCACGAATTCCGGCGTGATGTGCTCCGGAATGTCAGCGCCGAAGCTTTCGCCGTCGGTCAGCGCCTCGCCAGCGCGCTCCAGCACCGCCTCGCGCGCCAGGTTCTCGCGCGCCGCGATATAGCGCATTTCCTCGGTGATCACGCCTGCCCTTGCCAGTTCAAGCTGGGTGATCGGCTGCCCTTCGCCCGCGCGCAAAGGCTGATTGCGCACCGGAAATTCCCGCGCCAGCGCCTTGCCGGCATTGCCATTATCCTCCGGACGCACATCGCGGCCCTCATAGCTTTCCACGCCGCGCGCCTTCACCCAAGCTTCACGCGTGCGCGGCAGGCCACGTTCCACGTCGATGGAACCATCGGTTTCCGTATACGGTCCGGAACTGTCATAGACACGGACGGGCGGTTCGCCCGCACTCTCATGCAGCGGAATTTCGCGCAAGGGCACCTTCAATCCGTCGATCTGCGCATAGACCTTGCGCGATCCGGTGATCGGGCCGGTCGAGACCTTCACGGCTTGCAGTTGATCGGGGCGGGTAATCTTGTTCATGGAGACGTCTCCTCAGCTTATGCGGTCGCGCTCAGGCGATAAAGCACTGTGGGTTGAAGCCGGTGATCCGGCGGCAGGGTCGGATGAATGAAATCGTCGGCCGGGTCGCAGGACATGCCGATGCGCTCCATCACGGCGCGGGAGCGCCGATTGCTGGGCGCCGTGATGGCCACGATCTCTGGCAAGTCGAGCGTGTGGAACCCGAAGCCGAGGCAAGCCTTTGCCGCTTCGGTCGCAAGGCGCCGGCCCCAGAAGCTTACCGGCAACCGCCAGCCGATCTCGACGGCGGGGGTAAAATGGGCCTCGAAGTCGATCCGTCTGAGGCCGGTACAGCCGGCAAAGGCTCCGGTCTCACGCTCCTCCAAGACCCAGAAGCAGAAACCGGACGCTGCCTGATCGGCAATGTAACCGTCTATTCGCGCGTCGCTTTCCTCGCGGCTGAGCGTCTTCGGCAAGTACTCCATAACGTGGGAATCTGCACACATTGCCGCGAAAGGCGCGCGGTCTGCGTCGCGCCAGCAGCGCAGGATAAGACGATCTGTCTTTATCGAGGAGAATGGTTTCGGTGTGTCCATCAAGCCGTCCCTACGCCGGTATCAACCGGATCAGGTTCATAGGGTGGTCGGACGGGCGTCAGTCCAATCTCAGCCAGCTGCCGCTGGCCCCCCTCGGTATAGGTTTAATGTGCGCTTAAACCGCCGTGAATGCAAGCCTGGGGTATCTGACGGGCCGGCGAGGTTATGCCCGGCGTCCGTGGGAGCGCGCTTCAAAGAGGGTTCATGTTGGACATGGCTATTTGACTTGCGCTCCATAAAACGTCGCCAGAAGCACCGCCTTCCCAGGAATCGCGCTTTGTGAATAAAAAGCTCTAATATGTCAGATATTAAAGAAAGATTTTTTTCGTACCTCCACTGATCCTATTTCCGCGCTCGTTCGTAAGTAAATCAGTAGTGAAGATCGTGAGCAATCTCGCGCAGGGCGTGAATACTGGCCGGGGCGCGTCACAGCGGAGTTGATTGATGGACAGCATGACCGACAGATTTGAGGATCAGGAGTTGAATATTGTGGAAAGCGATGTGGCCTTAAAACCGACACCGAGAGTGCCTGGACAACGCAACCCTGAAAAGACGCGGCGCGCCATCCTCGATGCGGCGACGGAAGAATTCATAGCGAAAGGTTTCGCCGGGGCCAGCGTCAACGAAATCGCCGATCGGGCGAACGTCAACAAACGGATGCTGTATCATTATTTCGGCAAGAAGGACGAGTTGTACGTCGCCGTGCTGGAACGCGTCTATTTCTCGCTGCGTTCCGCCCAGGTCCAGAAACTGAAAGTTTCCGATCTTTCACCGACGCAGGCAATCGAGGTGCTGATAAAGTTCACATGGAACTATTATCTGGATCATCCCGAATTCCTGAACCTGATGATGATCGAGAACATGCAGCAGGGAAAGTATGCGCTGCAATCGGAACGCATCAGCGGAGCAAACGTGCCGTTGCGCGAATTGATGCAGGAGGTGGTGAAGCGCGGTCAGCAGGACGGCGTATTCCGCAAGGATGTCGACTCCTTCCAACTTTACCTGACCATCGCCGCGCTCGGCGCAACGCATATCGCAACCCGCCACACCCTGTCCGGTCTCGCAGGCGAAGATCTGACGACGCCGGAACAGCTCGACATTCGTGTGCGGCATATCGTTGACGTCGTGTTGGGCTATCTGCGGCCCTGACCTCTGATTGGATTGAGATAACCCCAACCACTCCTGCGCCCCCAAGCAGGATAATGAGACGCCCCCCAGACCTGAACTGGCTATTGCGAGAAGAACTCCTCTAGCCAGTTCCTTGTTTTCGGCTTCTGCTGACCGCTGCTCGCAACAGGCGTGCCAAGCGTTGTATCCCCGGAACGGGACGAGTCGGTCCCGCCGAACAATGTGTCCCACAAATTGTCGTTCCTCGGACGCTGCTGCCGGTCAAGAGGCTGATCGCCCCGCGCAACGAGATGCTCGCCGCCCGGCAGGAAGGCCGGCTCCTTCTGGAGATGCGCGTAAGTCATCAGATCGTGCCAGATCAGCGTCGGCAATGAACCGCCCGTCACGCGCTTCATCGGTTTGAAATCGTCATTGCCGAGCCACACGCCCGTCACGTAATGCGCCGAATAGCCAATGAACCAGGCGTCGCGGTAGTCTTGGCCCGTGCCCGTCTTGCCGGCCGCCGGATGCGGATCGATGGAGCCCTTGTTGCCGGTGCCGTACTGGATGGTCGCCATCAGCATGTCATTCATCGCGGCCACATGGTTCGGCCTGATGACGCGCCCCCAATTCGTCCGGCCGACATCGTAGACGACCTGTCCCTCGGCATTCTTTACTGTCTTGATGATGTGCGGCATGGCGCTAAAGCCGCCATTGGCAAAGGGCACATAGGCCGATGCCAGTTCCAGAAGCGAGACTTCGGACGTCCCCAGCGAGATGGACGCATTGTGCTCAAGCCTGGAGGTAATGCCAAGCCGGTGCGCGGTCTTGAGCACGGCGTCGCGTCCCGCCCACTCCGACAGTCTGACCGCAGCCGTGTTCATGCTCTTCGCCAGCGCCTCGCGCAAGGTGACGTCGCCATGATAGCGGTCATTAAAGTTGGCGGGTGTCCATGTGCCGATGCGCAACGGGCCGTCATGGACCTTTGAATCCGGCGTCAGGCCTTTTTCCAGCGCTGCCAGAAACACGAATGGCTTGAAGGTCGAACCGGGCTGGCGCTTGGCCTGAACGGCGCGGTTGAACTGGTTCTTCTTGTAGTCGCGGCCGCCGACCATCGCCCTGACCGCGCCATTACGGTCCAGAATGACCGCCGCCGCCTCGCCCGCATTGTAGTCGTCGGCCTGCTGGGCCATCTTTTCCGTGACAATGCGTTGCGCGGTGGCCTGAAGCTCGTAATCCAGCGTCGTCTCGACCGTCACGTCGGCTTCCAGGTCCAGGCCCAGTTCCGGCAATTGCTGCATGACCCGGTCGATCACATAGCCATAGCTCTGCGACGGCAGATAGTTGCGCAAGGCCGGAGGGTTGGCGAGCGCGATGTTATATTCCTCCAGCGTGATCGCGCCATGCGAGCGCATCAGATTGAGGACCACGCGAGCGCGTTCCAGCGAGCGCTCCAGGTTGTTCGTCGGCGCGTAAAAGGTCGGCGAGCGGATCAGCCCGGCAAGAATGGCGGACTCATAGACGTCGATCTCGCCGACCTTCTTGCCGAAATAATGCTGCGCTGCCGCCTCAACCCCGTAATTGCCCGCACCGAAATAAATCCGGTTGAGATACAACTCCAGAATCTGGTCCTTCTCGAAACGATACTCCAGAGACAAGGCGAGCAGCATTTCCTCGACCTTGCGCCAATAGGTCCGGTCGGGCTTGAGAAACAACACCTTGACGAGCTGTTGCGTAATCGTGCTGCCGCCTTCGACGACGCGGCCCGCCTGGTAATTGCGAATGAACGCGCGGGCGATGCCGATAGGATCGAAGCCGTAATGATAATAGTAGCGGCGATCTTCGGTGGAGAGCACGGCCTCGACCAGATGCGGGGGCATGTCCGCCAGCTTGACATGGCTCCGGCGCAGACCTTTCTCGGCAAGCACGTTTCCATTTTCGGCAACTACCGTGATCTTGGCGGGCTGCTTGCTCAGCCCCGCCTTGAGCGGGTCTTCGGCCATCAGCGAATAGACCGTGACCGCGCTCACGAGAATGACGGCGAACCAGATCGCGGCGATCGTACCCCAATAAAGGCTGAAGACGGCGGCGCGGAATGGCCATGAGCGCGGCGTCTTCGGGCCTTTGCGTCGGTCGCGTTCCTTGCGGCGGAAGGCCCGCGTCAGGCGTTTGGGAAGGCTGGCGCGTTCGCGCGGCGCATCCTCCGCCTCGATGTCCTCGCCATGCGGCTTGTAATAGGGATGCGGTTTGCGGCGGGGCGGCGCGTCCTGCGGTTGCAACGGCTCGATGCCTTGCGCGGCCTGCTCCTTGCGGAGGAAACTCGGCAGCGGCTCATCCGAGCCGAAGCTGCGCGCATGATCTTCAAGAGCGGACGGCTCGCCGCCAAAGCCGTCGCCAGCACGCTCCTCGATGGAGTCCACGAGGGAGCGGCGGCGGCCTCCGCGATAGAAAAACGGACGTTCCTTGCGATCATCGGACGCCATCGGTCACGCAGCCTTCGTTTAATCACTGGAGTTTACGCTGGCGTGTTTGCGCCGCGCATAGTCTTACATCAATAAAATGCAGCGTAAAATGAAGGGAAAATTAGGCAACAGGGCGACGAAGAGCCCTTATGCAACCGTAAATGGTCAAGATCGCTTGAGCTGATGCTCGGGAACGCCGAGCGCATCCGCCAGCCGGGCGGCCGCCGAACCGGGTTTCAACGGCTTTTGCTGGCTGTCGTGAGGAGCCCAGCCAAGCAGGTGAATAATCTCGAAAGTCGCACGGATACGGCCGCCAGGTTCGGCGAACCGCTCGAAATAAATCTCCATGGCGTGCAACAGCGTCCGCCGCCTGAGCGGCGTTCTGCGCCGCTCCGTTAGCACATTGGTCGCTCCCATCGCCCGCAGATCGTGCATCAGCGCAAGCGGCGAAGCGTATGTAACGGTAACAAGATCGCTGTCGGCAACCGGCAGCGCCAGCCCCGCGCGCTGGAGCAACCCGCCATAATCGCGAATATCGGCCATCGGAGCCACGCGCGGACTGACGCCGCCTTCCAGCTCTGTTTCGGCTTCCGTGAAGGCTTCGCGCAATTCGGCGAGCGTCGCGCCGCCGAGGACCGAGGCAAGAAAGAGCCCGTCCGGTTTCAGCGCCCGGCGGATCTGGATCAGCGTTCCAGGCAGGTCGTTGACGAATTGCAGCGAAAGCGCGGAAACGATCAGATCGAACGCGCCATCGCGGAAGGGCACAAGCTCCTCGTCTCCCCGGACCTGTAGCGCTGAACCGTCTGCGGAAGGCGCGCTTCCATCCATAGCCACGAACAATTCCGCATTCCGGCACGATACGGACAGCACATCGGCCAGCCCCTTCGCATGAGCGCCAAGGGCGAGCACATGGGTAAAATCGCGCTGAACCGCTTCCAGCCGCTCCGCCATGTCTCCTGCCGCACGGCGCAGCAGGAAATCAGGCATTGCGCCCTGACGCGCGGCGCGCTGGCGGCGTTGAAGCAGAAGCTTGCGGTCGAAAAGCTGTGGCGCGCTCAAGGGGACACCCCCGGTTTCCTACGGTCTTGCCCCTGATGTAAGGCCCGTTAGCATGAAGCGAAAGAGAAAAGGCTCGGCCATTGTCATGAATGACGTTGACGGAAGCGAACCGGAGAACGGGCTGGCGCGCATGAAATCGGATCTGCGCGGCTGGTCGCTGAACGGCTTTCGCGCGATCGCCGATCTCGTCCTGCCGCCGATTTGCGTTCACTGCCACACGCCGGTGACGGATCATGGCGTGCTGTGCGCCGATTGCTGGTCCGGCGTCGAATTCATCACCCCGCCCGTTTGCGACCGTCTCGGCGTCCCGCTGCGAATCGCCGATCTCGATGGCGGCGTGCCGCTTTCCGCCGCCGCGCAGCGTGATCTGCCGGTCTTCGCCAGAGCCCGCGCCGCCGCTCAGTTCAGCGGCGTGATGCGCAATCTCATCCACGGTCTCAAATATGCCGACCGCCACGAAGCCACCGGAATGCTGGCCCGGCTGATGTGGTCCGCCGGCAGCGAGCTTCTCCGCGACGCCGATCTGATCATGCCCGTGCCGCTGCATCCGCGAAAGCTGTGGAGCCGCCGATTCAATCAGGCTGCCATCCTGGCGCGCAACATCTCCGCGCTCAGCGGCGTGCCCGCTGATCTGTTCAGCCTCAAACGGCAAAGGCATACGCCAAGCCAGGTTGGGCTCACAGCACAGGACCGGCAGGCCAACATGATGGCGGCATTCGCCGTCGCACCAAGGCGGGCCGCCGCTCTGGCCGGCAAGCGAATTCTGCTGATCGACGATGTTCTGACGACAGGTTCGACGCTGAGCGCCTGCGCGCTCGTCCTGAAGCGCGCCGGGGCAAGCGAGGTCGACTGTCTGGCGGCGGCAACGAGCACCTATCAGCCAGCCAGCAGCCAGAGCATTCCGCATCTCGGGACGGTGAGCTGAGGCCAAATGTTCCGGAATGGTGACTTGCTTGTTGCCTCGACGCACGGCAAGCTTGCGTGATAGTTGGACGAATTTCATTTCATCACGCACGAGACTGCCGAGGCCCACCCACATGAACGAAAACGATCTCCGCCAGGCTGCACTGGACTACCACCGGCTTCCCAAGCCGGGCAAAATTTCGGTGACGCCGACCAAGGGCCTCCTGAATCAGCTCGACCTCTCGCTCGCCTATTCACCGGGCGTCGCCTATGCCTGCACCGCCATTGCCGCCGATGAAGGACAGGCGGCGGAGTTGACCTCGCGTGGCAATCTTGTGGGCGTCATCACGAATGGCACCGCCGTTCTCGGGCTCGGCAATATCGGCCCGCTGGCGTCCAAGCCGGTGATGGAGGGCAAGGGGTGCCTGTTCAAGAAGTTCGCCGGGATCGACGTGTTCGACATCGAGATCGCCGAGAACGATCCGGACAGGTTCATCGACATCGTCGCCAGCCTTGAGCCGACGTTCGGCGCGATCAATCTGGAGGACATCAAGGCGCCGGAATGTTTCCATATCGAGCGATCCCTCCGTGAGCGGATGAAAATCCCGGTTTTCCACGACGATCAGCATGGCACGGCGATCATCGTGGCTGCGGCGGTGCTCAACGGGTTGAAACTTGCGGGCAAGGACATTCGCCAAGTCAAGCTCGTCACCTCCGGCGCAGGCGCGGCGGCGCTCGCCTGTCTCGACCTCCTGGTAAGTCTCGGCGTCCGTCGGGAAAACATCACCGTCTCCGACATTGACGGCGTCGTCTATCAGGGCCGCCCGGTGAATATGGACCCGGAAAAGGACCGCTACGCACAGGACACCGCCGCGCGGCGTCTCGCCGATATTCTTCCCGGTGCGGATATTTTTCTCGGCCTGTCCGCAGGCGGCGTTTTGAAGCCGGAGATGCTGCGCGAAATGGCGTCGACGCCGATCATCATGGCGCTCGCCAATCCGACGCCGGAAATCATGCCCGACCTTGCCCGCGACGTGCGCCCGGATGCGCTGATCTGCACCGGCCGGTCCGATTTCCCCAACCAGGTCAACAATGTGCTGTGCTTTCCCTTCATCTTCCGGGGCGCTCTCGATGTCGGCGCAACGGCGATCAACGAGGCGATGAAGAAGGCCGCAGTATACGCGATTGCCGAGCTGGCGCAGGTCGAAGTCTCCGACCTCGTCGCCGCCGCCTATTCCAGCAACACGACCGGCTTTGGCCCGGATTACCTCATCCCCAAGCCTTTCGATCCGCGCCTGATCGAGAAAATTGCGCCGGCCGTTGCGCGCGCTGCGATGGACAGCGGCGTCGCGGCAAGGCCGATCGTCGACATGGAAGCCTACCGCGAACGCATGGCGCGCTTCGTCTATCATTCCGGCGCGAGCATGAAGCCGGTTTTCGACGCCGCCAAGGCCGCGCCCAAACGTGTCGCCTATGCCGAGGGCGAGGAGGAGCATGTGCTCCGCGCCGCGCAGGTCGTGGTCGATGAAGGGCTGGCCTTCCCGGTCCTGATCGGGCGCGCCGAAGTCATCTCCCAGCGCATCGAAAGCTACGGTCTGCGCCTGCGCCTCGGCGAGAATTGCGAAGCCGTCAACATCCTCAGTGACGCGCGTTACCGCGACGTCGTCTCGGAATATTACGAGCTGACCAAGCGCAAGGGCGTGACCCTCTCTATCGCCAGGGAAGCCATGCGGACACGTCCGACGCTGATCGGGGCAATCCTCATGCGGCGCGGCGATGTGGACGCCATGCTCTGCGGCACGACCGGCGTTTACGAAGAACATCTCAAATTCATAGGCGACGTGATCGGCCTGCGCCCCGGCGTAAAAACGCTCGCCGCCATGAACATGCTGATGCTGCCCAACCGCCAGATCTTCATCTGCGATACGCAGGTCAACCGCTATCCGACCTCGGAACAACTCGCGGAAATGACGGGCCTTGCCGCCGAAGAACTGCGCCGTTTCGGCATAATCCCGCGCGTGGCGCTCCTGTCGCATTCAAGCTTCGGCTCGTCGAACTCCGAATGTGCGCAGCTCATGCGCGACGCGCTGCGGCTCATCGAGGAGCAATGGCCGGACCTGGAGGTCGAGGGCGAAATGCAGGGCGACGCGGCGCTCTCCGAGCCGATGCTCTCCCGCGCGATTACCGGCTCGCGCCTGACCGGCCAGCCGAACCTGCTCATCATGCCCGACATCGACGCGGCGAATATTTCCTACAACCTGCTGAAGATGGCGGCCGGCAACGGCATCACCGTCGGTCCGATCCTGCTCGGCGCGGACCGGCCGGTGCACATCATCGAGCCGTCAAGCAGCGTTCGCCGCATCGTGAACATGACGGCGCTGGTGGTCGTGGATGCGGCAGAGCATCGCGTAACGGTTTAAACACTATCACTCGCACCTGAGTATGCGGCCTCGTTTCAATCGAACTGCGAAACTATCCTTTGCCGGTGGAACGCACATTTCTGGAAAGGAACCGATCTTGCAGGGCATCAAACTTCGCATAGTGTCGCCCGAAGGCGTGGAAGCCGTCATCGAATGCCGGCATCTTCAGGACGGCGCGGACGACTATTATTCGCTCGTATCTGTCAACGCACTCAATTCCGCCAAGAAAGTATACGGCATCGATCCGGTTCAATCGTTTGCCCTCGCGATGCATTTCGTCGAACACTTGACTCAGGCCAGACGTCTGGAGGGCGGAGAAACGGGGCCCGTCGCGGGCGCGAAGTGGCGGATCGAAATCGACACGAACGAATAGACCGGTTCTGTCGGCAGGGCAGCGGGCTGAAACGCCCTCTTTTACCTGTGTCGAAAACGCGCATTGCCTGCTGCTTGTGAGTTTCTTAAATTTCAGAAAATACTGAAATGACGGAAACACCATGAATCTGCCGCCGCTCATCCGCACCTTCGTGCTCCATTTCGGCGAAATGGGCTCCCGCTGGGGCATCAACCGCACTGTCGGCCAGATCTATGCGTTGATCTACCTGTCGGAAAAGCCGCTCAATGCCGAGCAACTCGCCGAGGCGCTCGGCTTCTCGCGCTCCAACATCAGCATGGGCCTGAAAGAACTCGATAGCTGGCGGCTCGTCCGGCTGAAACACCTGCCCGGCGACCGGCGCGACCATTACACCGCGCCGGACGACGTCTGGGAAATCGTGCGCACCCTCGTCGAGGAACGCCGCAAGCGCGAAATCGAGCCGACGCTGACCATGCTGCGCGATGTCATGCTGGAGACGCCGCAAAACCCGGATGAACGTCACGCGCAGGAGCGGATGCGCGAAATGCACGATCTTATCGAAATGCTGACGGGCTGGTATCAGGATATGCAGAAGATGGAAACCGAAAGGCTGGTTCAGCTCTTAAAAATGGGCTCCAAAATCTATAAGCTCTATGAAATGCGCGATAGGTTGAAGCTTATCCCCGGCGGCAGGGCCAGAAAAGGAGACGGCTAAATGGACGCGCTTTTGCTGGCGAGAATTCAGTTCGGCGCCAACATCACCTTTCATATTCTCTTCCCCACCATCACCATTGCGCTGTGCTGGATTCTGCTGTTCTTCAAGCTGCGCTTCGATACCACCGGCGACAATAAATGGCTCGACGCCTATCGCTTCTGGGTCAAGATCTTCGCGCTGTCCTTCGCGCTCGGCGTCGTCAGCGGCGTGGTCATGTCCTTCCAGTTCGGCACCAACTGGCCGGGTTTCATGGAAATCGTCGGCAACATCGCCGGGCCGCTGCTCGCCTATGAGGTGCTGACCGCGTTCTTCCTGGAGGCGACATTCCTCGGCATCATGCTGTTCGGCGCGGGTCGTGTCTCGAACCGCATTCATACGTTCGCGACCGTGCTCGTCGCTGTCGGCACGACACTGTCCGCATTCTGGATATTGGCGCTCAACAGCTGGATGCAGACCCCGGCCGGCTTCGAGATGATCGACGGCAAGGCGCATGTGACGGACTGGTGGGCCGTGCTGTTCAACCCGTCCGCGCCGTACCGGCTGGTGCACATGCTGCTGGCGTCGGGCCTGACTGCGGCATTCCTCGTGGCCGGCATTTCCGCCTATCGCTGGCTGCGCGGCGACCGGGCGCAAAGCGTCATCGCGGCCATGCGCACCGGCGTCATCTTTGCGGCCATCCTGATCCCGCTGCAAATTCTTGCAGGCGACCTGCATGGGCTGAACACGCTTGAACACCAGCCGCAGAAGGTGGCGGCGATGGAAGGCATCTGGGAAACCGAACGCAATGCCGCGCTCCGCCTGTTCGCCATTCCCGACGAGGAGGCGCGGACAAACCACTATGAAATATCGATTCCCGGACTGGCAAGCTGGATCCTGACACATTCCGCCGACGGCGAGATCAAGGGGCTCAACGAATTCATCGACAACCATCCCCCGGTCGCGCCGGTATTCTTCGCCTTTCGCATCATGATTGGCGTCGGCGTGCTGATGCTGCTCGTGTCATGGGCCGCTGCGTGGCAGATCCGCAGGCGCGGCGATGTCAGCCCCTGGATGGCGCGCGCGCTGGTCGCCATGACATTCTCAGGCTGGATCGCCGTGGTAGCAGGCTGGTACACGACCGAGATCGGCCGACAGCCCTGGCTGGTGAACGGCGTGTTGCGGACAGCCGACGCGGTTTCCGACGTTCCCGCGCCGATGGTCGGCATGTCGCTGGCCATGTATCTCTCCGTCTACGCCCTGCTGCTGCTCGCCTACATTTCGGTCGTGTTCTATCTCGCCCGCACCGGGAGCACAGCGCCGCCGAACACGGAAGCGCCCGGCGGATGGTATCAGCAGGCGCCCGGCGTGGCGCAAGCGAGGGAGGACCGCTAATGTGGAGCTATCTCACCAGCGCCGACGCGCTGCCTGTCATCTTCGCCGGACTGATGGGCCTGTCGATCCTGCTCTATGTCATCCTCGACGGTTACGATCTGGGCGTGGGGATGCTCATGAGCCAGGCTGACCGGGCTGAAAGGGATGTCATGCTATCATCCATCGGACCGTTCTGGGACGCGAACGAAACATGGCTGGTGATGGGAATCGGCCTGCTGCTTGTCGCCTTCCCCATCGCGCATGGCATCATCCTGACAGCGCTGTATCTGCCGGTCGCGCTCATGCTGTTCGGTCTGATCCTGCGTGGCGTTGCCTTCGATTTCCGGGCCAAGGCGCAGGAGCCCCGGCGCGTCTTGTGGGACCGAGCTTTCGTGACGGGTTCCCTGCTCGCCGCGCTCTCGCAAGGCTACATGCTGGGCCTTTATATTGTCGGTTTCGAGCGCACCTTGCCACACATGGCGTTTGGCCTGCTTTGCGGGCTTTGCCTTGCGGCAGGCTACTCCTTCATCGGGGCATGCTGGCTCATCATGAAGACGGAGGGCGACCTGCAACGGCGGGCCATCCACTGGGCGCGGATATTCGTCTGGGCCACGGCGCTCGGCCTCGCGCTCGTTTCGCTGGCGACACCGTTCGTCAGCGCCCGGATCTTCGACAAATGGTTCAGCCTGCCGAATTTCCTCTACCTGCTGCCCATTCCGCTACTCACCGGCGCGCTGCTGATCTGGCTGGAATGGCTGCTCCGCCGGATGCCGCTTCCGGGCGACCGCTATGACTGGCTGCCCTTCATCGGCGCGGCGGCCATCTATCTGCTCGGCTTTGCGGGCCTTGCCTACAGCTTCTATCCGTTCGTCATCATCGACCAGCTCACAGTCTGGGACGCAGCGAGCGCCCCGGAATCGCTCAGCTTCATTCTGGTGGGCGTGGTTATCGTGCTGCCGTTCATCCTCGCCTATACGGCCTATTCCTACCGCGTGTTCTGGGGCAAGGCGACCGAACTCCGCTACTACTGACCGGCACGCCCCTGGAGCTTCGCCGAGCATTCCTCTTGCGTCCGCGAGGGGACTCGCATATGATGACTGAAGAAAATTGAAAATCTTCACTCATCATAGCGAGAGATGCTCATTGGTTCCGACCGCCCAGCCTAGCCAGACTGAAATGCGGGAAAAGATACTCACCGAAGCGGAGAATCTGTTTCGGCATTACGGCTATGCCAAAACCACCATGGCCGACATCGCCGACGCCTGCAATATGTCGCCCGCCAATCTCTACCGCTTCTTTGCCTCCAAATCCGCGCTGGTCGAGGGTATCTGCCGCAAGATAACGGGCGAGGGTGAAAGCCGGCTTCTCGAAATCGTCAACAGCGGCGGCTCCGCTTCGCGGCGTCTGGAAAAATTTATCGAGCAGATGCACGAATACACGCTGGAAAACCTGCTCGACCACCGTAAGGTTCATGAGTTGGTGGTTGTCGCCATGGAACAAAACTGGGACGCGGTGAAGGAGCACCTCAATCGGGTATGTCTGCATATCGAGCGTATTATCCGGGAGGGAATTGCCTCTGGCGAGTTCCGTGAGCAGGATCCTGTCCGGGCGGCAAAATGCGTCCATGCCTCCCTGATCTGCGTCTGCCACCCTGTGATCGTGGCGCAAAAGCTTGAAGACGAAAATCGTGCAAGGCCGAGCGAGATGGCGGCCTTGATTGTTCATTCCCTGAAGGCCCGAGTCTAGATCCGAGAGTGAGATCATGTTTGAAAATGCCGGCCAGGATGGCTTTTTGCGTCCAACGAATGAAGAAAAACGAATATCTTCAGCGTTTTTGCGTCAAGCATCATTCTTCAAGGGCGCCGCATCGGCGTTGCTTGCCCTTTCCCTCGCAGCCTGCCAGGAGGAGGTGACGGCGGAAAAGGTCGTCAGGCCGGTGAAAGCCATCGTCGTTGCACAGGAAACTGGCGAACAGACCAAGAGCTTTTCCGGCAACATCAAGGCGCGGACGGAGAGCGCGCTCGGCTTCCGGATCGCCGGCAAGATCACTGAACGCAAGGTGGATATCGGCGATCGCGTCAAAACCGGACAGATCATCGCGCGGCTCGACGATACCGATCTCGTGCTGAGCCAGAACAGCGCCCGCGCAGCTTTGCAATCGGCCAAGACCCGCCTGACCGTGGCGACGGATGCACTGGATCGCGCCACCAAACTCCAGCCCAAAGGCTATACTCCGAACTCCGTGGTCGATCAGCGCAAGCTGGAGGTCGATGCGGCGGAAGCGGCGCTACAGGCGGCCGAGGCGCAGGCGCGTCAGACCGAGAATGCAACTGGCTATGCCGTGCTCAGAGCAAATCAGGATGGCATCATCACCTCGGTACAGGCGGAAGCCGGTCAGGTCGTTGCCGCCGGAACGCCGGTCGTGACGGTCGCGGAAAGCGGCGATATGGAAGTTGCGCTGAGCGTGCCGGAACAGGACGTGACGCAGCTTGAAATCGGGCAACAGGCTCAATTGCGCCTCTGGGCCGACGCAAATGTCGAAGCAACCGGCAAGATCAGCGAAATCGCCGGACAGGCCGACCCCGCCTCGCGCACCTATGCCGTCCGCGTCGTCATCACCGATCCGCCCCCTGCCATGCGGCTTGGCATGACCGCCACGGCAACGCTCAGCCTCAATTCACAATCTCCCTACGTGGCCCTGCCCCTGCCTGCCCTCACGCAAATCGGCGGACGCAAGGCCGTCTACGTTGCCGACCGCACAAGCTCCAAAGTCTCCCCCCGCTTCGTCGAAACAGGCGGCGTCACGGATGAAACCGTGAAAGTCGTCTCGGGTCTTCAGCCGGGCGAAGTCGTCGTCACCGGCGGCGTCCAGTTCCTGACCGACGGCCAATTCGTGCGCCTGCCCGATAGCGTCGTTCAGACCGCATCCGCCCCCCAGTCCCAGGTCAAACTCAATCCATAAACCGCCCCAACGCGACCCGGTGGAGATTTCGCCATGACGAAGCATTTCCCGATGCCCGAGCCGGAGCGGCGCGGCTTCAACCTGTCACGCTGGGCCATCGGCCACGCCAGCCTGACGCGGTTCCTCGTGGTGCTGATACTGGCCGCGGGCGCGATGTCGCTGTTCAGCATGGGCCAGAAAGAAGACCCGGATTTCACCTTCCGCGTCATGGTCATCCAGACCTCCTGGCCGGGCGCGTCAACGCAGGAAATGCAGGATCAGGTTGTGGACAAGATCGAGCGGAAAGTTCAGGAAACCCCGCATCTCGATTTCGTCCGTTCCTATGCCCGGCCCGGCAGCGCCGTCATTTTCGCCAATTTCAAGGGCGAGGCGTTCGGGCGCGAGATCGCCGACGCCTTCTATCAGGTCCGCAAGAAGGTCGGCGACATCCGCCACACGCTGCCGCAGGGCGTGATCGGACCGTTCTTCAACGATGAATTCGGCGACACCTACATCACCCTTCACGCGCTTACCGGCAACGGCTTCGGCTATCCCGAACTGAAGACCGAGGCGCGGCGCATTCGCGACGTGCTGCTGCAAGTGGGCGGCGTCGAGAAGGTCGATCTGATCGGCACGCAGGATGAGAAAGTCTATATCGAGATCTCCTCCAGGACGCTGGCCGAGCGCAATCTATCGGCGCAGGCCATCGGCAGCGCGCTGGCAGCGCAGAATACGCTGGAGCCGGCGGGCCGCATCGAAAGCGATGAACGCTCGGTGCGCATCGACGTTGACGGGTTCGTGACGACGGTCGAGGAAATCCGCGAGCTGCGTCTTCGCATCGGCAATGAGACAATCCGGCTCGGCGATATAGCAACCGTCCGACGCGGCCTTGTCGATCCGCCCGTAGCCAGGACGCGTTATCAGGGCGAAGATGCGGTGATCATCGGCATCGTCATGGCGGACGGCGCGAAAGCCACCGATGTCGGCGTGGCGATCAACAAGGCGCTCGCCGACGTGCAGGCGAACCTGCCGATCGGTCTGGAAATGGGCCAGATCGCGGATCAACCGGACGTGGTGCGCAAATATGTCGGCGAGTTTCTGGTCGTTCTCGGCGAGGCGGTGATCATCGTCCTGACCGTTTCGTTCCTCTCGCTCGGCTGGCGCGCGGGCCTTGTCGTGGCGTTGACGATCCCGCTTGTCCTCGGCGCGACCTTCCTCACAATGTCGCTAATGGGCATCGACCTGCAACGCATCTCGCTCGGCGCGCTGATCATCGCGCTCGGTCTGCTCGTGGACGACGCCATGATCGCCATCGAGATGATGGAGCGAAAATTGCAGGAAGGCTTCGACAAGCTGAAAGCGGCCAGCTACGCCTATGACCACACGGCGTTTCCCATGCTGACCGGCACGCTGATCACCGTCGCGGGTTTCATTCCGGTCGGCTTCGCTGCGTCTACGGCCGGCGAATATGTCAGTTCGCTATTCTGGGTGGTCGGCATCTCGCTTGTGCTGTCATGGATCGCGGCGGTCTATTTCACGCCCTGGATCGGCTATTCGCTGCTCAAGGAGCACAAGCCCGGCGCGCATGCGGAGGGCAAGAAGCCGAAGCATGAGCCGTTCAACGGCCCGTTCTACCGGCGACTTGAGCGTGTGATCGACTGGTGCGTCATGCATCGCCGCGTCGTGATCGCGATGACGCTTGCGGCGTTCGTGGCCGGACTTGGCGGCTTTGCCTTCATTCCGCAGCAGTTTTTCCCGGCCTCGAACCGCCCTGAAATTCTAGTCGATCTCTGGCTGCCGGAAGGAACCTCCTTCAGGCAGACGGAGGAACAGGCCAAGCGCGTCGAAGCCGACATGATCGCGGATAGCGAGATCGCCTCCGTCACCACCTTCATCGGCGAGGGCGCGCCGCGCTTCTACCTGCCGCTCGACCAGCAACTCCGCAATCCCAATTTTGCCCAGCTCCTCGTCATGCCGAAATCGCTGGAAGCGCGCGATCCCGCGATCGACCGTATCCGCGCGCGGCTGGCGGAGACCTATCCCGACATTCGCTACAAGGTCGACCGGCTGTTCAATGGTCCCCCAGTCGGCTGGCCGGTGCAGATCCGCGTCACCGGGCCGGAGCGCGACGAGGTGCGCCGACTGGCGGGCGAGATCGCCGGCACCATGCGCGCCAACCCGCTTGTCGACAATGTCCATGATGACTGGCTGGAGCCGGTCCCGTCCTTCCGGCTGGAGATCGACCAGGACCGCGCCCGCGCCATCGGCGTCAGTTCGCAAGCGGTTCGCCAGACGCTTCAGGCCGTCCTCACCGGCGCGACCATCGGCGAATTCCGCGAGGGCGAGGAAACCATCGGCGTCGTGCTGCGCGATCCGGCGGCGAACGAGACCGCTCTGAGCGCCGTGGAAAATGCCTATGTGAAGACCGCAAGCGGCGACGCCGTACCGCTCACCCAGGTTGCCCGGATGAATGTCGTGCTCGAACCGGGCATAGAATGGCGGCGCTCGCGCCTGCCGACGATCACCGTGCGCGGCACCGTGCCCGACCATGTGCAGTCGCCGGACGTCACCAAGGCGATCCATGCCGAGCTTGCGCCGATGCGCGAGGCGCTGCCCGTGGGCTACCGCGTCGAAATGCAGGGCGCGGTGGAGGAATCGGCGTCGAGCCAGGCCTCGATCAATGCCAAGATGCCGGTCATGCTGCTTGCGATCATTCTTCTGCTGATGATCCAGCTCCAGCATGTAGGCAAAATGCTGATCGTGCTCGCGACAGGGCCGCTCGGCCTGATCGGCGCGTCCGCCGCGCTGCTGCTCTTTCAGGCGCCGTTCGGCTTCGTCGCCATTCTCGGCGTGATCGCCCTTGCGGGCATGATCATGCGCAACAGCGTCATTCTCGTCGATCAGATCCAGCAGGATCTCGATAGCGGCCTGCCCATGCGCGAGGCTATCGTCTCATCGACCGTGCGCCGTTTCCGCCCCATCGTTCTCACCGCCGCCGCGGCTGGTCTGGCTCTCATCCCGCTTTCGACATCGCTCTTCTGGGGACCGATGGCCAAGGCCATGATGGGCGGCCTCGTCGCGGGCACGATCCTGACTTTGACCTTCCTGCCTGCTCTCTACGCCCTCTCCTTCGGCATTGTAGAAAAGGCAAAGGCGGGTCAAAGGGAACCGGAGCAGCCTGTCGCCCCCGAACGGCAGGTTGCTCCGGCAATCCCCATGGGATGAGACCGGGGAGTTAGGTCCGGGGCGAAGTCCGCGACCCTTTCAAATGTAAAGCTCACCGCTCGCTACAAGGTAAACGAGAAGGGTTCCCTGTCGTCATTCATGCTGTTCCAGAGTTCAATGGCCTTGACGTAGGACGGCATTTCCCGGACATCCCCGAAGGCATTGCCTGCGGCTACCAACTCATCGAAAGATCTCAAGAACAGACTTACGACCGGGTTGCCGCTCTCTACATTTTCCGGCACCCGACCTTGGTCCCGCATTTCCTGCTCATACCCCCGCTGAGCGGATGCTCTTGCGTGTGCCCATTGGAGTGATGCTTTTTCCTCAGGGGTGCAGCATCGAGATAGTCAACAGATGCTTTAAAAATGTCAGCCGTACTTTTGCCAAACCCATGAATAGCCTGTGAATGTCGATCTGCCATTGTTGATTGCGCGGCAGATATCTCGGTCTCGGAGAACATCCCGCCCTGATTGCTGGCGATGGCGTAGAGTGTGCGTCGATCCAGGTTCGCCAATCCAACGGTATCGAACCATTCGCTAGCCGTCGTTTGGTCGTTTGCGACCTTACCGAGCTTTTCATATCCGGCATTAAGGGCCGCCCTTGCATCCAGCGCCACCTCGGAAAACGGCTTCAGCGCGGAAGCGGAGTTCGGCTTGCTGACATTGACCGGTGCAGCCTTCTCGCTCGATGCCGCCCCTTCCGCTTTCGTCCGGTTCGCAATCGTGCGCGCGGCGAGCGTGTCAAGCGGGCTCAAACCTGTAATCATTCTTTTTGGTCCTCCGGAACCATCGGTATGGCGACGGCTTCCTCGTGATTTCGATTCACGGGGATCTCAAATCTGGTTCTGTACAGAAATTATCCGGCGCGGAGGTAAACAACTTGTTTCCCATCGCGGGTTTGGATGCGGCGATGAAAGGGGTTCAAGATTGGTACACCCGGTAAAATGCAAGTGGTGTCATTCAGAAACCGTTGAAAGCACTGCAATAAGCTTGACGCAGGCCCAGCTAGAGGCCTCACAAGGATCTGGCATTTGATCGCCACGAGAAAATAGCATGGTATCGGTAAACATGGTGGGGCTGAATACGGCCCTCAATACGCTTAAATTGTTGAAAGCCTCGTCTCCCCAGTCAAAGCCGCCTTTGCCGGAAGCGCCCTCCATTATCGTTGGCGATCGAACGGGGCTGACGACCGTTTCCGGTCTGGTCGCGAAGCTTTTGGACCTGAGTGCTTCAGCCAATCTCACGGCGGAACGAACCAAGGCCGCAAGCACGTCAGATTTTTCAGAAGCGCAGATTGCAAAGTTCCGGGCTATGGGCGCGGACGCCTGGGTTCGCAAGCCGGTGGAGGGGACGGAAGAGGAAAACCGGCAACTGGCCTGGAAAATGCTCACCGAAAATGCGGGAAAAGACGGCGCCTACTCCGAAGCAATAAAGAATGGGACGCTCCGGTTGGTGCCTGCGTCGGATGTGCCGGAGTTTGGCTATCGCTTGCATAGCGTCGATTTGTTCAAGGACGGACATCTCATGGGCGGCACGAGTTGGAGCGAAGCGAACATCAACTATATCAATGAGCAGCGGCAGAAAGGAATTTACGTCAGCGCAATTTCAGTCAATGGCTCGGACTTTGTCACCATGTGGCCTGCGCCGAAATCTTAACCGCAAACGGTATAAAGTTCCAAAGAGCAGTGTGAGAAAAACCTCGTGAGGCAAAGCGCTATTTCGGCCGCGTTTGGCCAGAATCCGCTGCCGCCGACGCCATGAAGACTGGTCAAAGGGAACCGGAGCAGCCTGTCGCCCCCGAACGGCAGGCTGCTCCGGCAATCCCGATGGGATAGGGTCATTTAAGCGGACGACCTCCACGCAAATCAGACTGCTGCCACATAGATCGGACTATAGTGTGGTCTGGCTGGATCAGGATCATTTCAAATGGAAGCGGTCCTGATCCCGCATCTATTTGTTCGGGGCTCAATTTTTCCGCAAAATCGCGCCCATTACTGGATCTCGCTCTAGCGTCGAATGGTCCGCCTGGACAGGGGGTTTTTCATGGCACGAATATTCAAGATACTGAAGTCATCGGCTTGGCTGCTCTTGTGTGTGGCCCTGGCGGCACAATTAGCCAACGCTCAGAAACGCTATCCCTCCGCCGATGGAGCGTGGGACGCAACAGACTACAGGGCCCTGGTCGAACGGGTTGAAAGGGATGGTCTGGCGCTGCCTACGCTATCGGGTGAAGAGACAAAGCCCGTATTCGAGCGAATGATCAATGCCGACAACATTCCGCTTCGCATGGGACAGAATCCGGAACTCGCGATTACCGTGCGCTATCAGAAGCTGAAACCCGTTCTGCAGCCCCTCCATCAGCTTGTAACCCTTTATTCGAGCGAAGCGCAAAAGGGCAAACCTTATGCCGCCGAACTCGCGAGACTGATGGTTTATGAGTCCAGGGCAACCGGTGCGTTGGTGGAGCTTGGGGAGCCATTTCTCGCGACATTTCCGAAGGATGCGAGATATCAGACCTATGTCGCCCTGGTTGAGCAGATGAAAAGCGGCGCCCGAGAAGTCTATTCGGGCCTCGTAACGAGCATGGCGGAAACGAGCCTTTACTCAAAGTCCGACATTCTCGTGATGGTCAAGGGTGCGCTCAACGCGCTGCCATCCTATCACCCGATCTTAACCGATCAGGACCGGCAAACTCTGACCGGGACGCTAGAGAAACAGATTTCGGCAACGTCGGACCCGCAACTGAAAACTGAGCTTACCCAGTTGCACGATGCGATCAAACATAGTCAGGTTCCGACGTAAGACGAGCCAGCGACCCAAAGCACGCCGGACGACATTCGAGCGGCCACATACGATCAGGCTGCTGATCCGCTTCGCTTCGGATTAGCAGCCCACGTCGGTCATCCCGACAGCGAGACGCTTATTTTGGCGCCCGCTTCGCAAGGATACGCTGCAAGGTCCGGCGGTGCATGTTCAGTCGGCGCGCGGTTTCCGAGACATTCCGGTCGCACAACTCGTAGACGCGCTGAATGTGTTCCCAGCGTACCCGGTCGGCTGACATCGGATTTTCCGGTGGTTCCGGCTTCTGGCCGGGCGAGGCGATGAGGGCTGCAAATATGTCGTCAGCATCGGCGGGCTTGGCGAGATAATCCACCGCTCCGAGCTTCACCGCCGTAACCGCCGTGGCGATGTTTCCATAGCCGGTCAGCACGATGGCGCGCGCGTCCGGTTTCAGCGACTTCAGCAGCGCGATCACATCGAGGCCGTTGCCGTCGCCCAGACGCATATCCACCACCGCATAGTTGGGCGGAGCGCTCTTGATCATGGCCAGACCGTCCTGCACTGTCTCCGCAACACGCACGTCGAACCCCCGGGATTCCATCGCCCGGCTCAAACGGTTTGCGAACGGCTTGTCGTCGTCGACGATGAGGACGGTGTTTTCCGATGGCGAAGCCGTGGCGCCAGCCTGCATGACCACCTGTTTTTCTCCTGCTTTTAAGTCCATAATATAGGCAGTTTTTCTGTTGACATGAAGCCATTATATAAGAAACGGCTTAATCTGCTGCAAAGTTTCGCGTGTGTTCATTTTGATTTCGATCCAGCGTCACGCGCACGAATGCGCCGCTTTCCGGAAAATCCCGATTGTCGAGCGTCAGCGTTCCATTGGAGCGCTCCAGCAGTGTCTTGGCGATAAAGAACCCAAGGCCCATTCCGCTGCCTTCCTCCTCGCCGTTCGTATCAGGATGATAGCGCGGGCGCGTCGTCACATAAGGCTCGCCCAGCCTGCCGATGATCTGCGGTGAAAAGCCCGGACCGTCATCGACGATTTCCAGCTCGATCTCCCTGGCGTTCCAGGAGGCAACGACCCTGACCTTGCTCGACGCGTAGTCCACTGCATTCTCAACCAGGTTCGTCAATGCATAGATAATACCTGCATTTCGGGAAATCACCGGCTCCTGGCTGAATGGGCTGTCTTTTTCTTGGGGCGGGCGAAGCTCGACCTCGATTTTCTTGTCGAAAACCCGAAACGGCTCGACAACCTCCTCGATCAGATGACCCAGCGACATTTTCGAGAAGACGATATCCGTTTCGCCGGTATTCTGCGCAAGCGTGCTCAGGATTTCACGGCAACGGGCGGCCTGGCTGCGCAGAAGCTGAATATCCTCCCGCAGCGGACTGTCATCCGGGATCTCGCGTTGCAACTCCTTTGCCACCAGCGTGATCGTTGAAAGCGGCGTCCCAAGCTCATGCGCCGCCGCCGCCGCCAGACCGTCCAGCGCGGAAAGCTTCTGCTCGCGCGCCAAAAGCAATTCGGTCGCCGCCAGCGCGTCGGACATGAGCCGCGTTTCCTGCGCCGTTCGCCACGCATAGGTCGCCATGAAGACGATGCAGCAGACCAGCGCGGTCCAGATGCCAACGCGATAGACCAGCGGCAGCGTCTGCAATTCGCCGGGTATCCAGGGCAGCGGCATATGATAGAGAACAAGGAGGGAGGCGCTGAGGATCGAGAGTGCGCCGAGGATCATGGTAATGCGCAAGGGTTGCGTTGACGCCGATACCGCCACCGGAACGACCAGCAGCAGCGAAAACGGGTTCTGCAGACCGCCGGTAAGGTAAAGCAGAGCCGAAAGCTGAATCAGATCGAAGCCAAGCATCAGCATGGCGTGGGAGCTTTTCAGGCGCTTGCTGGGCGGGAAGTAGAATTGCAGCACGATGTTCGACAGGGCCGAGAACCCGATCACGATCAGACAAGGCCCGAGCGGCAGCGTGAATCCCAGCGCATGGAAAACAAGCAGCACCGTCAGCGTCTGCCCGATGACCGCAACCCATCTCAGGCGGATCAGCGTTTGCAGCCGGAGCCGGCTTTCGCCGATTTCTATCCGTTCGCGCGCAAGCATTTGAGAGACACAAACTCGATTTTGAGGCGGCGGGCGTTTAAGAATGCCGCGGGATGATTATCTAAGCGGCAATATAGCAGGATTTTCTTCCCGAACCATTCCCGGCGGCCTCCATGGCGGGACCATGCCGGGCAGGCGCCCGTTGCGGCTTCATCGCACATGCGGATTGAATGAAAAGGAGCGTGAATGCCGCCCATAGCAGTCGCCGACCTTGTGAAGCATTATGACGACGTCGAAGCGGTCAACGGCCTGACATTCGAGATCCGGAACGGCTCGATCACCGCCCTGCTGGGAGGCAATGGCGCGGGCAAGACCACGACCATCGCCATGCTTCTCGGCCTCGTCCTGCCGACAGCGGGCGATATTCGCATTTTCGGCGTGGACATGGTGCGCAACCGCTATGACGTGATCCATCGCATCAATTTCCAGAGCCCTTATATCAACATCCCGATGCGGCTGACCGTCAGGCAGAATCTGGAGACGTTCGCCAATCTCTACGGTGTCAGCAATGCCGCGGCCCGCATCGAGGAACTGGCGGAGGATCTGCGGCTGCATCCCTTGCTCGACCGTCCCGCCGGCGATCTGTCCGCCGGGCAGAAGACACGCGCGGCCATCGCCAAGGCGCTGATCAATTCGCCGGAGTTGCTTCTGCTCGACGAGCCGACGGCAAGTCTCGATCCGGACACGGCGGACTGGGTCAGGAACAAGCTGATCGACTACCGTGACCGGCGCGGAGCAACGATCCTGCTGGCGTCGCACAACATGGCCGAGGTCGAGCGCATGGCCGACCGCGTTCTCATGATGAGCCACGGCCGCATTGTCGAGGACGGGTCGCCCGCCGAACTCATTCGCCGCTTCGACCGGGGCAATCTGGAGGATGTCTTCCTCGATATCGCCCGTGGCCGCCGCAAGGACGGCGAGGCGGTTGCGATCGATCACGGCGGTATTGAACTGGATCAGGCCAAGGTCATGAACAGCGATCGCATCCGATAGTCGAAAAGCGGGGCCGGGTTGATGGAAAAGCCGATAAGCATGGAAATCACGGTCAATGTCACGGGCGCGCGCGCTTCGATCAAGCGCATCACGGCCATGGTGCGCCGCTACGCCTTTCTCATTCTGGGCTCCGCACCGCGCATCGTCGAGCTGATGTACTGGCCGCTGGTGCAGATGCTGATGTGGGGCTTTCTGCAAAGTTATCTTTCAGCCTCGACGTCGCTTTTCGTCAATGCGGCCGGGCTGCTGATCGGTTCGGTCCTGCTTTGGGACATCATGATGCGTGGCCAGATCGGCTTCTCGCTGTCATTTCTTGAAGAAATGTGGTCGCGCAATCTCGGCAATATCCTGATGAGCCCGTTGCGCCCGCACGAATACATCCTCTCGCTGATGGCGATCAGCTTTGTCCGGCTCGGCATCGGTTTGCTGCCGGTCATCCTGCTCGCCTATCTGATTTTCGATTTCAACCTGTTCGGGCTGGGCCTGCCGCTCGCCGCCTTCTTCGCCAATCTGGTTTTCTTCGGCTGGACGATCGGCCTCACGGCCAACGGCGTGGTCATCCGCTACGGTCTTGGCGCGGAATCCTTCGCGTGGGTCGCCATCTTCTTCTTCCTGCCCTTGTGCTGCGTTTACTATCCGCTGGCGACCTTGCCGGAGTGGCTTCAGCCTATTTCCGCGGCATTACCGCCGACACAGGTCTTCGAGGGATTGCGCGCCCTCATCATCGACAATATGTTTCACCCTGAACTGATGGCCAAGGCGTTGCTATTGAATGTCGTCTATTTCACGGGAGCTTCGCTGCTGTTCCACCATTTCCTGAAACAGGCGCGGATCAAGGGCTCGCTCATGCAGATCGGCGAGTGAGCGCAAGCGGTCCGAGGCCGGATGCCAGTAGACGCCGAATATAAGGAGAAGCCATGTCTGCCCGCCTGATCTTCATCGTTGCGGCCGCGTTCCTGATCGGCGCAGTCGGCGCCGTCTTCATGCGGGGAGGCTTCGAGCCTGTAACGATGACCAGTGGAAAAGCGCTCATTGGCGGGCCGTTCACGCTCACCTCGCACAGGGGTGAGACAGTTACCCACAAAGATTTCCACGGAAAAATCATGTTGGTGTCTTTTGGCTACACCTACTGTCCGGACATCTGCCCGGCGGAACTGAGCGTCATCTCAAGCGCACTTGACAAGCTTGGCGACAAGTCCGGCAACGTCGCGCCCATCTTCATTACGATCGATCCGGAACGCGATACCGTCGAGCAATTGGGCAAATATATGTCAAGTTTCCATCCGGAGATCGTGGCTTTGACTGGCGCTGAGGAAGCGATCAAAGAAGCAGCCCAGTCATATCGTGTTTACTATGCAAAATCACAGAATGCATCCGGTGATGACTATCTAATGGATCATTCGACATTTATCTACATCATGGGTCCGAATGGCGAATATGTTACGCATGTCGGCTATGGTGTTACAGCAGAAGAACTGGCCGACAAACTACGTCAGGCGATTGACGAAACCACGGTTTGAAGCTGACCTCATACGTATTTCCCGCGCTGAAGTCCCCCGGCTGTTGAAACAAAGCTTGGTTTCAAGACGTTTACCCTGTCGGAATTAGAAGCTGGTTAGCACTTTCAGCTTATGATTTCCTAGGGATTGTTACGTGGTGAGACAGAACGGCTATAGCGGAAATCCGATCTCGTGTTATAATCGAGGTTTATTTCTGCGCTGTTATCGAGATGCAACAGCCAATCGTTACGACCCATGTTACTGTCGGAAGAATGAAGTCTTGCTAAGGCAATTCGATTGATTCGGGATTTCGGGCTCCCATGTTACTGACAGCGCAAAATCAAACGCCGGATCTGGCGCTCAAGGTAAAACTCGTCGGAGTTGACTGTCCGCTCGAGTTGCGACGCTCACGACGAGCCCGCCGATTTTCGCTCAAGGTCAGCCACACTGAACGCGCAGCAATCCTCACTCTTCCCGAAGAAGTCAAGATAGAAGAAGCCGGGCATTTCCTTGCAAGGCATATGGACTGGCTCAAACGCCAGATCGACAGACTTCCCCAACCCGTTCCCTTCGTAGACGGCGCCGTCATCCCCTTCAGGGGCACACCACATACAATCAGTTTCGTCGGTGCGGTTCGGTATCAAGGGGTGGCATGGGTGGAACAGGCCGATACGGTGGCGGCCGCTGAAAACTGGGATTGCCAAACCGCCTGCTACGACAAGCTCGATGCAAACACAGGCGGCAAGTACGATACGCGGGACCTCCCGCGTATTTGCGTTTCCGGGGGGGAGCAACACGGTCCGCGTCGCCTGACCGACTGGCTTCGGGACCAGGCCAAGGCGGACCTGACAAGTCGGACGTTTCATCACGCCGCCAATCTGGACTGTCAGCCCAAACGCATCAGCGTTCGCGACCAGAGCACGCGCTGGGGTTCCTGCTCGTCAAACGGCACGATCAGCTTTTCCTGGCGCCTCATATTCGCGCCAAGCTTTGTCCTCGACTATGTGGCCGCGCATGAAACGGCCCATCTGCGCGAGATGAACCACGGACCGCGCTTCTGGCGTCTGGTCAGGGACACGATGCCGGACATGCAGAAAGCTCGCGCCTGGCTGAAACAGAACGGCGCCGAACTTCATCGCTTCGGCGTTGCCTCCTGACGTCCCTCCCGCCGACCGCTTCTTCTCCTGTCTTCGAGTTATTTCCGGTAAGCTTGATGCTGCCTTTGTGTGAGCGCAATCCTTCGACCGGCGCCAGCATAAGCGTGCGGCGCTCCTTCCAGACCTTCGCAGCACCAAATTCAAAAGAATGAATTCAGCCCCATTGCTGGAAGGCGGAATCGTTCCGGTTTTTCGCCGACCCGACGCCGAAAAGCGGGCCGACCACTGTTCCGATCAACGCGAAAATCAGCCGTGTGACAAGAATATAGCCAAGCAGCACCAGCTTGTCGCCGCTCAGGATGATATCGGTCCAGACGAGATAGGTATTGGACAAGCCTATCTGTTCGAGGTAAGGCGGCAGTTGCTGGGCCCAACCGATAAGCTCCCGCATGATCCCGGGAAATTCGATCGCTGTTGCCGCGAACAATATCGCACCGACAATCAGGGTCAGCACGAAGATAAATGACGTATATAGAATCCGCATTGTTTCGCTCTTTCAGGACCAGATCATTTGTGACGGCAACGATCGGGGTCAATACAGGTTCGATATTTCCGAAGCAGAATCCGCAGTCTTGTCGGGAATCGCCCAAGGGAGAAATTCATCGGCGGTCGGGACACGGCAATATCCGGCAGAAATTCATCACCGCTTCCTTATCGCTTATCCTTCGGCGAACGGGCATTATTATGGCCCTGCCTCATGAATTTCTCCCTTGAGAATACGCGCAATTCCCGGGACCGGATAGATCCAAACTTCAACGCTTCGTTTTCGCAGGCGTTTGTTTTAGAGCACAATTTTCTTAAAAAACATCGCTCGCCATCGACCGAATGCGTGACCAGTGCGTTGGCGTGATGATCTGGTGGCAAGGACATGGGAAGAAAGGACCGGCATTGATCATTGAAATCCTTGTAGTTCCGCTGGTTTGCGGCATCGTCGCGGGCTGGCTCGGCGGGCTCGTCACACGTGGCTCCGGCTTCGGGCCGATCGGCAACATGATCGCGGCCATTATCGCCGCCGTGCTCGCCGCCTGGCTCCTTCGGGCCACCGGCCTCACTCTTGTCGGCAGCATTGCCGATGCCATCGTCGCGTCATTGGCCGGCGCATTCCTGACGCTGGCGATCATTGGCGAGATGCGCCGCTGATGCCGCTCATGCGAAGTCTTTCGCAGTTGCGAAATAGCCGGTATGATCGAGGGAAGATCGGATTTTTCCATCAATCAACAGGATCGCAGGTGAGGACGGGCATGAATGAGCGGCAAACGGAGCGCGACAAACCCTGGCTGATCCGGACCTATGCCGGCCATTCGACGGCCAGAGAGTCCAACGCGCTCTACCGCAACAATCTCGCCAAGGGCCAGACCGGCCTGTCCGTGGCCTTCGATCTGCCGACACAGACCGGCTATGATGCCGACCATCCGCTGGCGCGTGGCGAGGTTGGCAAGGTCGGCGTGCCGATTTCCCATCTCGGGGATATGCGCACTCTGTTCGACGGCATACCGCTCGACAGCATGAACACCTCGATGACCATCAACGCCACGGCCGCCTGGCTCCTGTCGCTCTACATCGCCGCCGCCGATGAACAGGGCGCATCCCGGTCTTCGCTCACCGGCACCGTCCAGAACGACATCATCAAGGAATATCTCTCGCGCGGCACCTATGTCTTTCCGCCCGAGCCGTCCATGCGGCTGATCAAGGACATCGTCGTCTACACCTATCGCGAGGCGCCGAAATGGAACCCGACCAATGTGTGTTCCTACCACCTTCAGGAAGCGGGCGCGACGCCTGTTCAGGAACTCGCCTTCGCACTGGCGACCGCGCAGGCCGTGCTCGATACGGTCCGCGCCTCCGGCGAGGTCAGCGAAGCAGATTTCCCGCTGGTGGTCGGGCGCATCTCCTTCTTCGTCAATGCCGGGCTCCGCTTCATTACCGAAATGTGCAAGATGCGGGCCTTCGCGGATCTATGGGACGAAATCTGCCGCGAACGTTACGGCGTGACCGAGGAGAAGCATCGCCGCTTCCGCTATGGCGTGCAGGTCAACAGCCTCGGGCTGACGGAACAGCAGCCGGAGAACAATGTCTACCGCATACTGATCGAGATGCTTGCCGTCGTGCTGTCGAAAAAGGCCCGCGCCCGCGCGGTGCAACTCCCGGCATGGAATGAAGCGCTCGGCCTGCCGCGTCCGTGGGACCAGCAATGGTCGCTCCGTATGCAGCAGATTGTCGCCTATGAAACCGATCTTCTCGAATATGAAGATATTTTCGATGGTTCAAGCATGATCGAAGCGAAGGTCGAGGCGCTGAAAAACGAAGCGCGGGAAGAGCTTGAGCGTATCGAGGCGATGGGCGGCGCGGTGGCGGGCGTCGAGTCCAGCTATATGAAGCAGCGGCTTGTGGAGTCGAATACGGCGCGGCTGCGGGCGATCGAGGCCGGCGAGCAGGTTGTCGTCGGGGTCAATCGGTGGACCGAGACCGAGCCCTCCCCTCTCTCCTCGGGCGATGGCGGCGGAATTCTGACGGTGGCGGAAACGGTCGAGCAGGAACAGATCGAACAGCTCAAGGCCTGGCGTTCAGCGCGCGACGCAGGCGCCGTTGCGGCGACGCTCGCCGAGTTGCGGTCCGCGGCTCAGGAAGGCCGCAATATCATGGAGCCCTCGATCGCCTGCGCGAAAGCGGGCGTAACGACCGGGGAATGGGGCGAGACCTTGCGCGATGTCTTCGGCGAATATCGCGCGCCGACCGGCGTCGGCAAGGCGCGGGCCGATGCGGGACAGGGAATGGACGAAGTCCGCGCCAATGTGGAGCGCGTCTCCGCCGCCCTGGGTCGCCGCATCAAGTTTCTCGTCGGCAAGCCCGGCCTTGACGGCCACTCCAACGGTGCGGAACAGATTGCCGTCCGCGCGCGCGATTGCGGCATGGAAGTCGTCTATGAAGGCATTCGTCTGACCCCGGCGGAAATCGTCAATGCGGCGCTGGAAGAAGGAGTGCACGTCGTCGGACTTTCCATCCTTTCGGGAAGCCACGTCCCGCTGGTACAGGACATCATGGAACGGATGCGCTCCATCGGTCTGGAGGACGTGCCCGTCGTCGTCGGGGGCATTATTCCGGCGGAAGATGAAAGGCGTCTGAAAGCAGCCGGCGTCGCCGCCGTTTATACGCCCAAGGACTTTCAGCTCAATGAGATCATGGCGGAAATCGTGCGCCTGCTCGATCCCGGTGCGTGCGCCGCCTGAGCCGAAATCGCCCCCTGCAAACGGCGCTTCAACGCTTCTTAGCCGGACATTGTTAGGCCTTGAAATCATTTCCATAACGACGGCGGAATGAACCGGAAGGGGTATTTTGGTCACAGATTCAGCTTAAAGTTTCGTACACAGCTTCATGACCTGAATTATAGAATTTTTAACCAATCTTCGCCTTGCACCCTCTCTGGCAAATCACGCATAGTTTTAAAAAAGATGACGGCGCGGGGGCGGACCGCAGCCGGAATTGAACCGATTGAGGGGGCCTATGCTGTCCGAACTTGCTTTTCGGGCACAGCTCGTGATTCGCGAGCAACGGGAATTATTCGACTATTGGCGCGCCTGCGCCAAGGGTAGTTCCTTGCCGTCGCGGTCCAGCATCAGCCCCGCCGCCATCCCCTCGCTTTTGCCCGGCATCAGCATTCTGGACGCGGGCAAATCCTGCGAAGACATCATTTACCGCGTCGCGGGCACCCGTCTTCGCGAAATCTTCGGCAGGGAAGTGACCGGCAAGCCGGTTTTCGACCTGGATTTCGGCGAGAAGCGGAATTATTGGCTGACCGTCTACCGCAAGGTCATCGAAGACCGCGTTCCGATGCAGGGCGCCGTCAAGGGCCCCGTCGTCGACCGGGATCACATCGTGCTGTTCTGGATGCGCCTGCCATTATCCGACGACAACACGCTCGTGAACAAGATTCTCTGTCACGACGTCGCCCTACCCGTCAGTGTCGCCTATGAGCTTGGCGCGGCCGGGAGCGGGCGGAAAACCGCCGGCTGACCGGTCTGTTGACACGATACGCTGCCTGAACTGGTCGACAATTTCGCGCCGTGTCAGCTCATCGAGCCGCTGTTCTTCGGCTTTCAGCGCTTCAGACAAGGCAAGATGCCGCGTCAGATCGTAGGTCCAGTGACCGGATTGCCCCCGTCGGCGTTCGGCGCGTAGGGCCTTGCGCAGCAGTGCGATGATCTTGGCCGTTCCTTCTGGCGACATATCCCGCAATTCCGCAGGCCAGAGCCCCACGAGTTTCGGAAGCTCGGCTTCGCGATTGTAAGCCGTTTGCTTGCCACGGCCGCCTTGTGGCGCGGGAAGAGGTCTGGCTGAGGGTCTTGTTTTACGTTGGAAAGCCATTGAACGCTCCATTCCTGATTGCCTGGAGCTTCACACGGCTTTAGTGGGCGGGGATAAGTTCGGTTCGCTTTTCGTTTGCCAAGCTTAAAAATACCTTATGGACATGATGATCCGGGCGATCCATTCGACCTTCTGATCGTACTGGACCTCCATGCCGCTATCCAATGGCACGAGTGTCCAGCCCGAATTGCGTCCGCGTATCACGCGCCGCAGCACGATCGGACCTTCCACGATGGAGACGAGGCAATCGACGCCATGCGCGTTGTCGACGTCTTCCTCCCTGAAGCGGTTGGCGATCAGCACGGTTCCGGCATCGAAATAGCCGACAATCGTGTCCAGCCGCGCCGCGATCGGGTCGTCCGCAGGAACATCCAGATGAATGATCGAGGATTGCTCATGCGCAACACGGCTTATCCGGCCCTGATCGCCAATGCGGCCGATGAGCTGGATCTGGCGGCTTGACCGTGTGCCCAGAAGGTCGGCGGGTTCCACAAGCAGGGCCCGCGCGATCTTCTCCAGCCAATCGGTGGAGACCGTCATATTCGCCGTTTCCAGCCTCTGAACAGTCTGAGGCGTGGTGTTTATCTTGTCGGCAAGCTCCTTGAGGGTCATCCCCCGCAGCTTCCGAAATTCTCTTATTCTGGTTTGCATCTCGCGTACTCTTACTCTTTTTTCACTGTAGACGAGATTTTTTAGGATTGTTTTATCCCCGCGTTTAACTTTTGCCGTAAATTTTAGAGATCGACCGGCACGGCGGAATTCACGGTTTGAACGGCTGCCGGGCTGATGGGTGGAAAATTCATCCGAACAAGAGGGGAGATCTGGTTTGGTGGACTTTCAAGATTTGACAAAGGGCGCCTCCTCGCCCCGGCATTTGTATGCAAGAGAAACGAATATATCAATATATAGTAGCCATATTCACAATATCATCGCTCATTGCACAGCTTCTGCGTTTCAGAACACACACAGTGCCGTCCGCTGCCGTAATCGAGTCCGAGCTATTTCCCACATGCGACAAACGGCGATGTACCTCGCTCATGTGGCATTCGGCCTGACCTATACGCAGATCGGACAGCTTTTCTCCCGGGACCGCACGACGGTCGCGCATGCCTGCGGCGCGGTTGAAGAACGGCGGGACGATCCCGTCATCGACAGGGCGCTGACCACGCTGGAAGAGGCATTGCAACTGCTCCGCCATGATCGCTCCTGAGGCTATTCCCGAGCTCATCTCCCCGAAGCTGAACACAAGAGCAACAAGAACATGAATGAAAACAAAACGTTGATCGTCCTGCGTCGGCTCGCAAAGCGCCAAAGCCGTCTTATCGCGGACGGAAAATCCGCCGGCGCACGCTATGAAATCGTCGAAGAAGGCGCATCCCGGCGCAAGAAGCAGACGGTGACGGCGCAGATTGTGCGGCAATGGCTGTCGGACGGGCTTGTCGAACCATGCTCGGACGGCTATCGCCTTTCCTCAGCCGGAGCGAGCTGGGTCCGCCGCCAACTATCCGCGACGGATAATTTCCAGACGCAGCACCAGTCGAGGGCCTTGCGCGTCATCGACTATGAAGGCATGAAGCAGCCCGCCATCGTCAACGATGCGGAAAGCCCGCTGAGATGGCTCGCCAGCCGCAAGGACAAGAGCGGCGCAAGACTTCTGACGGCCTATCAACTCGAAGCGGGAGAGCGCATCCGCGCGGACTATCAATTCGCGGGCCTCGCTGCGCGCGTCACGGCGAGTTGGAGCCCGACCGCGCAATGCAATGGCTCAGGCGGCGCCAGCGATGCAGCGGGAATGCAGGACAATGTTCTGGCGGCCCGGCAGCGGGTGATACGGGCGCTCGCGGCCGTCGGCCCCGAACTCAGCGGCATTCTCGTCGATGTCTGCTGCCATCTGAAAGGGCTTGAAGAGGCTGAGAAGACGGAAGGCTGGCCGCAGCGCTCCGGCAAGGTCATCCTGCAAATGGCTTTGACGCGCCTCGCGCGGCACTATGGTCTCGTCAACGACGATCAGGTCCATGGAGGCGTCAGGCGGCGGCTGAGCCATTGGGGCATGGAAGATTACAAGCCGAAAGCAAGCGGCGGTCACGCCGCATCATGAGGCTGCGGCAGGACTCTGAAGCGCGGTCTCGGCGTCTGCCCGTATGCGGGCGACCATGGAGGCAAGGCCGTTCGAGCGCTGCTGGGTGAGGTGGTCCTGCAGGCCGAGTTCGGCAAACAAAGCTTCCGCATCGAAGCGGGCGATGTCCTGCGCCTCCTTGCCGGAATAGATGGCGAGCAGGATGGCGATGAGGCCGCGAACGATATGCGCATCGCTGTCGCCGCGGAAATAGAGCCGCCGCTTGCCCCCGCCTGCGGGTTCGGCGCGTGAGATCAGCCAGACCTGGCTGGCGCAACCGGGCACCTTGTAGCCCGGCGCATGTTCCTCATCCGTCAGCGGTTCGAGCGTGTTGCCCAGCTCGATCACGTAACGGTAACGGTCCTCCCAATCGTCGAGAAGCTCGAAATTTTCCCTGATCTCGTCAATGGAAGTCATTGGCACCGTTGGTTTGCAGGCTCATTGGTTGAGATATGAGCCTGCCCGTTCAATTGTCAACTTTTGGGACGTGCGTATTTTTCCGCTTCCACCTTGCATTGCGCGTCACAGGCGGCAGGCTCGCGCACTTCGACGACGCCGGTAATGATGTTCACGCGCTCGAAAATGCACTGCCCGCCCTCGTCGGTGATCCGCAGGACTTTCCTCTTGGCGTCGTCCTCGAACTCCTGACAGACATTCGTCAACTCGACCTGCGCTGGCGTGACCAGGCTTTGAGGCGCGGCCGGTGCGGGAAGCGTTCCGGAAAAACCCGCATAGGCAGCCGGAAAGAAGCTGGCAAGGCTCGCCAGATCCTGCTCGCGGTTGGGCTCGATCCAGCGCTGATAGGCTGGCTTGTTCTTCGGATAGACCGCGATGTGGATATTGTTGTTCGGACAGGCGCCGAACGCGATGGCGACGCTGTCCGTCACGGGCACTTTCGAGCGCTTCATGTTCAGGAAGCAATCGGCGTTCTTGTCGGCGAGCCGGAGTTGTTGCTCCGCCATCGTCACGGATACGACGCCTTTGTAATCGGCATCGAACACCTTGAGGTACAGATCCTTGGTCGGCTCGTACAGGCCGACCATGGAAACCATCACGCCGCCAAATGCCGCCGGTTTCCATATGCGCGATTGTGCCTGGGATTGTTGCATCTGAATTGGCCTCCCCTACTCATGTGACCGACCTCGCCCAGACCGGGGCGAAGCGTTACGCGATGCTGTTTCACGAATTTCTAAGACAAAAACATCTGGGCCGTATCGCCTGAATACAGTTTGAATGCACAGTTCCGCCCCCCGAAACCTGCGAAACTAATGCGCCTCGTCCCAATTGAGCGCCGCCCTTGCGTCCACCTTCAAGGGCACGGAAAGCGCTACCGCCGGATCGGCAGCCCTTTCCATAATCTTTTTGGCGATATTGATCGTTTCGTCAACTTCCGCGTCGGCCGCCTCGAAGATCAGTTCGTCATGCACCTGCAGCAGCATCCGCGCCGAAACGCCGCCATCGCCGAGCGCACCAGGCATGCGGATCATAGCGCGGCGAATGATGTCGGCAGCGGTGCCCTGAATGGGGGCATTGATGGCCGCACGCTCGAAGAAGCTGCGCTGTGCCCGGTTGGAGCTGGCAATCTCGGGGAAATGGATGCGGCGGCCAAAGACCGTCTCGACATAGCCACGCTCGCGCGCCTGTTCCTTGGTCGTTTCCATGTAATCGCGAATGCCGGGGAAGCGCTCGAAATATCGCGCGATATAGTCCGCCGCCTCACCGCGCGAAATGCTCAGATTGGCCGCCAGCCCGAACGCGGAAATGCCGTAGATAATGCCGAAATTGATCGCCTTGGCGCGCCGGCGCACTTCGGACGGCATGTCCTGGATCGGCACGCCGAACATCTCCGACGCGGTCATCGCGTGAATGTCGAGGTCGTCGGCGAAGGCCTGTTTCAGCGCGGCAATATCGGCTACATGGGCAAGCACGCGCAACTCGATCTGGCTGTAGTCCGCCGAAATCAGCTTGTGCTCCGGCTCGGCAATGAACGCGGTGCGGATCTGACGGCCCGCAGCGTTGCGAATCGGGATGTTCTGCAAATTCGGATCGGTCGAAGCCAGACGCCCCGTCGAGGTCGCGCCGAGCGCGTATGAGGTGTGCACGCGGCCGGTCGCCGGATTGATGAAACCGGGAAGCGTGTCGGTATAGGTGCTCTTCAGCTTGGAGAGCTGGCGCCATTCCAGCAGCTTCAGCGGCAATTGCCGCTGGTCCTCGGTGAGGCTTTCGCTGTTGGCAAGGTCCTCCAGCACATTCGCACCCGTGCTCCATGCGCCCTTGCCGGTCTTCTTGCCGCCCGGATAGCCGAGCTTTCCGAACAGCACATCGGCAAGCTGTTTGGTCGAGGCGACGTTGAACGGCTCGCCCGCCAGCCCGTGTATCTCTTTTTCAAGCCCCGCCAGCGATTGCGCAAATTCGCCCGAAAGACGCCGCAGGACCGCCGGTTCGACCTTGATGCCCGCATATTCCATATCGGCGAGCACGGGGATCAGCGGACGCTCCAGCCGCTCATAGACACTTGCCAGCCCGTCGGCCGCAAGTCGCGGTTCGAGAATGCGCCAGAGCCGAAGGGTAATGTCGGCATCCTCGCCCGCATATTCCGTCGCCTTGGCAATCGGCACGCGGTCGAAGGTGATCTGCGACTTGCCGCTGCCGGCCACATCCTTGAAGGAGATGCATTTATGCGTGAAATGGCGATTGGCCAGTTCGTCCATGCCATGCGTGCCGATGCCGCAATCGAGGGCGTAGGACATCAGGAACGTGTCGTCGATGGGGGTGAGCCGGATGCCGTTGCGGCGCAGGATTTGAATGTCGTATTTGAGGTTCTGGCCGATCTTGAGAATGGCCTTGGACTCCAGCAGCGGCTTCAGAGCGGCCAGCGCGTCTGCTATCGGGATCTGCTTCAGGTCGCCGGCGCCGCCGAAATCGAGGCCGTCCGTTTCAGGACGATGACCGACGGGAACATAACAGGCCTTGCCCGGCTTTACGGCAAGCGAAATGCCGACGAGTTCAGCCTGCATCGCATCGAGCGACGTAGTCTCCGTGTCGATGCAGACGAGCCCCTCCTCGACAGCCTCGGCGATCCATTCATGGAGCCGAGCAAGCTCGGTGACCGTCTCGTAGGACGAGCAATCGATCGGAATGGCGCGCATTTCCGCCAGCCGCTTTTTCGCCAGTGCAGCGGGCATTGATTCGCCGTCCGGCAGGGCGCTCGCTTTCCCCGCTTCCGCTTGCGCATCGGGCGCGTCATCGGCTGAGTCAGTGCGCGCGGGCAGAGGCGCATCCGGCACGTCCACGCCAAAGGCCGTCGCGACGCGTTTGGTCAGCGTCGTGAATTCCATCTCGCGCATGAAGGCAAGGAGCGGCGCAGGATCGATCTCCGCAAGGCAGGTCACGTCGAGCGTCGTCTCGAGCGGCACATCGTTCTTCAGCAGCACCAACTCACGGCTGAGCCGCGCCTGATCGGCAAATTCGATCAGCCTTTCGCGGCGCATCTTCTGCTTGATGCTGTCCGCATTGGCGAGCAGCGTGTCGAGATCGCCATATTCCTGGATGAGCTGCGCGGCGGTCTTCATGCCGATGCCGGGAACGCCGGGAACATTGTCCACCGAATCTCCGCAAAGCGACTGCACATCGACGACGCGCTCCGGCCCGACGCCGAATTTCTCGACGACCTGCTCCGGCCCGATCTGACGTTCCCGGCCCGGCATCGGATCATACATGGAGACCAGCGGACCGATGAGCTGCATCAGATCCTTGTCGCCCGACACCATCGTCACATGCGCGCCCGCTTCGGACGCCAGCCGGGCATAGGTCGCGATCAGGTCGTCGGCTTCGAAGCCCTTCTGCTCGATCGGCAGCAGACCGAATGCGCGCACGGCGTCGCGGATGAGCGGGAATTGCGGGCGCAACTCTTCCGGCGGCTCGTCGCGATTGGCCTTGTACTTGTCATAGAGCTCGTTGCGGAACGTATCGCCGGAATGATCGAAGATCACGGCAAGGTGGCTGGGGCGCACGCCGTCGATGCCCTCGCGCACGATCTTCCAAAGCATGTTGCAGAATGTCATCACCGCGCCGACGGGCGTTCCGTCCGAGCGGGTGAAGCTGCGCCCGCGCGCCTGCGCCGCCTTGAACATGGCGAAATAGGCGCGGAAAATATAGGTCGAGCCGTCGATCAGGTAGATATGGTCGCCGGCCTTGACGGGCTGCGGCTCCGGGCAGACGGCTTGCGCGGTCGAATCGTGTGCGAGTGTCTCCATCATGGCGTCACTATAAGCGCGGGCGCGAAGCGGTTAAAGCCGAAAGCCGGAAAAAGCCACCGGGAATGGCGCGGCGTCACTCAGCCGGTTTTGCCGGAAGCGGACGGATCGGAAAATCGAAATAGCGCTTCGGGTAGGGCTCGGGCGAAAAGCTGAAATGCCACCATTCGGCGGAGTAATTGCGGAAACCGTGGCGCTTCATCGCGCTGACGAGCGCTTGCCGGCTGGCTTTTCGCGTCTTGCCGATGCCGGGCGCACGGGTTGCGCTCAACGGATCGAAACAGTCGAATGGCGTGCCCATGTCGATCTCGTTCGTCGCATCGGCGCTGGCGCCAGCGTGTTCACAAGCGTGCGGAGAAGACAGTTTCGCCGGCTCGCCATCCGGTACGACCAGCGTCAGATCGACCGCAGCCCCGCGCGAATGGCCGGAGCGGCTCGCAATATAGCCGGGCATCAGCGCCGCTTTCCTGACATCGGGATGATAGGCGCGCCGCGATGCGGCATCCTCCGGCGCCCCGGTCCATTCGACGAACGCGCGAACCGCCCTTTCGGGGCGATAGCAGTCGAACACTTTCAGCCCCAGCCCCATTGGCTTCAGATCCGCCTGAACGCGGCTCAAGGCTCGCGCGGCAGGGGCGGTCAGAACACATTCCGCAGCCTCATACCCGGGGACCGGACGGCCTGTGAAGTTGTCCGGCGCGGCGTAACGCATGTCCTGCGCGATGGTGGCGTCGACCTGTCTCAGATAGACGAAGCCATCCGGCATCGCGGCTTCTCCGGCAGAACTCGCGGCAGGGAAGCTGCAAAGCGCGGCCATTGCGGCAAGAGCGGACAGGGCGATCTTCATTGGACGCGCAATTCGCTGATGGCTGTATCGCGATATTTGCTCCCCGGATAGACGGAGAGGATCTTGAGCTGAAGCCAGCTTACGCCGTCAGCGCCGTTCAAGCGGATTGTTTGCGGGTTGGGGCTGTCGTTCAGCGTATGGCGCAGCGTGTCGCCATTGGAAAGATTGATCTCGATCTCCCGGACGCGGCCATTCTTGCCGTAGATATCCGCATTCTTGGCGTAGCCGTTCTGCAACTCGATGCCGGTGACATCGCGCGGCTGGGTAAAGTCGATGACGATCCATTCGCCGATACCGTCATCGGAGCGCGCCTCAACCCATGCCGTCGCCGGATTGCCGTCGATGAGATTGGCGGCCCGGTAGGAATTCCGGCCCTGCGGCGCAAGCGCGGAACTGACGCAGAACCTCACGCTGCCGTCCAGGGTGCAATCCTCGGTCGCCGAAGTCGGACGCGCCGCCGAAGGGGCGGCAGGTTCCGGGATCGCGCTGTCGGGACAGGTCAGGCCCGGATAGCATTGCGCGTTCGCCCTGCTCTCGGCAAGCGCGAGGATCGCCGCGAACATGACCACCATCATCCATATCTGGCCGCGCTGGATCGCCGGTTTCGTCTGCCGCGTCCTCATCGCGCCCATCCTAATGCAGAAGCTGGCGGAGCATTCCGGTTATCTCGCTTTCCAGCGGGAAGGACAGCATCCCCATCACGGAATAGCCCAGCAGCCAGGGCATGAGATAGAAGCGGAACATGTAGAAGAACCACGCCACATAAAGCGGCACGATGGGCTGGATCAGAAAGCCCGGCGTTATGAAACTGAACACGCGTATGACCGGATTCGTCAGCTTGACGAAGGCCTTCATGAAGAAGAAATCGGAATTCTCGGGGAGAAAGATGTTCATCGCCGACCGGCCGATGAGCGTCCACATGATCATGCCGAGTATGTAATCCAGAACGATGACCCATATCGGGAATGCCGGGTCCATTCTCTCCCCCCTGACTTTTTCTATCAAAAAAAGGGGCAGGAAATCCTCCTGCCCCTTGTCTTTTAGCCGCCTGGCAGCATCGCCGCCAGAACAAGTTGCATTCGTAACTTCCGGGCAGACGCAACGCTGCGGAAGCGTTGCTCCGGGGCCGCGCTCCGTTGGAACGGAAGCGGCCCCGGATGGTGTGCCCTAGTGAACCTGGGACAGGATCTCCTTGCCATAAGGCTGGCGCGTTCGATCCACCATCGCTTGCGTTTCCGCATCCGGCGCCTCTGTCAGCAGCGACACGACGACCATCGAAACAAGGCTGAACGCCATGCCGACGATGCCGAAGCGCAGATGGTCGAGGCCGAGGATCGGCGTCCCGCCCGCAGCGAAGACATAGTACAGATAGGCGCTGCCCGCTCCGAAGCCGACGATCATGCCGGCAAGCGCGCCGGCCCGGTTTGCCCGCTTCCACCATACGCCGAGAACCAGCGGGAAGAAGAGGCCCGAACAGGCGAAGCAGAACGCCCACGCAACCGCGCCAAGAATACCCGTCAACCTCATAGAGGCAACGAGAGCGGCTGCCACGCCGATCACCACCAGCAGAACGCGAGCGACGATCAGCCGTGTGCGCGTATCGGCTTTCGGGTCCAGGATCTTGTAGTACAGATCGTGGCTGAGAGCGTTGGCGATGGCCAGCAGCAGACCGTCCGCCGTGGACATGGCGGCGGCCATGCCACCGGCTGCGACGAGGCCGGAAATGACATAAGGCAGACCCGCGATTTCAGGCGTGGCCAGAACGACGATGTCCGGACGCATGAAGAACTCGTTGATCTGCACGATGCCGTCGCCATTGCTGTCCGACATGGCGAGGAAGCCGACGCTGCTCCAGTTTTGCACCCAGTCGAGCGCCTGCACATCGGCAAAAGCCTTGCCGATGACAGCCGTCGGAAGTTCAGGGTCGAGAAGCTGCAGCTTGGTCAGCGTGGCCAGAGCCGGCGCCGTGAAGTACAGCAGGAAGATGAACAGCAGCGACCATGCCACGGACTTGCGCGCGTCACGGACCGACGGGGTCGTGAAGTAGCGCATGAGAATATGCGGCAGAGAGGCTGTGCCAGCCATCATGCAGAGCGCAAGAGTGGCGAACTTCCAGCGGTCCATTTCATCGCCCGGCGCGAAGTGAGGCGTGGTGAGCACGCTTACACCGGCGATGCTTTCCGCGGCAGGCGTTCCGACACCGAGCAACTGCTCAAGCTCCTGAATCCGCTGCGCGGCTTCACCATAGGAGAAATGCGGAATGATGCCGAAGCCCTGAACGTTGGACATCCAGATGACCGGAACGAGATAGGCGATGATCAGCACGATGTACTGCGCCACCTGTGTCCAGGTCACGCCGCGCATGCCGCCGAGCATGGAGCAGAGCAGGATGCCGAGCAGACCGAACCACACGCCAACTTCGAACGGGATGTGCAACGCGCGTGAGGCAATCGTGCCAGTCGCGTTGATCTGCGCCGTCACATAGGTGAAGGACGCAACAACGAGCACAACCACGGCGACGAAGCGCGTGAAGTTGCCGCCATAGCGCGTTCCGATGAAATCCGGCACCGTGTAGCAGCCGAATTTGCGCAGGAAAGGCGCCATGAGCGAGTTCACGAGCACGTAGCCGCCGGTCCAGCCGATAACGAAGGCCAGATAACCGTAGCCGCCGAAGTAGACGCCGCCCGCGAGAGCGACGAAGGACGCACCGGACATCCAGTCCGCCGCCGTCGCCATGCCGTTGAAGACCGGCGGCACTTCGCGGCCGGCAACGTAATAGGCATCGACCTGCATCGTGCGCGACAGCCAGCCGATAATGGCATAGATGACGATGGTGAACGCCACGAACAGGATGCCGATCGTGTCGGCTCCCATACCAAGCTGCTCAAACACGGCCATTATTGCGAAGAAGACAAGAAACCCTAAAGTGTAGAGCCCGTAAATCTTCGGCAGATTGTCAATAAATGTGCCTTTGTTGGCCATTGTTTCCTCCCCCCTTAATCGCCGTCACCGGCAGCGCGGTCGATACCATCCTGAATCCAGTTCTGGACGAAGATCAGCACGACGAACGCAATCAGCGAGCCCTGGACCACCATGTAATAGCCGAGCGGGAAGCCTAGAAACGAATAGGCGTCAAGTTCAGCTGCAAACCAAGGCGCAACAAAGGCGAAGATAAACCACAAGAACAGTACGACCCACGTCACAGAAGACGTGCGCGCCCAATATTTGCGACCTCTTTCAGTCTGATCGTTTTCCATATTCCTCCTCCATGCGAAACCTACACCGAATACGTATTTTGGTGACGAAGCCGTATTATTATGACAGAGCTCATTTTATGTTACGCGAGCACGCCCGTAACTCGGGAAGCAGGCGCACGGCTTTCGCTGACAATAGCTACGCAATGTCGGCTGTTGGTTGTCAACGCATTCTTTAGTCAAAGCTGCATGCCTTTTGATCGCTGACACCGATCATATCCGGTCTGAATTCAATGCGATAAGTCTAGGGAAAGACGAAAAGAAAGACGGGTGGAATGAAGAACTATCTGAACTGGTTTGCAAAACTGATACCGGACGAGGTGAGCCAGGCGATCAGCAATCGTTTCATCCGCGGTCCCATTGAGACGGTCGCGGATCTTGCCGATTTTGTGCAAACTCGCTCTGCATTCGTCGCCCAGACCTCCCTGTTCGGCTATCTGAAGGAACGGATGGGCACCAGTTACCAGAGATATTTCGAGGACGAGGCGTTCGCGGAATCGATTCGCATCTCTCAGGTCCGGGTTTACCGCGCATGTATCGCCGATCTGGCGATTTTTGCGGCAGCACTGGTTGCGGAGCGGGCGGGTCTGACGGGGGACGATGCGGAAAGGCTTGCCGTTCACTGCTATCGCTATGCCCTCAAGAACGGCGGCGTCGATGAAGGCCGCTTCGCCCCGGATGCCATGGAGCGCTTCGAAGAGCGGGCCGGACGGACGATCTGGCCGAACGCCGCAATCGAGGAAAACGCATTTATCGAAAGTCCGCCCGAGTTGATCGAGGCTGCGCCGGTGATCGAACAGTTCAAAAACTGGGACCGGGAGATCGTCACCAATTCGATTCGCTTCCGCTGGCTGGATATTCGCAAGCAACTCCGCAAGCGCATCGCGCCCGAAGACATCGCACGGGAATTTCAGTCGGCGGAGACGCTCTCGGAGTGAACCGCGTCGAGGCCGAAGGCGCTCAGCAGCTTTGCAACTCCGGTCGAGGGGGACTTGCGGGAGGTGAACGATATCCGGTTGCCGCCGCGCGGCGAACCGACGCCGACGGGAAGGCCCGCCTCGGCCAGCACATTGGCGGTGCGACGTGCGATGGCGGGCGACGGGTCCAGCCAACTCACCGGCCAGGGAGCGAGCCGTTCCAGCCGGTGCTGTATGAGCGGATAATGCGTGCAGGCCAGCACGACGACATCGGTCCGCCTGCCCTCCGCTTCGATGAAGCAGGGCGCGATCCGGGCGGCGATCTTCGCGTCGGGAGCAATTCCGCCCGCCATATCCGCCTCGACCAGATCCGCCAGTCCCGCCGCGCCGACAAGGTTGAACGCCTTGCCCTGCCCGTAATCCGCGATCAGCGCGCGCGTATAATCCCGGCTGACGGTGCCCGCGGTGCCCAGAACCGAGACAAGGCCGCTCTGGCTGAGCAGCGCCGCGGGCTTGATCGCCGGCACCGTGCCAATGATCGGGGGCTGGAAAGCGGCGCGAAGAGCGGGCAAGGCAATGGTCGAGGCCGTGTTGCAAGCAATCACGATCGCGTCCGGTGCGAACGCATCGACCGGATCGCGCATGACAGCGCAGAGGCGCGCCACCAGTTCGTTATCGCTCAAAGCCCCATAGGGGAAGCCGGCATCGTCGGCTAGATAGAATATGATCGCCTCGGGCGCCGCCTGCCGCAAGCTGCGCAGGACGGTCAGTCCGCCCAGACCTGAGTCGAGCACAAGAAGCCGGGGCAGTCGGGGATGCGGCATGAGATGCGCCCATGAATTCGGAGCAAACGGAGCTTGTTACAACTTAGAACAGGATCATTTCTTACAGCAACGACCCTGTTTTGCATCTGTTTGTTTCAAGCCGATTTTTCCGAAGAATGATGCCCACTTTATCGGCTCTCGCTTTAACCGACAACGGACGTTACGGCAAACGCCTCGTGACCGCCAGAAAGCGGCTGTTCGGCCCTTCGAAGCCGACCGTCGTGACGTGCAGCAGAATTGCATAGGCGGTTTTTCCCTCATTCTCGTGGCGAAGAACGTCCGCGATTGCATAGCCGAGCGTACAGCCACGGGTGGCGGGAACGCTCTTGTCGTCATGCAGCACGATGACCTCGCGATCCTCCGGCGTCATGGTGAGGGTAAAGCCCTTGATCGGCTCGTCCGTATATTGGCCGCACTCGCCCGGATCGAGCGGCTTTTCACTTAGCGTCACGGTCACAGGCTTTGTGACTGGCGGGGTAAACTGGTGCGCGGAATTGAACACGACCCGTCCGGGATCGGCGCTCAACTCAGGGCGGGGATTGCTCGCCAGAAGTTCGCCCGGCTCGGTAATCCGCAGCTTTTCGAGGAGGGGTTCGGCCTGTGAACGAGCCTGCTTGCGGACCTCTGCCTGAACGGCTTTTTCGTCGTCGATGCGCTGCCGTATCGGGCTGCCTTGAACCCATTTGTCGGCGCCAGTATCAAGAATGAAAATTTCCGAGTATGGAAAGCCTGAGCCGTCCTGCACGCCATATTGCTCGAAGGCGAAATAGCGGCCGTCGGGAGAGAAGCCGATAATTTGTCTGGACGCATAGTCGCCCGCGCAGGCAATTGAATTGGAAAGGCCGAAAAAAAGTAGGAAAATAAGAACGCTGCGTTCGATATACCTGGACGCCATAAGAAAGGTCCTCAGGTTTGGAGTTTCGTGGACGAACCGGTCTTTTACCAGCGCACGATATGGAAAATCGAGGCTGATTGTGGTTTCGCTGGTCCGTGGCCGCCTTCATTGAACGGCTGATGGCGGCTTATGTTTCGTTGACAGGCGATCAGACCCGGAAATTCGCTTTCGCCTTCCGGGAGGCTCGCAGTGGAAAGGGGCGCTATGCTCGCACGTGACGGCAATGCTGTTGAACCGCAGATCGAAGACAAGCAGGAGCTTGTGGCCTATCTGGAAGCCGGCAACAAATCCCGGCAAGACTGGCGGATCGGCACCGAACACGAAAAATTCGGCTTCCACCGTTCGGACCTGTCCCCCGTCGCCTATGACGGCCCATCGGGAATTGCCGCGCTGCTCGGCGAAATGAGCAAGCGATTCGACTGGAAGGCGAAATATGAAGGCGAGAATATCACCGCGCTCAGCGATCCGCATTGCGAACTGGGCGGCTCCATAACGCTGGAGCCCGGCGGCCAGTTCGAACTTTCGGGCGCGCCGCTGAAGACCATTCACGAGACATGCAGCGAAGTGAACGCCCATCTAGAGCAGGTGCGCGAGGCGGGCGATGCGCTCGGCATCGGGATGCTGGGCCTTGGCTTCTCGCCGAAATGGACGATGGCCGAAACGCCGCGCATGCCGAAAGGCCGCTACGGGATCATGGCGGCCTACATGCCAACGGTCGGCACGCTCGGTCTCGACATGATGTTCCGGTCCTGCACGGTGCAGGTCAATCTCGATTTTTCCGATGAAGCCGACATGGTGAAGAAGCTGCGCGTGAGCCTTGCGCTGCAGCCTATCGCGACGGCCCTGTTCGCCAATTCGCCATTCAAGGAGGGCAAGCCCAACGGTTTCCTGTCCTATCGCAGCGAAATCTGGCGCGATACCGACAATCAGCGTACAGGGATGCTGCCTTTCGCCTTCGAGGACGGTATGAGCTTCGAGCGCTATGTGGATTACGCGCTCGATGTGCCGATGTATTTCGTCTCCCGTCAGGGTCGCTATATCAATGCGACCGGTTCGACTTTCCGCGAGTTTCTCGACGGCCGGCTGCCGCAGCTGCCCGGCGAGCGCCCTACCCTTTCAGACTGGTCGGATCATCTGACCACGCTTTTCCCCGAAGTCCGGCTGAAGCGTTTTCTGGAAATGCGCGGCGCCGATGGCGGGCCGTGGCGGCGGCTTTGCGCGCTCCCGGCCTTGTGGACCGGCCTGCTCTACGATGGCGCGAGCCTCGACGCGGCGTGGGATCTCGTCAAGGACTGGAGCGAAGAGGAACGTCAGGCCTTGCGCGATGCGGTGCCGCGTCAGGGGCTGAATGCCCCGTTCCGCGATGGCACGGCGCTGCCGATCGCCCGGCAGGTGCTCTCTATTGCCGAAGCCGGGCTCAAGATGCGCAATTTCACCAACAGCTCCGGCGACGACGAAACGGTCTTTCTGGAAAGCCTTGAGGAAATCGTCGCAAGCGGACAGACGCCTGCCGAGTTGCTGCTGCGCAAATATGAAAATGAGTGGCAGGGCGACATCGACAAGATCTTCATCGCCGAAGCCTATTGATCCGGGGACGCACCGGGAAACGGATGCCCGTTTTCCCGGCGCCCCTGCTCTCTCAGCCGGAGGCCGGTCAGGCCGCCCTCGGCGCATCGGCGCGCGCGAACAGCGCACCGATGACATTGGTCAGGGCCGAGCGGCGCTCATCCTCCCGCCCCTGCGCGACCATCTGACGCCGCCGGATTTCATCCGCCAGTGAACGATAGGGGTTGGTGACCGCCACCGGGTCAGCCCGGCCATTGAGCACCCTGATCACGACCTCCTTAAGCGGCTGGCGCGTTTTCAACTCGATCGCGCCCAGCGCCAGGATAACGATATAGGGCAGCATCTTCTCGATGACATCCGGCTGCACCGGCAGAACCTTCAGACGGTTGCCGATGATCTTCTGCAGATGCGCCGGATTCGGGAACAACTCGCGCAGAAGCGCCTGTCCCTCGACCGCGACATGCCGGAGGACAAAAATCTCCGTATCGGCCAGATAGCGGTCGTAACGGCGGGCCCCGATCAGATCCAGAAAATGCACCAGCCCGTGCGTGCTCTCCATGCGGCGGGCTATGCTCTTGGTGATCGGGGGCATGAAATAGCGGACAACCTGCGCGGCAAGCTCGTCGTTCAGTCCGAAAGCCGCGCCCATATTTGCAAACACCTGTCCCCCTTGGGCGCCTGCTATGCTGCGGAATAGTCTCATTCAGGTTCTCTCGTAATGCCTTGGAGACGCACTACAGGCGTCTCGATGCCTGAAACACACGCAAACAAGACGCACGGAACCGAACGCAAACGGATGAACTCTGACTGCGATCCTTATTGGCCTGATTAAGGCCCGAATCGAACTTCACCAGCCAGTTTAGTTTATTTTGAATAAATATGAGCGAAGCGCCACGAGCATGATGCGGATTCACCGCGCGCATGTTGCTGGCATATCACAGTGATGCATCCGCGACCGAGCAGCCGTAGAATGAGCAAGAAGCCCGTCCGTCCTGACGGAACCCTACACGCTCTGATCGGGGGGCATCAGTTGAGCAGGCCCAGCCCGTCCCCGAAACCAGCCAGCGAAATCGGAACGCCGATTCCGAATTCAGGCGTCTGGAAAATGATGAAAACCGCATTCGATCCGGTTTTCAATTTGCCGATCAACTCCTCGTTCGCGATGACTTCGGCCACGCAGCCGACCGGCCCGCATTTCAGAAACGGCGCATTGCCGACATCGGCATCGTCGATCTTCAGGCCGAGCCCGGTCGGCAAAAGAACGCCGAGCGGCGCAACCACGCGCAGAATCTGCGTCTTGCCGTCATAGGATTTGAGGAAGATGACGGTCAGCGACACATTGGGCCGGTCTTCTGCCTTAACGCTTTGAACAAGCGCGCATTTTTCGACCCTTGCCCCCGGAATCTGACCGCAGCGAAGCTGCCATGCCCCATGCGTGCCCTTGATCTCGCTGGAGCTGAGGTCGGCGCCGGCAGCCTGCGCGGATACGGAGGCCAGGATCGTAAAAAGGATGGCGTATACAGCGGCTAACCCTTTTTTCACAATCACGCTCGCGTCCTCTTCAAAATGGAATCCTCTTAGCGCGCCGGGCGCTGCTTTCGCTTAAACCGGTCACGCATGGCAGGTCAATAGGGCGATTGAGAACAACGATTTCAGCGAGGAGCATGGTCAAAGTGAGGCAGCGTTGCCACAGAAGTCGGCATTCGTTAGGGATCGGATGCCATCATCGGATTCCGGCGCTCATGCGCCTTGCGGTCCGTAGGGCATATCGCCTCACACGCAGAATTCAGACGGCTGGAGGGTCTATATGCGGTCCATCCGGCGCTTACGCGAAAATATGTCGCGAAACACGAGGTGCGCTTTCCGGCTAACAATGTTGTACATCCGATTAGAGCGGTTTAAGACGATCTCGCGTAAGTTGGGTCTGTCCGCGCATTGACGGTCGCTTGTTGATCTCTGGCTTGCCAACGAGGAAGGCTTACGAAGGAATAAATGATGCTAAAAAGCTCTACCAGATTGGGTTCCGGGCTCGCCGCCGGATTTGGCGCCATGTTTGCGGCCGCGGGCGTTGCAGCCGCAGCGGAGGGACGGCCGGTCGACTGGCAAATGAACTTCCAGCCCCCGGCGACGCCGATCGCCGAGCAAATGCAGGATTTCCACAATCTGCTGCTGGTGATCATAACCGCGATCACGCTCTTTGTGCTGGCGCTGTTGATCTGGGTCATGGTCCGTTACAATGAAAAGGCCAACCCTGTCCCGTCCAAGACATCGCACAACACGATGATCGAAATCACCTGGACGGTGGTGCCGGTGCTGATCCTGCTTGTTATCGCAATTCCATCCTTCCGCCTGCTCTACGCGCAATATGAATTTCCCAAGGCGGATTTGACCATCAAGGCGACCGCTCACCAATGGTACTGGAGCTATTCGTACCCGGATCAGGGCGGATTCTCGTTCGACTCGCTGCTTGTCGAGGGGCCGGATCTGAAACCGGATCAGCCCTACCTGCTTGCCGTCGATAATGAAGTCGTGGTCCCCGTCAACAAGGTGGTTCACGTCCTGATCACGTCAAACGATGTTCTGCACAATTGGGCGGTCCCCGCATTCGGCGTCAAGATGGACGCCATCAGGGGACGCAACACGGCGGTATGGTTCCAGGCGACGCGTCCGGGCGTCTATTACGGTCAGTGCTCGGAGCTGTGCGGGGCGCGTCACGCCTACATGCCTATCGCGGTGCGCGTGGTCAGCGAAGAAGAATTCGCGGCATGGACGGAGCAGGCGCAGCAGCAATTCGCCTCGACCATGCCGGAGCCGGTCAGGACGGCACAGGATGACAACAGCAGCAGCGAAGCTCCCAAGGACGGGAAACTCGCTTCCGCGCTGGCGCAATAGTCGGATCGAATGCGAAGCATCCCCTGCGGCGAAGGAATGCTCAGCGACCTTGAAGGAAGTGAATAATGGCAACGAAAGCTGAAGGCGGCTATCACGACGACCACGCGCCCGGATTTGTCGCGCGCTGGTTCTTTTCCACAAATCACAAGGACATCGGCACGCTCTACCTGATCTTCGCGATCATGGCGGGTATCATCGGCGGCGCGCTTTCCATCGGCATCCGCATGGAGCTGCAGGAACCGGGTTTGCAGATTTTCTCCAATCCGCACACCTACAACGTCTTCGTGACCTCGCATGGCCTGATCATGATCTTCTTCATGGTCATGCCCGCCATGATCGGCGGCTTCGGCAACTGGTTCGTGCCTCTCATGATCGGCGCGCCGGACATGGCGTTCCCGCGCATGAACAACATTTCCTTCTGGCTGTTGCCCGTCTCCTTCACACTTCTTATCATGTCCCTGTTCGTCGAAGGCGATTCCGGCGGCAGCGGCGTCGGCGGCGGCTGGACGATCTACGCGCCGCTCTCGACGTCGGGCAGTCCCGGACCGGCCATGGATTTCGCGATCCTGTCGCTGCACGTCGCGGGCGCCTCCTCGATCCTCGGCGCGATCAACTTCATAACCACCATCTTCAACATGCGCGCACCGGGCATGACGCTGCACAAGATGCCGCTGTTCGTCTGGTCGGTGCTGATCACGGCATTCCTGCTGCTGCTGTCGCTGCCGGTGCTGGCCGGCGCGATCACCATGCTGCTGACGGACCGCAATTTCGGCACGACCTTCTTCGATGCGGCGGGCGGCGGCGATCCGCTGCTGTTCCAGCATCTGTTCTGGTTCTTCGGCCATCCCGAGGTGTACATCCTGATCCTGCCCGGCTTCGGCATGATCAGCCACATCATCTCGACATTCTCGCGCAAGCCGATTTTCGGCTATCTGGGCATGGCCTATGCGATGGTCGCCATCGGCGTGATCGGCTTCATCGTCTGGGCACACCACATGTACGCGGCAGGCATCAATGTCGATACGCAGGCATACTTCGTCTTCGCCACGATGGTGATCGCGGTGCCCACGGGCATCAAGATCTTCTCCTGGATCGCGACGATGTGGGGCGGCTCTATCTCGTTCAAGACGCCGATGCTCTGGGCCATCGGCTTCATCTTCCTGTTCACCCTTGGCGGCGTCACAGGCGTGGTGCTGGCCAATGCGGGCATCGACCGGGCGTTCCACGACACCTACTATGTCGTGGCGCATTTCCATTATGTGCTCTCGCTCGGCGCGGTGTTCGCGATTTTCGCGGGCTGGTATTACTGGTTCCCGAAAATGACCGGCTACACCTACTCGGAGTTCCTTGGAAAGCTGCATTTCTGGGTCAGCTTCATCGGCGTGAACCTGATCTTCTTCCCGCAGCATTTCCTTGGAATGGCCGGGATGCCGCGCCGCTATGCCGATTATCCGGTTGAATTCTCCGGCTGGAACTATGTTTCGTCGATCGGCTCCTATATTTCGGCGTTCAGCGTGCTGATCTTCCTGTTTGCCATGGTTCACGCCTTCATGCGCAAGGAAAAGGCCGCCGCCAATCCGTGGGGACCGAGCGCGACGACGCTGGAATGGACATTGTCCTCGCCGCCGCCGTTCCATTCCTTCGAGCAGTTGCCGCGGATCAAATGATACGATGGAAGGCCCGGCGAATCGTTTCGAGACCGGGCTTTCCTTCGATGAACTTGAAGCGGCGCCCCGCATTTCACCTTGGGTGAGACAGGGCTTCCGCTAGAGCGAGATCCGATAAAATGGACACCTTTTTTCGGAAAAATCGAGCTTCAAACAAACAGATGCAGATCAGGATTGTTTCGTTAGGAAATGATCCTGATCTAGAGAGACAAACCATGACAGATATCAGCGCGACCGATCACAAGAGCCTCTCAGCCCCCCCCGAAGCCATGAGCGGGTCGCTGCGGGACTACCTTCTGCTGCTCAAGCCGCGCGTGATGTCACTCTCGGTCTTCACCGCCCTTGCCGCAATGGTGGCTGCGCCCGGCGAGATTCATCCGCTAATCGGCTTCGTCGCGCTGCTGTTCATCGCCATCGGCGCAGGCGCGGCGGGCGCGCTCAACATGTGGTACGACGCCGATATCGACCGGATCATGAGCCGAACCGCCATGCGGCCGATCCCGCGCAATCGCATCCCCGCCGATGAGGCGCTGACCTTCGGACTGGTGCTGTCGGCGGGCTCGATCTTCTGCCTCGGCGTTCTGGTCAACTGGGTCGCGAGCGGCCTGCTTGCGCTGACAATCGCCTATTACCTGTTCGTCTACACGATGTGGCTGAAGCGCTCGACGCCTCAGAATATCGTCATCGGCGGCGCGGCGGGCGCATTCCCGCCCATGATCGGCTGGGCTGCCGCAACCGGAACTGTCTCGCTCGACAGCGTCATTCTGTTCGTCATCATCTTCCTGTGGACGCCTGCACATTTCTGGGCGCTGGCGCTCTACCGCTCACGCGACTATGAGCGGGCCGGCGTGCCCATGCTGCCCGTGGTTGCCGGCAAGGACGCAACGCGCCGGCAGATCGTCGTCTACGCAACCCTGACCGCCCTTGCCGCGCTGGCTCCGGCCTATACCGGTCTTGGCGGGATGCTTTACCTGATCGTCGCCGCGACGACAGGCGCCGCATTCATCTATGTCGCGGTTCTGGTCTACCTCCGCCGCGAAGCCCATGCGGGCGACAAGGCGGCGCGCGGCATGTTCACCTATTCGCTGTTCTATCTCTTCGGGTTGTTTGCGACGCTGCTTGCCGAACATACTTTGGGACTGGTGTGATGCCGAATCCGAACAGCCAGAACGATACGATCATCCCCACCGAAGAGGAAAAGCGCCGACAACGCGTCCGGTCCATCGCTATCGGCATCGGGCTTGCCGCGCTGGCCGTGCTGTTCTTTCTCGTCACCCTCATTCGCATGGGCGGCGATGTCGCCAACCGGCCGCTATAGGGAGCAGCCATGACCGAAAGTCACGCCGAAGATTCCGTCAAGCAAGCCTCGAAGGCGAACAGGCGTCTCGCGTTCAGGCTCCTCTCGGTCGTTGCGGTGATGATCGGCCTGTCTTTTGCCGCTGTACCGCTCTACCAGCTATTCTGTCAGGTCACCGGCTATGCGGGCACCCCCCAGCGCGCCGACGCGCCGTCCACGCAAGCGACGAACCGCGTGATCTCCATCCGGTTCGATGCGAACACCTCCTCGGAGCTGGCCTGGTCCTTCCAGCCGGTCGAGAACCGCATCGACCTCAGGATCGGCGAAAACAGGTTGGCGTTCTACAAGGCCGCCAACCGGGCGGACAAGCCGCTGACGGGCACGGCGACCTTCAATGTCACGCCCGAACTGGCGGGGGCCTATTTCAACAAGGTCGACTGCTTCTGTTTCATCCAGCAGACGCTTGGCCCCGGTCAAGAGGTCGACATGCCCGTGTCCTTCTTCATCGACCCGGCCATTCTGGACGATCCGGACGCCCGCAGTATCGAGGAAATTACGCTTTCCTACACCTTCTTCAAGGTAGAGATGGAAGACAAATCCGCCGTCGACGCCAGTCAGGCTGAAGGCGCGGCAACAAGGTCATTTGAAAAAGGTCAGCAGCCCGGCTAGAAAAGCCGCGAAGCGAAAGGTGGGCCTTCCTGCTATCCAACGGGCCCGCTATCCAAGGGGAATGAGCAAAATGGCGGATTCACACGCGAAACATCACGATTACCATCTCGTCGATCCCAGCCCATGGCCGCTCGTTGGCTCTGTCGCCGCGCTGCTCATGGCAATCGGCGCGATCGCGTGGATGAAGACCGACTCGGGCGGGGTCTTCGGCCTGACCGGCCCCTGGCTTTTCTTCATCGGCCTGCTCGGCGTTGTGGCGACGATGGCGCTCTGGTGGCGCGATGTCGTCGACGAAGCCGAGCACAAGCGCCTGCATACGCCCGTCGTTCAGCTTCACCTGCGCTACGGCATGATCCTGTTCATCGCCTCGGAAGTGATGTTCTTCGTCGCCTGGTTCTGGGGCTATTTCGACGTGGCCCTGTTCCCCGCCGACGTCACGACACTGCCGAACGACCCGACCGTGATCGGCATGGTGGAGCGCAACGAACTCACAGGCGGACACTGGCCGCCGGTCGCCACCGATGATGGCCGCTTCTCCGGCACGTTCGACCCCTGGACTTTGCCGCTCGTCAACACGCTCATCCTGCTGACATCCGGCACAACCGTGACATGGGCGCATTACGCGCTGCAGGAAGGCGACCGCCGCGGCCTCATCTGGGGCCTCGCGCTGACGGTCATTCTAGGCATGCTGTTCACCGCCCTGCAGGCTTATGAATACATGCATGCCGGCTTCACCTTCAGCGGCCACATTTACGGCTCGACCTTCTTCATGGCCACCGGCTTCCACGGCTTCCACGTGATCGTCGGCACGATCTTCCTGGCGGTTGTCCTGTTCCGCGCACTGGCGGGACATTTCACCGCGAAGCATCATTTCGGCTTCGAGGCCGCCGCCTGGTACTGGCATTTCGTGGACGTGGTCTGGCTGTTCCTGTTCATCAGCATCTATATCTGGGGCGCGGGAACGCCGGCAGCACATTAGAGCAAGGCCGCTTCGGGTGGGATCGCTCTGCACGCACGTCATGCCTCCGGAAGCGGGAATGACAAGAACCGTGTGTATCTAGAATAATCCCGCTTTGGCGGCCCAAACGGACTGGATGGAGGCGGCGAGAGCCGCCTTCCATATTTGATGGATCATCAGCACAACCCGGATTATCCGCATGTTTCGCCTCTTTATGCGGGGCTTCTCAGCCGTTGTCCCCGTTGCGGCAAGGGGCGGCTCTTTCGGGGCTATCTTGCACTCGCTGAGCGGTGCGAGGTTTGCGGGCTCGACTACGCATCCGCCGATTCGGGCGACGGTCCCGCCGTCTTCATCATCCTGATCGCGGGCTTCATCGTCACCGGCGCAGCGCTCCTGGTCGAAGTCAGCTATCAGCCGCCGCTGTGGGTCCACGCCGCTCTCTGGCTGCCTGTCGGGATCGGCTTGCCGCTGTTGCTGTTGCGCCCGTTCAAGGCCACATTGGTGGCGCTGCAATACAAGTTCCGCGCCGAGGAAGGGCGCCTCGACAATTAGGCGCGGCACATTGCCCACGCAATGCGAAGCCCGTGTTTTCCTTCCCGCTTTGGTAACAGTTGATCAATGTCCCGCTACAGACCGCTCATCCTTCCCGCAGTTCTGACGCTTGCCGCCCTTGGCGTGCTGATTGGCCTCGGCAATTGGCAACTCGACCGGCTCGCATGGAAAGAAGCCCTGATCGAGCGGATCGAGGCGCGGGCGAATGGCGAGGCCGTTTCGATGGCCCTGGCGAAGGAAGCCTGGGAAGGGGAACGCGACGTCGAATATTACCGTGTGCTGCTGATCGGCCGGTTCCTGCACGCATATGAGCGGCACCTTTACGGCATCGTCGACGGCAATGCGGGTTGGCGGGTCATCACGCCGCTGGAGACGTCGGGCGGCGATATCATCCTCGTGGATCGCGGCATCGTGCCGGAACCCCTGAAGGACGCGGCAAAGCGCGGCGAAGGCCAGATCGCGGGGACGGTCGAACTGGTCGGCATCGCCCGCGCGCCCGGTGCGCCGAGCGCCTTCACGCCCGACAATCAGCCAGCCGCCAATCGCTGGTTCTGGCGCGATGTGGACGGCATGATCGCGAGTTTGCCCGAAGAACTTCGCACCCGCGTTCTGCCGTTCATGGCCGAGGCTGAAAAGATGGATGTGCCCGGCGGCTGGCCACGCGGCGGCGCGACCTATCTGGACCTTCCGAACCGCCATCTGGAGTATGCGCTGACCTGGTTCGGCCTGGCGCTGGCCCTTCTGGGCGTGTTCGGCGTCTATGCGCGCCGCAAGCTGTACGAACCCCGGCAGCAGGGCTCCGACAGCGGCGGGTCGGTTTGATTGCGCCGATGACAGCATGATCGTTTCCGTCAGACATGATCCAGATCCACTGCTCCTGAATGAGCGCGATGTTCACTGCTAGGCATCGCCGCGCTCATGCAGTTCCCCGCGCAAGGGAGGCTCGATGCGGGATAAGGCCACCTCCCGGCAGGTCATCTCAGGGTCTCCGCCGACAGGCGGTGGATCAGGCAGCTCTGCTGCAATCCATAAGATGCGAGGCGGCGAGAGCGGAGGCTGCACAGCTTGCGGCGCGGCTTGGCATTGCCGAACGGCGCAAGACGTTGCAAGCGCAACTCGCCGACGCAAAAAGTGCCGCCAAGACCAATCCGGAAAAGGCGCTCCCGCCAGTGATTGACGGTCAGAATCACGCCGGAACATGCTGTTGCGGATCGGCGCGCGGCCGTTGAAGCTCATCGGGACACCCTCGCCGCTGGATGGTTCGATTGCGTGGATATGCAGATGCGGCTCGGTCGTGTTGCCTGAATTTCCAACCTTGGCGACGTGCTGGCGAGCCGCAACCACGTCGCCTGCTCCGACAGTGACGCTCCCTTTGCGCAGGTGAGCAAGTTCGATCTCGATGCCGTCGCATGCAATGATGAGATGGTTCCCGGCCGGGTTTCCGGGATCGGCATTCGGTGGTGTCAGGTCCGGCAGGTCATTTTCCGCGCTGATCACAACGCCATCACAGGGGCTGACCACAACAGCATCGAAGATGACATAGCGCTTCAGATCGTCGGGAAGAAGCCCCGATGCGCGGAACCCGGCCGCGTTCACGGCCGTAATATCGGCGGCGTGACGCTGCGATCGATGGCCGAAATGGTGATTGAGCAGCGGGTTCGCGCCCCCTTGTCCGACCATGAAACGTCCCCCCTCCAGGGGGTAGGCCAGCGGCCGTGCATCGTCCTTCGGCAGGATGCCGACCAGTATATATGCCAGGACGCCCCCCAACAGGCTGGCGGAGAGCACAACCCGCCAGTGGCTGCGAAACAGGGGGCGACCGTCTGCGGACCGCCACGGGCGATGGGCGTGGCGAAGCACCGAGCGCATGACCGCGATGCAGACAAGGCCCATCAAGGCGAACCGGGTGTAGTAACCGGCGATGTCCCAGCGGCCGACGATCAGCACAAGGATTACAATGATCACAGCCTCGGCGATCTTCGCAAGCCAGTCCCCGAGAGTTGGCTCGTCAAGATGCCAGACCCGCCATGCATAGCCGAGAGGCATGCCGATGCAGACAATGAGAAGCAGGAAGATGAGGATGGTCAGGATCAATTGCCTCCACTGGATTGGCGGTTCAGCGCCACCCGGATACCAGTCGTGCGGCGGGAATGATCAGCCGAACGGGGCGACGGCGTTCGGCTGATCTGCGCCGAGCATCCCTCATTCGCGGCTGAATATGTCCGTCGCCTTGTGGTCATCGTCGACACCGTCGATGAGAATGACGTCTCCTTGCGCGTTCCCAGTACGCAAGGGGAGGATGGCCTGATAGGCGGGCGATGCGTACCAGCGCTCGGCGGAGCCTGCGTCGGGAAATGCGATCACGATGAGATCTCCCTCCCAGTTGCCTTCCAGAATGGTCTTTTTGCCACCATGCACGAGAAATCGGCCGTTGAAAGGCGCCAGCGTGGCATCGATCGCTTCGACATAGGCGACGATATCCGGTCCCATGACAACGCTCCGGAGATGCGCGACAGCATATGAGGTCATGATTTTCTCCTGTAACTTGTGCAGGCAGGCACAGCATCGAGCGAAGCGAGCGGCCAATGCCGTCGGTGCCTGGACGCCATGATCAAACCATGCGAAGGCTGCCGTCGATTACCTCCCAGGTCATTGAAACGCCGCAGTTGTTCATCCAGATCTCCAGACAAGGCAGGCACCCGAGGCAATCCGCCGGTTTGGCGGCACACCGATTGGCGCCCGGCATGTCATCCATGTAATTGCCTGTTTTGGCTTCCTGTTTTCCCCTTCGATTTTTATCAACCACAAATCCGAGCCACGGTTGCATCTGCATGGTTTTAATTTCAACTGCGTCTTGCAGGACTTCCCTGGAGCGCACAAATCCGTGCTCGGGTGGATCAACTGCCCGCACGGGGGATCAAAGTGGACTATCTCTACCTTCTGGCCGGCTTGATCGGCCTGTTCTTCGGCGGCGAGGCCCTCGTGCGCGGCAGCGTCGGCATCGCCCGGCGCATGGCGATTTCACCGCTGCTGATCGGATTGACGGTTGTTGGCTTCGGCACTTCGACGCCCGAGCTTCTGGTATCGGTCGATGCCGCATGGCGCGGCGTGCCCGATATCGCGCTCGGCAACGTTGTCGGGTCGAACATCGCCAATATTCTGCTGATCATCGGCCTGTCGGCGCTGGTCTGGCCGATCAAGGTCATGGGGGCGACGCTGCGCCGCGACACGGCCGTGATGATGGCGGCGGCGCTCGTGCTCGCGCCCATCTTCGCCATGGGGCAGATGGGCCGGGTGTCCGGGCTGGCGCTGGTGGCGTGTCTGGCTGCCTATCTGGTCTGGGCCTACCGCCAGCCCGGCGAGACCGTGCCGGAAGATGTCGACATGCCGGCGTCGACCTCCACGCTCGTGTCGGTTCTGTGGGTTATCGGTGGTCTCGTTGCATTGATGGTCGGCGCGCGGTTTCTGGTGGACGGGGCAGTTGCCATTGCCCGCAGCTACGGCATATCGGAAGCCTTCATCGGCCTGACCGTCGTCGCCGTCGGCACGTCGTTGCCCGAGCTTGCAACATCCCTTATCGCTGCCTTTCGGCGCCAGTCGGAGATCGCCATCGGCAACATCGTCGGGTCGAACATTTTCAATTTGCTGGGCATTCTGGGGGTAACCGCGCTGATCGCGCCGATACCGGTGGCTTCGCGGTTCCTGACCTTCGACCTTCCGGTCATGATCGCCGTTTCGCTGGTCCTCACTGCCCTGCTGCTGACCCGTCCTATGATCGGGCGCGGGTTCGGCTTGGCCATGCTGGCGGGTTATGCCGCCTACATCTGGGCGGCCCAGGGATGACGCAAGCACCTGCGCACAGGGGATGAGGCCAGGAGGCGCGAGCCTGTTGCACATCGTGCTGGCGCTGGCGCTGTATAGCGTGCCACAGAGCGATGCAGATGCAACGGTGGCACATGCCGGCCCTGCTGTTGAAAGCCAGGTCAAAAACGACGCAGTGCATGATACGTGTGCTGTGGATTTCCCGCTCCAAACAGCCAGCGAACGCGCTGGGCAAGCGCCGCCGTCATAGTGTCCCGCGTTCACAAACACCGGCATTTCTAAAGGATCAGCTGCTACTTCAACGTTCCCAGAAGCGCAGCGTTTTCAAAAAGGAAGCCGGTTTCGATCCGGCGTCAGCTTTGTCACTCGCCGGGTCGGCGTCGGTAAAGGCAGGTCTCGCTACGCTGCGGCCATTATCCTCGGTGGTTGGCGAAACCTCCTCGTTTGCCCGCCTGTTGCCCGGCCAGAGATTGGCGAGGGGTTGGAAGACGGAGTTGACCCTACCCATTAGCGATGCGGGTTCGCGAGGCTGTTCCCGGAAGCTAGCGGCGGCCTCGCGCTCATTCTCCACGGGCTCGACATCATAAAGGACCGTTCGAAATGGCGGGCGCTCAGGCAATGAGGGGATCTCGACCAGCGATGCGTCCTTCCGGGGCTTGGCAGGTTCGGCGCGCGGCTGATCGGATGCAACATCGCTGGCTGGCGGCAGCAAAGCAACTTGCGGAGGACGTCCGGGCGATGCGGGGGGCTCGACGGATGCTGCATCGTCCCGGATTTTTGCTGGCTCCGCGCGAGGCTGAGCCGTTGGAGCGTTGCTGGCTGATGGTTGCAAAGCTGCGCGCGGAGGACTCTCATGCAAAGCGCCCTCGACGAATGCTGCATCCTCCTGAATTTTCCCAGACTTCAGGGGCGGCGGGGCGGCTGCGGTCTCGCCGACCGGTTGCACTGATATGACGTGCGCCGCTGTCGCCGAGCCGGGAGGCCTCAAACCGAATACCGCATCGCTGGCTGGTGGCAGCAAGATGACACGCACTGTTTTCGGCTCGATGGGTTGGGGCCGCGTTTCGACCTTGTCAACTCCTCCGTCGTCAGCCTTGGCCGGCAGTTGCCATAATGAGAGGGCGGCGGACGAGACTGCCAAACCGATTGTCCAAGAAATGGCGGCTGAACGAGTCATGTTCCGCTCCGTCGTCGAATGCCCGCAAGGAGGGCGTCCCTCTTCAAGCAGGATCGCCAAGAGATACAATCCCTGAAATGTTCATGATTCGACATTACGCGGTGAAAAAGGCAGGACAATGCCGAATCTAAAGCGATTTCCTGACGCGTGATCGACCGCTTCCCAATGCGCAGGCGGGTTCAGGTCGCAGCCGTCAGCTTGCTAGGCATTCATGTTTCCTTCGGCGGCAATACGCCCTTCTTGACGATGATGTTCCCATAATGACGCCGCTCGCCGGTCTGGACGATGGCGAAGGCGCGGCGTGCTCTTTCATAGAACGCAAAACGCTCGATCGGCTTGATCCGCGCCGGATTGTCGGCGACCGTGTCGATGATTTCCTGAAACCGGGAAACAACGGGCGGCATGCCTTCCGGATCATCGACCATCTGCATGCTGATTGCCGGATCAGCGACGAAACCATCAAGCGGCATGACGCTGAGAACCGCTCGCAGCACCCTTGTCGCATCGGCTCCCTCCAGTCGCACGAGCGTCCGGGCGTTCGACTCAGCCGGGAAGTTTGCGTCGGCTATGACGATTTCGTCGCCATGGCCCATCGCGCGCAGGATACGCAGCAGGTCCGGGGACAGGAGCGGATCGATCCCGCGAAGCATGGGTTTGTCTCCTCAGGCGCTGAAGCGTCAATGCAGGAAGAACAAGCGATACTCCGCTTGCGAAATGGTCAGCAGAGCGGGACGCATTCCGGAGTGTTCCGTTCATCCCGCTCTGACAATTTGCAGCGCGCCTCAATCCGTCAGTCGTAGAGAACGGCGGCGATTTCCGGATCGTCCATGTTGGTCTTGTCGTACCAGTAGAAGCCGGTGTCGATACTGTTCGGCACGGTCTCTCCCTTGGCGGCAGCGACAGCCGCTTTCACAGTCTCATAACCGATGCCGACCGGATTCTGCGTGATGGCGCCAGCCATCAGCCCATCCTTGATGGCTTGCTTCTGCTGAGTGCCGGAATCATAGCCAACGACAGTTACGCCTTTGCGATCCATCTCCCGTACGCCGTTGACAACGCCGATGGCCGATCCCTCATTCGCGCCAAAGACGCCCTTCAGATCGGGATTGGCTTGCAGGATCGACTTGGTGATCTCGGTCGATTTCAAATGGTCTCCCGCGCCATACTGGACGGTGACGACCTCAATATCGGGATATTTCTCCTTCACGCGGTTCACGAAACCGTCAACGCGGTCAATGCCCGTGCGGCTGGTCTGGTCATGGGCGACGACGGCGACCTTGCCGGAGCCGCCAATCAGCTCGGCCATCTTGTCGGCAGCCAGTGCGGCGGCGGCTACGTTGTTGGTGGCCGCGGTTGCCTTCGGGATGTCGCTATCGACGCCGGAGTCGAAGGCGATCACGGGAATGCCGGCCTCGTCGGCCTGCCGCAAGAGCGGGATTGCCGCCTGACTGTCGAGCGCCGCGAAGCCGAGCGCCGCCGGCTTCTTGGCCAGTGCCGCCGACAGCATGTCGATCTGCCGGTCAACCATCGTTTCATTGTCGGGGCCCTCGAATGTGACCTCGACATTCAGTTCCGCGGCCGCCTTGTCGGCGCCGGCTTTCACCGCCTGCCAGAACTGATGCTGGAAGCCCTTCGAGATCATTGGAATGTAAATCTTGTCCTGCGCGCTGGCAGCGGCCCCGCTGGCAAGCAGGGCAACCGCGCCGATTGCGCCGATCATCGTCCGTCTTGTAAACATGTTTCCTCCTCAGGTTTGGTCGATCTTGTTTTCAGTGCGTCCGGTTGATCCGGCGTGTTGTTGCATCATATCATGGCTCGCCTCACGCCATGCGGCGCTTGCGCAGCATATCAGCATAGACGGCAAGAATGATGATCGCTCCGGTTACCACGGTTTGCCACTCCTGCGCGACCGACAGGATGCGCAACCCGTTGGCCAGCACCGACATGATCAGCGCGCCGATCAGCGTGCCGAGGATCGTCCCGCGTCCGCCCGCCAGCGACGTGCCGCCGATGACGACAGCGGCAATGGCCTCAAGTTCGTAGCCGAGACCGAGCGCCGGTTGCGCAGAGTTGAGACGCGAGGCGATGAGCAGGCCCGCAATTCCGCAAATACCGCCTGCGAGCGCGTAAATGGCCATCTTCCAGGCATCGGTGTTGACCCCGGACAGGCGCACCGCCTCCTCGTTTGAGCCCAGTGCGAATGTATAGCGGCCGAGAATCGTGCGGCCGAGAATGTAGCTCGTGGCGATCGCTACGAGGAAAAGGATCAGCACGCCGTTGGGAATCGGCAGGCCGGGAATGACGGCTCCGATCAGCGAACCGCTGGAAATATCGGTAAATCCCGGCGTATCGTTGAAATAGATCGGCCGCGTCCCCGAGATGACCAGCGAAAGCCCCTTGAGCATCAGCATCATGCCGAGTGTGGCGATAAAGGGCGGGATCTTCATCTTTGCGACGAAGGTGCCCGAGGTGAGCCCGCAGAGTGCGCCCGCTGCGATGGCGGCAATGATGCCGAGCGGCAAAGGCAAGCCCCAATAGGTCAGGACGACGCCGGCGATCACCGAGCAGAAGGTCATCAGCGTGCCGACGGAAAGGTCGATGCCGCCCGTGATGATGACCAGCGTCACGCCGATCGCAAGCACGCCGTTCACCGAGGTCGCCTGCAGAATCGCGATGATGTTCGACATCTGCATGAAGTTCGGCGAAGCGAGCGTGAAACCGATCAGAAGAGCAATCAGGCTGGCGAAGGCAAGCAGCTTCTGATGCGCGCCGGAGCTGAACAAACGGGCGGCAAATCCGGGCGGGGCGGCGGTTTCCACGGTGCTCATATTTCGGCTTCCGCTGGTTGCATGACGCTTTCACGCTGTGTTGCAAGACGCATGATTTCCTCCTGGCTCGTCGCCGCACCGCCGGGCAGAATGCCGGTCAGACGCCCCTCGCACATGACGGCGATGCGATGGCTGAGCCTCAGCACCTCCGGCAGTTCGGAGGAAATGACGATGATGGCCCGCCCCTGCCCGGCAAGATTGTTCAGGAGCTTGTATATCTCGCTCTTTGCGCCGACATCGATACCTCGTGTCGGTTCGTCGAAGATCAGAATATCGCAATCTCGCAGCAGCCATTTGGCGATGACGACCTTCTGCTGGTTGCCGCCCGAAAGCAGGCGCACTTCCTGGCGATCCGTCGGTGTGCGGATGGTCAGCTGATCGATATAGCGGCGCGCGACTTCCTGCATGGCCCCTTCGTCGAGCGTGCCGATTGCAGAGGTGAAACGCTGCAGGCTGGCCATTGCGATATTGGCGCGCACGTCCATGCCGGTGGCCAATCCGAAATGCTTGCGATCCTCGGAAAGGTAGCCGATCCCCGCGCTCACGGCATCGCCGGGATTACGGATCGCGCATGCCTTGCCGTTGACATGGATCTCGCCGGCGTCGAGCGGGTCCGCTCCAAAAATCGCGCGTGCGACTTCAGTGCGGCCCGCGCCCATCAGGCCCGCGAACCCCAGAATCTCGCCCTTCTTCACCGAGAAGCTGACATCGCGGATCTCGCGCCCCCGTTTCAGCCCCCGAACTTCCAGAACAACCGGCGCGCTGGCAAGCGCCGGTATTTCTATCGTGCCATCGGCCAGCGTGCGCCCAACCATCATGGAAATGATCTCGCTGACCGGCGTATCGGCGGCCGAGACTGTGCCGACATACTGCCCATCACGCATGACGGTCACGCGGTCGGCAATTTGTTTCAATTCATCCATCTTGTGCGAAATATAGATGATGCCGACGCCTTCCGCCCTGAGACGCCGAATGATGATGAACAATTCGGCGATCTCGGCACTGTTCAGTGCGGCGGTCGGTTCATCCATGATCAGCACGCGCGAATTGAAGGAGAGCGCCTTGGCGATCTCGACCATCTGCTGCTTGGCGATCGTCAGCATGCCGACCGTCGTGCGCGGATCGAGCGACAGGTTCATGGACGCAAAGATCTCGGCGGTCCTGGCGTTCAAGGTAGATTCATCAAGCCGGCCGAAGGACAGGCGCGGCTCGCGTCCGATGAAGATATTCTGTGCCGCAGTCAGGTCATTCATCAAGCTCAGTTCCTGATGAATGATGCTGATCCCAAGGTCCTGCGCCTTGCGCGGAGTTTCGATGATGACCGGCTCGCCGTCTATCAGGATCGTGCCGCTGTCCTTGGGATAGATTCCCGCGAGAATCTTCATCAGCGTCGATTTGCCTGCGCCATTCTCGCCCATCAGCGCGTGAACTTCGCCGGGCAGCAATTCGAAACGCACGTCGGCAAGAGCGTGCACGCCGGGAAAGCGCTTCTCGATGCCGTCCATGACGATAATCGGTCTGGCCACCGCCGGCTCCTCAGATCGTCCGCGCGCCGCTGCGAGCGAGGCCGTTCATGGCATTCCCGACAAAAGGCGGGGCTTCAACTTCGCGTTTTACAGAGATATGCTTGAGGGATAGCGCGCTGGTAGCCGCTGAATCACGCAATTCAACCCCATTTGCTTCGGCGGATAACAAGATCCGCTTGCTCTCCAAGCTCATGGTCTCATTTCCTCCCAAGCGAACTGCGTCGCTCTTATCATTTATATACAAATATACTATTCATATATAAATTAACGCTGCAACAGGAAATTGGCGGATGGAGACCCACGGAGCCAAGGTCGCGGATTTCGGCGACCAGAAGATGGCCGGGAAGGACAAGACGCACGAAGACCGCTACAGGGCGCCAGCGCTGGACAAGGGGCTCGACATACTCGAATTCCTGTCGAGCCAGCCGAACGGTTTGACGCGCGCCGAAATCGTGAAAGCGATGGGACGCAGTCCCAGCGAGATCTACCGGATGCTCGAAAGGCTCGTGGCGCGCGACTATGTCAGCCGCTCTCTCGAAGGCGACCGCTATGCGCTCACCATGAAGCTATTCATCCTCGGCAGTCACCATCCGCCCGTGCGTCGACTCGTGGCGCGCGCGCTTCCGCTGATGGATGTTTTTGCTCAGGATACGCAGCAATCCGTCCATCTGGTCACGCCGGACAAAGGCGCGGCTGTCGTGGTGGCCCAAACCAGCGGACCGTCAAACTGGGAATTCAGTCTTCGCGTCGGGGCCAGGCTCAACCTCCTGAGCACGAGTTCGGGGCAGACCCTGCTGGCGTTTCAGACGCCGGAGCGCCGCCGGGAAATGCTGGCGATACGCGGAGGTCTGAATGAGGCGGACCTTCTCTCGAAAATCAAGACCTTGCTTCAGGACATTCGCGCCAGGGGCTACCGCATAGGGGACAGTCTTCAGCTTGTCGGCGTTCAGGATATATCCGTCCCCGTCCTTGATCCCGCGCATGATGCGTTTGCGGTGCTCACCTGTCCGTATCTGCAGCGGGTCGACGTCGCGGAGACACCGGATGTGGAGGCCGCGCTCAAACGCCTGCGGGAAGTGGCGAGCAAGCTTTCTCTAATGGGCTCGCGACAGCCAGCCGCTTAATTGCTTTGGCGGCTCGCCATGCCGATGAAGCATGCTTGCGACGCGCGGCGGAATGCTCGCATATCGGACAATCTCATCAACAGACCCCACGGCTCGGCCGGTCAAGGTGGAGGCTGCCCAGCGACGCCGCCTTCGGTCAGTGTAGTTTGACCCGCGGGCGGGTCGCTCCGCGCATCCAGCGCCCCAGACTGTCCAGAAGGACGCCCCACCAGCCATACAGCGCGGCCTGATGCCGCTTGTAAAGCCAGCTATAGATGCTTTGCGCAAGGAAGCCTTCAATCCGTATGCCCGCGCCGCGCACCCAGCCCATGAGCGTGCCCACGGCATTGTCCTCACCCAGCGAAATCAGCGAGCCGAAATCGCTGTATTGGAAGGGCTTGACGCGTTCACCCCGCAGATGAGCCGGTATCGCGCGGGCAAGATAGCGCGCCTGCTGAAAGGCCGCCTGCGCCCGTGGCGGCACTGTCTTGTCAGTACCGATCCAGGGCGCGGAAGCGCAATCGCCGATGGCGAAAATTGCCGGGTCATGCGTTGTCTGCAGCGTGGACGTCACCACAAGCTGGTTCGCCTTGTTGGTCTCAAGTCCCTCGATCTTGCTCAGCCAGGCGGGAGCTTTCACGCCGGCCGCCCAGATCGTCAGGTCGGACGGGAACCGAACGCCCGATTTCGTCGTGACATGGTCCTCGGCCACTTCTGTCACCATTTCCCCGTTTCGCACATCGACCATCAGATCGCGCAGGATCGCTTCCACCGAATTCCCGATACGTTCCGGCAATTGCTGGAGCAGACGGGAATCGGCATTGATAATGCGTAGACGAATGAAATCTTCCGGAACGATATTGTTCAATCCATACGAAAGCAGCTCGCGGGTCGTATCGCGCATTTCTGCGGCCAGTTCGACCCCGGTCGCGCCTCCGCCGACAATATTGATGTCCATATGCGAGCGAGGCTGAATATCCGGCGTGTAATTCGCGCGCATGCAGTATTGGAGAATCCGGCGGTGAATGCGTTGCGCGTCCGCGGCGCTGTCAAGCATCCAGGCGTGCTCCTGAACGCCGGATATGCCGAAATCGTCCGTAACCCCGCCAACCGCCACGACCAGATAATCATACGGCAGACGCCGGCCGTCGGGCGCTATTTCGACGCCCGTTTCGTCATGCGCCTCGCCGAGCAGGACCATCTTGCTCTCACGATCGATCTCCTTGAGGGAGCCTTGGCTGAAAAAAAAGCCGTGGCGGCGCGCCAGGGCAATGTAATCCATCTTGTGGAGGCTGGTTTCGGAGCTTCCCGCAGCGAACTCGTGCAACAACGGTTTCCAAACATGCGAGGCGTCCGGATCGACAAGGCTTACAGCGAATTTCTGCCCACGGCGGTTCTGCCGGGCCAGCGTAGACGCCAGAACGACCCCGGCTGCCCCGCCTCCGCATATCACGATCCGGACCGGCTGTGCGCCCCTTGCCGCTTCCGGCGCGGCGTCGGTGACGACGGCCGAGGTCGATTGAAGCTCTATGGAGCGGCTTTCACCGGTCACCCGCATGTGTTCCTCCTTGCCCCTCGTGTGATTTCACCGCTTGCGGAACTTGCGCCGTCTCACTGCGCCGATCCAGACGAAAGGCAAGACGGTTCACCGTGTGCATCTTTTCGAGGGGACCGTGAACAACGGTGGAGTTGAGCGCCCTTTTGTTCCTTTTCTGCCTGCAAGACGATTCATGTCTCCGGTAGAGCATAAGCGATGAAATGATCGCCGATAGGGGTTTCCATGAAATTATGGCCGCCCGCGTTGATGACGAGATACTGGCGGCCATTGACCTCATACATAGCCGGGCCGGCCTGTCCGCCCGCTGGAAGGACATCGCTCCAGAGCTCTTCACCCGTTTCGATATCGATTGCGCGAACAAGATCGTCGGTTGCCGCCGCAATGAAAATCAGCCCGCTCTCGGTAACGACCGCGCCGCCATTGTTGGGTGTGCCGATCCTGAGGGGCAGACGCGAGGGAATGCCCCACGGACCATCGCCGCGCGCTGTGCCGAACGGCCGATCCCAAAGCACTTCCCGGCTGTTCAGATCGACGGCCATGATGCCGCCATAGGGCGGCTGCGTACACAGCAAGCCGGTGAATGGCACGCGCCAGCCGGCATTGACCTCGATGCCGTAAGGAGTGTCGCCCTGGGGCGAGATGTCGTCGGGGCTGTTGTCGGCGAAGCCCGGCTCGTCGACAGGCACGATCCCGTGCGCTTCAACCTCCTCGCGCGGCACCAGCCGATTGCGGTTGGCGGTGATGTTGTAGTTAGCGACCATGATGTTGCGTTCGAGATCCACGGCCACGCCGCCCCAGTCCGATCCGCCATTATAGCCGGGGAACTGGATCCACCAATCGGTCGATGGCGGGGTGTACATGCCTTCGTAATTGCTCTGGCGGTACTGGATGCGGCACCAGAGCTGGTCGAGCGGCGTCATGCCCCACATATGCCGTTCCTCTATGTCGGGCTTCAGAACGTTGGGGAAGTCGACCACGAAGGGCTGCGTCGGCGAGAGCCGATCGGGCTCCACCCCCCCCTGCGGCGCCGGGCGGTCCTCGACCTCGACCAGCAGGTTGCCGTTGCGCCGGTCGAAAATCCAGAACATGCCGACCTTGGTGGGCAGGATCAGCGCCGGGACTGTGCCTTCCGGGGTCTCGAAGTCGACAAGCGTGCCTTGCGAGCCGAGATCGTAGTCCCAGACGTCGTAGCGGACAGTCTGGTAATGCCAGACAGGTTGGCCGGTGGTCACATCGAGCGCCACCAGCGCTGTCGAATAGGTGTTTTCCGCTTCGGAGCGGTCACCGCCCCAATAGTCCACGGCGGGCACGCCATGCGGCAGGTAGACATGGCCGAGTTCGTTGTCGCCGGAGGCGATCGTCCATACGTTGGGGGTGCCGCGCGTATAGGTCTCGCCTTCAGGCGGCAGGCCGGTCTCGCCGGGGCGGCCCATGTCCCAGGCCCATTCCATCTCGCCGGTTTCGGCGTTATAGCCCCGGATGACGCCCGAGGGCGCATTTCGGCGCTGGCCGTCCCTCACCTGAGAATGGACCACCGCAATGTTGCGCACGACGGTGGGAGGAGAGCTTGGCGCGTACCAGCCCGGCGCGGTATGGCCGATGCCTTCTTCGAGATTGACAATGCCGCCTTGGCCGAACCCCGAGCAAAGCTGGCCGGTTCGGACGTCGAGTGCGATCAGCCGAGCGTCGAGCGTGTTCATGAGGACGCGGGTGGCGCAAGCTTCCGACGAATCGATGGTCGGAGATTGGTAATAGGCCAGTCCGCGGCAGGTCGCGTTGTAGGGAATGGCGTCCTTGGAGACCCCCGGATCATAGCGCCAGATTTCCAGCCCCGTGGCGGCGTCGAGCGCGATGACCTGATTCATTGCCGAGCACAGATACAGCCTGTCGCCGATCTTGAGTGGGGTGTTCTGGTTTGAGAAGCGCTCATCTCCCTCGGGCATGTCGCCAGTGCGGAATTCCCAGACCTGTTCGAGATTGCCGACATTTTCGCGGGTGATCTGGTTGAGCGGCGAATAGCGGGTCGCATGATTGGCGCCGCCATAGGCGGGCCAGTCAGCCCCGGCCATCCGCGTGGGGTAGCTGGCAGCCGCAGCAGGCGGGTCATCTGTCGCCTGGGCGTCGGGCTCCGCGGCAGGAGGCTGTGGAGCCTGCTCCGCATCTGGTGCGATGGGCGGATCGTCCGTCGCCTCGGTCGCCGGCGTCTGATCTTCGATCTGCTGCGCGATCACCCTCGTTTCCGGCGCGGCCAGCAGAATAGCCCAGATCGCGCCCAAGGCGACAAGCCCGGCGGTGCTCGCCAGCGTCCGCTCTTTCGCTTTGATGAAATGTCCGCGCAGAACCGGAATTGTGAGAAGGACGAGCACGAGAACAATCGACGGCGCGAGCAGGCGAGGCAGTTGCGCCCAGCCATCCAGACCGGCTTCCCATAAGGCCCAGATCAGTGTGCCAGTGAAGACAAGCAGATAAATCCAGACCGCGAACATGGATCGGCGGAAGAGAAACCATGCCGTGAGCAAAAGCCCCAATCCGGCAAACAGGTAGTACCAGGAGCCGCCAAGAGAGATCAGCCAGACGCCTCCCACTAAAATCGGCAGCCCAAAGAGGACAAGAATGCATGCAAGCGCCATGGTCAGCCAGAAGCCCGCGTTTCGCTCAATATTCCGACTGATAGGCATCGCCATGGCTGTCCTCCTTCGCTTCGGCTGTTAAAGGCAAATGCGAATTCGATGGATTCGTTCCGAAAGAGGTCGGGATATTGACGTGAAGCGGGCGTCATCCTCCGGCATTCACTGACAGGACGATGTCGCCACCACCGGAAACAGCGACCACAGCGTCGCCACGAGTCCTGTCCAGCCCGTCATCAGGCTGACGCCCCGGACAAAGGGGGATGGCGAGGCGAAGCGCTGTGAATAGAGCCCCGCGAGGATCAGGCCCTGCACCGCAATGGCGCTCAGCCAGCCTGCCGTCAGGACGAGGCGGAGGAGCGAGACACCCAAAAGGGCGGTTTCATTCCAACCGAAGGCGCAGGCCAGTCCGTGCAAACCATAGACGGCGCTGAAAGAGGCCAGCCAGACCAGCGGAGCGATCAGGATACGGACGATATCGGTCATGTCACCCCCGGCAAATGAGCGACGCCGAGCGTAAGCACGCCGATCACGGCCATGTAATCGACCCAGAGCCCCACGATCGGCAACTCGGCCCTGCGCTGCGGGGAGACGAAGCCATGGAGGATGCGCGCCGCGAGGAAACCCAGCATCAGCATCGCCAGCAGGGCGTGGAACGCGCCGTAGCCGCCAAGGACCAGGAGAGTTGCGTTGTAGGCATGTTCGCTCGGCGGCGGTATCCGCAGGAGAAGCGCGGCAAGCGCTAGGAGAACGGCAAGCGCGCCCGCGCCCGAAAGGGCAATTCCGGGTAAGGCCGGGGCGCCGCGCCTGTTGCTTCTGATGGCAAGCCGCATTCCGATAGCGGCAAGAGCCGCCCCTGCCACGCCGCCAAAGAGCTGAAGCAGCGATGGCTCAAGCCATTCGGGCGGCGGCCAGCCCGGCGCAACGGTGAAGAGGAAAGCGTAACCGAAGATCAGTGAGCCGAAGAACACGGCATTGGCGACGAGCAGGAAAAGCGAGCCCCACCATCCGGGCGAGCGGTCCACTTCGGATGCATAAGGCAGCGCAACGCCCAGCCCCACATCCTCCGGCCCGCGATCATGCCGATGCCCCAGCACCCACACCCAACGGCAAGCGAGAGCGGCGACGCCCGCGAGAGCGACCGGGGCAAGCCAATAGATCTTCAACAGGAACGAAAGGAAGAAAGCGCCAGTGACCGCAGCCATGACGATCGGCAGATAGCTATTGCCGGGATAGATCACGATCTGCTCCGGCGCGCCTCTCGCGGTCTCGACCGTCAGCGTCTCGCGCCGGTTGTCACGCGGCGTTCCGAGATAGCCCTCGCCCCGCGCCAGCTTTACGGCAAGGTCCGGGTCGGCCGAGAGTGGTTCTCGCGTATCCACATGCGGCAGGCTGGCGAAATTATAGGCGGCGGGCGGCGTCATCATCGCCCATTCGAACGATCCCGCGCGCCACGGATTGCGCCGGCCGCGCACCGCAACGAAGAAGTTGAGGATGACCTCTAAAAGAATGATGGCCAATCCGAACGCTACCAGGAAGCCGCTTATCGACGAAATCAGGTTGATGGTGGTCCAGCCGGCGTCCGCGTCGTAGGTCCAGATGCGGCGGCGCTGGCCCAAGAGCCCAACCCAGTGCATGGCGAGAAAGGTGCCGTGAAAGCCGATGAAGATAATGACGAACGCGACTTCGCCAATGCGGAAGAACCGTTGCCGCCCGGTCAGATGCGGAAGCCAGTAATAGAGGGCCGCGAGCATCGGGAAAACGAAGCCGCCAAAGAGCACGTAATGCAGATGCGCGGTCACGAAGGCTGTGTCGTGCGCTTGCCAGTCGAACGGCACCATCGCGACCATCACCCCGGTCAGCCCGCCTATGACGAAGGTCACAAAGAAGCCGAGGATATGCAGCATTGGCAGGTGGAGCTCTGGCCGCCCTTTCCACATCGTGCCGATCCAGGCGAAGAGCTGCACTGCGGTCGGCACCGCGACGAGCGTCGATGCGGCCGAGAAAAAGGCCAGGCCCAGATGCGGGATGCCCGTCGTGAACATGTGGTGGACCCAGAGTCCGAAGCTCAGAAAGGCGAGCGCGACCGCGGCCGCCACGACCCAGCCATAGCCGAGCAGCGTGGTTCGCGCCATCACGGGCAGCACGGTTGAGATGACGCCGGCCGCAGGCAGAAAGATGATGTAGACCTCGGGATGCCCGAACAGCCAGAAGAGGTGCTGCCAGAGCAGACTGTCGCCACCCAAATCGACCTGGAAGAACGGTAGCCCGAAGGCCCGCTCGACCTCAAGCAGGATCGAACCCAGGATCAGCGGCGGAAAGCCCATGAGGATCATCAGCGCCGTGATGAGCGCGTACCAGGCGAAGATCGGCATCTTGTCGAGCGACATGCCCGGAGCCCGGTAACGCAGGACGGAGACCGTGATTTCGACGGCCGCCGCGATCGCCGAGATCTCCACGAAGGTGACGCCGATCAGCCAGAAATCGGTATTGATGCCCGGCGAGTGGATCGGCCCGGTCAGAGGCGGATACATGAACCACCCGCCATTGGGCGCGATGCCGGCCAGCAGGGAAAAGAGCAGGATCGAGCCGCCGAAGACATAGCACCAGTAGCCATAGGCGGTCAGCCGTGGATAGGCGAGGTCGCGGGCGCCCAGCATCTTCGGCAGCAGGTAGATCGCCATGCCCTCGAAGGTCGGGATTGCGAACAGGAACATCATGATGGTCCCGTGCATGGTGAAGAACTGGCTGTAGACCTCGGGCCCGACGAAGGCCGAGTGCGGCGTCGCCAGCTGGGCGCGGATCAGCATGGCGAGGATGCCGCCGACCAGAAAGAAGAAGAACGACGTGACCAGATACATCCGCCCGAGGTCGGTGTGGTTCACGCTGCTGAACCAGCCTTTCCAACCGGGCGCCGATGACCAGATCGCTTGGAGCTTGCGGTGTCTCTCCAGTGCGTTCATTCGTTCCCCCTCGCCATAAGCTGCTCCCATTCCGCCGGCTCATGGGCGATAACGACGAACCGATGCCCCAGGTAGCCGTCGCCGCTGAACTCCGCGCTCTGCCCCTGATAGCTGCCAGGCAGATCCGCCTCGATCCTGAGCACGTTGACATGTCCGGGAATCGCGTCGAGCTTGCCGGCCAGCCGCGGCGCCCAGAAGCTGTGGATCACGTCGGCCGTGGTGATCGAGACATCGACCGGACGGCCGGCGGGAATGTGCAGGATATTCTCCGTCACGAGCCCCGGCGCATCGTCATAGGAGAAGCTCCAACTCCACTTCCGGGCCTCCGCCCGTACCGATACGACGCGGTCGTCCTGTCGCGGCAGGAGGCGTTCGCCGACGACCAGCCCGTAGGCCAGGAGAGCCGCAAGCACCGCCATCGGGAAAGCGAGGCCCAGTCCGATGATCCAGAGCCGTATCGAGCTTGCGCCTCCGCCGCGCCGCGCGAAGGCAGCTACGATGAGCCCCATCACAAAAGCAAAGATCAGAACCGAGCCTATCAGCATGACCCACCAGAGCGTCGCGATGTGGCCGGCCGCCGGCCCCGCTGGATCGACAGTCGACAACGCGCCAGTGCAACCTGTGATCGCCAAAGGCGTTATGCCCGTAGCAAGGGATTTCAGGAGCGACCGACCATGCCGCAGGACAACACATCGAAAAGGATCGACCCGATCGCGCAGCAGGAGGGTTTCGAGGACACCGAATCGCAGATCGCCATCTTCGGCCATCCGATCCACGCCATGAGCGTCTCCTTTCCCATCGCGCTCACCTTCTGCACGCTGGGCGCCGACATGCTCTATTGGTGGACGGGGGACGCCTTCTGGGCGCGGGCTGCCCTCTGGGCTGCGGGAACTGGCTTCCTCTTCGGCATATTCGCGGCGTTCTCCGGCACGGTCGAGTTGCTCTTCGTGTCTGGCATCCGGGCGCGCGCTGCGCCCTGGACGCACGCCATCATTGCAGTCACGCTGCTCGGGCTGCTTGGCGCAAACTGGGGCCATCGGCTTTACGGTTACGAGACGGCGGTGCTGCCCTACGGAATTCTCCTGTCGGGGCTGTGTGTGATCATGGTGGTGCTGACCGGCTGGCATGGCGGCAAACTCGTCTTCGATTATCGATTGGGTATTTCGAAAGGCAACTGACGGTTTCCCGGCTCCATCAGCCAGTTCGGGAACTCGATGCCCGAAAGATCGGGCTTGCCGAGCACGAGCCAAAGAATCGCAATCATGGGAACAAGCGCCGCGGTCACCACGAGGTAGGGATGGGGCGGCTGGTAACGCTCGTCCATCTCGGCCACGGTCACAATAATATGACCGACCCAGGCATGGGCGGCGACGAGAAGCGCAACGGCAAGGAGCTTCGCGTAGAGCCACGGCACAAACAACTCCCGCAGGAAGATGAGCCACGTCCCGGCAACGACCGCGATGACTGCCGCCGGCGTCACGGCAAGCGTGTAAGTCATATGCGTCGCCCGGCGGATGCGCCGGTAGTCCTCAGGCGAACCGGCCGGATCGTGCCGCGACAACATCAGCGGCAGGGCAATGATCCCGCCGCACCACAGTGAGAGGGCGACAATATGCGCGACCTTGAGATAGGGGACCGTCGTGAGTAGCCACTCCATCATGCCACACCGCGCCGCAGGTTCGCCCAGTTGCGCCGAGCCACCAGGATCGCCAGCGCCGCATAGGGCAGCGCGGACGGCACCCACATCACCAGACCGCCGAGCTGCTGGTCGGTGAGCGGCGTCAGCCCCCATTCGAGCGGAGCCAGGGCATGCGCCGCGTAAAGCTGCGTCGGCGCGAAGGTAAGGAGCGCGCCCAGCATTCCCATCTGCGCGAAGGCCAGAAAAATGAACAGCAGCCCGTCAACAGGTCCCCGGCCGGGTGCGAATACGGCCCGCCAGAACCAGAGCGCGCTGCCGAGCAGGGTCAGTTGCATGATCCAGTAGATCCCGATATTGCCAAGCGCCAGATCGTAAGGATCAGGCAGGTGCCAGAACCAGAGGACCGAGGTGGCGAGCGCGAAAGGTAAGGTGATTGAACCGGTGCGGCGCGACGGCATTGCGCTCGCGATCAAAGGGGCCGCGACGGCGACGAGCAGCACATGATGCACGACCCGCGCCGAGAACAGCGCTGATGAAAGCGCGCATAGCGGCGAGATGAACGCCACAGCGAGCACGGCAAGACCGAGTTGCCCCAAGCGGTCGCGTCGCAGGAGAAACGCGCACAGGAGGAGTGCGCCAATCAGAACCGGATCAAGATTCCATCGCGTCCAGATCTCATCCGGAAGGGGTGGAGGACCACAATAGATGCCGTTCATGCGCCACAGCTCGGAAACAGGACAGGAGCGCGTCGGAGTAGCGCTGGCCGGTCGTTTTCATATGGATTAGAACCGAATGGATAGCAGAAGGTTCCGATCTGGTCGACACAGGCACGCCACGCCATTCACCTCGGAGCCTTGAGGACCGAAACATGTATCATGTCGAGTCCTGGCTCATGCACCTCATACCACTTTCGTTCCAACTGCTCCGAGCGTATATTGCCGACGACATCGCGGCCGCTTCTGGCCGCAAGTGGCCCAAGATTTCCCGGCATCCGGAATACCTCCCAGACTCCAGAGCCGCGCCGACGGAGGACTCCAGGTGACGACATCATTTCCCGCGCCCCCAGGTGCTGCGATTTTCGTGCCTGACTCCGCCGTTGCCTGGCGGCGATTGCTGATCGGTCTTGCTATCGGCACGGTCGGAAGTATCGGCATGTGGTCGATCGTCGTGGCGCTGCCGAATGTGCAGGCCGAATTCGGCGTCACACGCGGCGACGTTTCCCTCGCTTACACCCTCGCAATGCTGGGCTTCGGCAGTGGTGGCGTGCTCATCGGCCGGCTGACGGACCGGTTCGGCATCGTGCTGGCCATGGGCATGGGCGTTATTTCCCTGCTGATCGGATATGTCGGCGCCGGCTCCGCGACCGCTCTCTGGCAGTTTACGATCATGCATTTCTTCGTCGGGCTTGGGGCTTCCGCGACCTTTGCGCCTTTGATGGCGGAAGCGTCGCACTGGTTCGTGCGCCGGCGGGGCATCGCCGTGACCATCGTAGCCAGCGGCAATTACCTGGCTGGCGCGATCTGGCCGCCGCTTATCGAGCGCGGCATCGCGCATTATGGCTGGCAGACGACGCATATCGCCATCGGCATTTTCTGTGCGGTGGCGATGACTATACTGGTTTTCATCCTGCGCTCCGGCATCCGCCGGTTCCAGCGGCACGTGCCGGATTCTACCGCGCGGCCCAGGTTCGATCTCAGGCTCAGCGCCAACGCGCTGACCGCCATCCTCTCGCTGGCCAGCTTCTCCTGCTGTGTCGCCATGGCGATGCCACAGGTGCATATCGTCGCCTATTGCGGAGATCTCGGTTACGGCGTTGCGCGCGGCGCCGAGATGTTGTCGATCATGCTGGCCTTCGGCATCATCAGCCGCATCGGTTCGGGCTTCATTGCCGACCGCCTCGGCGGGCTGGCGACATTGCTGATCGGTTCGGTGGCGCAGGCTTCGGCGCTCACGATGTATCTGTTCTTTGACGGTTTGACGCCGCTCTATATCGTCTCCGCATTGTTCGGCCTCTTTCAGGGCGGGCTGGTGCCGAGCTATGCGATCATCGTCCGCGAGACAATGCCCGCCAGGGAAGCAGGAACCCGCGTCGGCGTCGTCATCTTCGCGTCAGTGTTCGGCATGGCCGCCGGTGGATGGATCTCCGGCGTGATCTTTGACCTGACAGGATCGTATCAAACGGCATTTCTGAACGGTCTGGCCTGGAACGCCGTGAACATGGCGATCGCGCTTGCGCTGCTTCTGCGCTCCCGGCAGCGCGTTGCCTTTGCCTGAGATGTGTCCCCGCGCCAGTTAACTTGACGATGCCGCTGGCAGGCATCGGCGCGGTGATGGAGACGACGATTTACAGCTTTTTCCGGCAAGGGCGCCGACGCTGCGGGAAAACGACCTCCGTGTTTCGTCAGCAGGTGTCGCACGATTTTCGTTTCGCGATCCGTCCGAGGCGGTTAAACAGAGAAAATCAACGGTCGGCCAGGCTGCGCGCCTCGAAGGCGGGCCCCGGGGGAGGACGACCACATGGCTCATATCGGACGCTATATTCTGGCCGGAATTCTGACGGTCATTCCTTTGTGGGTCACATGGCTGGTCGTCGACTTCGTTTTCCGGCAGCTTCTGCGCATCGGCAGCCCCATCGTCGCCGCGACCCGCGAGCAACTCACACGGAGCGCGCCCGAACTTGCCGAACGCATAAGCTGGCCGCTCACCGATGACATCATCGCCATTCTCCTCACGCTGGGGATGTTCTACCTGCTGGGCTGGGTCGCCAACCGCGTCATCGGGCGACAGATCCTGAACGCCATCGAGCTCATTCTCAACAGGCTTCCCCTGGTCCAGACGATCTATGGCGGTGTCAAGAAGCTCATCGGCGCGCTGCAGCAGCAGCCTGACGGCGTTCAGCGCGTCGTGCTGATCGACTTTCCCTCGACCGAGATGAAGGCCGTCGGCCTCGTCACCCGCGTCATGACCGAGGAAGCGACCGGACGGCAGCTCGCCATCGTCTATGTTCCCACGACGCCCAACCCGACCTCGGGCTATCTGGAGGTTGTGCCGGTCGAACGGGTCGTCTCGACCGACTGGACGCTGGACGAGGCCATGAACTTCGTGATCTCGGCGGGGGCCGTCGCGCCGGACCGGATCACCTTCACCCGCCCGGATGAACTTGCCGCATTGCCGGATGCACCGAAGACATAAAGCCGCAACCATTGGAAGCATGCCGTGTTTAGCCAACAATGGCGACTATAACGGGTTGTCTGGCCCCGCGCCCGGAACACAAGGAGATCGAGATGATGCGCAGTATAATTTTTATGATCGCCGAATTATCGGCAATTTTCTTTGCAGTCTATATGGGATTCATGCTTTTTGGCTCACCTGAATATTCTCCGCCGCCAGAAACGGCGATCCAACAGACCTTTATATTCTGCAGCGTTTGCATCTTTTACTGGTGGATACAGTCAGGAAGCCTTGCGATGTCGGGCGTTGGCTCATCCATCGCGATGGCGACCGACATTCTGGTGTCGCTGGTGCCGATCCTGGTCATCGGCTATGCCATTGTGGACTTCTGGCGGGGCTCGTTGCCGCTGTCTGACTACAAGCAGTACGCCGCTTATTTCGCGCTCGCCGTGGTGCTTCTCGACGTGACCTTCAACGCGATCATCATGGCACGGCTGAGCCGCCGTTATCTCGGGGAGGTCACGGGTTAGCGTGAGGCGGAAGATCCATGTGTTCTTCATGGACGTTCGGCGGTGACATCGGCACAGGTTGGATCGCCAATCAGGTTCGCGCCATCGCTCAAAGGGTGGCTTGCTGGCAATGATCGCGGGCCGGCGGCCATTAGCGTTCCTCGACGATCTCACGGAGATCATAGCGCCTGAGCGTCGGGCGAGTGGAGCCCTCCGGGGCCAACCCGCCTCAACCTGGGTGAAGCTTGATGTCTTCCATCCCGATTCCTCGACGTTCAGCGCTTTCCCTTATC
>JBHJOB010000019.1:0-14606 GCA_050330195.1 Rhodomicrobiaceae bacterium | reverse complement strand
TTGCGATGACGGCCTTGAGGCCGCTTGCCGCGTCACGGGCGAATACAACCTGTTCGTGATCGTCGAATTCGACGGATTCAAATATCATTGCTTCTTCCTTCGTAGCGTATCCGCTTCATAACAATTTCCGTTCCCTCTCCCGTGGGGAGAGGGTTAGTGAGAGGGGAGAAGTTCCTGCAATTTCAAACTGCGTAACCCTCACCCGGCACTTGGCGCGCCGACCTCTCCCAGTGGGAGAGGTGATAAATGGATCACTCCGCGGCGATGAGCGGAAGCTGTTCCGCGTGTTCCGGTTCGGTGCTCAGCGCGCTGAACTCGGCCAGCAGCTTCTCCTTCAGCGCTTCCACCGTCTTCATGCTCTCCGCCTTGACCGGACCATAGCCGCGAATCTGTTGCGGGAGCCTTGCGATCTCGATCGCCTTGTCGAGATTGCGGCGCGACAGTGCCGGCAGCAGCTTCCCGATCATGCCCTCGTAATCGTCGATCAGCTGGCGTTCCGCCCGGCGCTCCCCGGACCATCCGAACGGATCGAGGCGCGTCCCGCGCAGTCCCTTCAGCTTCGCCAGCACACGGAACATCGGGAATATCCACGGGCCGAACCGCATCTTCTGCGGACGCCCCGTCGCCGGATCGATGCGCGACAGCAGCGGCGGCGCAAGCAGCACGCTGATGCGGCCCTTGTCACTGAAGGTCTCGGCAAGCTTCGCCCTGAAGGCCGGATCGGCGTAAAGCCGGGCAACTTCATACTCGTCCTTGTATGCCATCAGTTTGAAGAAGCCGCGCGCGACCGCATCCGTCAGTGGTAAACGGTCCAGCGGCGCGGAACGTTCCAGCAGCGCCATCTCGGCCATGCGGGTTTGCGAGACGAGACGTATGTAACGTTGCGCATAGGCTTCGTCCTGATAGGCGGCAAGTTCGCGGGCGAGCCGGCTTATCAGGCTGTCCGGATCTTCGCGCGTTTCGCCATCCGCTTTCGGCAGATAGGGTGCGAGCGCTTCAGGTTTTGCCGCGAGCAGCCGCCCGGCATGGAACGCGGCCAGATTGGCTTCGACCGCTGCGCCATTCAGCTTGATGGCCTGCTCGATGGCCTTGAGAGACAGCGGCAGATGGCCCTGCTGCCACGCAATTCCGGTCAGCATCATGTTGGCATAGAGCGTGTCGCCGATGAGCGCCTCGGCCGCCGAACCGACACTGTGGCTCGTCAGTGTGCGGACGGCGTTGCGCAGCCGGATCTGCGGACGGCTCGTGCGGTAGGTCTGCGTGCCGTGCAGGACGAATTCGGCGGTGGGGGCGATGTCGCCATCTGCAACGGCGACGGTACGCGACGGATCGCAGAGCGTGAGGCAGGCGTCGCCGGCCGCCACTACAATGTCGCCCGCGATGATCGTATCCGCCTCGCCCGGTGCGATCTTGGCGAAGGGGGCCGGCGCATTTTCCGGTGCGATGGCAAGATAGGAGAGCACCGCGCCGCCCTTTTGGGCGAGGCCGGTCACGTCGAGCGTTGCGGCCTGCTTGCCGTCCATATGGGCGGCCATCGCGAGTATGGCGGACGTCGTGGTGACGCCCGTGCCGCCGATGCCGGTCAGCAGGATCTTCATTTCGCGTTCGGCATGGGCAAACGCCGGAGCCGGCAGCGTCGCTGCGCCCTCGATGAGCAGGCGAGGCGCGATCCCGACGCGTTTCAACTCGCCGCCCTCGATCTCGACGAAGGACGGGCAGAAGCCCTTGGCGCAGGAATAGTCCATGTTGCATGAAGACTGATTGATCCGACGCTTGGTTCCGAATTCCGTCTCAAGCGGCTCGACGGAGATGCAGTTGGACTGCACGCTGCAGTCGCCGCACCCCTCGCAGACGCGCTCGTTGATGAACAGGCGTTTGGCAGGCGTGGCCAATTCGCCGCGTTTCCGGCGTCGGCGCTTCTCGGCCGCGCAGGTCTGGTCGAATATGAGCACGGTAACGCCGGAGGTTTCACGCAAGTCACGCTGGACCTGATCGAGATCATCGCGGTGATGAATGGCGGTTCCGGGCGCAAGCACATGCGGGCTGTGGCGTGAGGGCTCCTCGGACAATACGACGATGCGGGCAACCTGTTCCGCCGCAAGCTGCCGCGTGATGTCCGCAACGCTCAACGGGCCGTCGACCTTCTGGCCGCCGGTCATGGCGACCGCGTCATTGTAGAGGATCTTGTAGGTGATGTTCGCCTTGGCGCTGACGGCGGCGCGGATGGCGAGCAGGCCGGAATGGTGGTACGTGCCGTCGCCGAGATTGACGAAGACGTGGCGCGTGTCCGTGAACGCCGTCTGGCCAAGCCATGCAACGCCCTCGCCGCCCATCTGGGTGAAGCTGTCCTCGGCGCGGCCCGGCATGGTCTGCGCCATGATGTGGCAGCCGATGCCCGCCATGGCGCGGCTGCCTTCGGGCACGACCGTTGAGGAGTTGTGCGGGCAGCCCGAACAAAAATAGGGCGTGCGCTGGCTGGGTGTGGCAAGCATGTGGCCGTAGCTGCGGCGTTTTTCGAAGCCGCGCAGCACGTCCGCCATATGCGGCGTGCGTTCTTCCGCAGGCAAAAGCCGGAAGATCGCGGATGCGATTTCGGCGGCTTCGAGATCGGCAGTGTCGGACAGAAGCGGCGCGCCCGAGCGATCGCGTTTGCCGAGGATCACGGGACGCTTGGCGGCGTCCATATGATAGAGCTGTTCCTTTAGCTGCGCTTCGATCAGCGGGCGCTTGGATTCGATGACCAGGACCGTCTCCAGCCCTTCGGCAAAACCGGTCATGTCTGCCTCGTCGAGCGGCCACGGCATGGACGCCTTCATCAGCCGCAGGCCAAGCCGATCTGCGTCGGTTTCGTCAATGCCGAGCAGCCGCATGGCCTCGCGCAAGGCCATCCAGTTCTTGCCGCTGGCGATGACGCCAAGCCTGGGGCTGGCGCTGTCCCACACGATGCGGTTGAGCTTGTTCAGCCGGCCATAAGCGCTTGCGGCCGGCAGTTTCAACTCGCGCAACCGCTCTTCCGCGCCGAGGCGGCTGGCAAGCTGCAGGCCGGCGAGGGTGATGTGGCGGATTTCGCCGTCGTCCGGCGGCAGAAGGATGTTCAGGCGCGATGGATCGACGTTCACGGTCGCCGATCCGTCCATGACATCGGCCAGAGCGATGAAGCCGACCCAAAGCCCGGAATAGCGCGACATGGCGATGCCGTGCAAGCCGAGGTCGAGGACATCCTGAACCGAGCTCGGAGCCAGCACCGGCATTTCCCAATCGACGAAGGCGAGTTCGCTTTGGGAGGGCAGTGTCGAGGATTTCGCGGTCGGATCGTCACCTGCAATGGCGAGAACGCCGCCTCTTTTCCATGTTCCGGTCATGTTCGCATGGCGGAACACGTCGCCGGAACGATCGACGCCGGGAGCCTTACCGTACCAGAGGCCGAAAACGCCCTCGACCGTGGCGCCGGGATGCAGATTGACCTGCTGGCTGCCCCAGACCGCCGTCGCGGCAAGGTCTTCGTTCACACCCGGCTGGAAGGTTATGTTGTGGGCGTCGAGATATTTTTTCGCGCGTGCCAATTGCTGGTCGTAGCCGCCGAGCGGCGAGCCGCGATAACCCGAGATGAAACCGCCGGTATTGAGGCCGGCGGCCTTGTCGCGCCGCGCCTGATCCAGCGGCAGGCGGACCAGCGCGTGGATGCCGCTCATCAGCGCCGAACCGCTTTCGGATGCGTATTTGTCATCGAGTGAAATGCGAAGGGCTTTCATTCCGTCACTCCGCCTTGTCTCAAATCAAGGAATTTGTTGGAAGGAATGATAGCCTGCGCGAAGGGGAATTTGTTTGCATTCCGGCCCATAAAATCTGTCTAATGGGGAGAGAAATTGCGCTATAGAGGTGTATCTTGGAGGAAATTGATCGCACGGATATTCGCATTCTCGACCAGCTTCAGCAGGACTGCACCCTGTCCATGGCGGAGCTGGCAGAACGGGTCGGGCTGAGTTCCTCGCCCTGCTGGCGGCGGGTCAAGCGGTTGCAGGAAAAGGGCATCATCAAACAGCAGGTCGCCCAGCTCGACCGCGAGCAGCTGGGGCTGGATTTCGTCGTCTATGTCTACGTGAAGATGACGAAAACCAACCGGCAGAGCCTGGAGCGCTTCGAGGCCGACGTGCAGCAATGGCCGGAGGTCGTTCTGTGCGAGCTGATGACGGGCGCGGCGGACTACCTGATCAAGGTCGTCACCAAGGATGTGCGCAGCTTCGACCGCTTTCTTCGCGACAAGCTCCTGGCGGAAACCGTTGTCGACGACACGCAGTCGCGCATCGTGGTGCGCACGGTGAAGGAGACGAGCCGGCTGCCGATCGGAGAATAGGGCCGGTCACGCTGCGCGTAAGCTGTGCGGTGTTTCATCGCCGAAAATGCTCATACGAAAACTTGCCTGTTGAGGGGACTTCATTTGGCCATCCTCTTCAGGATATTGAGATTGTTTGCTGCCCGGAGCTGTGTTTTGTCTCTCGCCATGACAAATGTTGAGGATCGCAGACTTGCCGCTGCCCGCCGCATGGCGGACGATCTTGCCCGCCATCTCGATCTCGATCTGTCTGTCCGGCTCTGGGATGGCTCGCTCGTTCCGCTCGGACGCGATGTGGCGAGCAGCCTCGTCATTTCCATTTCCTCTCCCGGTGTCATTTCCTCGCTCCTGCGGCGTCCGACGCTTGATCGCCTGATCCGCTACTACGCCCAAGGGCATATCGGCTTCGAGGGCGGAACGCTGATCGATCTCGGCGCGCGGCTCGGGCAGGATGAGACGCGCCGGCGGCTGAAGCGGGTCAACAAGGCGGGCCTTGTCCGGCAACTCTGGCCATTCCTGCTCGGCTCGGGCGAGAAGCTGCAATCCAGCCGCAGGTTCGCGGGCGATGCCGAGGGCGCGGGCCGGGATCAGGCGGAAAATCGCGATTTCATTCAGTTTCACTACGATGTGGGCAATGCATTTTATCAGCTCTTCCTCGACCCGGAGATGCAATATTCCTGCGCTTACTTCACCGATTGGGGGAATTCGCTCGAACAGGCGCAGCGCGACAAGCTGGAGATGATCTGCCGGAAGCTGCGTCTCAAGCCGGGCGACAGGCTGCTCGATATCGGTTGCGGCTGGGGCGGGCTGATCTGTTACGCAGCCGAGCATTATGGCGTGACCGCCCACGGCATCACCCTGTCCGACGCACAGATCGAGCTTGCGCGCGAGCGGATCGCGCGGAAGGGGCTCACGGATCGCGTCACGGTGGAGATCCGCGACTATGCCGATCTGGACGGCGCCTACGACAAGATTGCCTCCATCGGGATGTACGAGCATATCGGCATCGCCAATATCGGCAAATATTTCGGCACGGTCCGGCGTCTGCTTGCGCCAGGCGGCGTGTTCCTCAACCATGCGATTTCACGCCGGGCCAAACGCCGGAAGCGCCGCTTTTCGGCGCGGGCGGAACAGCGCGCATTGCAGAAATACATCTTTCCCGGCGGCGAACTGGACGATATCGGGCACACGGTGCAGGCCATGGAACAGCATGGCTTCGAGGTGCATGATGTCGAGGCGTGGCGGGAGCATTACGCATTGACGACCCGCCTCTGGTGCGAGCGCCTGACTGCGCGCCGCAGCGAGGCCGTCGCGCTGGTCGGCGAAGAGACCTACCGGATCTGGGTTGCCTATCTGGGCGGCTGTTCGCTTGCCTTCAGCCGAGGCTCTGCGCGCATCTACCAGACCCTCGCCTCGCGCGGCGCGAAGGGCGCATCTCCCCTGCCGCAGACACGGGCGGATCTTTACGCATAGCACGCGAGCCCAATCCCGTGGGTGGCCGAAAGTTCAGCGCGCATTCCGGTGTGGAAATCCTTGCCCAACAATGGTTTGCGCGGGTTGCGATCGGCTGATTGCTGCTGAGTTAATCGTTTCAATTGCCCAAAAATCCCAGTTCACCTACATTGACAGCGCAAACAAACCTCAAGACCACCCCCAAGGAGAGGGAACGTTATGATGAAGGAATGGACCCGCCGCAGTGTGCTCCTGGCCGCCGGATTGACGGTTGCGGCCGCCATGTCCGCGCCGGCCATGGCTCAGGACACGCAGACGCTTAAATTCGCGCATGTCTACGAAACCAGCGAGCCTTATCACAAATGGGCTGTCTGGGCCGGCGAGGAACTCGCCAAGCGCACCGACAATCGCTGGACCATGGAGGTTTTCCCCGCTTCCTCGCTGGGCAAGGAAACCGACATCAATGAGGGGCTTGGCCTCGGCACCGTCGACGTCATCTACACCGGCCAGCTTTTCGCCGGACGTGATTACGGCGATCTCGCGATCGGCGGCTCACCCTACATGTTCCGGGACTTCGATCACTGGCAGGCGTATCGCGGCTCCGATCTGTTCCAGGAACTGGCAAAGGGCTATGAAGGCAAGACCGGCAACGAAGTCATCTCCCTGACCTATTACGGTCAGCGCCACGTCACGTCGAAAAACCCGATCCTGAAGCCGGAAGACATGAGCGGACTCAAGATCCGCGTCCCTGACGCTCCGCTCTACAAGATGTTCCCGGAAGCCGTTGGCGCCAATCCGACGCCGATCGCCTTCGCGGAAGTCTATCTGGCCCTGCAACAGGGCGTGGCCGATGCGCAGGAAAATCCCCTGCCGACGATTCAGGCCAAGAAGTTCTACGAGCCGAACCCGCACATCAACCTGACCGGCCATATCACCGATGCGCTGCTGACCATCATCGGCGGACCGGCGAAAGGCAAGCTTAGCGCGGAGGATCTCGATACGCTGCGGGCGATCCTGAAGGAAGCCGCGGACAACTGCACGCAGGACATCGTCAAGTCCGAGCAGGATCTCGTCGCCTGGTTCAAGGGTGAGGGCGTCAATGTGCATGAAGTCGACCGGACGCCGTTCCGCGAGGCGACCGTGAAGCTGCACAACGGCCCGGCCGCAACCTGGTCGCAGGAAACCTACGACAAGCTTCAGGGCCTCTGATCTCCGGATGCCACGCAATCCGCCGCTTTCGGCCCGTCGTCCGGAAGCGGCGGACTTCATGTCTTTCGCCGCGATATTCCATTTTGTGAAAGGGAGTACGCAATGCCGGGCGACCGTAAAAACTCGCCGGAAGAGCATCCGACCGTCGTCGGGGATGGCGTGGTCCATCTCGATGTAAGGGCCGAAGAGGAAGCGCTCGATATTTCCGACCTGCAATGGGATGACGCGCCCGCCCTTCTGCTGTTGTGGGCGCTGGCCGGGGTCGTCTTCCTCCAGTTCTTCACGCGTTACGTCCTGAACGACAGCTTCGGCTGGACCGAGGAAATCGCACGCTATCTGCTCATCGGTCTGGCCTTTATCGGCTGCATCATGGCGACGCGCAAAGGCTCACACATCGCGATCGAAGTCTTCTACATATTCATGCCGCGCGGGATGCGCCGCGTCCTGTCCACTGCGATCGACGTGATTCTGGTCGGCATCTATGCCTGGTTCGCATGGCTCACCGCGGATCTTTCGATGCGCACGCATTCCCTGATGGTCTCCATCGACGTGCCGAAATCGGTCATCTACTGGACCGTTGCGGCGGGCTTCGCCGGAATGACCTTCTATCAGATCCGCCGCACGGTGCAGAACCTGCGCTCCGGCACCAGCCAACTCATAGATCCGCCCGGCACTTGACCGCCAGCACCTGCCCGCCCTCGAAAGCCCCGCCATGCTCATCGCCATCCTGTTCATTTCCCTCTTCCTCATGCTGATCCTGGGCTTTCCCGTCGCGGTGGCGCTGGCGGGATCGAGCGCGATCTACATCGTCCTGCAGGGCACGGTGCCGGACCTGGTCATCATGCACCGGATCATCAACGGCGTGGACAGTTTCCCGCTTCTGGCGATTCCGTTTTTCGTGCTCGCCGGAAATCTGATGAACACGGCGGGGATCACGAACCGCATTTTCGATTTCGCCATGGCGGTCGCCGGCTGGCTGCGTGGCGGGCTGGGCCATGTGAACGTCACGGCGTCGATCATATTCGCGGGGATGTCGGGAACGGCGGTCGCCGATGCGGGCGGGCTCGGCACCATCGAAATCAAGGCGATGCGCGACCGAGGCTACCCCGTTGATTTCGCGATGGGTATCACCGCGGCCTCTTCGACCATCGGCCCGATCATCCCCCCCTCGCTGCCGCTCGTCATCTACGGCGTCATGGCGAACGCCTCGATCGGCCAGCTCTTCCTTGCGGGCATAATCCCCGGCCTGTTGATGGCATTCGCGCTCATGATCTATGTCGGCTGGCAGGCCTACGTCAAAGGCATACCCGCCGATCAGGCCTTCAGCTTCACGGTGCTCGGCTACTCTTTCATCAACGCGCTCCCCGCGCTGGCAACGCCCGGCCTTATCATCGGCGGCATGATCTTCGGCTGGTTCACGCCGACCGAGGCCGCGATAGCCGCGTGCATGTGGGCGCTGTTCCTCGGTTTCGTCGTCTACCGCTCCATGTCGCTCAAGCGTTTCCTGCGCGTTTCGATGGATACGGTCGAGACAACCGCGATCATCATGTTCATCGTCGGCGCGGCGTCGATCTTCGCCTGGGTGCTGACGCAGGCGCGCATCACCGAATATCTCGCCACCGGGCTGCTCGCCATTTCCGACAATCCGATCATCATCCTGCTCCTGATCAACATCATGTTGCTGATCGTCGGCTGCTTTCTTGAGACGATCGCTGCGATCACGATCCTGGTCCCGGTGTTCCTGCCGATCATCGAGAAGCTCGGCATCGACCCGGTTCATTTCGGCATCGTGATGGTGCTCAACCTGATGATCGGCCTGCTGACGCCGCCTGTCGGGATGGTGCTCTATATTCTCTCGCGCGTCGCCAAGATGCCGCTTACGGATGCGATCAAGGCGGTAGCGCCCTTCCTGGTGCCGCTGCTCGTCGTGCTCCTGCTGATCACCTTCGTCCCGGAGATCACGCTTTATCTGCCGTCTCTGATTTACCCCTGAGACGGCTAGCGGCTTGGCGGGAAGCCTTGCGTTTTGCACTGCGGGACATTTTTTTGCAGACATGGGGAGCGAACCGGTTAGGTATAAAGCGAAATAACAACCGGTGGGACCTGTATGCGGCTGAAACGCAACCCGGATCAGACGAAAGAGCAAATCCTTCAAGCCGCCTTTGAGGAGTTTGCCGCCAATGGCCTCGGCGGCGCCCGCGTCGATACGATCGCGGAGCGCGCAAAGGCGAACAAGCGGATGATCTACCATTATTTCGAGAACAAGGAAGGGCTGTTTCAGGCCGTTCTCGAACGCGCCTATGAAGAGATCCGCTCGCGCGAGCAGGAACTCGACATGACCGGCCGCGACCCTGAGGAAGCGATCCGCGAACTGGTGGCGTTCACCTTCAACTATTTCCACGAGCGCCCGGAATTCATTCGCCTGCTGAACAATGAAAACCTTTATAATGCCGAACATATCCGCTCGTCGCGGAAGATTGCCGAGTTGCACTCGCCATTTGTCGAACAGCTCGGCTTCGTGCTTGCGCGGGGGGCGAAAAGCGGGGTGTTCAGGGACGATGTCGATGCGGTTCAGCTTTATATAACCATCGCGGGACTGACCTACTTCTACTTCTCGAACGCTGCGACGCTGGGGACGGTTTTCGATAGGGATCTGATGCAGGAATCGGCCCGGAAAGAGCGTCTGAAACACGTCACGAACGTCGTGATCGACTATCTCAGGTTGCCGCAAATTGCTAAAAAGGAAACGTGAATGCGGGCTCTCGTTTTGGGGCTTGACGCTGAGAGGACACCTGTCGCATTATGTAACGAACTAGTTAGTTATAAGTAGGGAGGATAAAATGAAAATACGTCACTGGCTCGCTTCCGCTGTCATGGCGGCTGCTCTTGCTGTCCCTGCCGCCAGCTCTGTATCGGCTGAATGGAAACCCACAAAGCCGGTCCGGATCATCGTGCCGTGGGGCGCGGGCGGTTCGACCGATCAGCTTGCCCGTGTGCTTCAGGGCGAACTGGAATCAGCGCTCGGCCAGAAGGTCATCGTCGTCAATCAGACGGGCGGCGCAGGCGCAATCGGCACGAAGGCCGCCTGGGAAGCGGAAAAGGACGGCTATACCTGGGCTGCGGGCGCTGCCTGGGATCTGGGCACCTATGTCGTGACCGGCGCGCTAGACGCCAAGATTCAGGACTGGCACCTGTTCCTCGCTACGGCGAACTACATGATCCTGTCGGCCCATCCGGACTCCAAGCTTTCATCCGTCGAAGCCGTCAAGGACGCCATGAACAGCGACGCCTCCTCGGTCACCATCGCGACGGCGGGCATCAACTCCTCCGGCGGCATGGCTGCCGAGCTTCTGAAGGCCGCGGCCGGCGGCGACTACAAGATGGTTACCTATGATGGCGGCAACCCCGCCGTTCAGGCTGCCGTGGCGCATGAAACCGAACTGACCACCCAGCTTGTCGCCGAACAGTATGAAATGCTGCGCGCGGGCCGTCTGAAGCCGCTTGCGGCCTTCACGCCGGAAGCCGTGGACGTTCCGGAAATTGGGACGGTTCCATCTATCCTCGATACGCTCCCGAACGCGACGACGTCGTACGTTCTGTTCGGCATCTGGGCTCCCAAAGGCATTCCGGATGAAGTCGTCCAGACGATGGGCAAGATCTGGGACGAGAAGATCGCCAATTCCGAAGCGCTGAAGGAATACGCCAATTCGAAGGCGCAGGCGCTGAAGGTCATGTGGGGAGACGAAGCGGCCGAGGCCGGTCTTGCCTCCACGCAGATCATGGCATGGCAGCTTCATGCGGGCGGCAAATCGACCGTCAGCCCAGACACGGTGGGCATTCCTCCGCTGAAGAAGTAAACTCGAAAGGCTGCGACGCTGCGCCCCAGAAGGCTTGGCGCCGCAGCCTGATCGCGCTTGTCTGGATTTGAGGGCTCTTCCCGGCCGTTTCGCGCGAGATCGGCTCCGATCGGAAGCGGCTCCAACGCTCACGAACTTCCCCAATGGCGAAAGCAGATCGTTTCCAGTCGCAGATGCCCCGGGCGGACTTCCTGACCGGCATCGTCTTTTTCCTTCTCGGAATCTACATGATCGTTGCAGGGACCGGAATGCCCGGCCCCGCCGAGGTTTCCTTCATCGAGGTCGGCGGCGAGCCCGGACGGGTGCCGATCGTCGTGGGCAGCGTGATCGCGATTTTCGCCTTTATCCTGCTGGTCCGCTCGGTTGGCGATGGCGGTCACAAGGTCTGGCAGCCTGGCGGCATTAGCGCCGAAATGCGAACCGGGACCATGCGCTCGGCAATTGCGGCCATCGGCTGCACCGCCTATGCGCTGGGATTGCTCGGCGCACGGATCGGCGGCTGGTCCGTTCCCTATGAAGTCGCCACCGGCCTGTTCGTTTTCCTTTTCATCGTCGGTTTCGACTGGCAGGACGCGCGCGAATATGGCGCGTACCGATGGAGCCGCGTCGCCGGGCGCTGGCCGGACTTCGCCGGGAAGCTGCGATCCGGCGCTGGCGAAGGTCTGATTGCGCGCGCGCCCTATCTCTGGCTGATTGCCACGGCGCTGCTTCAAGCCGTGATCGTGACCGCTGCCGTAACCTATCTGTTCGAGCAGGAATTCTATGTCACCCTTCCTTGAGCCACGGGTTGCGGACAAGCCTCGCTCGCCCCTCCCGCAGGGTGCGCGCCGATGGACATGATTTCGGGATTGTTCGGCTATCTGGGTACGACCGGCGGCTTTATCTGGAGCTCGACGGTGAAGTTCGCCGCGCCCGAAATGCTGCTGCTCGTTCTCGCCGGCACGATGCTCGGCATCGCCATCGGAATGCTGCCCGGCCTGACCGCGACAATGGGCGTCGCGCTGCTGACGACGCTGACCTACCGCATGGACTCCAGCCAGGCGCTACTCATCCTGATCAGCCTTTATGTCGGCGCGATCTATGGCGGCAGCCGTACCGCAATCCTGCTCAACATTCCCGGCACGCCCGCCAGCGCCGCGACCACGATGGACGGCTACCCACTCGCCAGGATGGGCAAGGCCGGACCAGCCATGGGGATCGCCACCAGCGGCTCATTTCTGGGCACGATCATCGGCATCTTCTTCCTCGCAACCATCGCGCCGCTGCTCGCCGAATATGCGCTTCAGTTCCAGACGCATGAATTCCTGTGGCTCGCAGTTTTCGGCATTCTCGTCTCCGGCCAGCTTACCGCCCAGGACGATCCGCTGAAGGGCTGGATCGCCGGGTTCTTCGGTCTCGCCATTGCCATGGTCGGACAGGAAAAGCTCTACATGACCGACCGCTTCACCTTCGGCTTCACCGAGATGCAGTCGGGCATCAACCTCATTCCGGCGATGGTTGGCGCATTCGGCTTTTCCGAGGTGATCAGCGTTATGTATCTGCGGCGCGCCGAGATCGTGCGCGCAACGACGACGCTCAGGGACGTGATCCCCGACCCGCGCGACATCATCAGATACTGGCGCACGATCTTCCGCTCGGGCGTTCTCGGCACCGGCGTCGGCATCCTGCCAGGCGTTGGCGAGGATATCGGCGCGTGGGTGTCCTACGCCGCCGCGCGCCGCGTTTCGAAGGAAAAGGAAAAGTTCGGCAAGGGCTCCGTCGAGGGGCTGATGGCGGCCGAGACCGGCAACAGCGCTGCCCCGCCCGGCGCGCTCATCCCGGTGCTGACGCTGGCCATTCCCGGTTCCGCGCCCGCCGCCGTGCTGCTCGCTGCGATGGTGCTGCATGGCGTTCGTCCCGGCCCGCTGATCATGATCGAGAATCCGGGCTTCGTTTACGACGTTGTCGTCATGATGCTGTTCGCGGCCTTCGCCATCCTGATCCTCGGCATCCTGCTGACGCCCGTGCTCCTGAAAGTGCTCTCGATCCGCCGCGAAAGGCTGATGCCGGTGATCTTCGTGCTCTGCGTGGTCGGCAGCTACGCCATCGAGCAGCGCATGTTCGACGTCTGGGTCATGGTGGCGTTCGGCATTGGCGGCTTCATCCTTCGGCAGATGAACTACCCGATGGCCCCGCTCGTGCTCGGCATCGTGCTCGGCGATATTTTCGACAAGAGCCTGCGCCGCTCATGGGTTCTCCATGACGGCGATTTCATGTTCTACTTCACAAGGCCCATCAGCGTCGTGCTGATGTCGCTTTGCGCGTTGACCATTCTGATGAGCTTCGGGCCGACACGGCGCATTATCGCGCCGGTATTCACCGCGATTTCGTCGCTGCTCTACACGATCCTCATGTGGCTGCCCCGGCTGCTGATCGCAGCCATTCGAGGCAAACGGCCGGAGCGCGAAACCCCGAGGAAGGAAACGCCGTGAAACTGGCTCTGTGCAATGAAGTCATCAGGGAGAAGGGTTTCGCGGCGCAATGCGCGTTCGCGGCGACGCTCGGCTATGACGGGCTTGAAGTTGCGCCGTTTACGCTGAGCGGAGATCCGGGCAGCATTGATGCCGGCGAACGAGCGAAATTGCGACGCATGGCCGCCGATGCGGGCATTGCGATCACCGGGCTGCACTGGCTGCTGGTCACGCCGGAAGGGCTCTCGATCACAACGCCTGACGCAGCCGTGCACAAGCGCACCGTCGCGCATATGGAGGCGATGGCGCTGCTTTGCGCCGACCTTGGCGGCAGCGTCCTCGTTCACGGCTCGCCGAAGCAGCGGGCCACAGCGCCGGGTGACGATCCCGCCGAGACGCGTGCGCGGGCAATTGACGCTTTCGCCGCCGCCGCGAAGGCCGCGGAGAGCGCGGGCGTGACCTATTGCCTCGAACCGCTCGCGCGCAACGAGACGGACTTCGTCAACACGGTCGCCGAGGCCGTCGAGATTGTCAAAGAAATCGGCTCGCCCGCTTTCAAGACCATGATCGACACCAGCGCGGCGGGACAGGCCGAGGAACGTTCCGTCTCTGAATTGATCCGGGAATGGCTGCCGAGCGGGCATATCGCGCATGTGCAGCTCAATGACACGAACCGGAAAGCGCCAGGGCAAGGCAGCGACGATTTCGCGGCGATCACGACCGCTTTGCGCGAGGTCGGATATGATGGTGTCGCGGCGGTCGAGCCGTTCATCTATGAGCCGGACGGCGCGGCCTGCGCGGCTTGGGCTGCAGGGTATTTGCGGGGTCTAGACCTCTCCCTGAGGGAGAGGTAGGCGCTTTAGCGCCGGGGGAGGGGATGCTATCCAGCGGTCTGTACTCATCCCCCTCACCCCAACCCTCTCCCCATGGGAGAGGGAGCCGAAAGGTCTTGACTTTATAACTAACTATTTATTTACTTAACGGGACGTTAACGCCGGAAGGGCCGAATTGGCGATGAACAGCAGCGATCAGACTCCGCGTCTGCAGGTGATCGGCGTCGAGCTTTTCGAGCGCGACGTAACGCTGCGGCTGCCTTTCCGTTTCGGCGTCGTGACGCTGAGGGAAGCGCCGCAGGCTTTCGTTCGTGTCCGCATTCGCACGGAGAACGGCGCCGAGCCGACCGGCATGGCCGCCGAACTCATGGTGCCGAAATGGTTCGACAAATCGCCCGAACTGACGAACGAGGACAATTTCAAACAGCTTCGCACGGCGCTGGCCCTCGCGCGCGATGCCTATCTCGCCGCC
>JBHJOB010000018.1:0-61396 GCA_050330195.1 Rhodomicrobiaceae bacterium | reverse complement strand
TATAATCATATTATATTAATATTATTTATTTGTCGCGTGCGTACATTTATTAGCTAGAATTTTTCATTTTTGTTATAACAATTTGCGGTCAGCGATGGCGAGTGCGGGACGAAAACATGGTCGACGAAATAGCGGATACCGCCCCGGAGAAAAGACCAACGATCGGGATCGGGCGCGTGCGGCGCGGACGCCGCATCACGATGACCGATGTGGCAAGAGCCGCAGGCTGCTCGCAGTCGACTGTCTCCTTCGTGCTGAATGACAACCGGACAGTGCAGATTTCCGAGGCGACGCGCGAGCGCGTCAAGCGGGTGGCCACGGAACTGGGCTATGAGGGGGTGACCCCGCCCGAGGATCAGGCAACCGCGCCGGTTGCGCCCGGTGTCGTCGCTTTCGTCATCGACAATCTTTCGACCAGCCCGGAAGCCGTCGTCGCCATCGAAGGTGTGCGCCAGGCGGTCAAGGCCAGCGGCAACGATCACATCGTGTTGGTCGCCGAAACGCAGAACGATCCGAAGGTCGAGCCGCGCACGCTTTCCATGTTCATCGAGCAGAACGTGTCGGCGATCATCTATGCGTGCATTTTTACACGCAAGGTGGAGTTGCCGCAGATCCTTCGGGAAACGCCGATCCCGGTGCTCCTGCTCAACTGTTATACGGAGGATCATCTGCGGCCGGCCGTAGTGCCGAGCGAAATCGCGGGCGGACAGGTCGCGACTCAGGCGCTGATCGACGCGGGCCACACGCGGATCGCCACGATTACCGGCGAGACATTCATGGAGGCGGCGCAGGACCGTCTCAGCGGTTACCGGATCGCGCTCGCCAGCGCCGACATTCCGTTCAACCCGTCGCTGGTGGTTGAGGGCGACTGGTCCGCGAGCGCGGGATTTCGCGCCACCAAGGAGTTGCTCGAATTGCCAAAGCCGCCGACGGCGATCTTCTGCCAGAACGACCGGATGGCGATCGGCTGTTACGAAGCGCTCAAGGAAAGCGGCTGGGTCATTCCGCGCGACATGTCGGTGATCGGCTATGATGACGAGGAAATTGCGCGCCATCTTTTTCCGCCACTGACGACGCTCGTGCTGCCGCATCGGGCAATGGGCCGCTGGGCGATGGAGCAGATCCTTTACGGCTCGATCGACGCGCAGAGCGTTTATCCGTTGACGAAGCTGGAATGTCCGCTGGTCGAGAGGAACTCGATTGCGCCGCCACTGGCCGGTTGAAGCGCGGTGAGCCGGGCCTGAACGCGGCGTCAACCATCTTGCGCCGCGATGGCCGTTCCTGCCGCCCAGCCCGACGACCACGCCCACTGAAAATTATATCCGCCCAGCCAGCCGGTCACGTCGACCACTTCGCCTGTGAAATATAGTCCGGGAACGGAATTGGCTTCCATCGTCCGTGAATTGAGGCCCGCCGTGTCGACGCCGCCCAGCGTCACCTCCGCCGTGCGATAGCCTTCCGTGCCGATCGGATGCAGCTCCCATGAACTGATCGCAGCGGCAAGAGCTGCAAGTTTCCTGTCGCTCATGTCGCCGATATTGCCGGACAGGCCCTGCCTTTCCGTGATGTGCGCGGCGAGCCGTTTCGGCAACAGCTCAGCCAGAACGTTGGCGAGGCTTTTCCTGCCATTCGTGCGCCGCTGTTCTTTCAGCGTCCCGAGAAGGTCCGTATCGGGAGTAAGCGAGACAGCAATCGGCATTTTTTCGCGCCAATAGGACGAGATCTGCAGGATTGCGGGGCCGGAAAGGCCGCGATGGGTGAACAGGATCGCTTCGTCGAAGCCGGTACGTCCGCAAGAGACGCGCGCATCGGCGGCGACTCCGGCAAGCGGCTTCATCCAGGCGAGCGCCTCCTCGCCGAATGTCAACGGCACCAATGCGGGACGTGTCTCGGTCACCGCGAGTCCGAATTGCGCCGCAAGCTGATAGCCGAGGCTGGTTGCTCCCATCTTCGGGATCGACTTGCCGCCGCAAGCCACCACGAAATTGCGACATGTCACCGTTTCGCCATCGCCGCGCGTTGTTCTCAACGCAAAGCCGCTTTCGGTCCTGGTAATGTCGGCCAGCCCGGTTTCGAGTCTCAATTCCACGCCGGCCTTTTTCATTTCGGAAAGCAGCATGCTGATGATGTCTTTCGCGGAATTGTCGCAAAAGAGTTGGCCCAGCGTCTTTTCGTGCCAGCCGATCCCATATCGCTCGACCAGAGCGAGAAAATCGTGCTGCGTATAGCGCTTGAGCGCCGATTTGGCGAAATGCGGATTGGCGGAGAGAAAGTTTCCCGGACCGGCATGGAGATTGGTGAAATTGCAACGCCCTCCGCCCGAGATGCGTATCTTCTCGCCTGGTGACTTCAGATGCTCCAGAAGCAGAACGCTGCCGCCGCGCGCGCCTGCATGAGCCGCGCACATCATCCCGGCCGCCCCTGCGCCGAGGACCACCGTGTCGTAGCTCTGACGTTTTCCGCTCATGCGTTGTAATAGTCCCGATGTGCTGGTGGGCAGCAAGCCAGCAAATACTCTGTGTGATGAAGTCCGTTCGTGGCTACGCGGCCTGGTCAGTCCGCGTCAAGATGCAAGGCGCCCTCGCGCACCGGGAAAATCCGCTCCGGTCCGGCAATGAACGCACCGCCCTCGCGCAAGCGGCGGGTCAGCACAATCCTCTCCGGCATCAGGTCGATCAGCCAGTAGCCATTTTCCTCCCCGCGTGTGCGGCTCGAAAGAGCGGTCGGCGCGCCGATGGCGACGAGATGGTTGTCTTCATTCCGGATCGGCAGCACGAAGCTTTGGTGCGTATGGCCCGACAGAACGAGATCGACCCGATTGGCATGGAACGCGTCGAGCATGGAAATCGCGCGGCGCACCGGGCGTGCCCGCTTGACCTCCGGAACCTTCGCAAACGGATGATGCGCCACGACAATCCGCAATTTGTCTTGCGGCGTCTGCGACATCTCCAGCGTGAGTGCCTGGACGGTCCGCCGCCGCACACGGCCTTCCTGCCAGCGCAAATGTGGTTGCCACGGAGCGACGGTGTTCAGCCCGACGACGTGGCATCGCTTCAGGCTTACAGGATCGCGCTCTTCCTCGCGGACGATCCTCTCGAAGCGATGGAAAGGCCGCGTAAACCTCTTGACGAGATTGAATTTCGGGATGTCGTGATTTCCCGGCACGATCAGCCGGTCGATCGGCAGCCTGTCCAGCCAGCGTCGTGCTTCGGCATATTCGCTGCTGCTTGCCCGCATTGTCAAATCCCCGGCGATGAGGGCCGCGTCCGGGGCCTGGGTGACAAGGTCGTTCAGCAGCAAATCCTCAAGTCCTTGCGGGACGGAACCGAAATGCAGGTCTGCCAGCAGGACGAGCCGTGTCATGGCTGCGCCGCTTCCGGCGCGATAACATTGAGCGCGAGCGGCCGGATCGAATATTTCAAAGGTGTCTCCAGTTCCTCGATCTCGCCGTCATTCGAAGCCCTCACCTTCTCGCGCCGGCTGCGCAGGATGATGCTGCTTGCGCAAAACTCCTCGATCTCCGGGTCGGGCCGCCATCGGCCGAGCATCCTTTGAACGATCGACCATCCCATTGCGCCGCCCGTCTTGTGCTTCGAGAGATAGAGAGCGAGTTGCCCGCCGGTAATCCTGCGGCGAGTGGGAATGGTTCCGGCAGTTTCCGAAAGCGGATTGTTCGAGATCGCAATCGACATGGCGCGCACGCGGCGCGGATATTCACCGTCATCCACCACGATCTCGAATCGGCGGCGGTTTGACAGGAAGTGGTGCACGATTGACCAGTACCGGCCAAGCCTTTCTCCGAAACTGCGCCCGCGTAGCGCCTGCCGCTGTTCGGCGATCTTGATCGGCAAACCGAGCAACGACGAGCACAGGAATATGTGCCCATTCACGTCAGCGACGTCGATGGCCCGTCTTTTTCCCCCGCTGAGAGCCGCCGCGGCCTCCTCGGGATCCAAGGGGATATGCAGATCCCTTGCCAGAAGGTTGATGGTGCCCAGCGGAATGATGCCGAGCGCCGTGTCGGTTCCGGCGAGCTTTGCCGCCGCAGCCTTGATCGTGCCGTCACCGCCGCCCACCACGAGCGCATCCGGACCCGCAGCGATGGCGCGATCCATCGCGGCGCCGATTTCTTCCGGCTCGACGAGTTCGACCGTGACTTCGTGTCCGCCTTCACGCAGGCGCGCTTCGACGGCATCGGCGACCTCCTGCGGATCGCGATCTAGGAGCGTCCCGGCCTTCGCATTCAGGATGGCGTGAACGTGCATGATCTCATAACCGTTATCAGCCTCGGCGGTTCCCCGGCCGGCCGCTTGTTATATGTGCGAGATGGCTTGTCAGTGCATAGATTCCAAATCCTATATTTTCACGCGCCTGTTAAGTATGACATACTCCCCGCTATAACGGTTCTAAGAGGCGGTAAAAGCCTGACGGAACCGGGCATGAAGCGAATTCAAGAATGCTTCGGGAGGAAACGAAAACATGCCGGAAATATCGCTTGAAGTGAATGGCAAACAGGTCAGCGCCGATGTCAGCGCGAACATGCTGCTTGCCGAGTTCCTGAGGCAGCAGCTTGGACTGACGGGAACGCATATAGGTTGCGACACTTCGCAATGCGGCTCCTGCGTCGTGCACATGAACGGCAATTCGGTGAAGTCCTGCACCGTCCTGGCGGCTCAGGCGAGCGGCGCGAAGGTAACCACCATCGAAGGCTTGTCGAGCGGGACCGATCTGCACCCCGTTCAGGCGGCATTCCGCGAAGCGCACGGCCTGCAATGCGGCTTCTGTACGCCCGGCATGATCATGTCCGCCGCCGATCTGCTCGCAAAGAACGCCAATCCGAGCGAAGCTGAAATCCGAAGCTGGCTCTCGGGCAATTACTGCCGCTGCACCGGTTATCACAATATCGTCAAAGCGGTCGAAAGCGCGAGCGCGCAGATGCGCGGTGCATCCGTCGCCGCCGAATAACAGCGCTGAAATCAGATTTGGAGGAAGCCATGACGGATCAGGGTATCGGCGCGGCGGTCAAGCGGCGCGAGGATTTTCGCTTCATCACGGGCGTCGGCAAATATACCGACGACATCAATCTCCCGAAGCAGACCTATTGCTATTTTCTACGTTCGTCCGTTGCGCACGCCAATATTCGCGGGATCGACACATCGGCCGCGAAATCGGCGCCGGGCGTCGTTGCAGTGTTCACCGGCGAGGACATCGACGCATCGGGCGCTGGCGGCGTGCCATGCGGCTGGCTGGTGACGAGCCGCGACGGCAATCCGATGAAGGAGCCGAAGCATCCCATTCTCGCAACCGGCAAGGTGCGCCATGTCGGTGACCCGATCGTCGCCGTGATTGCCGAGACCTTCCAGCAGGCCAAGGACGCCGCCGAAAAGATCCAGCTCGATCTGGAAGAACTGCCGGCGGTCGTCAACATGAAGAAGGCGCTGGAGGGCGGAACGGCGGTTCACGAGGAAGCGCCGGACAATCTCTGCTTCGACTGGGAGCTCGGCGACAAGGCAGCCACGGACGAAGCTTTCTCGCGCGCCGCGCATGTCACCAAGATCGACCTGATCAACAACCGGCTGATTCCAAACGCCATAGAGCCGCGCGTCGCTATTGGCCACTATGAGCCGGGAACGGAAGATTACACGCTCTATACCACCAGTCAGAATCCGCATGTGATTCGCCTGCTGATGGGCGCATTCGTGCTTTCCATCCCCGAGCACAAGCTGCGCGTCTATGCCCCTGACGTGGGTGGCGGCTTCGGCTCCAAGATTTATCATTATGCGGAAGAAGCGCTTGTCACTTGGGCGTCGAAGCGCGTTGGCCGTCCCGTCAAATGGACCTGCGAGCGCTCCGAAGCCTTCATGTCGGACGCGCATGGGCGCGATCACATCACCCATGCGGAAATGGCCTTCGACGCGGATGGCCGCGCCATCGGCCTGAAATGCGAGACGCTTGCCAATATGGGCGGCTATCTCTCGACCTTCGCGCCATGCATCCCGACCTGGCTGCACGGAACGCTACTGGCCGGGCAGTACACGACGCCCGCGATCTACTGCAACGTCAAGGCGGTCTTCACCAACACGGTGCCCGTCGATGCCTATCGCGGCGCGGGCCGTCCGGAAGCGACCTATATTCTTGAAAGGCTGATGAGCAAGGCCGCGCAGGAGCTGGGGCAGGACCAGGCCGAGCTGCGGCGGAAGAATTTCATCCAGCCTAGCCAGTTCCCATATCAGACGCCGGTCGCGGTTGTCTACGACACGGGCGATTATGAGGCGGCGCTCAACAAGGCGCTCGAAGTTGCCGACTATTCCACTTTCGAGACGCGGCGGACGGCGGCCAAGGCGCGCGGCAAGCTGCGCGGCATCGGCGTGGCCTCTTACATCGAGGCGTGCGGCATCGCTCCGTCGAGCCTTGTCGGCGCACTCGGCGCGCGGGCGGGCCTGTATGAAGCCGCGACCGTGCGCGTCAATCCGACCGGCAGCGTCACCGTGCTGACCGGCAGCCACAGCCACGGCCAGGGCCATGAGACGACCTTCGCGCAGGTGGTCGCCGACAAGCTCGGCATTCCTTACGACAATGTCGATATCGTCCACGGCGATACGGACAAGGTGCCGTTCGGCATGGGAACCTACGGCTCCCGCTCCATTGCGGTCGGCGGCTCGGCGCTGGTCAATGCGCTCGACAAGGTTATCGAGAAGGGCCGGAAGATTGCCGCGCATCTTCTCGAAGCCTCCGCGGACGACATCGAGTTCAAGGATGGTTCGTACACGGTCAAGGGCACCGACAAGTCGAAAGCGTTCGGCGAGATCGCGCTGACCGCCTATGTCCCGCATCAATATCCGATCGAGACGCTGGAGCCGGGGCTTGAGGAGACGGCCTTCTACGACCCAAAAAACTTCACCTATCCCGCAGGCACTTACATCTGCGAAGTGGAGATCGACCCGAAGACGGGTTCGACGCAGATCGTGTCCTTCACCGCGGCGGATGATTTCGGCAATATTGTCAATCCGATGATTGTCGAGGGGCAGGTGCATGGCGGTATCGTTCAGGGCGTTGGGCAGGCATTGCTCGAAAACGCCGCCTATGATGATAACGGCCAGCTGCTGACCGGCTCCTACATGGATTACTGCATGCCGCGTGCCGACGATGTGCCGTCATTCAAGGTCCATACTATGGCGGGAACGCCGTGTACGCATAATCCGCTCGGCGTCAAAGGCTGCGGCGAGGCCGGTGCGATCGGCGCTCCGCCTGCGGTCATCAACGCCGTGGTCGATGCGCTGAAGGACTACGGCGTGGACCATATCGACATGCCGGCGACCCCGGAAAAAGTCTGGCGCGCCATCAATAGCGCCGCACGGCCGATTGCGGCTGAATAAGAAATATCGGAGGAAACAAGAATGTATAGCTTCGATTATGTGCGCCCGTCTTCGCTGGCCGAAGCGGCGCAGGCCTTGTCGGCCAATCCGGAGGCCACGCTGATCGCCGGGGGGCATACGCTGATCCCAACGCTCAAGCAGCGGCTCGCTTCGCCAAAGGCGGTGGTGGACATCAGCCAGATTGCCGAGCTGAAAGGCATCCGCCGCGAGGGGAATAATCTCGTCATCGGCGCGGGCACGACCCATGCGGAGGTTGCGCGGAGCCCGGAGGTCAAATCGGCGATTCCGGCGCTGGCTAAGCTTGCGAGTGGCATCGGCGACACGCAGGTCCGCAATCGCGGCACCATTGGCGGCTCGGTTGCGAATAACGATCCGGCTGCGGATTATCCCGCCGCCGTCCTCGGACTCGGCGCGACGGTCGTAACCAACAACAGCCAGCTCGACGCCGACAGCTTCTTCACCGGCATGTTCTCCACGGCGCTTCAGCCGGGCGAGATCATCAAGGAAATCCGCTTTCCAATCCCCGAGAAGGCAGGCTACGCCAAGTTCGAGCAGCGCGCCTCGCGCTACTGCCTCGTCAGCGTCTTCGTCGCCAGGATGCCGGGTGGCATTTTCTCGGCAGGCGACATTCGGGTGGCCGTGTCGGGCGCGGGCCAGAACGGTGTGTTCCGCGTGCCGGAAATGGAACAGGCGCTCAAGGGCAATTTCGCGGCGGCGTCGGTGAGCAACATCAAGGTGCCTGCGAGCGGGCTGATGAGCGACATGCATGGCGGCGCGGAATATCGAGCTGCGCTGATTACGGCGATGGCTGAACGCGCGCTGGAAGCTGCTTGACGCATGAGCGATGCAGGTCAGACGCTCCCGGCGAGCGCGCAGAAGGTGCAGGACGAGGCCCGGCGTCTGGGCCTCGCGATAACCGTGAAGGAAATGGCGGAGAGTACGCGGACGGCCGAGGAAGCCGCTACGGCGTGCGGCTGCGGCGTGGCGCAGATCGTCAAGTCGCTCGTATTTCGCGGCAAAGAGACTGGCAATGCCTATCTGATGCTGGTCTCCGGCCCCAACCGGCTGAACGAGAAGGGCGTCGCGGCGGTGGTTGGCGAGGCGCTTGTGCGTCCTGACGCGACCTATGTCCGCGATGTGACCGGCTTTGCCATCGGCGGCATTCCGCCTTTTGGCCACACGAGCCCGATGACGGTCTTCATTGATGAGGATCTGCTGAAATTCGAAACGGTCTGGGCGGCTGCGGGAACGCCGCGCGCGGTGTTCGAGGTCGCGCCCGGCGCTCTCGCCGATGCTGTGCGCGGGGAGATCATGAAGGTCACCTGATGACGGATTTGCCTGCAAACGTCGCCGATACGAAAGCCATGCTGGAACGCGGCGGCTATCTGGCGAGCGAGGCGCTCGCGACGTCGGTCTATCTTGCGCTGACGCTGCAACGCCCATTGCTGCTTGAAGGCGAGGCGGGCGTCGGCAAGACCGAGCTGGCGAAAGTGCTGGCCGAAATGCTTGGCCGGCCGCTGGTGCGGCTGCAGTGCTACGAGGGGCTCGACCTTGCCTCGGCGGCATATGAATGGAACCACAGCCGCCAGCTCCTGCATATCCGCGCGGCGGAGGCGGAACATCGCGCCGATGCCGATAGTCTCGAACGCGACATTTACAGCGCGGACTACCTGCTCAAACGCCCGCTTCTCAAGGCGCTGGAACTGTCTGCCGAGGGCCGGAGCCCGGTCCTGCTGATCGACGAGCTGGACCGCGCCGACGAGCCGTTCGAGGCATTCCTTCTGGAAATCCTCGCCGATTATCAGATCACTATCCCCGAGCTGGGCACGATTCGCGCGAGCGAGCCGCCGATCACGATCATCACGTCAAACCGAACGCGCGAAGTTCACGACGCTGTCCGCCGTCGCTGCTTTTACGTCTGGATCGACTATCCCACGGCAGCGCGGGAAGCGGAGATCCTTGCACTGAAGGTTCCCAACGCACCGGCGACACTGACAGCTCAGATAGTCTCCTTCGTGCAGTCGATCCGGCAGATGGATCTCTACAAGAACCCCGGTATCGCCGAAAGCATAAACTGGGCGCAGGCGCTGACCTCGCTCGATTGCGTCGCGCTGGAGCCGGAGGACGTGAACTCGACACTCGGCGCGCTGCTCAAATATCAGGATGACATCGCCCGCATCCAGGGAAGCGAAGCGGCCCGCATTCTGGAGAAAGTGAAGTCGAATGCGCGTCAGGAGGCGTTCGACGCCCAAGCTGGCGGGTGAGTGCGCCGCTGATGGAAGACAACCGGCAGACATCTCCGCAGGATAATGCTTCACAACCGCTTAGGGCCAACATTGCCGCTGCGGAGGCCGACGGCGGAAAGATCGCGGCGAATATCCTGCATTTCGCGCGACTGCTTCGCTCCGCCGGACTTGCGGTCGGTCCGCAGCAAGTCATCCTTGCGACTGAAGCCGTCATGGCCGCCGGATTGGACAACCCGAAGACGCTGTACTGGACCCTCCACAGTGTCTTCGTGACGCGCCCATCCGAACGGCAGGTCTTTACCGAAGCCTTCCAACTCATCTGGCGCGACCCGGCCTATCTCCAGCAGCTTCTCTCTGTCATGACGCCGAACGCAAAAGGCGCGGAAGCGCGTCCCCGCGATCCCATCTCCCGGCGACTGGCCGACAGCCTGTTCCTTCGCAGCAATGAGATGCCGGCTGCGCAGCGCGATGAAATTCAGCTCGATGCAAGCGGAACGGCCAGCGATGCTGCCGGACTGGCCGAGAAGGACTTCGAGCAGATGTCGGCGGCGGAACTTGCGCTGGCTCGGCGCGTGATCGGGGATATTGCCGTGGCGCTGGCGGAGATCCGTACGCGGCGCTTTATCCCGACGCAGGGAAGCGGCGAACGTCTCGACATGCGCCGGATGCTGCGCACGGCAGGGACACAAGGCACGGAAGCCATGCTGCCCCTGTTCAGGAAGCGGCGGACCCAACGCCCGCCCCTTGTCGTGCTCTGCGATATTTCCGGCTCGATGGATGCTTATGCGCGGCTGTTCCTGCATTTCCTCTATGCGTTGATGAATGCCCGCGAGCGCGTTCATTGCTTCCTGTTCGGCACGCAACTCACCAACATTACGCGCAATCTGCGTGACCGCGATCCGGATGCGGCGCTGGCCAAGGTTGCGGGGCAGGTCGAGGACTGGTCGGGTGGCACGCGGATCGGCGAATCTCTCAGCCAGTTCAACAGGCTTTGGGCAAGACGCGTGCTTGGCCAGAATGCGACGGTGCTCCTGTTCACGGATGGGCTCGACCGCGCCGGCGGTGAAGGCATCTCCGACGCGGCACGTCGTCTCCGTGCCTCTTCGCGAAAGCTGATCTGGCTGAACCCGTTGCTGCGTTACGATCAGTACGCGCCGCTTGCTGCGGGCGCGAAGGAACTGGAACGCCATGTCAGTGAATTGCGGCCCTGCCACAATCTCTCCAGCCTCGCCGGGCTGGCGGCAGCGCTGGGCAATCAGCTATACAGAATGTAGAGCAGGATAATCAGCGCCAGAAGGCCGCCCCAACCAGCGATCCTCACCCAGCTTGGCATGAAGGCCATAGCCGGAATTGGCTTGTCCTCCGGCGTCTCGCCAGCGAGGAGCTGCTCGAAACGGTTGAAGAACTGCCCGGCCATCATGTTTGCCGTCGACTCCACCAGCCGCGAGCCGATTTGAGCCAGCTTGCCGGAAATCTGCGCATCCGCGTCCCAGGTCAGCCGCGTGCCTTCGGGGACCGGCTCAAGCTCAACCTTCGCACTTCCTTTTGCGCTGCCGGCAGCGCCGCCGGAGCCCTCTCCAGATAGTGTGTAGCCGGTTGGCGGGGTCTTGTCCGTGATCCTCACATTACCATTGAAGCGGGCCTGAACCGGGCCGACCTTCGCGGCCACTGTCGCCTTGTACTGATCGTCGGCTACCGCCTCGAAACTCTCGCAGCCTGGGATGGACTGCCGTAGAATCTCAGGATCGTTCAGCGCATCCCACACTGTCTCGACAGGCAGATGCAGTATTTTTTCCCCTGACATCTTCATAATTCGCCCTCCCGTTATTTTGCCGGTATTCTCGCCGGCTCATTATTATGGACGCACCAATTCCCATTGTGTGCTGACCGTGGCGTAGTCATTATAGCCGCACCGCGCGATCGTCTGGGCTTTCACGGCGTCGAAACGTCCGTCACGGATGAACTCTTCCCGAATATGGGTGGCAACCACCTGTCCGATCGTCAGATATTTCTGTGTCGGCTTTCCGTCCAGATCCTGCAATTCTATGAAGTGCACAAGTTTACATTCGAACGCCGCCGGACTTTCGCCGACATAGGGCGGGCGAACAAGTCGCGACGGCGCCATGGTCAAGCCGGCGAAGTCGAATTCATTCTCGCCTTCTTCAAGACTGGCTGACGACAGGTTCATCTTTTGCGCGAGCGGCAAGGTCGCCAGGCTGAAGGTGAACTCCCGTGTCTCGCTCGCGTTCCGGGCGCTGTCCTTCAGGCCCTCGCTGGAGAAGGCGATCATGTTCGGCCGGCTTCCGACGGCGTTGAAAAACGAATAGGGCGCGAGATTTATCTTGCCGTTCTTGTCGGCACTGCCGATCCACCCGATTGGGCGAGGCGCAACGATGGCCTTGAACGGATCGTAGGGCAGCCCATGCGGCTCGTCGGCTGTGTAGAACAAGATCAGGCCCTTTCGGTCGTGGCTGGCTTTCCATGCTCTTAGCAATGTCGGCTTGCCGGGCGCAATCGTCAACTGCGGCAATGTCGGGCAGCGCAAGGCGAAGTCGTTTCACGGCTCCCGATTGCATCTGGCCGCCGCACCTGGGCGCCGGAGCATCGCGTTTCCGCGATTTTGCTTATTGGTAGGTTGCCCGTATTTCACGGCGATAACTTTCCGGTTAGATTCGCTCCTGACGGGGAATGTGACGCAAAGGGGGATGTTCTTTCCGATTGGGGAATGGGGAGAACAATGTGCCGCCTCTAGCTCGGCGCTTTGCTGGTTTCACGCTTATCGCTTCGATTGTTCAAGGAGCTACCGCTCGCCCATGAGCAGCGTCGGAATGGCGCGCGACCAACGGGTATCTAAGATAAATAGCTGCATCTGCTTTGCTTTACTTGTTGAGCGAGTGGCGCATGTTTATATCGTGGAGCGCAGAGCATGGCCGACCATTCAATTAGGAAAAATACCTAAGCTCAAATACTTATAGGTGAAATATCGTGATCGTCGAATGTTGCAATAGCCACATATGGCCACGTTTTGTGTTCATTATACCATATATCCGGCTCCGCAAATTCGTGATTTTTCATAAGGTTGCAGTTTGTTGCCATGCAGCGAAATATAACTGTCATATTTCGACCAAACTAGGCAATTAGTCGCATGATCTGCCCGCACTCAAACAACTATCGCGAGTAATAGCTAGAGTTTCTCTTAGTTTTATTCTATCCTTGCCTCATCGCAAACACATTTCCCCACGAAGATACAAGCTGAGGTTCAGGTAGAAGAATTTGAATATGAACCTTGGGGAGCAGGATAATGGTATTCATTTCAGCGTTGGAAGGCATAAGTGATCCCCTCAAGATTAGCCCCTTGCTTAACGTCAAAGATCTATCCATGGGCTGTGGATCACACAAGATTATCGAAAATCTCAATCTGAGTGTTTGCCCCGGAAAGGTTATGGGCGTGTTTGGAGAGAGCAAGTCTGGAAAAGCGATGATTCTCGACCTTCTGTCCGGTCAGACTTCACCGTCATCGGGCCACATTGTCTTCAAGGGAGAGGATGTAACGACACTCTCCTCCGATGCGCGTCAGGAGCGCGGTATTTGCTACACTTTGGCGCCCGAGCAATTGTTCGCTGACCTTAGCGTGCTGGAGAACATGTTGCTTCTTGGCGCGCAGGCCAGCAGGCCGTTCTATTCCCGTGAGGGAGGCGCCTCGCATGCCGATGAGGCTATGGAGTTGCTTGAATTTGTCGGTCTCGCCGAAAAGGCCGACGACAAGGCGGGCGATCTCTCCGCGGTCGAGCAATGCCTGCTCACAAGCGCGATTGCGCTCGCCGGCAACCCCGTACTGCTTCTGCTGCGTGCGCCGACACTGCGGAACACGACTTCGCGCAAGGCAATATCTTCGCTGCTGAAGCGTATCTCGAAACGCGGCGTTACCGTCATTTTCACGTCGCAGGACAAATGGCAGGTCATGGAGATTTGCGACAAGATCGTCGTGTTCAGTGAAGGCACGATCGTTGCAAGAGGCACGCCTGCCGCCCTCAGCGCGGAAATGGCCATCGCGAACGCTCACCCGCATTATGTGCAATAATCGGGCAACCTCCAAATGTCGACGGCGCTCGCCCGGCGCCGCTTATCCGGCGACCGCCGCAGTATGCTTTGCTTCCAGGTCGAAGGCGGCGGCGATAAGGGCGCGGGTGTAATCCGTCTTCGGATCTTCAAAGATCTGGTCCGCCGAGCCCTCTTCCACGACCTTTCCCTCCCGTATGACGATGACTTCGTTGGCCAGCGCCCGCACGACTTTCAGATCGTGGCTGATGAACAGATAGGCAAGCTGGTGCTTTTTCTGCAGGTCGCGGAGAAGATCGACAATCTGCGCCTGAACGGAGACATCGAGCGCACTCGTCGGCTCGTCCAGCATGACGAATTTGGGCTCAAGCACCATAGCCCGGGCAATCGCGATGCGCTGACGCTGGCCGCCGGAAAACTCGTGCGGATAGCGGTCCTGCGTGGCCGGATCGAGGCCGACTTCCTGCATGGCCTTTGAAACCCGTGCGCGCCGTTCATTCGTATCCAGCTTCGGATTCTGGATGATCAGCCCTTCCTCGATGATCTGACTGACCGAAAGGCGCGGCGAAAGCGAGCCATACGGATCCTGGAAGACAATCTGCATGTGGCGGCGGAAGGGCCGCATTTCCTTGGATTTCAGATCGTCGAGCCTCTGGCCGATATAGGCGATCTGCCCGTCGCTAGAAATGAGCCGCAAGAGCGCAAGGCCAAGCGTTGTCTTGCCGGAGCCGGACTCGCCGACGACGCCGAGCGTGTGCCCCTCGTGTAGTTTGAGGGAAAGTCCGTCCACGGCCTTGATATGATCGACCGTGCGCTTCATCAGGCCGCGCTTGACGGGATACCATACGCGCAGATTTTCGGCTTCCATGATGACGGGGGCCGAAGCCTTGGCGGGAGGCGGACTGCCCTTCGGCTCGGAGGCGATCAGATGCTTTGTGTATTCATGCTGCGGGTTGGCGAAGATTTCCTCGACCGTGCCGCGTTCGACGATCTCGCCATACCGCATGACGCAGACCCGGTCCGCCATCTTTCGGACAATGCCGAGATCGTGAGTGATCAGCAGCATCGCCATGTTCATGTCGGCCTGAAGCTGCTTGAGCAGCAAGAGGATCTGCGCCTGAATGGTGACGTCGAGCGCCGTGGTCGGTTCATCCGCGATCAGCAGATCGGGATTGTTCGCCAGCGCCATGGCGATCATGATGCGCTGGCGCTGTCCGCCGGAAAGCTGATGCGGGTAGGATTTCATCCGCTCTTCGGGATTGGGAATCCCAGCTTTCGAAAGAAGCTCCAATGTCCGCGCATGGGCTTGCGCATCGCCCATGCCCTGATGGAGCTTGAGCACTTCGCCGACCTGTTTGCCGACGATATGCAGCGGATTGAGCGAGGTCATCGGCTCCTGAAAGATCATGCCGATATCCCTGCCGCGAATCTGGCGCATGTCTGCTTCGCTCATCGTCAGGGCGTCGCGACCCTTGAAGAATATTTCTCCGGAAGGGTGGCTGGCAGCGGGATAGGGAAGCAGGCGCGTGATTGAAAGCGCGCTTACGCTCTTGCCGGAACCGGACTCGCCGACAAGGGCCACCGTTTCGCCTTTCATGATGTCGAACGAAATGTTCCTGACAGCGTGAACGACGTCCCCGCCACCACGGAAATCGACCGACAGATTGCGGACATCGACGAGTTTTTCGGGCGGTTTGTTCATCGTGTCCTGTCTCAACGGAATGTCTTGCGCGGGTCGAAGGCGTCACGGACCGCTTCGCCGACGAAGATCAGCAGGCTCAGCATGATGGCAATGACGAAGAAGGCCGTCAGGCCGAGCCACGGCGCCTGAAGGTTGTCCTTGCCTTGTGCGAGAAGTTCACCCAGCGACGGCGATCCGGGCGGAAGGCCGAGGCCGAGAAAGTCAAGCGAAGTCAGCGTCGTGATGGAGGAGTTCAAAATGAACGGCATGAAGGTCAGCGTGGCCACCATCGCGTTTGGCAGCAGGTGCTTGAACATGATCTTGGCGTTGGACAGGCCAAGCGCCCGCGCCGCCTGGATGTATTCGAAGTTCCGCCCGCGCAGGAACTCCGCACGGACAACGCCGACAAGCGCCACCCAGCTGAAGGCCAGCATGATGCCGAGCAGAATCCAGAAACTCGGCGCGATCACGGCGGAAATGATGATGATCAGATAGAGCGTCGGAATAGAGGTCCAGATCTCGATGAAACGCTGGAAGACCAGGTCGATCCAGCCGCCGAAATAACCCTGCACGGCGCCCGCCGCGATGCCGATGATCGAGGAGAAAAGGGTCAGCGTCAGGCCGAACAGCACCGAGATGCGGAAACCGTAGATCACACGGGCAAGCACATCGCGGCCCTGATCGTCGGTGCCCAGCAGGTTTTCCCAGGTCGGTCTCGACGGAGCGGGCTCGGGCAGGTCGAGCTTGATCGTGCGGTAGGAATACGGGATGGGCGGCCAGACGATCCAGCCGGCCTTTTCGCTGATTAGATCCTGTACGAAGGGATCGCGGTAATCCGCCTCGGTCTGGAATTCGCCGCCGAACGCGGTCTCGGGATAGGTGTTGAAGACGGGCGTATAATAGCCGCCGTCATATTTGACAAGCAGTGGCTTGTCGTTGGCGATGAACTCGGCGAACAGCGTGACGATGAACAGCACGAGGAAGATCCAGAGGCTCCAATAGCCACGCCTGTTGGCCTTGAAATTGTCCCAGCGGCGCTTGTTGATCGGCGAGAGCGCAAAGCGGGCTTTCCGCGGTGGCGTTGCGGCGGCGGCGCGCGGGGCCGTGTCGAGTTCTTCTTTGGTGACGCGGGCTTCCAACATGATCGGTCAGACCTCCCGCGATTCGAAATCGATGCGCGGATCGATCCAAGTATAGGTCAGATCCGAGATCAGATTGATGAACAGCCCGATCAGCGAGAAGATGAACAGCGTGCCGAAGACAACGGGATAGTCGCGGTCGATCACCGATTTGAACGAGAGCAGCCCCAGCCCGTCCAGCGAGAAGATCGTCTCGATAAGCAGTGACGAGCCGAAGAACGCGCCGAGGAACGCGCCAGGAAATCCGGCAACGACCAGCAGCATGGCGTTCCGGAAGACATGGCCGTAAAGCACCTGGCGCTCGGTCAGCCCTTTGGCGCGCGCGGTCATCACATATTGTTTGCGGATCTCGTCAAGGAAGGAATTTTTTGTGAGCAGCGTTAGCGTGGCGAAGGAAGCCAGCGACATGGCCAGCAGTGGCAACGTCAGATGCCAGAAATAGTCGATGATCTTTTCCCACCAGGCAAGCTCTGCCCAATTATCCGAGGTCAGCCCTCGCAAGGGGAACCAGTCGAGGAAGGTGCCGCCGGCGAACAGCACGATCAGCAGCACCGCGAACAGGAAGCCTGGGATCGCGTAACCGACGATGACGGCCGCGCTGGTCCAGATGTCGAAAGGCGTGCCGTCCTTCACGGCCTTGCGGATGCCGAGCGGGATCGAGATGCCATAGCTGAGCAGCGTCATCCACAGGCCCAGCGAGATCGAGACGGGCATTTTCTCTATGATCAGGTCGATCACGCTGACGTTGCGGAAATAGCTCTCGCCGAAATTGAAGGTCAGATAGTTGCCCATCATCAGGAAAAAGCGCTCAAGCGGCGGCTTGTCGAAGCCATATTGCTTTTCGAGGCTCTTGATGAACTCCGGGTCGAGCCCTTGCGCGCCGCGATAGTTGGACGTCACGGCTGAATCGCCAGTGCCGGCGCCGGGCTGGTTCTGATTGCTGAAATCTCCGGACGGCGATCCGCTGAAGCGCGCGGTTGCGCCGGGATCGTTGCCGGTCAGTTGCGCGATCATGCGCTCGACCGGCCCGCCGGGGGCGAACTGAATGACGGCGAAGCTCACGACCATGATGCCGAACAGGGTCGGGATCATCAATAGCAGGCGGCGAAGGACGTAGGCACCCATGAGCTTTTATGTATCTTTCTTATTGAGGCTTGAGCTTGGCCGCTTTTTCGGTGTCGAACCACCAGGTGTCAAGCACGCCGCGGGCATATTTCGGCTTGGTTTCCGGCCATGAAAAGCGGTCCCATAACGCCAGATTGTGCTTTGCCTTGTACCATTGCGGAACCCAGTAATGCCCGGCGCGCAGCACCCGGTCGAGCGCGTGGGCCGCGGTCCGCAGTTCATCGCGGCTCCCGGCCTGCAGGACACGGTCGAGCAATGCGTCGACAACAGGATCGGAGATCCCCGCGAGATTGTAACTGCCCTTGGTGCCCGCCGATTCGGAGCTGAAGAAATTGCGGATGGCCGGGCCAGGCGTCTGGTTGAGCACAAAGCGCGAGACGTCGAGATCGAAATCGAACTCCTTCATCCGCACCTGAATTTGCGCGGAGTCGATATTGCGCATGGCGGCCTGAATTCCGAGCGTTCTCAGCTTCTCGATATAGAAGCCGTTAACCTTCTCGAAGCCCGGATCGTCCATCAGGAATTCGATCGTGAGCGGTTCGCCCTTCTCGTTGACGCGCACGCCCTTGTCGTTCACCGTCCAGCCCGCGTCGCCAAGCAGCTTCGATGCCTCGCGGAGTTGTTGCCGTGCACGGCCTGACCCGTCGCTTGCCGGCGGGAGGTAGGCTTCCTCGAAAACCTCCGGGGGAAGCTGGTCGCGAAACGGCTCCAGCAATTTCAGTTCCGCCTCGCTCGGCTTGCCCGAAGCTTCCAGATCCGAATTGACGAAATAGCTGTGGGTCCGCTCATAGAGACCGTAAAACAGGTTCTTGTTCAGCCACTCGAAGTCGAATGCGTAATCAAGCGCCTTGCGCACGCGCCGGTCGGCAAATTTGTCACGACGGGTGTTGATGAAATAGCCCTGTGAACCGGCCATGCGTTCGTCGGGGATGGTCAGCAGCTTGATGCGGCCGTCTCGAACCTGCGGGATGTCATATTCGGTCGCCCAGCTTTTCGAGGTGAATTCCTCGCGCAGGTCGTAGGCGCCTGCCTTGAACGCTTCCAGCCCGGCAGTGCGGTCGCGGAAATATTCATAGCGGATTTCATCGAAATTGTAGCGGCCGCGGTTGACGGGCAGATCGGCGGCCCAATAGTCGGCGCGGCGCTTATAGGTGATGAAACGCCCCGTGTTGTAAGGGCCGATTTCGTAGGGGCCTGAGCCCATCGGCACTTCCAGCGAGGGCTTGTAGAAGTCGCGCGTTTCGTAATGGGCCTTGGAGACGATCGGCAGGGTGGAGGCGACCAGCGCCGGCAGATCGCGCAGATTGTCGCCCTGAAATTCGAAACGGACCGTCTGCGGATCGAGCGCTTCGGCATTGACGACATCGCGAAGAGGGGTCGAGAAGGCCGGATGCGCATTGACCCGGTCGCTCAGCATCTTGAAGGAAAACACCACATCTTCGGCTGTAACCGGCGAGCCGTCGTGGAATTTGGCCTCGGGGCGGAGATCGAAGGTGGCCGAGCGTTTATCGTCAGCGACCTGGACGGAATGCGCGATCAGCCCGTAGACAGCGTCCGGCTCGTCCAATGCGCGGACCATCAGCGTATCAAAAAGATAGTCGAGCAGCCCTTGCGCGGGGTCGTCACGAATGACGAAGGGGTTGAAGCTGTTGAAGGTCAGCACGGCCGACGTGCCGATGGTGGAGATCCGGCCGCCTTTGGGAGCATCGGGATTGACGTAGTCGAAATGCTCGAAATCGGCGGGGTATTTTAGATCGCCGAAAGCGGAAAGGCCGTGCGTTTTCTCCGACGCATGCGCCGGTATTGCGATGAGGCACGCGGTTGCGAAAACGCCGAGGAAATGACGAGCCCGTCTTGTCACAACACCCATTGAACTCCCTTTAAAAGCTTTAAAAATTCAGTTCGTCGACAGCTTGTTCGCTTTTTCCTCGTCATACCACCAGACTGTCGGGAAGCCGATCGAGCGGGAAGGCAACGGATCGGGATGGCCATATTTGTGCCAATAGGCGATCCGTTCGTTCGGCGCGTAGAATTGCGGCACGACATAGTGATTCCAGAGGAGCACGCGGTCCAGCGCGCGCGTTGCCGCGATCAGATCCTCGCGGTCGGTCGCGAAAATGACGCGCTCGATCAGCTTGTCGACGGCGGGGTCTTTTATGCCTGGCGTGTTTTGTCCGCCTGGCCTGTCTGCAGCTTGCGATCCCCAATAATCGCGTTGCTCGTTTCCCGGCGACTCGGATTGAGCAAAAACATCGGTCGTGATATCAAAATCAAAAGTGTCCAAACGCCGCTTATACTGGGCAGCATCTACGAGACGCATCGTGGCTTTTACGCCCAATCTTGCAAGTGCTTGCCTGTAGGGAGAAATTATGCGCTCGGAGGTCGGCTGATTGTAAAGAAATTCTACTTCAAAAAGCTGACCTTTCTCATTTGTCAGCACATTATTCTTGACCGTCCAGCCAGCATCCTCCATCAGCTTTAGTGCATTGCGCCAGTTTCGCCTGTCGACCAGTACCGCATCACTATTTACGGGATTCTTATACTCCGTGGTAAATACCTCCGGCGGCACTTGATCGCGCACACTCTCCAGAATTTCCAGCTCCTTGCCTTCGGGGAGTCCTCTGGCTGACAGGTCGGTATTTTCGAAGAAGCTGGAGGTACGCTTGTACAGGCTGAAGAAGACGTTCTTGTTCATCCACTCGAAATTGAACATCAGGTTGAATGCTTGCCGCACGCGCGGGTCCTGAAACTTTTCGCGGCGCAGATTGAGCACGAAAGCCTGCATCGGTTCCGGATTTTCAAGGTGGATGTCATCGCGTTTGACAACTTTGCCTGCCTTCAGAGCCGGGAAATCATAGGCTGTGGACCAGTTTTTTGCCGAATTTTCTTGGAAGAAATCCAACCGTCCGGCCTTGAAAGCCTCAAATTCCGGCACACGGTCAAGAAAATAGTCGAAGCGTATGACATCGATATTGTTCTTGCCGGCGTTTACGGGCAGATCCGCGCCCCAGTAATCCTCGACCCGCTCATATTCGATGAAGCGGCCGGCCTCGAAGCGCTTGACCCGATAGGGCCCGCTGCCAAGCGGCGCTTCCAGCCAGGTTTCGCCCGGATTGCGTTTCGCGCCGTCCTCGCCTTCGTAGAAATGCTTGGGGAAAATGGTCAACTGCCCAACGATCAGCGGAAGTTCGCGATTGTTCTCCTGGTCGAATGTGAAAGTGACCTGATTGTCCCCGGTCTGCTCCGCCTTGGTCACGTTCTTGTAATACTGGGAGTAAAGCGGATTCTGCTCTTTCAGAACGTTCAGGCTGAAAATCACGTCGTCCGGAGTGATCGGCTTGCCGTCATGCCAGCGCGCATTGTCGCGCAGCTTGTAGGTTACGGACGAAAAGTCATCCGGATAAGTTACCCATTCGGCAAGCTGGGCATATTCCGTCGAGGCCTCGTCCAGACTGGTCGCCATGAGCTGATCGTAAATCAGACCGAGCGCGGCGGCGCGATTGCCCTTGTAGGGGATGATGTTGAGCGTATCGAACGTTCCCGTCGTGGAAAGTCGCGCGGCGCCACCCTTGGGCGCATCAGGGTTGACATAGCTGAAATGCTTGAAATCGGCTGCATATTTGGGCGTGCCGATCAGCGACAGGGCGTGGCGCCTGTCATTTGCCTGCGCCCCGGTGGCCAGCAACAGCGTTCCGATACAAACGCTTGCAAAGGTCAGAGAGGCACGCGGCAATTTCTTCATGATTTTAACCCAATAGGTTTACAAGTTGCGCCGGAACTTAACACGGACGCGTCGGTCATAGAATGGTGTTATGCAAGTCGGGGACCAAGTTAAAAATATGTCATGCAAGGGGTGTGGCGCAGGATGCAGCGCACCGAAACCCTTCATAGCATCGCACCGCTGAAGCCCTGTTTAAGCCGGATATGAGAAAACCGCCAGCATGGGCCGTATTTCTACGATGCTGGCGGTTTTGTAGAATTTCGTTCACAGGGACAGGTTAATTCTGGCTCGATCCGCCCGTGGTGGATGCCTCAGCCGCGGGGGCATTTTCCGTTGAAGCGGCGGGTTCCTCGGTTTGAGCCGCGTCGGCTGCCGCAGGCTGTTCAGCGGTTTCGGCTGCTGCCGGCTGTTCGCTGCTTTCCGTCGCCTGTGCCTCGCTGTCGGCCGGCGCTTCAGCTTCCTGAGGCTGCTCGTTTGTCGTCGCAGCCTGTTCCTGATCGCCTGCAGCCGGTTCGGCAGCCTGTTGCTGTTCCGCCTCCGCAGGGGCCGCTTCAGCGGGAGCCGCTTCGGCGCTCTTGTCCTCGGGCAGTGGCGGTGCGTCCGGGCTGATCGAGCGAAGATAGGCGATCACGTCGGCGCGTTCGGTGTCCCGCTTCACGCCTGCGAAGGACATCTTGTTGCCTGGCACACATCCCTTGGGGTCCAGAAGGAAGCAGTCCATCTTCTCATAATCCCAGTTACCGCCATATTCGGTCAGGGCCGGGGAATAGGCGAAGCCTTCGACGGTGGCCACCTGCCGTCCAAGGATGCCGTGCAGATTCGGTCCGATCTTGTTCGCGCCGCCCTCGTCGAATGTATGACATGCCACACACTTCCTGGCCTGCGTTTCGCCAGCTTCGACAGTCGCCTGACCAAGCAATGACGCGAGCGAAACCTGTGGAGCCGCCTCTGCTGGCGCGCCGCCCTCAGCGTCCGCGGTTTCACTTGGAGGGGGCGGCGCTTCGGGCTGGCCGCCGGTCGGATAGATCTCGTCGACGAGCACTCCCGCTCCAAAGAGCACCAGAAGCGCGGACAGGACTGCGCCCGCGACCATGTTGACAAACCATTTATCCATAACCGGCCCTTTCTTCTTGCCGCCGCGCCGCAGCCGAGTTTAACAAGCCAACCTTTACCGAACTCGAAGAATTTTCCTGCTTGCCAATACGATAGGTGATGGCGCAGAAAAAGCCCTCAATGGGGGCGAATTGTCTCAGATCGGCCAGCGGCGGCTCGAATGCATAGCATTTGAGGGTGAATAAGACGGAAAGGACACAGGAATGGCAAGGCCTTTAATCGTCATACCGTCACGGATCGGCGCCACCAGGCTGCCGCGCAAGCCTCTGGCCGACATCGCCGGCGAGCCGATGATCGTGCATGTCTGGCGCGCGGCCGTGAACGCGGAAGTCGGGGACGTCGTGGTCGCCACCGATTCGATCGACATTGCGGTTGCGGTGGAAAAGGCGGGCGGGCGTCCGGTGATGACGCGGATCGATCATCCGAGCGGATCGGACCGCGTCTTCGAGGCGGTCAATCTCGTCGATCCCTCCGGCCACATCGACATCATCGTGAATGTCCAGGGCGACCAGCCTCTGCTCGATCCCTCGCTGATCCGTGACTGCGTGGCTCCACTAAGTGATCCGGCCGTCGATATTGCGACGCTCGCGGCTCAAATCACCGATCCGGCAACCGTGCTCGAACCGAGCGTGGTCAAGATGATCGGCACCCCTGCCGGTTCGGCGGGCGTACTGCGCGCCTTGTATTTTACGCGCGCGCCTGCGCCCTACGGCCCCGGCCCGCTCTTTCACCACATCGGCCTTTACGCCTATCGCCGCGATGCGCTGGCGCAGTTCGTCAAGATGCCTCCGTCGCCGCTGGAGATTCGCGAGAAGCTCGAACAGCTTCGGGCGCTTGAAGCGGGAATGCGGATCGACGTCAAGCGGGTGAACCACGTGCCTATGAGCGTCGATACGCCGGACGATCTCGAAAAAGTCCGCGCCCGTTTTGCCGGTAATGTCCGCAGCAGCGCCATCGCGGCAGTGTCCTAGATCAGGATCATTTCTTACGGAAACGACCCTGATCTGCATCTGTTTGTTTCAAGCTCGATTTTTCCGAAAAATGGCATCCATTTTGTCGGATCTCGCTCTAAGGTCAGAAATCATGTCTTCAGCCGCTCTGCGAAGCCGCAAGAAAGTGTCAGCAAAGAAAATGCCGTCCGATGCGAAGGCCGACACGATCATTCTGTTTCAGGGCGAGTTGGGCGCGAATTCGCATGTGGCGTGCCGGAACGCCTATCCCGATCTGACGGCGGCGCCTTGCGCGACCTTCGAGGACGCGATTTCGGGGGTCGTCCATGGCCAGGCACGCTATGCGCTGATCCCGATCGAGAATTCGGTCGCCGGGCGCGTGGCGGACGTTCATCACCTGCTGCCGGAATCCGACGTCTACATCATCGGCGAGCATTTCGAGCGCATTTCACACCAGCTCATGGCGCTACCCGGCGTGAAGCTGGAAGATCTGAAATCGATCCACAGCCATACCCACGCGCTTGGCCAGTGCCGCCGGATCATTCGCGAGCTGGGTCTGAAGCCAGTCACGGAAGCTGACACTGCGGGTGCGGCCCGCATGGTCTCCGAAGAAGGCGATCGGACAAAAGCCGCCATCGCCTCCCGGCTTGCCGCCGAAACCTACGGTCTGGAAATCCTGCGCTCCGACATCGAGGACGCCGAACACAATACGACGCGCTTCCTGACGCTTTCGGCGGATCGCGATGACGCGCCCGCTGGTAACGGCCCTGTAATGACCAGTTTCATTTTCCGCGTCCGCAACGTTCCAGCGGCGCTCTACAAGGCGTTGGGCGGCTTCGCGACCAACGGCGTCAACATGACGAAGCTGGAATCCTATATGGTCGAGGGTAATTTCTGGGCCACGATGTTCTATGCGGACGTCGAGGGCCACCCGGATGATCGGAATGTCCGGCTCGCTCTTGAGGAGTGCCAGTTCTTTTCGTCCGAATTTCGCGTGCTGGGCACCTATCCTGCGAGCGCATTTCGACTGCGCATAAATGGCAGTGACGGGACTGACTGAGGGCGGTTCGACCCTGCGCCCGATTGGCGGCGATTGCTGCGTATTCTGTTCCTGCGGCTCCGTGAAATGCCCGCCTGTGCAGACGGTGGGAATGCTGCAGCTGACCCGTTTTTTTAGCCCGGAGGTTTTTTGGCCTCCCGCTCAAAAGGATTGTGAACGATGAAGGCATTCAAGGAAAAAGGCTTTGCCGAACGGCGGGATGCCGCTGCAAAGGCGAAAGAGGATAATCTGAAGAAATTCTCGAAGAAGGACCAGCCCTCGGACACCAAGCCAGCAGCAGGCAAGAGTAGCAGCAAGGATTCGGCTTCCGCGCCCGCAAAGAAGAGCGCAGCCAAGGGCAAGAAGGGTTAGAATTCCGCTATCCTTGTAAGACGGCGAAATGGGAGAGTTCCTCTGGCAGATCTCGGAGCGACAAACAATGAGCGGATCGAGCGCGTTGGCGTAAAACCGTTGCGGGTCAGCGCCAAGACAGTTTGGCGGCATCTGGTGATCACCACGTCGGAGGGACGGGTCGGGCTCGGCGAGTTCACGCTTGACCGGATGCCGGACGAGATCGACGCGCGCGCACTGGAAATCGCCTCCCGGCTCGAAGGCGCACCGGCAGGCGAAGGGGCCATGCTCCGGCTCGGGCCGCTGCCCGGCGACGACGTCATTGCGGCGACAATACATTCGGCCTGCGAGCAGGCGCTGACCGCGCTCGCGGCGGAAGCGGCAGGCGAGCCGATCTGGCGCTTTCTGGCTCCGTCAGCCTCGCCGCGTCCGATACCGCTCTATGCAAATATCAACCGCCGGACCGAAGACCGCAGTCCGCAAAGCTTCGCGCAAAGCGCTGCCAAAGCCATTGCGACGGGATTTGTCGCGGTCAAGCTCGCGCCGTTTGACGCGGTGACCGTGGAAAATTGTGAAACGCTGGACGGAGCCGATCTCACCGAAGCCGGATTGAAACGCATCGAAGCCGTAGCCGGGGAAGTAGGCAGCGGCGTACAGGTCATGGTCGATTGCCACTGGCGCTTCACGGAAACGGCCGCGAATGCCGTGCTCGACCGGCTTGCCGCTCTCGGCGTTGCCTGGTTCGAATGCCCGCTGCCGGAAACTCCGGAGAATTTCGAGGCGCTGAAGGCGCTCCGGAAGCGGTGCCGTGAACGGAATGTGCGTCTCGCCGGACTGGAAATGAAAAGCGGCTGGGACGGCTTCCGGCCTTTCGTGGAAGCGGACGCCTATGACGTGATCATGCCGGACATCAAACATGCCGGCGGCCATCGCGCCATCATGGAAATCGCGGAGCGGGCGCAGGAAGCCGGCGTTGCCGTATCGCTGCATAATCCGTCGGGCCCGGTCGCCCATACGGCCAGCCTGCATCTGGCGTCCATTCTGCCGGGCGGTGAGGCGCTCGAAGTGCAGTTCGACGAGTCGCCGCTGTTCTGGCAGGCGACATCGCCCGCGCCGCCGCCGCTGGGGGCAACGAGCGTGCTGCCACCCGGTCCCGGACTTGGTGTCATCCTCGCGCCGGCTCTTTTCGGAGCAAATGGAGAAGGCGCTCAATAATAGGCGTTGCGCGAAATCAGTGGGGGAGTTCCTGCCTGCCAGTCCCGGGTTCACGCCGCGATCCGGAAATGTGCAAATGCGCCGCAAGCAGGGTGATCATCAACGCGAGACCGGCCAGCAATGCGATCGACACACGCAGCGAACTGGCGGCGGCGACGAAGCCTATCAGGGGCGGACCGAGCAGGAAGCCGCCATATCCGAGTGTGGACACCGCTGCCATGGCTGTGCCGGATGAATGGTCGGGATCGGCTGCGGCGCGGGCAAATGCGAGCGGCGCAATCAGCGAATAGCCAAGACCCAGAAGGCCCATCCCGGTCCAGCAGGCCCAGACGGTGGGCGCTGCCGCGACCGTGAGCGCGCCGGTTGCGGCGACAATTCCGCAGATGCGGGCACAGGCGACCCGGCCAAGGCGCTGTATCAGCACGTCGCCGCTGAAGCGCATCGTCACCATCGCGGCTGAAAAGATGCCGAAGCCGATTGCACCGGTTGCCTCGCTCGTCGAAAGCACCTCGACGAGATAGACCGCGCTCCAGTCCGCCATCGCTCCCTCGCCAATGGCCGAGGCGAAAAATGTCAGGCCGACGAACAGAAGCGGGCCGCGCGGGATCGTCATGGACGGTGCTTCCGGTCCCCGCGCGGCGTTAGGGCTTTTTTTTCTGCTCAGGCTCACCCACCTGCCGCGCCATGCCAGCGCGAGGACCGGCAAGGCACAGGCCGAGGCGAAAATTGCAAAATGGGCCAGCGGTCCGACACCCCCTGCAGCAAACAGCGCTCCGCCAACCGCGCCAACGCCGGCCCCGACGCTGTAGAGCCCGTGCAGCCGCGAGAGCACCGGCGCAGTGCGGTTCCGCTCCACATCCGTCCCCCAGATATTCATGGCCACGTCCATGCCGCCGTGAATCGAGCCGAATGCGAAGAGGGCGATGGCCAGCAGCCATACATTTCCGGCCAGTCCGAGCGCCACCAGCAGCGGACCGTAGGCACATGCTGTGAGAAAGGTGACCGGCGCAGCTCCGTAACGGTCGGTGAGCCGTCCCGCGAGGGAAAAGGACACCACCGCTCCGACCGCCATACATAGAAGCAGAAGTCCGAGCGCGGCTTCGTCAAGTGCGAGCCGTTCCTTGATGGCGGGGATGCGGGACGCCCACGCTCCGAACAGCGCTCCGTTGAAAAAGAAGATCGCCGCGACGCCGTGAAGCGCCGGACGGATGTGCCGGTCGATATCGCTGCCTTGCGCTACGGGTGTGTCCAAGAGAGGTGCCGCTTGCTTTACGCTGTCAGCGTTTCAACTGGTAGGCGCGGATTGCGTTCCCGCCCATGATCGCGGCCTTGTCGGCCTCGCTCACGGCGGCGAGCAATTCATCGGTCGCCGCGATCCATTCGCCGTAGGATGCCGCCAGGGTGCAGACCGGCCAGTCGCTGCCCCAGATCAGCCGCGAAGCGCCGAACATCGCCAGAAGATGCGCAACATAGGGCCGCAAATCCTCAATGGTCCAGTCGCGGGCCGCTTCAGTCACGAGGCCGGACAGCTTGCAGAATGCATTTGTGCTGGAAGCCAGCACTGCCATGTCTCCGGCCCAACCGTCAAAGCCGCCGGTGCGGATGTCGGGCTTTGAAGCATGGTCGATGACGACGCGCATTCTCGGATGGCGCGTCAGCAGCAGCCGGAGTTGCTTGAGATGGCGCGGCAGGGTCAGCGCGTCGAATGTCAGATCGGCCGCAATGAGCGCTTCATATGCCGGCGTCAGCGCATCGCGGAGCATCCAGTCCGGGTCGGGAATATCCTGAATCATCGGGCGCAGGCCGACGAGTGCCGGTTCTTGCGCCAGTTCGGCGATCCGGTCCGGCGCATCCGCAGCTTCGAAATCCACCCAGCCGACCACGCCTTTGATGAACGGATTTTCGCACGCCAGCCCGAGCATGTAGCGGGTTTCGGCCTCCGTGGGCGCGGCCTGAACCAGAATCGTACCTTCGATTCGGGCTTCCTCAAGCAGCGGTTTCAGATCATCGGGTGAAAAATCCCGGTAGATCGCGCCGAGTTCAGGCGTCAGCCAGTCATAATCACCACGTGCAATGGACCAGAAATGCTGATGGGCGTCGATCCTCATGGCTCGGCTCATGCTCCCTGCGGCAGGGGCGCGTCGGAACGTATCAGTCCCGCCGAGCGCAGATCCAGCCATAGCGCAGCAGGTATTGGCTTCTCGAAGAGCGCGGTATTGGCTTCCACCTCGGCGGCGGAAACCGCGCCGGGAATGACCGTCTTGACGGCCGGATGGCCGAGCACGAATTGCAAGGCGGCTGCGGCAAGAACGGTATTGTGCGCCTCGCAGACGGTCTCGATCTTGCGGACGCGCTCCAGAATGTGCGCTGGTGCAGGGGCGTAGTTATATTTTGCCCCCTCGATCGCGCCTGTCGCCAGTATGCCGGAATTATAGGGACCGCCGAGGATGATGCCGACGTCGCGTTGCTCGCAGAGCGGCAGGAAACTGTCGAGCGCTTCCTGTTCCAGGAGCGTGTACCGTCCGGCCAGCAGGAAGCCGTCGAAATCGCCGAGGCCGAGCAGTCTTTCGCAGACCTGCCACTCGTTCACGCCGGCGCCGATCGCCGCGATTGCGCCGGCATCCCGCAACTCGGCGAGAGCGCGATAGCCGCCGCCATCGAACAATTCGCGGACTTTCGCGTCGCTGACCTCCTGCGAGCCATGCGAAAACACATCGACATCGTGCACGAGCAGAATATCGGCATTGGCGACGCCGAGGCGTTCCCGGCCGGCCTCATAGCTGCGCATCACGCCGTCATAGGTATAATCGAAGACGATCTTTTTCTGCGGCACGTCGACGAAGGCTTCCGGCGTCACCTCCTCCGGCGCGCAGTCCTCGATCAGCCGTCCGACCTTTGTCGAAAGCTGGATATTGACGCGCCCGAAACGCTGGATCGCCACACCGAAGCGCTGCTCCGAGAGGCCCAGCCCATATTGCGGGGCGGTGTCGAAATAGCGGATGCCGTTGTCATAGGCGGCTTGCAGCGCAGCCTGCGCGTCGCTTTCCTCCACCTTGCGGTAGAGATTGCCGAGCGGCGCTCCGCCGAAGCCCATTGCGGTCAGTTCCACAGGGCGTTTCGTGCGGTTGTTGAGAAGGGATTTGTCGGAGACTTTCACAAACGACTCCTTTTTCCGATGGCCTGACCGCGCAGGCATGCATCATTGAGTGCCGGTATAGCAAATAATCCCGCGTCTATGGGATCAAGCTTTCCGGTTTCCAGCAAAATCACCCTTGCTCCGAATCCGGCGTATTCTTCCGGCGCTTCCTCTCACCCCGGAATAACCGCAAGTTCTTCATCAATGGTTGCCATCGGCTCCACGTCCACTGCAGGTTTCGGTTCTGCGGCGAAATCCGGGATCGCATTGGCGTAATAGCTCAGCAGCGTCTTCTCGGCGGGGTTGATGCGATATTGCTCATGCTCCTTGATGATCAGATGGCGCAGGACCAGCATCCGCAAGCCGACCTCGACCGCATATTCGCGGTCATGGCGTGGAATGTGCACATATGATCCCTCCGATTCCAGACGCTGGATCAGCGCCTGCACACGGCCCTTTAGCTCGAAGCCTGTCATCACGCGGTCCGGATCGTTCAGGAAGACATGCGAGACCAGCGAGACAGGGAGCGCCGGGACTGTGCGCTCCAGACGTTTCATCAGCCTCGTCCCAAGCAGCGCGATCTCGTTCTCCCGCGCTTCCTCGCCCAGCGTGCGCAGGTCCGCCTGCCGTTTGCTCAAGTGCTCGCGCAGGGAAAGCGGCTCGCCGAAGCTCACGCAGGCATAGCCATAGCGATACCAGCGGCCGCGCAGCATCAGCCCGATGCTGTTCGCGATGAAGCCGAGCAGTTTCCGGCCACTGACGCGGAACCCCGACCGGCCGCCGCTTCGGGAGCGCTCGCCTGCCTGGGTGAGCAGCCGATCCTCCAGCACGCGATCATAGTTGACGCCTACGGGGATGAAGACGATGTCCTTTTTCCCGTGCGGGTCGAAATCGGACACCATGTAGCTGATCAGTCCCAGCTTCGGTTTGCGCAGCGCACCGTCAAGGCTGAGGCCGCCCTCGGGAAACACGCCCTGCACCACGCCGGCCTGCGTCGCCCGGTGAACATAGCGCCCGAGGACTTTCCGGTAGAGGCCGTCGCGCGAATTGCGCCGGATGAAGTACGCGCCCATCGAACGGATCAGGCCACGCAGCGGCCAGACCTGCGCCCATTCGCCCACGGCGTAGCTGAGGGCGGAGGCGGTCGCCGCGACGTAGGTCACCATCACATAGTCCATGTTCGAGCGGTGATTGATAACGAAGACGACGGACGCGTCGGGGCTGATGTTGCGCAGCGCGGCATCGTTGCGATAACCGATGCGCACGCGATAGAGAAGCTGTGAAAGGCGGCGGGCGAGACGGGTGCCGATGCCGAAATAGAAATAGGCGCTGAAGGACGGCACGATTTCGCGGGCATAACGCTTGGCGAGATCCATCGCCGCTTCGCGCGGCATTCCGGACTCCTTTGCGTGCAATTCCACGGCGTCGAGTACGGCGGGATCGTAAAGCAACTGGTCGATGAGCACCTGACGCCGGGTCAGCTTGAAGGGGCGGATCTGCAGGCTGAGCCGGGTATTGAGTTCGTCGATGGCTCTATTCGCGCGGCGGCGGAGCGCCCAGCGCACGCTCGGTATCAGCAGCCGGTCCAGCAGCGCCCAACTCGCCAGCAGCGCCATGATCATGGCCAGCCAGACCGGTATCGAAACGGTCCCCTCCACGTCGGTCCTCCCCAAATGGAGCGCATTTTGTAACCCGAACCGCGCGCTGCCTTATTTTGCCGATACATGGCCCGAAAGGATTGGCTGGATCGGATGGCCCAATTCCGCCAAAGATACGATCGGTCCGGCTGCGCCCGTTCCGGTTTTGCGCCTCGCATTGCCGGAAGTGTAACACGGCGCGGCGCGGTCGGAACCTGCCTAGTGGTTCTTGTGGAGCTTTCAGAATTTGACATTTGAGAATGAGCCTCGCCGCAACCGGGACTCAAATGTCAAATTCGCTCCACTAGATCGGAATCAGCGGATGTATGAGTATGACCTCAGGTGACGAGGCTGGAGGGAAGGGGATGGCGAACGCCGATCCGTGGCTTGAGCACTGGCGGCTGTCCCGGTCACGGGAGCGGCCCGATCGGTCGGCGGCCGGGTGGTTATTCGGCTGGCCGTGGCTCGATCCGCTTGGCAGCATGGCGCTTCGCCGCTGGTATTTTCCGTTGTCGCGGTTGTGGGCAGCCGCCGAGATTTCCGGCGGCTGCGTGGAGAGCTTTTTCGAGGCTGTCCCGCTGCATCCGTTGCGCAGTCCGCGCCGGGGGCTTGAGGAGACGCTGGCCGGGTTCGAAGAGGCGCGCATCACGGCTGCCGCGATCGACCGCGCCTGGCATAATGGCTTTTTCAGGAGCGAGGGCCCCGATGGCGTGCCGCCGTCCGATGCGGCGCTGACTGCGCTCGAAGCGTCGCGGTTCAATGCGCGCCATCGGCTCAACATGATGCGGCGCGGCTTTCGCGTCCTGCTGAAGACGCACCCGGCGCGCGTTGGCTTCACAATTCCCGAGCCGTCTCATGTTGCCGCCTGCTACGGGTCCGCACTCACAGACCCGCGTCCCGCTTTTGCCGCGCCTGATCCGATGCCTCCGGTGCGCATCTCCCGAAGCATCGCAACGAAGCAAGGGCGGGACTACTGGCTGTCTTTCAGGAGCCCTTCAAAACGCCTCGGCGACCACGTCTTCGCGCGTGTTCATGAGCCGACGGGCATCGTCGATCCGCCTACGGTCATTTTCGGGCACGGCGTTTGCGTCGAATTCGATCATTGGCGCGGGCTGATCGACGAGAGCGCCTGGCTCGTGGAGCGCGGCATTCGCGTGATCCGGCCCGAAGCGCCGTGGCATGGGCGGCGGCGGCCACCCGGATTTTATGGGGGCGAGCGGATGATTGCCGCTTTTCCGCTCGGCAACCTGGATCTGGTGACGGGGGCCGTGCGGGAATGGGCCGTGCTGGCGGATTGGGCACGACAAACCTCGGACGGACCGCTTGGCTTTGCCGGATCGAGCCTCGGCGCGCTCACTGCCCAGCTTGCCGCTGACCGGTCGAGCGCCTGGCCGTCGCATCTCCGACCGGATGCGCTGCTTCTGATCACCCATTGCTGGCAGTTCGGCCACGCTCTGGAAAAGGGCGAATTGATGCGCATCTGGGGCGGAGAGGACACTGTCCGCGCGAAGGGATGGCAGCCGGAAACGGTCGGGCGCTATCTTGCGTTGCTCGCGCCGGGCGCTGCGTCACCCATTCCGCCGGATCGCATCGTCAGCGTGCTTGGCAGGCGGGATTGTGTGACACCATTTGCCAGCGGAGCGGAGCTTGTGAAAAGCTGGAGAGTGCCGCCGGAAAATTGCTTCTTCTGGAATCGCGGCCATTTCAGTATCCCGGTGACGCTGATGCGCAAGCATGCCCCGCTCGACCGTTTCGCCGAGGTGCTCCGCTGAGGCAGCAGCGTGACCCCGCCGAATTGCCGAAGCTTTACAGACTCATGAAGGTGTCCTGATGAACGACATTGCGCAAGTTCCTGAACCCGCCGATGCGGCACGCAGACGGTCCGTGCCGCCCGTCTCCTGCTACGCGGTGGACCAGTTACCGCCATTCGATTCCGTCTTCTATGGCGAAGCGCGCAGGGGCATGGTCAAGACCGGCGAAATCACCGTTCCCCCGCGTGACGCGAAGACTTTCGATGTGCCGGCCGGACATGTCTTCCGGATCGTCAGCGTGGAGGGGCCGCAGGTCGGCGACCTCAATCTCTGGAATGCGGCGGACCTGTCGGAGCGCTTCTTCAGCGGCAAGACCCGTGCGCTGCACGCAACGCATGTCACGACCGGCAACCGGCTCTGGAGCAACCTTCCTTCCATGCGCCCATTGGCGACGATCACGCATGACACGCTCGGCTGGTACGGATGGGACGATGACGGAGCGGGCGTGCATGACGTCATCGGGACGCGATGCGATCCGTATACGAATTACCTTCTGAACGGCGTCGACTACCATTATTGCTGCCATTCCAACCTGACGCGGGCGCTGGCGTCGGCGAAAGGCATGTCCGCAGCCGAGGCCGAGCCGCATGTGCACGATGTGCTCAACGTCTTCATGTGCACCGGTTTCGCGCGTGACACCCATCGCTATTTCATGAAGGCCAGTCCGGTCCGTCCCGGCGATTTCATCGAGTTCTTTGCCGAAATCGACCTGCTTGCGGCGCTCTCATGCTGTCCTGGCGGGGATTGCGGGGCGAGCCATTCCGACGACGCAGCCGCCTGCTATCCGCTTCTCGTCGAGATCTACCGGCCGCGGGACGAGGCGCTGCAAGGCTGGCGGCCCGCCGAGCGCAACGGCTATAGCGGAACGCACGGGCTGTAACACCCGTGACGGTGCGAGCGCAGCGAAGCAATCCAGCGGCAAATTTCCCTCATACAGCGCTGGATTTCTTTGGCCTCCGGCCTCGCAATGACGGAGATGTTTCCGTCGGAAGTAACCTCGATCTAGACATTGCGCAGTTTCGGGCTGATGGCCATGGCTTCGCTCCCGTGGTCATCAGGGATCGCGTGCTGGCCGGTGGTGGCCCAGTTCAGGGCCTTGTAATCGAAGCCGAACTCGATGGTCGGCTTGATGATCTTGAAATAGGGCGACACATCGAAATCGCGCGGCGCGAACAGGCTGTGATGGCGGATGTGCAGGATTTCCTCGCGGCTGTACCGGCTTGCGACGTGGCGATGATGCCGGACTTTCTGAATGCGCGGCAAAATCGGATATTGCACCTCCTGAAAGGCAAGCGCGATCAGCGTCGAACAGATGGCGCGCGTGGGCTCGCCCGAGCCGATGGCGATCATCCGCCGCCGCCAGCGTACCGGCACGGGAAGCGTAGGCAGCAGATAGCGGGCGAGATCGACGATGTTGCGCATGTCGTATTTGAAGCCGAGCCGATCCACCATGAACTGGATGACTTTCCGGCGATCCTCGAATGTAAGGCCGATGGGGCGGCAGATGCGCGTGTTGTAGGTCTGATATTTGGATAGCGGGACCGCAATGCAGCCGGTGCCGATATTGACCTCGATCAGCGTGTTATCCTCCCCGCCTCCGCCGGGCATGTCATGCATGTCCCCGACATAGATCGCTGCGTGCGACCAGGTGGATTGCGTCAGATATTTGATGGCGGTCGAGACGCGCTGATTGCCTTCGACAAGTAAAATGTCGCCCGGTTCGAGGAACCGGCGAAGGGTCTCCGGATCGGACGGCGTGTATGGCTCATAGCCGCTGGACGGCTCCTCAAGACGTCCGGCCAGCCAGTTGCCGATGCGGTCGAGCACTCCATCAACGAATGCCATCAGTCCTTTCCCTGCGTCTTTCCGCCAGCATTGGCCCCGGCAGCCAGATCATGGTGCGGCCGGCCGGCGCGCAATTGCCTCTTCCGGGTTTAGCAGAAATAGATTTGAAAGATGTTGACGGCTCAATTCGGGGCCGTACGCGGGAAGTTCTTCCCTTCCGGGCCAGCAGATGGAAAAATGCGGAACAGCGTATTCGCCAGTGAATTCATTAAGAGGGTCTGCCATGAACCTGTTCACCAAGCTCCAGCAACGCGCAGAGGAAAACAATCCGATCCGGGTCGGTCTGCTTGGCGCGGGCAAGTTCGGATCGATGTTTCTGGCGCAGGCCCGTCGCATTCCGGGCATTCATCTGGTGGGCGTCGCCGATCTCTCGGCTGAGCGTGCGCGGTCCAATCTCGCTCTGGTCGGCTGGGAGCAGGAGCGATACGAGGCTGCGAGTCTCGATGACGCTGCGAAAAGCGGCGGTACCCATGTCGGCGAGGACTGGCGCGCACTTGTCGGCCATCCGTCCATCGAGCTGATCATTGAATGTACGGGCAATCCGCTTGCCGCCGTCGAACACTGCTTTGCCGCATTCGCCGAAGGCAAGCACGTGGTGAATGTGACCGTGGAGGCCGACGCCTTCTGCGGGCCGGGGCTGGCGAAGAAGGCGCGCCAGGCGGGCGTCATCTACAGCATGGCCTATGGCGATCAGCCCGCACTGGTCTGCGAACTCGTCGATTGGGCGCGAGCCTGCGGCTTCGAGGTAGCGGCGGCAGGGCGCGGGCATAAATGGTTGCCGCATTTCCGGCTGGCCACACCGGAAACCGTCTGGGACCATTGGGGGCTTACCAGCGAACAGGCTGAACGCGGGAGGCTCAACCCGAAGATGTTCACGGCCTTTCTCGACGGCTCGAAACCCGCCATTGAATCCGCCGCGATCGCCAACGCCACCGGCCTCGACGCTCCGACCGAAGGCCTGAGCTATCCGCCGGGCTCCGCCGAGGACATCCCCACGCTGATGCGCCCGCGCTCCGAAGGCGGGCAGCTTGAGCGCAAGGGGCTGGTCGAGGTGATCTCCAGCCTCACGATGGACGGCGAGCCGATCCCCTACGACATCCGCAACGGCGTCTGGGTTTGCGTCGAAGCCGACACGGACTACCTGCGCAATTGCTTCGAGGAATACAAGGTCCGCACCGATCCGTCGGGCCGCTACATGGCGCTCTACAAGCGTTGGCACCTGATCGGGCTGGAGTTGCCCATTTCCGTCGCCTGCGTGGCCTTGCGGGGCGAGCCGACGGGCGCGGCAACCTCTTTCCGCGCCGACGTGCCCGCGATGGCGAAAAAGGGTCTGGCGGCGGGCGAAATTCTCGATGGCGAAGGCGGCTACACCGTGTCCGGCACGCTGCGGCCCGCTGCGGCCTCGGTCGCGAACGGCTATCTGCCGCTTGGGCTCGCACACAATGTGAAGCTCAGGCACGCCGTCGCCGAAGGCAGCATAGTCAAGTGGGCCGATGTCGAGATCGACGAAACCACCGCCGCGTTCAAGCTGCGCAAGGAAATCGAAGCTGATCTGCAATCGTGACCGGCGCGGCAATGTTTACGGCCGCCGCGGCATCATCAAGGAGAACACGATTGCCGCCAGCAAGAGCGCCAGAATGATCCAGAAGGCCGAGAACCAGCCGCCGAAATCCTCGACGGCGACCCCCGCAAGGATCGGCCCGATAAGCTGGCCCAGCCCCGCGCCCTGATAGTAAAAGCCGGACAGGAGCGGCGCTTCGTCCGGCGTGCGCATGACCCTCGGGATAGACGACCAGACAAGCGAAGGCGGGACGCCGGTGCAGGCGCTGAATATGAATGCCGATATGATCCGGTATTCCTGCGGCGCCCAATCGGACAAAAGAAAAAAGGCCGCCGCCAGCATTCCGCAGAACGAGATCAGGAACAGGGTCCGCGCGTCATATCCCTTGTCCAGCAGCCAGCCGCCCGCGACATTGCCGGGAATGAGCGTCAGCGCCGCGAAGAAGGAAATCAGCGTTGCATCCGTCGGCGTCATGCCGAATTCGTCGACGAGCAGCGTCGGCAGGAAGGCCATCACGATCAGGTTGGTGGCCGAGAAGGTGATGAAATTGCCTGCGATCAGCATGGTTTCGCGCCGGAAAAGCCCGCGAACGGCGTTCAGTGCGAGACCTGCCCTGCCGCGCGTCTCGCCGCGCCGCGTCACGGCCGCGAGCATCAGCCCGGAAACGATCGGCAGCGCCGCGCCGATCCAGAAGACGCCGCGCCAGCCGACGCTGTCCAGCACCAGCCAGGCGATGGCCATCATCAGCGCGACGCCTGCGGGCAGCCAGGTCGACCAGATGCCGAGCGTCAGGGATTTGTGTTTGGCGGCTGATGCGGGCTGAATGATCGCGGGCATCGCGGTGACGGTCAGCGCAAAGCCGATCGCTTCGACCACGCGCGTGACCAGCAGGAAGGACGCCGAGTCCACGACAGCCCCGCCTGCCGACCCTGCCGCGATGAACAGCAGACCGGCAATCCCCGCACGGCGTGCGCCAACGCGGCGCGTCAGCGTTCCGAATACGAGGCCGGTCGTCGCGGCGACGACGCTGATCAGCGAGACATAGGTGGCCAGCAGCGTGAGATCAGCCCCGAACTCCGCCCGGATCAGCGGAAGCGTCGCCGCGGCCTTTCCCAGATGGAGCGCAGCCGTTATGCCTGCGAACGTCGCAATCAGGACGACCGGCCAGTTGGTTTCCGAGGGCGTGAGCGTGCGGTTCTGGCGTTCGCTCATCGCGATGGGCAGGCATGGCTATGGATCGTGGCGTGTCCGGCGATCATGATTACGTTTTCCCGCTGCCGATGGTCCAGCTTTTATCCGGATGTCATAGGCAATTTTCACTCGCTAATCACCGTTGAAATTGCATACAGCCGGGCGGCAGGGGCATGGCTGCCATGCCGGCTCACCAGCGGCGGCGATGCTTGCGACGTCAATAAATGCGGATCATGCCGTCGCTGACGATGTCGATGCGTGGCCGGGCCAGATTCTGGACATTCCTTGGGTCGGAATTGCTCGGCAAACGCTGAAAGAGCCGGTCGATGGCCTGTCTTGAGAACGCACTCGAAAAGAAGGAGTTGAGCTGGACCATCCACTAACGCCAATACCATGCCACGGGTCAGACCTGCTCGGATCGTAGCGCGATACGAACTCCCAAAAGCTTAAGAAAAACGTTTCAATTCAATGAATGGCCGCCAGCCGCGGTCATGCCCGCTGCGCCTTTGCCGGAGGCGGGAAGTAGAGCTTCTCGATATCAGCCGCGCTGCGGGGGGGACTGAACAGATAGCCCTGCATCTCGGTGTAGCCCGCCGATTTGACCATCGCGAGTTGCTCTTTCGTTTCCACGCCCTCCGCCGTCGTCTTCATGCCGAGGCTGCGACAGAGATTGGCGACGGCGTCGACGATGGCGCTGTTGTTGCCCTGCGGCGACAGGTCGGAAACGAAGGAGCGGTCGATCTTGATCTTGTCGAAAGGAAAACTGCGCAGATAGCTGAGCGAGGAATAGCCGGTCCCGAAATCGTCTATGGCGATGCGAACGCCCATATCGCGAAGCTTGTGCAGAATTTCGAGCGTTGCGGCGGTGTTGGCCAGCAAGACGGTTTCCGTGATTTCGAGTTCGAGACGCCCGGCGGCGATTCCGGAATTGGCGAGAGCGTTGAAGACGGCCGCGACGAGGTTATTGCTGCGAAACTGGACCGGCGAAAGATTGATGGCGACCTTGATGTGATCGGGCCATTGCGTCGCCTGCGCGCAGGCCGTCTTGATGACCCATTCGCCGAGCGGGACGATGAGACCGATTTCTTCGGCGATCGGGATGAACTGGGCAGGGGATACCGTACCGCGTTCCGGATGGTTCCAGCGGATGAGCGCCTCGAACCCCGCGAGTTGATCGTCTTCGAGGTTGACGAGCGGTTGATAGAAAAGCTCGAATTCGCCGAATTCGAGAGCCTTGCGCAGATCGAATTCCAGCCTGCGCCGGGCCTGCATGATCGCATCCATGCCCGTTTCGAAGAAATGATGCCCGCCCCGGCCGTCGCTCTTGGCCTTGTAGAGCGCCAGATCCGCGTTGCGCAGCAGTTGATCCGCGTCCACCCCGTCACTCGGGGCAATGGCGATGCCGATGCTTGTATCGACCACCCCCTGATGACCCTGCAATTCGAAGGGCCGTTTGATCACTTCGCAGATCCGCGACGCCAGCCGCGTGGCCGCCTTGGGCTGGTTCGGGTCCATCTGGACGATTGCAAATTCATCGCCGCCAAGCCGCGCAACTGTGTCTTCCTCGGACACGCATCTGCGCAGCCGGTCGGCAACCTCTTTCAGCAGTTCGTCGCCTGCGGCATGGCCCAGCGTATCGTTGACGATCTTGAAGCGGTCGAGATCGAGGCACAGTACGGCGAAGCCCTTGCCCGCTTCCGCTTTCGGCAGCGCCTGTTCGATGCGTTCCCGCAGCAGGGAGCGGTTAGGCAGGTCCGTCAGCACATCGTGAAGCGCCATATGCGCGATGCGTTCCTGGATCTTCTGAAGTTTTGTGATGTCTTCATGCGTGGCGACCCATCCGCCATTGGCCATCGGGCGGTGGACAATAGCGAGGATCCGTCCATCCGTCAGTTCGTGAATCTTCGTCGAGACCTCGCCGCTGCGTGCGACAGCATGCCGTTCCTCGATATAGCTCTGCGGATCTTCGCCGCCATAGACGCCGTGCTTCACCCGATATTCGAGGATTTCCTGCAAGGATGTTCCGGGAGCGCCCACTTCGTGCGGGAGGCCGTACAAGTCGAGATAGCGGTGATTGCAGACAACGAGCCGCTTGTCTCCATCGAACATGCACAGCCCCTGGGACATGTTTTCCAGCGCAATGTTGAAGCGCTCGTTCTGTTCCACGAGCTCCTGATGCTGAATGCGCTGCGCTTCCTCCGCCTTCTTGCGGTCCGTGATTTCGACAAGCGTGGTTTGAAGCGCCGGCATTCCCTGCCACTCGATCCGGGTGGCGCGGAACTCCGCCCAGATGACAGATCCGTCCATTCTGACGCATCGCGCCTGATAGACTTCCGGAGCGTCTTCGCCGCGCTCCCGCGCGGTCTTGAATTGCCGCAGCCTTTCGCGTTCTTCGGGATGGAGGAGCGCCTCAAGGCTTTCCATTTCCATGAGTTCGTCCACGGTCTCGAAGCCGAACATGTCGGCGAAAGCCTGATTGGCGAACAGGATCTTCCAGTCCGAGTGGATCAGCAGCCCCTGAACCGAGCCTTCCACGAGATAGCGATATTGCTGCTCGCTTTGCTCCACGGCGAGCCGGGCTTCGACTTCGGCGGTCCTGTCGGTGCCGGTGCCGCGATAGCCTCGAAACGTTCCTGTGTGGTCGAAGACCGGTTTGCCGTTGATTTCGAAATGCTTCACCTCCCCGCTGGGCAGCCGCACCTCGTAGCGGAATTCATGAACAGGCTTGCGGGCCGCGAGATCCGCCAGATGTTGCCGCCATTTCGGATCGGAGGATCGTGCCCCTGCAAATTCGTCACGTCGCTTGCCGACAACGTGCTCGGTCGGGACGTCGAAAAGGTGGAAAAAGCGGTCTGACAGATAACAGATGCGCAGGTCGGCATCCATTTCCCAGAACCAGTCGCCTGCAACTTCGGCGATATCGCGGAAGCGCTGTTTGCTTGCCTCAAGGCGATCACCCGCTTCCTTGAGCAGGGTTATGTCAAAGGCCGCGCTTATGAATTGGCTGGAGCTGTGATTTTCGGTGTCCCTTGGCAGGTTTCGCTCGCTGATCCAGCGATACTCTTCGGTATCGAGGCGCAGGCGGTATTCAATCTCGCGAAGCGGCTTCCCGCCGCCGATTTCCCTCACCAGCTCTTCCACGGATTCCCGATCCTCCGGATGCACATGATCGAGAAACTCGGCGGCGGACCAGCCATTGGGGAAAAAGCCGGTATTCGTGGAATCTGCCAGCGTCAAATGCCCGCGAAGATTTCTTACCCAGAGGAGTTCGACTGGCGGGAGAGCCTGCAAGCTCCTGATCACTGTCATTTCGGGGTCGTTCATCGCCATATTTCGGTGCACCATTGACCGGTCAAATCCGGGCCGGGTGGCTTGCCCTCGCGCAAGGATCGCCTTTACGCTCGCACAGGGCGGTTATTTTTCTGACAAGAAATTAGGAAAGAAAAAGCGCTTGGGCATTTGGAATGCGGCAAGGCTGATCCCATCGTGATCTGGCCGTTGCGCGCTGAACTCTCATCCGGCCAGAAGATGTACGGGTGCAGGAAAAACGAACGGGGCAATGTCGGATTGACGGCATCCGATGCGTCCTGAGGTATTCAAACGAAAGGAAACGTCATGGCTTATGTCGACGGGTTTGTGGTTGCGGTGCCGAAAAAGAATCTCGAAGCCTATCGAAAGATGGCGCAGGAGGCCGGTGAGGTCTGGAAGGAACATGGCGCCCTTGCATTCGTGGAGTGCGCGGGGGACGACGTGCCCTATGGCGAGCTTACGTCCTTTCCACGGGCCGTGCAGGCAACCGATGACGAGATGGTTGTCTTTTCATGGATTGTTTACGAGTCCCGCGAAAAGCGCGACGAGATCAACGCGAAGGTCATGGCCGACCCGCGTATAAAGGGGAGCATGGGCGATGCGCCTTTCGATGGAAAGCGCATGATCTACGGTGGTTTCAAGACGATCGTGGAGCTTTGAGGCGAGCCGCGGTTGCCGCCCTGACCACGTTGGCCGCAAGCTTCGCGGACGGCGCATCTCCCCTCGGGGAGGGCGGATTACCACCCTCCCTGAATGATGAAGCTCGCCTTGCCGTCGCCGGTCTGACTGGTGCTGGTCGAGGTGTTCTTGCCGAACTGAAAGATCCCGAGCGTATTGTTGTTGCCGTCCTGCGAGGCGGTCGCGCTGTGGCCGGTGCCGCGCTGAATTACAGCGAGGTTGTTGCCGTTGCCGCTTTGACTGAGATGCGCGGCGTTGCCGCTTCCGTTCTGCTCGACACGGGCATTGTTGATCCGGTCACGCACTTTCGACCAGCGGTTCAATCCCTTTGAGATCGCCTCGGCCTTCTTGCCGGTTGGCGTGACTTTGATCGTGATGCTGCCCGCCTCAGCCGGCTGGGTGACATGGCTCGCTGTTGCCAGACCGGCCAGCAGGGCCAGCGTCATTGCAGTCAGTCGCTTCATATGCATGATTCCTCTCCATTCCTGTTTTCCGGGCAGACGCAAGCGGCCTGAAAAACCCCCGTTTCAGGCGATGTCCGCTTACTTGTGTCTGTCAGAGTATGGTCGGGCCGCCGTCTAAAGCCATCCGCCTGCGGATTTATGGCATTCGACTTCGTCGCCGTCCCATTTGACTTTCAGCTTCGCGTTGTAGGAGCCGCTGTCTCCGCCGAGCTGAACGACGCCGAGCCGTACGGGCGCATTCGGCGAGGCATCGAAGTCACCCGCCTGGCTGATATTCGAGCGGCTTCCGCCCGCCGATTTGGTGACCACCAGTTCATAGCTTCCGCGCACGGCTTTGCTCGCGTAAACGACACCCTGAAGTTCCACTCCATTGCCCGAATGCTCGACCTCGATCTTGCAGCGTACCGGGCCGCCGGCATAAGCTTTCATTCCATCGTCTCCGCTTTGAACGGCCATGACCATGACGCCCAGTCCGAGCGCCAGAGGTATGAACCGTCGGCCATGGTTTCTGAAGGCTTCCGTCATGTTTCTCGCTCCGTTGGCCTGGGAGCAGGGCGCATCCGCGCCCTCTCCGCAAGGCTGTTGTTTAAGCTTAAGGGTTAGTCCTGAACGATCACGGAGACATTGCCACGGCCGACTTGGGTGGCGCTGGCGCTGTTGTTCCGTCCGCCCTGGATGACGCCGATCGCGTTGCCCGCACCGTCCTGCGTGGTGATCGCGGTGTGGCCCGATCCGAACTGGCCGACGCCTACGACGTTCCGGCTGCCGTTCTGATAGGTATCGGCATGGTTGCCGCGTCCGACCTGACCGACGACGGCGCGGTTGCGCTTGCCGTGCTGTGAACTGATCGCCGAATTGCGGCTGCCGTCCTGGTGGATGGTGAGGCGATTGCGATAGCCGCTCTGGCCGCCACCTGCGGAGTTCTTGTAGCCGTACTGTTGGACATTTGCTTTGTTTCCGTCAGCCTGAGCTGTCGAAACACCGAATCCGAATGTCAAAGCAACAGCGCTGGCCATGATGATCTTATGAAACATGAAATACTACTCCGGTTATGTTGGCTTCCTGAAGCCCGTTTTCTTTCGGGCTGATGATCAATGTTTAACGTCTTGGAAATGAATTTGGTATGAGGCGCGTATTTATCGCCTGTTTATCTTTGTCACAATGTATGTTGGCGCGGAATAGGTGGCAGCTCGTATCGGCCATCGGCGCGCGGAGAGCTTCGCCCGAAGAGAATGCGAGTTATTTTGCGTGTACGGATGATTTTATTGTGTGAACCCAGCTGAAGGTCGTCGCGCCGGCACGAGTGCCGTCAGCCGCCTTCGCCCGCTCGGCTCGCGCCCTCGTACCATCTGACGATCAACCGCCGCTCGCTTTCGTCCATGATGGCGGCGCTGGCGGGCGGCATGGCGCGGGTCAGCCCTGCCTGGATGTAAATGTCGTGCGCGTGGCGGGCAATCTGCTCGGGACTGTCGAAGCTGACGCCCTTGGGGGCCGTCGCCATGCCGGGCCAGCCGGGTTCGCTCGCGTGACACATGACGCATTGATAGCCCAGCAAATCGCGAACATTTTCGAACTCGGGATCGTTCATGAGGCGCAACAGGTTGGGCTGACTGATTGCAGCCTGACCCGATGCGTCCGTGTCCGCCGCTCTTGTCGTGCCCAGAGCAGAGATGACCGTGATCACGGCGAAGATCGCCAGCGTCGCGATCCACGGCCAGATCAGCACGCCTTTATGCGCGTGATAGGTGTTGAAATAGTGCCGGATGGTGACGCCCATCAGGAAGACCAGCGAGGCGATCACCCAGTTGTATTCGGTGGCGAAGGCGAGCGGATTGTGCATCGCCAGCATCATGAAGATGACGGGCAGGGTCAGGTAGTTGTTGTGCAGCGAGCGCTGTTTGGCCTGTGCGCCAAGCGAGGGTTCAGGTTCCTCCCCGGCTTTCAGCGCGCGGACGACCTTGCGCTGGTTCGGCATGATGATCATGGCGACATTCGCGGTCATTATGGTGGCCGTGAAAGCGCCCAGATGCAGGAATGCCGCGCGCGCCGAGAAAATCTGCGTGTAGCCCCACGCCATCGCGACGAGAACAGCGTAAAGGATCAGCATCAGCCCGATGTCGCTCTTCCCGGCGGGCGACCGGCAGATGAGATCATAGATGACCCAGCCGATGATCAGTGAGCCGACGGAGATACCGATAGCCGCCGGGCGCGACAGGTCGAGGACATTCGCGTCGATCAGGTAAAGCTCGGCGCCCGCGTAATAGAGCACGCAGAGCATGGCGAAGCCGGTCAGCCATGTCGCGTAGGACTCCCATTTGAACCATGTCAGATGCTCAGGCATGGACGGCGGAGCGATCATGTATTTCTGCACATGGTAGAAGCCGCCGCCATGCACCTGCCATTCCTCGCCGCGCACGCCTTCCGGCATCCCCTCGCGCTGGCGCAGGCCGAGATCGAGCGCGATGAAATAGAACGACGTGCCGATCCAGCCGATTGCCGCTATGACATGCGCCCAGCGAACCGCGAAGGTCAGCCATTCCCAGAAAACCGCATAATCGAACATGCATATCCCCGCCGCCGGTTCCGCCCGGCCGTGATCTTATCGACGACCGTAGCCTTGCAAATAGCCTGCCAGAAGCACCGCCCGCTCAGCTTCCTCTATAGGTCGAATATCCATGCGGCGATAGCAGGAGCGGCACGTGGTAGTGCTGGCTTGCGTCGCTGACGCCGAACCGGATCGGTATGGCGTTGAGGAAGCGCACGCCGTGAGCCGCGCCGTGAACGCGGTTCAGATAGTCGCCCGCGTGAAAGAGCAGCTCGAATTCGGCTTCCGCAATGTCGTCCTGGGAGATCACCGGCCTATCGGTGCGCCCGTCTGCATTGGTCGTGACGCTCGCCAGAAGCCTTCGCGCTTCGCCCTCCAGACGGAAAACGTCGATCGTCAAACCCTCCGCCGGGCGGCCAAGGCTCGTATCCAGCACATGAGTCGTGACATATCCGGATTGCGCCATTCTCGCTTCTCCATCATCAAGCTGTTCGCGGGCAATCGAGCATACTTGACGGCTGCGCGCCAGAACAACGATGCTGGACAACCAACCAACGCCAACAGTTTCATGAGCACCCGACCGATGCGTTACCCGCGCGACATGCATGGCCACGGGCCAGACGCCCCCGCCGCAAATTGGCCCGGCGAGGCATTCATCGCCGTGCAGTTCGTCCTCAACTACGAGGAAGGCGGCGAGAACTGCATCCTGCATGGCGATGCGGCTTCGGAGGCGTTTCTGTCCGAAATCGTCGGTGCGAGCGCGTGGCCCGGCCAGCGGCACTGGAACATGGAATCAATATACGAATATGGAGCGCGGGCGGGCTTCTGGCGGCTCCACCGGATGTTCACCGAACGCGGCGTACCCGTCACGGTCTACGGTGTTGCGACGGCGCTGGCGCGGTCCCCGGCGCAGGTGGACGCGATGATCGAGGCTGATTGGGAGATTGCCTCGCACGGCCTGAAATGGATCGAGTACAAGGATTGCCCGCCCGATCAGGAGCGCGCGGATATGGCCGAGGCAATCCGGATTCACACGGAAGTCACCGGGGCGCGGCCGCGCGGCTGGTATACGGGGCGCTGCTCGGTCAACACGGTCGACCTCATCGCACAAGAGGGTGGTTTCGCCTATGTTTCGGACGCTTATGCCGACGATCTGCCCTACTGGCATTGGCATGACGGACGCGCGCAACTCGTGATCCCCTATACGCTCGATGCCAACGATATGCGTTTCGCCACGCCGCAGGGCTTCAATTCCGGCGATCAGTTTTACGCCTATCTCAAGGACAGCTTTGACGTTCTCTACGCGGAAGGGCAGGCTGGAGCGCCGAAGATGATGAGCATCGGCCTGCATTGCCGCCTTGCCGGACGGCCGGGACGCGCGGCGGCGCTTGCGCGGTTTATCGACTATGTCCAGAGCCACGAGCGGGTCTGGCTGGCGCGGCGGATCGACATTGCGGAGCATTGGCGGAAGGAGCATCCCGCGCCGGAGCGGGGCGAGTTGCCGTCGGAAATGTCGAAAGAGGCGTTTGTCGCCCGGTTCGGCGGCGTCTTCGAGCATTCGCCCTGGATTGCCGAGCGCGCATGGGCGGAGGAAAAAGGCCCCGCGCATGACACGGCGATTGGCGTGCATAGCCTTTTATGCCGCGTCTTTCGCCGGGCGACCGAGGAGGAACGGCTTGGCGTCCTGAAGGCTCATCCGGACCTTGCGGGCAAGCTTGCGGCGGCGCGTCAGCTTACGGCGGATTCGGCAAGCGAGCAGGCCTCCGCCGGGCTTGATGCGCTCACCGAGGAAGAGCGCGCCCGTTTCACGACGCTGAACGATGCCTATACGAGCCGCTTCGGTTTCCCGTTCATTCTTGCCGTGAAAGGCTGCACGAAGGCGGAAATCCTGCAGAATTTCGAGGTTCGCATCGCCAACGACCGCGAGACCGAACTGGCGACGGCGTGCCGGCAGGTGGAGCGCATCGCCCGTTTGCGGCTGGCGGACATGCTATCTTGACGGTCTTGCCCATGACGACGCTGCTGATCAAACAGGCTCATGTGCTGGTCACGATGGACGATGAACGGCGGGAACTTGCCGACAGCGATCTCCTGATCCGCGACGGCGTGATCGTGGAAATCGGCCCCGGCCTTGACGTCGCAGCCGATCAGATCGTCGATGCGCGGAACTGCGTGGTCACGCCGGGGCTCGTCAACACCCACCACCACCTGTTTCAGACGTTGACCCGCGCCGTGCCCGCCGCGCAGGACGCCGAGCTATTTGGCTGGCTGAAAGCGCTCTATCCGATCTGGGCGCGCATGGGCCCGGAGGAGATGTTCGTTTCGGCCCAGCTCGGGCTTGCCGAACTCGCCCTGTCCGGCTGCACGATGACCTCGGATCACCTTTGCCTCTATCCGAATGGCGCGCGGCTGGACGACACGATCGAAGCCGCGCGGACCATCGGGCTCCGCTTTCATGCCACGCGCGGCTCTATGAGTATCGGGGAAAGCGCGGGCGGTCTGCCGCCGGACAGCCTCATCGAACGCGAAGAAGCCATTCTCGACGACTGCATTCGCGTGATCGACCGTTTCCACGACGCGGATGACGGTGCGATGATCCGCGTCGGCCTTGCGCCCTGCTCGCCATTTTCGGTCAGCCGTGACCTCATGCGGGAGACAGCCGCACTTGCCCGCGACAAGGGCGTCATGCTTCATACGCATCTGGCGGAAAATGCGGAAGACGTTGCCTATTCCCTGGACAATTACGGCTGCCTGCCCGGCCAATATGCCGAAGAATTGGGCTGGGTTGGCGACGATGTCTGGCACGCCCATTGCGTCAAGCTCAACGATGGCGAAATCAGTCTCTTCGCCCGCACGCAGACAGGCATCGCGCATTGCCCGTGCTCCAACTGCCGGCTCGGCTCCGGGATCGCTCCGGTGCGCGCATTCAGGGAGGCGGGTGTCCGCGTTGGTCTCGGCGTCGACGGTTCCGCCTCGAATGATGCCAACCATCTGCTTGCCGAAGCGCGTCAGGCCATGCTCTTGCAGCGAGTGGCGGGCGGCGCGGGTGCGATGAGCGCGCGGGACGCGCTGGCGCTGGCAACACGCGGCGGTGCGCAGGTTCTGGGCCGCAGCGATTGCGGCGTTCTTGCACCCGGCAGGCGCGCCGACATCGCCATCTGGGATATTTCCGGGCTGGAAGCGGCGGGCGCGTGGGATCCGGTTGCCGCGCTGATTTTCTGCGGCCCGTTCGCCGCCCGCGATGTCTTTGTGGAAGGGAAAGCCGTGGTCAGGAACAGCCAACTCGTCACGGCCGATTCACAAGGGATCTCCCGCAGGGCGAACGCATTGACAAAAAAGCTGCTTCAATAGGTAATGGTGCGATACGTGCGAAGGCTTCTCCGGCCAAACGCGATGGAAGGGCACGAAATTTGCATTGCGCCTTGCGTAGCTCCAGCCTTTCGGTTCGAGCATGACGATTGATGACACGATGACCGAAGAGATGACATTCGTCCTGAATGGGGAAAGGCTGTCGGTTTCCGATGTCTCGCCGACCGCGACGCTGTTGAATTTCCTGCGCTACCGGAAAAGGCTGACGGGCTCGAAGGAAGGCTGCGCCGAAGGCGATTGCGGGGCCTGCACGGTCGTTATGGGCGAGCTTGACGGCCATGGAGGAATGGTCCGGTACCGCGCCGTGAATGCCTGTATCCTGTTTCTGCCGATGCTGCATGGCAAGGCGGTCGTCACCGTCGAAGGGCTGAAAGGCCCCGATGGCGCGCTTCACCCATGCCAGCAGGCCATCGTCGATACGCATGGCTCGCAATGCGGCTTCTGTACGCCGGGCTTCGTCATGTCGCTCTATGCGATGAGCCTCGAAGGTCAGCCGCTCGACAAGGGGCGCATCAATGACGGCTTCGCGGGCAATCTCTGCCGTTGCACGGGATATGGCCCGTTGATCGAGGCCGCCGGGATGATGGCCGGGGCCGAGCCGCCGCCATGGGATCTTGAGCGGCGCGAGCGTGAGCGGACGCTGCTGGCGGAGATCGACCGGAGCGCAACGCTCGTATTGAGTGGCGGCGGCCAGCGCTGCTTTTCGCCCACGACCGTCGATGAATTCGCACGTCTTTACGCGGAGTATCCTGACGCAACCGTCATTGCGGGCGCAACCGACGTCGGGCTATGGGTGACGAAGCAGCTTCGCGAATTGCCGACGACGATTCATATTGGCCGCGTCGCCGAATTGCGGGAGATCCGCGAGGAGGACGGCATCATCCATATCGGTGCTGCCGCAACCTATGCCGACGCCGAGGCGACGCTTGCCAGCGTCTGGCCCGATTTCGGTGAACTGATCCGTCGGCTGGGCGCATTCCAGGTTCGCAATGCCGGCACCATCGGCGGCAATATTGCCAACGGTTCGCCCATCGGGGACACGCCGCCCGCGCTGATTGCGCTTGATGCCGATCTTGTCCTGCGCAAGGGCGATGCCCGCCGCCGCATCAAGCTGGAAGATTTCTTCATCGAATATGGCAGGCAGGATCGCGCGCCGGGCGAATTTGTCGAGGCGGTCGAAATTCCGCTGCTCGCCGACTCCCGCCAACTGCGCTGTTACAAGATTTCCAAACGCTTCGATCAGGACATTTCCGCCGTCTGCGGATGTTTTAACATCAGCGTCAAAAACGGGATGGTCGCGAACGCGCGTATCGCCTTTGGCGGGATGGCGGGCGTTCCGAAGCGGGCGCGTGCCGTGGAAGCGGCGTTGGTCGGCAGGCCGTGGACGGAGGAAACAGTCGCGGCTGCCATTCCGGCCTTTGAGGCTGATTTCGAGCCGCTGACGGATATGCGCGGGTCCGCCGCTTACCGGATGCTGGCGGCGAAAAACCTGCTGCGGAAATATCATGCTGAAACCCAGCAACCGCTTGGCCGGACGCGGCTTGTCGGGCGCGAGGCGGTGATCGCATGAGCGCGCCGCTGACCCAGTCATTGACGCCTGCCGGAGCCGCAATCGACGGCGGAGTGGGCGCGCTTCGCCGCCACGACAGCGGCCCGAAGCATGTCAGCGGGGAGGCCGTCTATATCGATGATATTCCCGAACCCGCAGGGCTGCTTCATGTGCAGATCGGCTACGCCCGCAAGGCTCACGCGGGAATTGCGCGGATGGACCTGTCCAAAGTTCGCGCCGCGCCGGGTGTCATCGCTGTGCTGACTGCCGCCGACATACCGGGGCGCAATGATGTCAGCCCTGTCGTTGGCGACGATCCGATGTTCGCGGAATCCCATGTGGAATATTGGGGGCAGTCACTCTTCGCCGTGGCCGCCGAGAGCCGCGATGCAGCGAGATGCGCCGCCGCGCTTGCGGAAATCGACTATGAAGACCGGTCCGCGATCCTGACCATCGACGATGCGATGCGCGCGCAGTCTTTCCTCGAAAAGCCCTACACGATGGCGCGGGGCGATGCAGCCGCCGCAATAGAGGTCGCGCCTCACGCGCTCAGCGGGCGCATCGAAATTGGTGGGCAGGAACATTTCTATCTTGAAGGGCAGGCCGCCCTTGCGGTGCCGGGCGAGGATGAGGACGTCACGGTCCATTCCTCGACACAGCATCCAAGCGAAATCCAGCACAAGATCGCCAGCGTTCTCGGCATCGACAATCACGCGGTGACGGTCGAGGTCCGGCGTATGGGCGGTGGTTTTGGCGGCAAGGAAAGTCAGGGCAATCTGCCTGCCTGCGCCGCCGCGCTTGTGGCCAAGCTGACCGGACGGCCCGCGAAGTGCGTCTACGACCGCGACGACGACATCATGATCACCGGCAAGCGGCACGATTTCCGCATCGACTACCGCGTCGGTTTCGACGATGACGGACGAATTCTCGGCATCGAATTCGACCACGCGCTCCGCTGCGGAATGTCATGGGACCTGTCCGAACCGATCGGCGACCGGGCCATGTTCCACGCCGACAATTGCTATTATCTGCCCGCTGTTCGTATCACCTCCTATCGCTGCAAGACGCACACGCAGTCCAACACGGCCTTTCGCGGTTTTGGCGGTCCGCAGGGCATGCTCGGCATGGAGCGGGTCATCCATCATATCGCGCATGAGCTCGGCAAGGACCCGCTTGAAGTGCGTCGCGTGAATTTCTATGACCACCAGTCCGAAGTCATGGGCGCTAGGCGGCTGACACCCTACAGCATGGAGGTCGAGGACTGCATTATCAGCGATATTGTCGATGAGTTGGTGGAAACTGCGCACTACAAGCAGCGGCGCGAGGAAATCCGCGCATGGAACGCCGCCAGCCCGATCCTCAAACGCGGCATCGCGCTGACGCCGGTGAAGTTCGGCATCTCCTTCACCAAGTCCTTTCTCAATCAGGCCGGCGCGCTGATCAATGTGTACACGGACGGCTCGATCCAGCTCAATCATGGCGGCACGGAGATGGGGCAGGGTCTTTTCACCAAGGTCGCGCAGGTCGTCGCCGAGGAGTTTCAGGTCGATATTTCGCGCGTGAAAATCACCGCGACGACAACCGGCAAGGTGCCGAACACATCCGCGACGGCCGCGTCATCCGGTTCGGATCTGAACGGCATGGCGGCGCAGCATGCGGCACGCAAGATCAAGGCGCGCATCTCCGAATTTCTCGCGGAACGGCATCAGACGGCGCCGGAAAGTGTCGAGTTCCTGCCGGGGCGCGTCCGTGTTGCGGAGACGGAGATCTCCTTCGAATCCGCGATCCAGCAGGCTTACATGGCGCGCGTGCCGCTGTCCGCGACGGGGTTTTACGCGACCCCCAAGATCAGCTGGGACAAGGCCGAGGGCAAGGGGCGGCCCTTCTTCTATTTCGCCTATGGCGCGGCTGTGACCGAAACGGCCATCGACACGCTGACAGGCGAGAACCGGATCCTGCGCGTCGATATTCTGCACGATGTCGGGCGCTCGCTGAACCCGGCGATTGACCTGGGACAGATCGAGGGCGGCTTCGTGCAGGGCGCAGGCTGGCTGACCACGGAAGAACTCGTCTGGAACGCCGACGGACGCCTGACGACGCACGCGCCTTCGACCTACAAGATCCCCGCCTGTTCCGACCGCGCGCCGGATATGCGCATAAGGCTCTATGAACGCAGCGAGAATGCCGAGGAGACGATCTACCGCTCCAAGGCGGTGGGCGAGCCGCCGCTGATGCTCGGGATTTCGGCGTTGCTCGCGCTCTCGGATGCCGTAACCAATGCGGGGGCGGGGACGGCTTATCCCGCGCTCGATGCGCCCGCGACACCGGAGCGCGTGCTGTTAGCGGTCGAGCGCCTGCACCGGGAGGCGGTCCGATGACGGAGCGTCGCGGTATGCCTGCTGTGCTTGAGATCGGCGAGCCGGTTGTCCGTGTCGTCGTGGCGAGTGTCGAAGGTTCGACGCCACGGGAAGCGGGCGCGGCAATGCTTGTGACGCACGATGGCATAAGCGGCACGATTGGCGGCGGACAGCTCGAATTCGAGGCAGTCGCCCACGCGCGCAGCGTGCTGGCAAATGCCGAGGCCGCACCTTCCGCATGGCTGCGCGATATGCGGGTCTGGCCGCTGGGGCCGTCGCTCGGGCAATGCTGCGGTGGTGCGGTTCGTGTGCTGTTCGAGCATTTCGGCGAAAGCGAGCGGGCGGTCTTGAATGATCTTGGTACGCATGGCGTGCTGGCCCGTCCGGTCGCGTCCGGCGAGGCGATCCGCCTACTGAAAGAAAGGCAGGATGCGCGCGCGTTGCCCCTACACGCTGCTCGGGTGGCGGGAGACATGTTGAGCGGCGCGCGTCCACGCGAAACGGTTCTGCTGCCGGCACGCAGAGCCAGCGAAGCCCTCTTCATCGAGCCAGCCGGCGCGACGCCAAAGCCGTTGTTCATTTACGGGGCAGGCCATGTCGGGCGCGCCATCGTCAAGACGATTGCCGATCTGGATTTTGCCGTGAACTGGGTGGATGTGGCCGAAAATCGCTTTCCAGCTTCAATTCCCGAAAAAAGCGTAACGCCCATCATTTCATCAGATCCCGCCGCAATCGCCGCCGCAGAGCCCGACAACGCCTATCATCTCGTGCTGACCTATTCCCACGCGCTGGACCTCGCCATTTGCAATGCGCTGCTGGCGCGGCCAACCTTCGGCTTTCTCGGTCTGATCGGCTCTGTGTCGAAACGGGCACGCTTCATGAAGCGGTTGCGCGAGGGCGGTATCGCGCCGGATGCGCTTGAGCGTCTGATCTGCCCGATCGGCATCGGAAACCTGCGCGGCAAACAGCCGGCAACCATTGCGATCTCGGTGGCGGCGCAACTTATCGAGACGCTGGAAGCCGAGCAAATCAATGCGGCCACACCCAAGGAGGGGACGAGTGAGCAGACCCGACGAAAATCTGCTTGAGCTGGAGGGGATCACCAAGTCCTTTCCGGGCGTTCTCGCCAATGACGATGTGTCGTTCCGCGTGGGGCGTGGCGAGATCCATGCGCTGCTTGGCGAGAACGGTGCGGGTAAATCCACGCTCGTAAAGATGATCTACGGCGTGCTGAAACCCGATAGCGGGACGATGCGGCTGCACGGCGAACCTTTCGCGCCGTCCAGGCCTTCGGAAGCTCGCGCGCATGGCATCGGCATGGTTTTCCAGCATTTCTCGCTGTTCGAGGCGCTGACGGTCACGGAGAATATCGAGCTCGGCATCAACCCGGAGCTGACCAAAGGCGATCTGCGAGGGCGCATCATCGACGTCTCGGAGCGCTACGGCCTCAAGCTCGACCCGGACCGGCGCATCGGCGATCTATCGGTCGGTCAGCGCCAGCGCGTCGAGATCGTCCGCTGTCTGTTGCAAAACCCGCAACTGATCATCATGGACGAGCCGACCTCGGTGCTGACGCCACAGGAGGTCGACATGCTGTTTGCGACGCTGCGGCGGCTTGCGGAAGAAGGCCGCTCGATCCTTTACATCTCGCACAAGTTGGAGGAAATCCGCGCGCTCTGCCATCACGCAACGATCCTGCGCGGCGGCAAGGTCATTGCAACCTGTACGCCTGCGGAGGAAACGGCCAAGAGTCTCGCGGAGATGATGATCGGCGCGATCCTGATGCCGCCGAGGCGCGAAGGAGGGGCCGTTGGCCAGGTGCGCTTGCGTCTCGACCGGCTGTCGCTGCCGACCGAGCGGCCATTCGGCGTCGATCTGCGGGAGATGTCGCTGGACGTTCGCGCGGCGGAAATCGTCGGCATCGCCGGTGTGGCGGGCAATGGCCAGGAAGAGCTGATGACCGCGCTGATCGGCGAGCATGCGCTCAAGTCGCCGGAAGCGCTGCAGTTTGACGGGCAGGCTATTGGCGGCAGGGGGCCGGATGAACGCCGCGCGCTCGGCATGTGTTTCGTCCCCGAGGAGCGTCTGGGCCATGCCGCCGTGCCGAACATGACGCTGATCGAGAACACGGCGCTTTCGGCCCGCATCCGCAAGGGGCTTTGCCGGTCCGGTTTCATCAATTTCCAGCGGACAGAGGAATTCTCGAAGGAAATCGTCGAAAAATTCAATGTTCGAACGGCGGGCGTCGAACATGCGGCGCGCAGCCTTTCGGGCGGCAATCTGCAGAAGTTCCTCGTTGGCCGGGAGATGCTGCAAGCCCCGAGCGTTCTGATCGCTTCGCAGCCGACATGGGGCGTGGATGCGGGCGCGGCGGCGGCCATCCATCAGGCGCTTATTCAACTGGCCAGAGACGGCGCGGCAATCCTGATCATTTCGCAGGATCTCGATGAACTGATGGCGATTTGCGACCGGATCGCGGTCATTTCGAATGGCCGCCTGACGGAAGCGAGGCCGGTCGAGCAACTGACCATCGAAGGCATCGGTGTCGATATGGGCGGACAGGCGGAAGGAAGCGCGGCCTATGCTTAAGATCGAGCCGCGCAAGGAACCCTCGAAGCTGATGCTCTATGCAACGCCGTTCCTGGCCGTCGTCCTGACGGTGCTTGCGGGCTTCCTGCTGTTCTCCCTGCTTGGCCGCGATCCTGTTCAGGCGACCTATCTGATTTTCATCAGTCCACTGACATCCGTGTACACGATGACCGAGTTGCTGGTCAAGGCCACGCCGCTCATCCTGATCGCCACCGGGCTTGCCTTCGGCTTCCGTGCCGGCGTCTGGAACATCGGCGCGGAGGGCCAGTTCACCATTGGCGCGCTGACAGGCGGCGCAGTTGCGCTGGCGCTGTATGAAGTCGAGGGCGTATGGGTGTTGCCGCTGGTCTGCGCGGCGGGCGCGCTTGGCGGCATGGCGTGGGCGGCGATCCCGGCATTCCTGCGGACGCGGTTCAACACGAACGAGATCCTTGTCAGCCTGATGCTGGTCTATGTCGCGACGCTCCTGCTCGGCGTGCTGGTGCATGGACCGCTGCGCGATCCGGACGGATTCAATTTTCCCGAAAGCCGCCTCTTTCATGACGCCGCTTCACTCCCCAAACTGATTGAAGGCACGCGCGCGCATATCGGTTTTCTCGTCGCGCTGCTTGCCGTCGCAGCGGCGTGGCTGCTGTTTCGCTCGCACATCATCGGCTTTCAGATCAAGGTCGTGGGACAGACACGCCGGGCCGCGCGCTTTGCCGGCTTCTCCGAGCCGCGCATCGTCTGGTTCTGCTTCATGGTCTCCGGCGGGCTGGCGGGGCTGGCGGGCGTCTTCGAGGCAACGGGGCCGGTTGGCCAACTCGTGCCCTCATTGCCGGTGGGCTACGGTTTCACCGCAATCATCGTCGCCTTTCTCGGGCGGCTGCATCCGGTCGGCATCCTGCTTGGCGGCCTGCTTCTGGCGCTCACCTATATTGGCGGCGAGGCCGCGCAGATCACGATGAGCCTGCCCAGCGCGACGATCCGCGTCTTTCAGGGGATGCTGCTGTTCTTCCTGCTGGCGAGCGACGTGCTCGTCAATTACCGCATCAGATGGATCGCTTCGGAGCGCCGTGCAGTCCCCGCTGCCGCGCAGCAACCCGCCGAGTAAGAGGAACCTGCCCCCGTGGATCTGATCGTCAACATCATGCTCGGCATCATCATCGCGGCGACGCCGCTGGTCTTCGCCTCCATCGGCGAACTGGTCGTCGAGAAATCGGGCGTGCTCAATCTGGGGGTCGAGGGCATGATGATCGTCGGCGCGATAGCAGGCTTTGCGGCAACCATCGAGACGGGCAGCTTCATCGCCGGGATCACCGCCGCGGCGCTGGCGGGCGCGCTGATCGCATTTCTGTTCGCCGTGCTGACGCAGACGCTGCTTGCCAATCAGGTGGCGACGGGCCTCGCGCTGACCATGTTCGGACTGGGGCTTGCCGCGCTGCTCGGACAGGGCTATTCGGGGCAATCCGCGCCGGACTTCCCGCATCTCTACATTCCCGGCCTGACCGATCTACCGGTCATCGGGCCGCTGATCTTCGGTCAGGACGGGCTCGTTTACCTGTCCTTTGTTCTTGTGGCTGCGGTCTCATGGTTTCTTTATCGAACCCGCACGGGCCTCATCATTCGCGCCATCGGCGAGAATCACGATGCCGCCCATGCGATAGGCTATTCCGTCGTCGCCTACCGCTATGCTGCGCTCCTGTTCGGCGGAGCCTGCGCGGGGCTGGGCGGAGCGTATCTGTCCATCGTGCAGACGCCGCTCTGGGTGGAGAACATGACGGCCGGGCGCGGCTGGATCGCGCTGGCGCTGGTCGTCTTCGCGGCATGGCGGCCGTGGCGGGCGCTGTTCGGCGCTTATTTGTTCGGCGGGATCACCATCATCCAGCTACACAGCCAGGCGCTCGGCCTCGAAGTCGAGCCGCAGCTTCTCGCCATGCTGCCCTATCTGGCGACGATTATCGTGCTTGTGCTGATTTCGCATGACGCGATCAGGGCAAGGCTGAACGCTCCGGCCCATCTGGGGAAGACTTTCTTCGCATCAACCTGAACAGGAGCAGGCATTGCTCCCTATCACACTGAAAGCAGGAGGTTTCATGAAACGCAGGACGATCCTACAGGCAGCTTCGGCTGCGATGCTGCTCGCCGCATTCGGAGCAGGCGGCGCGATGGCGCAGGACAAGACCAAGGTCGGCTTTGTCTATGTCGGCCCCGTCGGTGATCACGGCTGGACATATCAGCACCATGAGGGCCTGAAAGCCATCGAAGCCGAATTCGGCGACAAGGTCGAAACGACATTCGTCGAGAACGTGTCCGAAGGCCCCGACGCGGAGCGCGTTATCCAGCAGCTTGCGCAGCAGGGCAACGACCTTATCTTCACGACCTCCTTCGGCTTCATGAACCCGACGCTCAAGGTGGCCCAGCGGTTTCCCAACGTGAAATTCGAGCACGCCACCGGCTTCAAGACCGCCGACAATCTCGCCATTTACAACACCCGGTTCTATCAGGGCCGCTATATCGCCGGACAGATCGCGGGCAAGATGAGCAAGACGAACACGATCGGCTACATCGGCTCGTTCCCGATTCCGGAAGTGGTCATGGGCATCAACGCGGCCTATCTCGGCGCAAAATCCGTCAACCCGGACATAAAGTTCAAGATCGTCTGGGTCAGCACCTGGTTCGATCCGGGCAAGGAAGCCGATGCGGCCAAAGCCCTCACCGATCAGGGCGCGGACGTGCTCTTTCAGCACACGGATTCGCCTGCCGCGATCAAGCTTGCGGAACAGCAGGGCATCTACGCCATCGGCCAGGCGTCGGACATGAAACAGTTCGGACCGAATGCACATCTTACGGCGCTGGTGGACGACTGGGCGCCCTATTATGTGGAGCGGGTCAGGGCTGTCATGGACGGAACATGGTCGTCGACGGATGTCTGGGGCGGTCTGAATGACGGGATGCTCAAGATGGCGCCTTACAGCGACAAGATTCCCGCCGACGTCGTCGAACTGGCAAAGGCGACGGAAGAAAAGATCAAGTCCGGCGAGTTCCACCCGTTCACCGGCCCGCTCAACAAGCAGGACGGCACGCAGTTCCTCAAGGAAGGTGAAGTCATTTCGGACAAGGATCTCCTGAGCATGAACTTCTACGTCGAAGGCATCGAGGGCAGCCTGCCGAAGTAAGGGGCGAAGACGCTGTTGCGCTTGGCGCGGCAGCGTCGCTCATATCAGCGAACGAGAAATGAACGCCCCCTCCTCACGCCATGCCCTGCGCGGTCAAATCCTGTCCTTCAGGGATGATCCGTTTCTTGTTGGGCCGGACGACGCGATCCTTTTCGAAAGCGATGGCGCGATCGTCGTTGAGGACGGCCTGATCGCCGCAGCCGGACCGGCGGACGATGTCTTGCGGAATTATCCGGACGTGACCGTCGAGCATTACCGCCAGGACCTGATCATGGCCGGTTTCGTAGACAGCCATGTGCACTATCCGCAATGCGAGGTCATCGCGTCTTACGGCGAGCAGCTTCTCGAATGGCTGAACCGCTACACATTTCCCGCCGAGGAGAAATTCGCCTCACCCGAATATGCGGCTGCGATTGCCGGCCATTTCCTCGATCAGTGCTTGCGCAATGGCACGACGACAGCGTCGGTCTACTGTACGGTTCATCCGCAATCGGCGGACGCGCTGTTTGCCGCCGCCGAGGAGCGGGGCATTCGCCTTGCCGCTGGCAAGATCATGATGGATCGCAATGCGCCGGAAGCCCTCTGCGACACGCCGCAGCGAGGCTATGATGAATCGAAGGCGCTGATCGAACGCTGGCATGGCCGGGCTCGGCTGACCTACGCGATCACGCCGCGTTTCGCCCTGACTTCCACGCCCGAACAGCTCGAAGCGGCGGGCGCGCTCTGGCGCGAGTTTCCGGACACGCTCATGCAGACGCATCTGAGCGAGAACCACGCCGAAATCGAATGGGTCCGCTCGCTCTTTCCCGATGCGCCGGATTATTTCGGCGTCTATGAGCGCTTCGGCCTCGTCGGTCCGGGTTCGAATTTCGGCCATGCGATCCACCTGACGCAGCGTGAACGCGACGCCATGCGCGCGACCGGATCGGGCATTTCGCATTGTCCGACCTCGAACGCTTTTCTTGGCTCCGGCCTGTTCGACATGGCCGATCTGCGCGAAGGCTCAAGCGAGATCCCTGTGGGGCTTGCGACTGATATTGGCGGCGGCTCGTCGATCTCGATGTTCCAGACGATGAAGACGTCCTATGAAATCTGCCGCCTTGGCGGCTTCAGTCTTCATCCCGCGAAGGCATATTATCTTGCAACGCTGGGCAGCGCCCGGCTGATGCGTCTCGATGACCGCATCGGCAATATCGCGCCGGGCCGGGAAGCCGACCTGATCATTATCGATCTGAAATCGACGCCCGCCATCGAGCACCGGATGCGCTATGCCCGCGATCTGTGGGAGACGCTGTTTATCCAGATGATCATGGCCGATGATCGTGCGATCCGCGCGACCTGGGTGAATGGCAGCAAGCTTTATGAGCGAGACCGATCCTGAGCGTCCCAGAGCCGTTTTGCCAACGCTGCGCCGGCCTCGAAACCGAACTGGACGACCGACGCCGGGTTCACCTTCTCGCCCAGCGCCGTGCTCGCGGACGCCGTGGCCGCGTTGATCAGCATCAGATTATCGGCAAGCCCGCCGAATTCCTCGATCAGCATATGGTCGCTCTTGCCACGCCGGAACGGCCCATCCGCATAGGTCTCGCCGTGATAGATATCATCGGTGACACGTTCGGCAAAAGGCCGCGCGTCATTCGTGTAGAGCACGATCAGCTTGCCAAGCGCCGCCATGAAGCCAATTTCGTAAGCGGTGCCGTCATCCGCTTCCGGTCCGCGCCAGGGCTGGATATTCGCCAGAATAATGTCGGCGTCCCGCATCAGCTTTTCATTCGCGCGGGCGATGCAAAGCGCCAGGTCGTTCGGATCGGGCTCGTTTGCGGCGTCGAACTCATTGTCGAGCGGAAACCAGCCAATCATGCCGTGAGTGGCGAGGTGGTCCTTCATTCTGACCGCCCGCTCCATTGCGTCGGGAAAGAAGACGTCCGGTCCGGCGAGATAGATGTGAGGTTTGCCAGATTTGTCGGCCATGCAGGTCCCTGTTCATCGCCCGAGAATTCAGCCAAGTTTAGCGGAGGCCATGGCCACGATCTACAATGGAGCATCACGCGGCACGCATGTATATGATCGACATAAAGGATGCCGAGACTGCCCCAAATCATAGATGACTCCCAACCGCAAATGGATGCGACTTCATGAGCGCCGACACCGATACCGCCATCATCGACTATCTGACCGCCAGCCGCGACGCGCAGACCGGCTTTCTCGCCGAACTGGTCCGTATGCCATCGGACAATCCACCCGGCGATTGCGCGCCTCACGGGGCAAGGGCCGCTGGGCTGCTTGAAGCGCTGGGCTTTACAGTCGAGCGGCATGAGGCGCCCGCCGAGCTGGCGGAGCGGAACGGCATGATCTCGGCAACGAACCTGATCATCCGCGAGCGCTTCGGCGATGGGCCCGTCATCGCTCTCAATGCGCATGGTGATGTCGTGCCGCCCGGTCTCGGCTGGAGCGCCGACCCATATGGCGCGGAGATCCGCGACGGCTTCATGTACGGGCGCGGCGTTGCGGTTTCCAAGTCGGATTTCGCCACTTACGCATTTGCATTGCTGGCGCTGAAAGATGCTGTCGGCAAGGGGGCAAGGCTCGGTGGAACCGTCGAGCTGCATCTCACCTATGACGAGGAAGCGGGCGGCGCGATCGGGCCGGGCTACATATTGGAGGCGGAGCTGTCGAAACCGGACTACGCGATTTCCGCCGGCTTCGCCTATGACGTCGTCACCGCTCATAATGGCTGCCTGCATCTGGAAGTCGAGGTTGTCGGCAAATCCGCCCATGCCGCCATGCCGGAAACTGGCGCGGACGCCCTTGAGGCCGCAAACGCGATCCTGACGGCGCTGTACGATCTGCGCCGCAAGTTACGCGAGCAAATCTCCCCACTGCCGGGAATTGGCGCACCGGGGCTGACGGTCGGGCTGATCTCGGGCGGCATCAACACCAATGTCGTCCCGGACAAGGTCACGTTCCGCATCGACCGCCGGATTACGCCGGACGAAGACCCCGGCGCGGTGGAGCGCGAGCTGCGTGAGCTGATCGAAGCGTCGGCCGCCGGACGCGATGACATCAGCGTGGCGCTCCGGCGGACCTTGCTGGCGGTCCCGTTCGTGCCGATCGAAGGGGCGGAGAAGCTTTCGGCGGTTTTCCAAAAGCGCGGCAGCGAAATACTCGGCGAGACTGTCGGTGAAAAAGGCGTGCCCATCTACACCGACGCCCGCCTCTATACAGCGAAATGCATTCCGACCGTGCTGTATGGCGCGGGGCCGAAAACGCTGCTCGAAGCCAACGGCCATCGCGCCGACGAAAAGCTCAGGCTCAACGATCTTTACTTGGCAACTCGGGTCGTCGCACTGAGTTTGGCCGATCTGCTGCGGGAATGATCGAGCTGCGCGCGCTCCTTGAAGTTCGCTGATGGCAGGTTACAACTGCATGTGAATGCAAATTATGAACGCCGCAGGACAGGGCTCATGACAAACCGCGTGGAACTCGATCTGAAATCGCTGATCCGGACCATCCCCGATTATCCGAAGCCGGGCATCATGTTTCGGGATGTGACGACGCTTCTGAAGGATGCGTCAGGGTTTCGCGCCTGCATCGAATTGCTGGCGGAGCCGTATCGCGCGGCGGGGATCGAGGCCGTCGTCGGCATTGAGGCGCGCGGCTTCATCCTCGGCGGCGCCGTGGCCGACAAGCTGGGCACCGGTTTCGTGCCGATCCGCAAGAAGGGCAAGCTTCCCGCCGCGACGATCGGGCAGGACTATGAGCTTGAATACGGGACCGACGTCATCGAAGTGCATGAAGACGCCATCAGGCCCGGCGAGCGTGTGCTGATCGTGGACGATCTCATTGCGACCGGGGGGACGGCCGAAGCAGCTGCGAAGCTGATCCAGCACATTGGCGGCGTCGCGGTCGGCGCGGCGTTCATTATCGATCTGCCGGACCTCGGCGGCCTCAAGCGTGTCGAGGCGCAGGGCGTGCTGTGTCACGCGCTGATCGCGTTTGAGGGGCATTGAGACAAGAAACGCCGCCCTTTTGCGGCCCGTCCCCGGTCGTCCAGTGCAAATTCCGCCAGGGTGAAATCATGAATCGTTAACCTGCGAGGATTGCGGTACGGAAATCGGAGCTGATAGCGGCTTTGAGGCGCTTGCGCTTGAGAGACAAGGTGGAAGGCTCGCGTCGCAGGAG
>JBHJOB010000017.1:0-39885 GCA_050330195.1 Rhodomicrobiaceae bacterium | reverse complement strand
CAATCTGCTCGTCGCGCCAGCCGAGGGCGACCGCGCGCCCACGAAGCGCATATTGCCGCCTGGCGCTCTCGGCGTTCTCGACAACCTGGCGCATCGAAGACTGGCGGATGTACAGGTAGGCGCCGCGCTCAAGGTGATGAGGCTGGACTTTGAGGAGTGCATTCATGGTGACCTCCGGTCGTGGATGCTCATGGCAATTGCCGCAAGGACGTGAACGATGGCGCTGTGTCCGCCGTGCGCCGGCCTGACGGCTGACGATGGGTAACCCTGTTCTTGAGGGAAGCTTGCTGCTACGGTCAGCGCCTTGGCCCATCCCCACATGCCCCGGCGCAGAAAGAGCATGAGGCCGCTACGGGCCTTGAGCGGCAGCGCTTCGCCGAGCGCTGCTCCACGCAGCACCTCGTACTGGTCCGCGATGGCCGACGATGGACATGCCGCTGCCGCGCCAATGTTTACCTGCCAGTTTTTTTTAGTATCCGCTCGATCGTTCTGGGATGAATCTCGATATCGAGTTCGCGGCGGGCCAGCTTCGCCAGCTCCCGAGCGCGAACCGGTTCGCCTGGGACCAGCCGCGCCTGCAGGAATGCCAGGACTTTGTCGTCGATCTTGTGGGGGCCACGGGGGCCCGGCTTTGCCGGCGCCAGTCCGGCAATCCCCGCCGCATTGAAGTTCGCCTTGGCCTGGTAGTAGGTCGGCCTGGAAACGCCATAGTCTTCGGAGGCCTCCGTCACCGACACCTTGTCGATGGAGACACGCCGCAGCATCTCGTATTTGACCTGCACAACGTCGTGCGGATCGAAGAACTCGCCGCCGCGGAACTTCGGATCGCGCACCTTGTCCGGGGTTGGATTGAAGGCGCCCTCTTCGATGAGGATATCTATCTTTGATCGCTTGCTGTCGTACTTCGCAGACATCGCCGGCTCCGACCGCGCAAAGTGGCGTTAACGTAAATATAATTACGCCGCATTGTATGGTTGCGTCAAGACCGTATCCGCTATTTGCAGCTACGATTTTAGCATAAATATTAACCTCGCTATCTATATAAATCCCCTTGCGGCAAGATCCCCTTTACAGATACGGCTTAATTAACCTTACAAATCGTCGCGTGATCGCGTCGCCGATTTGCCGGAAAGACGCCCCACCAGATCGGCCAGATCCATCAAGTCGGCGACCCGCAAAAGCGCTCGCCCATTGCCCATGACGACTTCCGGATCCGGGCTTGCAAGATCAGTCCATTGCGGGGGAACAGACCAGACAGCGGCATCGTCTGCCTGCAGCAAAAGGCGTTCGCCGTGACGGTTGTATCGCCTGCCGACACATCGTAACTGCCGTGCGAACAAAGGATGAAACGGATGCGTGACTCGCACTAACTGCTGATCTGCGCTGGTCGAGGCTGCATTCTCTTGTGAGATACAAGCGTTTGGAGAAGGGCCGCTTCCTGTGGCCAAGCCCGGCTGATGGGGCGATATCGATTTCGCCGGCTCAGCTTGGCTATCTGCTTTCCGGGATCGATTGGCGACATCCCCAGAAAACCTGGCGTCCAACGTCGGTCGGCTGACGATTTGTCTTTGAAGGTGGCGACGAACTATGATTCTTTCGCCGGATGACATCGCCCCTTGTTCCACTTCCAACCGATCTCGCCGCAGCCCATGCGATGATCCTCGCCGAGCGCGCCGCCCGCCTGGAAGCCCAGGCGGTAAACGCCAGCACGGAGGCGCTTGACATGCCCATCTCAAGCTGGAGATCGATCTTGCGCCATCAGCCGGGCTTGGCCACAGGAGCCGGCAGGCACCATCGCCATCATGCCAGATGATCTTGATGAGATCGCCCCTGCGCCCGCGAAAAACAGTAAGCGGTGTTTTGACCACCTTCCATTTTGTCGGCGGCACGAGCATAACGCCGCGACTGATACTGCCGCAAAAAATACCTCTCTCTGCGCCGAGATCGACCGATCCACAATCACCGGCGCGAAGGAAACTGGCTCGGACGTTTCGGCACGCGGAAGGTCCCGGCGAAATATCCGCCGCGGATGATGTCGACCATCGGCATCGCTCCTAAATACCGCAATAAATGCGTGAGCGAGGTATAGCCAAAGAAAGTCAACGTCCTAAGGTAATCTCAGGTAAACGCTTGCTCGGATCTCCCCTCCGTTGCCTCTTCGACATATCCCATGAGATCGGGATCATAGGCGAGGTTGTCGGGAATCGTGAGAGCGAGGACAACACGCCCCCACGGGTTCAACCAGACGTTTTCGTCGAGCCGTGTCACCAGTTGACCATCCCGCTCCTGGTACAGTTCTACGCTTGGATCCTCCGTTTGCGGAGGTTGTTGCATACCGCTTTCTTGCGATTGATCTCCGTTCAACAACGGCAGCGCGACCCTGAGCACATAGTGCGTACCGAACGCCAGAAGGCCAACGGCGATGGCACCTGTCGCCACCTGTGAGTGGTTTGCGTTGCCGCGCGAGCCGCCCATGGCTTTGTAGGTCAAATAGGCGGTGCCGCCGCCGAACAGGATATTCGGACCCCATGCCTCGAAACCGGCACCGATAGAGTAGGCCGGCATGAGCGCGATATTCGCCGCATTGGCGAAACCAAGCGTGCCGAGCCTCGCCCACTTAGGTGGCGAGTTGGTATTACCTGTTCTGGCCTCGTGCATGTTCTGGAACATGGAGCCGTGATCGGACACGGCATAGAGCTGGTTCGCCGGGAAGACAGCGCCATTCCCGTAGGTGAAGTTGTGATACGCGCCATTGCCGATGAAGGTCATGCCATTCCAGGCGCGAAGCAGACGCCCGGCTTTCGTATTCGCAGCAAATCTATTCGGCCAAAGCGCCAGCGGCACCGTGCCAAGCCCACGGAGAATCCATGCCGCGCCATTCGCAAGGGTCAGATATTGCGGCGGCACAGTTGCCGCGAGAGTTGTGGTTGCCGCAAGGAACGGGCCGTATTCCGCGGCGGCGACCCTCCAGTTGCTCGGCGTCGGTGCTGGTGTGGGCGTCGGCGATGACCCCGTTGCCGTCAGCTCAACGGGGCCGTAACCAGCTATCGAGCGCAGGACATTCTCGTAAGCCTGCCGGAATCCGCCATCAAGCTGCTTATCGAGCTCCTTATACGCTTCCACTTCCGCCCTTCTGATGATCACCTCGACAGGCACCCACTCTCCTTCCGGCGCACCCGGATCGATCTGCCAGTCATTATGCTGGCGGAGCTCATCCCGACTGACCAACAACGGCTTGTCGTCCGGCCCCAAGACGACGTTTCCATCGGTATCAACAACTCTGAACCTCTTGACGGAGAGCACGTGCAGCGTGCCGTCCTGCGGGTTGTTCGCGCGGTACACAGCATGCCGGGCCTCCACGATTTCCCCGTGGGAAGGGTCGGAGAAGTCACGGACATGCACGACCCTAACGTCTTCCCGCTCGAGCACGGCGCGCGCAGAGGCGAGTTGGTCGTCGACAACGCTCCAGTCGGGATGCTCCCGGAGAATAACGTCAAGCTGCTCTTTCGTGGCTCCTGCTGGCCGCGCGGTGCCGAAATCCAGAACTGTCTCGCCATTTTCATCGACGAGCATCAACCCTGCGACATCGCGCTGGTCTGGCGCAGTGAGCTCGACGCTCCTCCAGTCCGGGTTCTCGTGAAGGATGGTTGCCACCTCGTCTTCCCTAACCACCCTTGTCTGTGCTGTATAGAGGTCCAACACTGTCTCCCCGGCCCCGTCGACGAACGAGAATCCTTTGACAGCCCTCCAGCCGGGATTGTCGCTGAGGATGGTTTGTACCTCGCCCTGCCTGACTAGCCTTGGCTGTGCGGTATAGGGATCCAAAACTGTCTGCCCGGTCCCGTCGACGAGCCTGTACCTGCCGCTGGTGATGACCACGGGTGGCCGGGAGCGTTGGAAGTCGGCTGGCCGCTGCTGCACGACTTCAATGCCAAGTGCCTCGATCGTTGCCCGCACCTGAAATTCCATCGGATTAACGACCGGAATGGGCTCATTCGTGCCCGGGAGGGTCAGACCGTGCCTGACAAGGGAGCTTCGGATATAGTCCGCCAGCGCTGGATAATGGGTGCAGGTCAGCCAGACTGAAGTGGCATCATCCGGCATCTGTTGGACATAGAAATCGACAGCAGCCTCGATCTCGCCATCGGTAGGCTTGTTCGGCGTGTTCATCCTGTTGACGATATCCGCCAAGTCCCTCTGGAGTGTTGGGTCAGAGGCGCCAATCTCGTGGATCCGGACATTGCCATCCAGGCTGCCAACCGCATCCCGGTAGGCATGGACCGCTTCTGTACCGCCCGTGGACAGCGAAACCGGCCGGTCTCCGTAAACGTAGCTACCATCGGGATTGCGGCGGACCATTGCCTCGGCGGTAACATCCACGAGGTCGATCGTGTGGACATGAGGGCCTAGTCCTGCATTGTAATTGTCGCCCGTACAGGCGGTATTGCAAGCCATGGCGATGACTAGACGCGACGTCGTGCCCTGCAGAGCCAAGCTTAATACCCTGAGCCCATTTCTCGTAAGCCGGCCGATCTCTGCCGTGCCGAGAGTCGGATCCATTGCGATCGGGCCGTAGGGCGCGTTGTCGGTATCGGTTACCATGACGCGCACGAGGCGGCGTCCTGTCATTTCGACGAGCGTGTCGCCGAACATCCTGGCTGCGTAGAGAGCGCCGTCGCTGGAATCCATCAACCCAATGAACACCGGATCCATGGCCGTATTCGCAAGAGCGGAATCCGTGATGGTAGTGGGATTACCGGGGTCGCCCACCATCCGAATATGCCAGCCTTGATGCGCTTCCCAGGAGAAGCCGTCGACACTGGGCTCCGGAAGGCGTGTTACCCCGTCAACCGCCCCGGCATCGGCACTGGCCTTGATCGCGGCGCCATGCTGTGCCCATGTGGGTGTCAACTCAGGACGGCCAATGATCCTGGCGAAGGCCATCGCGGTCCCCACAGCCCCCCAATTCGAGACGGTTGCGGTTATGAGATGGTCCACGGGCACATTGGAAGCCATGTCACTGCCATCGAGAGCTGGCGGGACAAGGTCACGCACAACGCCCATGCCAGCCTCGTTGCCGCCGTCCCCAACCCCAAGAGTAATGATACCGGATCGTCTATTAGCCTCCAGAACGATGGCATCCAGCGGTGGATTAAAGCCACTTATATGCACGCCGCGCATATTTTTGTAATTACCCTCGACGCTGCGACCGGGCAGCTCGACCGCCATAACAGCGTCCGGCCTCACGCGATCGAGCAGCCTGGCCGCCCGCCGGCTTGCGAAATTGCCGAAGTGAGGAGCTCTGAAGACCTCAGCGTTGAATGCAAGGTTGTTCAGAAGATCGACCTCAACATCCAGACTGTGTGCATTCTCCGGTGGGAGCGCCGCACGCCTCGCTAGCGTTTCCTCCAGTGCTGCCTTGCGTGCAGCTTCCCATGCCGCGCGCAAGATCGGCTCATTTGCCCGATCTGTCACAAAGGTGACATTTCTGCCACTTCGTTGAAGGGTGAGACCTAGCACCGCCGTGCCGGGTGGGCCGTCCGTCTCGGGCTTGCCCTTGGCGACGGAGAAGCCTGTGAGCAGCATGATATTCATGATGGGGTCTTGGCTTAGAACGCGCCCTCCAACCTCCACGCCGTTGCTTGTCGCCAGGACATGAATTGCTCGTTGACCGGAGAAATGCGAAACTTCGTGGAACGGCGACGCGGCGCGGCCGGAGGGCAGTCCAAGCATCTCGACTGGGTTGAATTCGTTGCTGGTCGGGTTTGGCGTCACGTCAGTCATAGAACGCGGGCCGAATTGCAGGTCAAGCCACGGCCAGGTCAGCGCGCCCGCTTGCGCCTCGTCAAGCGTCCTAAGCTGGCGTTCCGTAAACACCGCTCGCTGCTCACGGGTAAAGGCGCCGAGCTGATCCGGTGTTAAAGCCGCGAGCTGATCGGCTGTAAGGGCAGAGCATTGGTCTGGCGTTAGCCACAATTGCTGCTCTCTCGTGATCGCGGCAAAAACCTCCGGCCTGATCCGTGCGAGCTCCCTTCCCGGAAGGTCGGCGAGGCGTCTGCCGGAAACGCTTGCAAACTCTTCCCGCGTTAGCTGATGCCATGGCTTGTTCCTGAAGGAGGTGGAAGGCTGGCGCGGTTCGTACGCGATAGGAACAGGCCCTAAGGGCGTCTGCAGCCACGGCGCATTCAGCGCATCGGCTTGATCGGCGCTGAGCTTGCTGGTCTGACGTGGCGAGAAGGCGCCCCTCTGTTCCGCGGTGAAGCCGCCAAGCTGCTCCGGCGTCATGGCGGCGAGCTGATCGGGTGTGACCTTAGCCAACTGATCAAGGGTCAGCCACCCCTGCTGCTCACGTGTCATTGACGCGAACTGATCCGGTGTGAGTGCAGTGATCCGGCCGGGCGGTATCCTCGCGATGTTCTCACGCGGAATAGCAGCAATCTGCTCGGCGGTAAGCCGCCGCAACCGGTTGGGCGGGAGCGCGGCGACCTGATCGCCTGTAAAGGCGGCGATGGTATCCGTTGAAAGGAATGCGATCTGGTCGACGGCAATCTGCCCCATGTGGTCCGCAGGGATGGCGCCAATTTCGCGGGCGGTCAGACTGTTCCAGGCCGCGGCAGTCATGTTGGCGACGTCGCGGCCGCTATATTCGGCTGTCGCGGGAATGATCTGCGGCGTAGTGCTGTCCTCTGGACCATCTGCCGGATGATGCGAGTGGTCGCGCCCGCCCATCAGGCCGCGAGCGCCCATGCCCGTGCCATAGACGCCGCTGGCAATGTTTACGACACCCATCGCTCTGTCCAGGCCGGACATCTGATCCCAATAAACAACGGTGTCGTGGAGGGAGACGCCCAACTGAGGTACGCCAAGCCCCATCGAGGCAATGTCAATCCCCTTGGCCGCAGTAAACGCTCTGCCGCCGTGCGCCATGATCAGCTGGCCCCGGAGAACATCGGGCGATGCCGGAAACAATTGAGTGTTGAACCTTCCAGTATACATGGCTCCGAAGCCGGTTCTCATCGCGGCGGGCGTTGAAACGCCAGCGCGGGCAAGCGTGACGGCTCGTAGTCCACCAGCTCCAACCGGCAATATCGACAGCACGACACCACCCCAATGCAAGGCGCCCTCCTTGCTCGCCCAGGATTGTCCGTGCTCGTGCATTTGTCCGAGCGCCACAACGCTTCTAGCACCGAGATAGCTGCCGCCAACGATGGCAATGGGCGCTGCGATTGGAGCCAGAGGGGTGAAGCAGGCTATGGTGGCGAGCGCCGTGATCCCGCCCACGGCATAATCTGCAACCTGCCCCACTCGCTGCCAGGGGGTCGTGATTGCGGCGTCAACGCCTTCGAAGTTGATGTTGTCTACATGCCCGTCGCCATTGTAGTCGTGCAGCAACAAGTCATCCGTGTTCGCAAGATAAAGCCTGCCCTTGTCGTCGAGGCGATTGTCTTTCTGGAAATTTTCAAAATCGGTGTATCGCCAGGGGGAATTGTCATCCTGTGCGATGGCGGTTGCATCGATGATCATGTCCTCATCTTCGAGAGTGACCATTCCTGGACCTAAATCCGCTTGCACGGTCGTTTTGTCGCGGGTGATCACGCCGTCGTTGTTTTTGTCGCCTTCGACGTGGATGAGATAGATCGAGGTGACGCCGATTTTGTCAGATTCGTAGACGGCCGGCGTGAAGGTGATGAGTGCGTCGTCGCCGCCAATGTTTCGAATATGGTTGCGAATATCATTAATTTTCCCAAGATTTTCATCGTCCGGCAGAGGATCGCCGCGCGCGATGAGGGGAATCAGCGTGTTCAGGTCAACAGGCAGATTAGCGCCGCGGCTGATCCAGTCGATCTGTTTCAAAAGGTGGATCTTCTCCAGCTTGGCGGGATCGGTATAAAGCGCCTCACCGTCACCGGCATCTGGATTGTCGGGCGGGAGCTCAAGCCTCCGGCCATATTCATTGTCCGAAGCCGGGTCGGTCCCGAAATTTAGCCGCTGTGTGAAGACATCGCCGTTGTCTCTGAGGGCGTTATCGAAAATCTCCTGTAGTGTCTCGTTCCGCTCTTCATTAAAGAGCCTGACCTGCTCCGCTGCCACCTGTTCGTTCTGTTTCTCTAGAGCGTTGTTTACGCTAGCCTCGTACCAGCTCTGCATGTCCTGCAACTCGTACGGGTCGGCGCCGTCTGACGCGAGTTCCGTCAACAGCGCCTGTCCCAGAGTAACGCCCGTCCCATCCTCCTTTACGAAAAGGAGATCGCGTATTGGCACGCTGTAGGCGTCCTCGTCGCTTGCCGGGATTGCCCACTCGGCAAGCGTGTCGGCGCCCTCTTGTCCCGCACGATCCGCGAGCAGTTGCACGCCGTCCGTCATGCGGCCACCGCCCTGCTGGCCGATCAATGTCCGGCTGAACTGGGAGACCGTAACGTCGATTACCGCCTCAGCGGCGGGCTGAGGCGCGAACTGCGCCCATTGCAGCTGCCATTCGCCGACTCTCCCCGCGAAATCCATCTCATCGCCGTATTGCGTTTGCAGATATTCAGCCTGCTCCCTAATATAGTTTTCGATGTCTCCGCCGATCGCGGCCCATATTTGTTGCGCATGACCCGGCATCAGCAGGTTGGACGCTTGCATGTTGATGCTCAGCGTTTTCATGAACTCCCCGACCTCCGTGTCCGGCGTATACTCCAGGTTGTTGAAGTCCTCCTGTTCAAGATATTCGTCGATCATATTTTCGAGGCTTTGCTCGGGCGACTCGAGCGCCTTTGTGCGCTCCCACTCCCCCCGAAGATAGTCGATCCGCACATTGCCTGAAGCAATGATCAGCAGTTGGAGATCACCTATTCGTTGCCTGCCTTCATCTGTGTCCTGCAGTTCTTCGAAGGCGGCCTTGATGGCTTCCTGCCCATATCTCACAATCTCCGTGTGCACAGGGTTTTCCAGATCGCTTTCCGGTATTTGAATGGTCCCGCCGGAATATTTGAGAAGGGCGAAGAGCAGAGGCGACTGCCGAGCGAGTTCTTCCTCCGATGCGCCCTCTGGACGAAGGGAATAGATCTCCACCTCGGTGTTGTTATTTCCGGTTATTTCCAGAGAGGCGACGAGAGCGGCACTCGCTGGATCGCTCGCAATGAGATCCTTCATCCATTGCGGCGTATCCGGATCGGCTGCGATCGAGGGCAGCAGCGCCATGTTCTGATCGATTTCAGGCCGGAATTTCAACGCCTCGGCTTGCATATATACCTCCATGGCAAAGGGGATGCCCTGGGGGGACTGCAGGGAGAGGAGTTCCGGATGAGCGCCTAGAACGGACTGCATCGCCGCATCGATCTGCTCGGGCGATGCGCCGTCCGCAACGGCGATCGATAATTCGTTCGTGAGACCATATTGGAGGGCCGCTGCGGCTTCCTCATAAGCCTCCTGCGCTGCAGCAACTTCTTCCGAGAAGCTGTCGCGTATATCCTGGCGAAAGTCGATACCCTGGACGCCTTGAAGCGCGCTGTCGCGGCGGTCCAGCACGTTGTTGAGATTGGTCTGGGCCTGTTGGTAATCGCCGATCAGCTCGTGAACTTCGATTCGGGCCTCACGCAGCTCCGGAGACTCCCCGTTCACCTGTGTTGCTGCGCCATCGACGATGTTGTTCAGAACGGTATCGGCGAATGTGTCGTCTTCGCCTTGTGTCTTTAGGTCACCGGCTTGCTGATCCACTGCGGCTTGCACGCTTTCCGGATTCGTGCCCGCATTAACGGCCGCAACCCGGAGCTCGTGCTGTACGGCGGCGCTGTAGTTGGCAAGATAAGGCTGAACCGCCTCTTCGGCTTCCTGGCCTTCCTCTGAACTCTCCCACGCAGTTTCCCAGGCCGCAATGGCAGCCTCTACAGTATCGTATTGTCCGCGATTCTCGGCTGCCCATCGCTCCCGGTGATTGTCGACCTTGGTCTCGTACTCGCCGAGGGCCGTCTCGGCGTCCTCTCGCGCTCTCTCGGTATTGCTGGCGGCGGCTTGCTCCCGCTCCTCCTGACGAGCAGCTGCCGCCTGTTCCTCAGCTATGCGGTTCAGCATCGCAACCGTCTCCCGGACGGTCGTTGCCAGTGTCGTGAAACCAGATACTCCTCCGGCTCTATCAACCATCGCGATACCCTCAGAGTTGAGCCCCACCTAAGCGCCCCGCACGCGAACGCAGGAGTGAGCCGTGCATATAACCGAAATTGAACCTTGCAGCGGCGGAAATGAGTAAAGTTCTATTTCTAGAAAAGCAATTTTGCAGAAGGCCTCGTATTGACGTCGAGCTGTCCCGCAATCCATTCCGTTTAGTTACAGTTGTCATCTGGCTTGCACCGCAATCCTATGCATTCTGCAACGTAGAAACTCCGAGGTCGCTTATTTCAATTCCCATAATTTCGTGTTTAGAGATGAAATATGCTAATGTATTCTAGAGTGAAAGTACCCGATTAAGTCAAATCCAAAATTCTTATCGATACTGATAGAATTTTCTTATCATGGCGACATTCTCATAATCGCAATACACTTCCCAATACCGAGCGAACAAAACACCGATTCCTAGGGGCCGTTCTTCCAATTGTTGTACCGCCTGTGCGTCATGATCATCGGCATGCGCGACATCGCGGGCTTGCAGCGAATGTCTACGTCGTTTACTTTATCTGTTCGACAATCTGGTGGTCCGCACGCCTTTTGCATTGCCTATCGCGGTGAGTTCTCCGCAGCCTATAGAGACGCCCGCGGCAACAATATCGAGTCCTGCCTCAAGCGGTCTTGCAAGCGGCAACTCAGCGCCGGCCCGCAATTCGGCAACTGTGTTCCGGTCCAGCTCCAGTTGACCGCACTCCAGAAACACCGTTAGCGGCACATCCTCGATGCTGCCCGCATCGATAAGGCGTACGGGATCAACCCGCCGGCGATCCAGCCCCCATGCGTTCCCAGTCCCAACTGCACGCCGAGGTTGGCCGATGAGGCGATAGCCGGTTCGAAGCAACTCGACTGCCACAGCCAGATGCTCGCCGATGACCGCCAGCGCAATACCTTGCTTTTGGCAGCTGTGGTCGAGAAGCAGGATGTCACCGGGGCGGAGGCTGCGAAGCTCGGCGAGTGTCAATTCGACCTTGCCCCACCGCACGTGGATTGGCAGCAACAGATCGACCGCTTCGCTTCTCCTTTCCGCGAATTTGCTCAAATAGGAGGAGAGATTGGCGATCCGCGCCACAGGCAAACGAAGGAGACAGGAGGATTGCCCCAATTCCTGCAGTTCCGCCAGCATGTGCACTGTAACGAGGCCGATCCCGGCGGCTTGCTGACGGCCCGGCGATATTGCCTCGATCGCAAGCCGGCAGCCGAGCGCCTTTTCCAACTCCGCCAGTGCCTCGCGAAGAGCATATTCGATGAGGATCGGGCGAAGCTCCTCGGAGAGCGACGTGAGCCGAAGAGCAGGTTCGAGGTCGGCAAGGAGCCGATCCAGAAGCTTCTCGGGAACGACGAGTTCGCCAATATCCTCATCGATCAGCAAGCTGATCGTACACGGATTGGCAATCATTGGCTGTTGCTGATGCCAGCGGGGGGAAAGCTGAATGGCGCGGGGGCCGATATGCAGCTTCGAAAGGCTTCCGAGACCATAGACGCCATTGAGCGCTTCGCATATTGTCGGAGACAGCACGTCGAGCTGGAGGCGGCGCCATTCGGCCCGGCCCGGCGAGTCCGCGGCAGTGCTCTCAATAGATGTGTTCGCGGCGCGCTCCAGCATCATGTATCCCCGGAAAAGGCTGGCCGTTCATCAGTCGCCTTCAAGCCGTGCAACTCGTCGGTCACTGCTTCGGCAATGGCGAGTGCTCGGCGCTGGGCTTTGGTCATCAGCCGCGTCTGCAGCAGCGCGAGTTTTTCTGCTTGACGATACCGTTTGCGGAAATCTGCCTGCGCGGTTTCCAGCTCGGTCTGCCGCTCCTGGTGGAGCCCCTCCGCTCTCCGGCGAAGGTCGGCCAGATCGCGATGCCGGTCGGCTTCGGCATTCAGGCCGGATTGCAGGTTTGTGATCTCACCGGCTCGCAGCTTCCGGCCAATAACGTCCGCAAGCGTCTCGCGCTCCTGTTTCTGCGCTTGCCGCTCATGATTTGCAACCGCGTCGCTCGCGGCCGCAAGCTCTGCTTCAGCATGCTGCAATCGATGCTGTCTGGCGCGAACGAGTTGCTCGGCGCTGCGCTCGCGCTGGCGCCTGAGGCACAGCAGATTGCTCAGATCGTCGAGCTTCATTTGGCTAGCTCCCTGAGTTGTCGTGCGACGTCTCGCAGGCTGGCATTCTGGTCGGAGGGCTGCCGCAGGAAGGCGTTGATGCGATCGATCTTGGTGACTGCCTCGTCGGCCGTTTTGTCATTGCCCTTCTGGTACTCGCCCACTCGCAACAGCAGTTCGACTTCGTCATAACGCGCCATAAGTTCGCGGACACGGACGGCGTCCTTGCGGTGCTGTTCAGGCGTCACCGCTTCCATCAGACGCGACCGGCTGCGCAACACGTCGACGGCAGGAAAATGATTGCGCTGGGCCAACTCGGGCGAGAGGATTAGATGGCCATCGAGAATGGCCTGGACCTCCTCCGCTACTGGATCAAGCGTGCCGTCGCCCTCGACGAGAATGGAGTAGACGCCAGTAATCGAGCCGCCCGCGGTCGGTCCCGCCCGTTCGAGCAGCCGCGGCAGTGCAGCGAAGATCGAGGGTGGGAAGCCCCGGCGGGTCGGCGGCTCCCCGGCGGCAAGCCCGATCTCACGCTGGGCGCGGGCGAAGCGTGTAATGCTGTCCATTAGCAAAAGAACATGCTTGCCCCGGTCGCGGAAATATTCCGCGATTGTGGTGGCCGCGTAGGCTGCCTTGACCCGTTCCACCGCCGGGCGGTCCGAGGTCGCAACGACGAAAACGGTTTTGTCGCGGGCGCGTGGGCCGAGTTGGCGGTCGAGAAATTCGCGTACCTCGCGACCGCGCTCGCCAATCAGCGCCACAACCACAACATCGGCATCGGTTTTGCGCGCAATGTCAGCGAGGATGGTGGACTTGCCCACGCCAGGTTCGCCGAAAACGCCGATCCGCTGGCCGCGCCCGCATGTGAGCAGGCCGTCAATCGACCGGATGCCGAGCTGGATCGGCTCGTCGATGAGTGTCCGATCGAGAGGCCGTGGCGGCGCGGCATTGACCGGATAATAGGCTTCGATCCCCTCCGGGGGCCAAGGCGGCATGTCGAGCGGCTCGCCGACCGCGCTAATGGCCCGTCCGAGCAAGCCCGGCCCGACCGGAATGCGCAACTCGTCCCCCGTGGGAATCACTTCCGTCATGCCTGAGAGACCGGATAAATCGCCGATCGGGGTGAGGATCGAATACCCATCGCACAGGCCGACGACCTCAGCCAGAATTTGCCGTTCATTGGTCGGATCAACAAGACGGCAAAGCTCGCCGATGCGCACATCAGTTGACGTGGCATGGACAACCACGCCTAGTAGCCGCCGCACGCGTCCCTTTGCCCGGCGTGGCTCGGCCTCCCGAATTGCACCGCGCAGGCGGTCGAGAACGCCGTCGAAGTTGCTTTGTTCCGCTCGCTGCACCGTCACTCCGCTGCTCCTTTGATCCTCGCGCGCATTGCCTCGGCCATGGCAGCGAGTTGCGCATCGACAGAAGCATCGACCACGGCGAGGTCCGTGCCGAGGATGCAACCACGGCGGTCCAGTGCCGGATCGGCCTTGATCGTGATCGGTGGCGGCGCTTCCCCGGTCTCGGTGAGGAGATCGGCGAGTGCGCGGCGAACCTCATATTCCGTGGAAGGATGGACCCTGACGGTGATCGCCTTTGCCTTGCGAAAGTCAGCCAGCGCCGTTCGCGCTATGCGCGCCACAAGGTCAGCGTCGTCGAAATCCTGCAGCACCCGCGTTACGATCTCCAGGGACAGCTTTACGAGGTCGCCTTCGACCGAAGCGAGGTAGCGGTCGACCTTCCCTGCGATCTCGATCGCAAGAGCGCTGACCTCCTTGGCCCCGGCGGCCTTGCCGTCGGCATATCCCTTCGCCCGTTCGACAGATTGCAACCGTTCTGCCTCAGCGAGGAACTGAAAGCCATGACGCCATGCGGCTTCTTCAGCGGGACGTATGATCTTGGCGGTCGGCGCTTTTGGAAGAAGATGCGCAGGAAAAACGGTATCGTCCTGCATCGGCGCCACCTATGCTGCGGCCAGGCGCAGGATAGCTGGCCCGGCTTTCGATTGAGGGTGCGCCGCAGGATCGGCGGTGTCGCCAGCGGCCGGCATTTTCAGACGTGTGCGGACGCCAATGGCGGACGGAATCGCATCGCACCATTCGGCATAGCATTGCCAGCCATCGTCCATGATCCGCTGCTGCAGCGTCTCGAAGGGCTCCAAAGGCTTGTCGATGCCGCCCACCATGCGGTTCCCGATAGCAAAACTGCGAAGTTCCTCACCGAGGGCGGCCTGGATTGCGGCGACCTCGCGTCCCCGCACCGCATTGGCGATCACTTCGGACCACATGATGGCTCCGGCGCGCAGAACAACAACGGAGAGCTGATCCGCTGTCGCGGTGGCGATCTTCCTGTCGTCCTCGTTGAGCTCCGTCGCATCTATTGGCGGAGGAAAGCCTTCGTGCCTGGCAATCAATGCCGACAACCTCGCAGTGAGTCGAGAGCAGCCGCGCAAGCGCGTGGGAAGGTCGGCTCCGATTTCAGTGCCGAGCGCGTGTGGCAATCGGCTATCGTCGATATAGGTCGCCGGATCATCCATCAGAGTCTGCCAAGCCGCGTCGGCGCCGCGCTGCAATTCGCTCATGCCGCTTTCCCCCCGTCGCCAAGCGGGTAGATCTGCTGTTTGCGACTCCAAATGATATAGCCGATCCAACCGGTCAGCCCAGCAATGATCGCGATCACCCCGTAGAGCAATCTCTCGGCGACGGCGACGCTGTCCGGGTGCAGCCAAAGACCGAGAAAATTCTGCAGATCCGGTTCTGTCACGGCATGGACATCCCTTTCGGGAGCGGGCACTGCGAAATGGATAACGGATACCTTGTCATAAGAGAGTCCAGCGATCCCGTTAGCAATGAGCATCTTCACCTGTGGGATCGCTTCGGTCATTGATACGGCCGACAGATGGCGGATAAAGACGGAGGCCGAGGACGGGATCAGCCGCTGCCGCAGCGGATCGTTCTCGGGGAGAACGAGGTGGACACGCGCCGAAACCACGCCGTCAATCTCAGAGACGGTGCGCGCCAGCTCCTGGCTCAAAGCATAGATCATCTGCGCCCGCTCCTGAATGGGCGAGGCGACGATGCCATCATTCTTGAAGACGTCACCAAGGCTGGCAAATTCCTGACGGGGCAAACCACTCTGTTCCAGGACAGCAATTGCTTCGGCGAAGCGCTGCTCATCGACGTGAACTGAATAGCGGCCTTTCTTATCTGCCGAGCGTTCAGCTGGAATCCCATGGCGGAACAGGGCGGCAACAATTTCGTTCGCCTGCCTTTGATCGAGATTGGTATAAAGTTCGGTGGAACATCCCGCCAAAGAGAGAACGCAAGCCACAATTGCGGCGAAGCGAAAAAGCGGTCTCTTTATCTGCTTCACATTTGCACCCGCAAAAAAAGGCTGTCAACGGAGCGTCTGACGTGAGCCATTCTATCAGCTCCATGCCCGCCAGCAGGCAGAGCCACCCACATGGGCTCGCTCCGGCGCGGCACTAACCGTGAAACTACTCATCTGAGTTTACGGGCCGAACTCTGGCAAAAAGATGGCAAACCATCAACAAATTATCATCGATTTAATTGCAATTCATGTGTAAAATGGTGATAAATGCATCTGTTTCCAAAATTCGGTACATACCCATGCACTTTGAAATTGACTTGATCGGTGAAGACAGTTTAGCAGAGATTTACATCGACGTTAAAGAGTTGATGTAGCAGAATGCAGTTTTACGGCAAAAAAATGCAGCACAGATTATGGGAAAATCTTGCCCTGGTGCTCTGTTCGACTGTGGGTAGGAAGCCCGATGAACACAACGGAGAGTATATTGCAGCTTCTCCATGGTCTCGGACATATCTATGCCAATCACGGACAGACGAAGCGCGCTCTGGTCCTGCAACTCATCGCGTCGCGCCTCGATCCGGAGAGCAAGCCGGTATTGCGGACACTTGCCCATACGTTTTTGAAAGATGGCGCCCCGGAGCGCGCGCTTGCCGTCATCGCGCGCCTGCGGGCGCTAAAGGAAGACGACCCCTCTCTCGATCTCCTGCAAAGCAAGGCGCTTTGGCTCGCGGGACATGAAGTTGAAGCGCGGCGGGCCTTCCGCGATTTTCTCGAACGGCGCGGGCAGTCGGACAATGGTTGAAGCTGTATCTCGTCTGGCAAGAATGCTGTCCCAGCGTGGCGATCTGGTAGTGGCGCTGATCGTGCTGACCGCGATTGTCATGATGATCATTCCGTTGCCGACTGCGGTCGTCGACGTGGTCATTACGCTGAACATCGCCACGGCCGTCCTCATTCTGCTCGTGGCGTTTTACATAATAACGCCGACGCAATTTTCGTCGCTTCCCTCGGTCATTCTGCTGTCGACGCTGTTTCGCCTCGCCATCACCATCACGACAACGCGCCTCATTCTGCTGCAGGGCGACGCCGGCCAAGTGGTTCAGGCGTTCGGGGAGTTTGTCATCGGGGGCAATGTTGCGGTTGGTCTCGTCATCTTCTTCATCATCACCATCGCCCAGTTCGTTGTGATCACGAAAGGCGGTGAGCGCGTCGCAGAAGTCGCGGCCCGCTTCAGCCTGGATGCCCTTCCCGGCAAGCAGATGAGCATCGACAACGAGCTCAGGAACGGTGATATCACACATGCAGAGGCGCGCCGCCTTCGCCAGGAACTGGAGCGGGAAAGCCATCTTTACGGCGCGATGGACGGCGCGATGAAATTCGTCAAGGGCGACGCCATAGCCGGGCTCGTCATCATCTTCGTGAACCTGCTCGGTGGCCTGACCGTCGGCATGGCCCAGCAGGGCATGGATTTTTCCACCGCTGTGGCGACCTTTTCGCTGCTCACAGTCGGCGACGGTCTTGTTGCCCAGATCCCCGCATTGCTCGTTTCGATAGCCGCAGGGACGGTCGTCACTCGCGTCGCCTCCGAACACAAGCGCGACCTCGGCTCCGAGATCACCGGCCAACTCATCAACGACCAACGCGCCCTGTACCTGGCGAGTGCCATTCTCGGCGGTCTGGCGTTCATTCCAGGTTTTCCTGCCTACATATTCTTGCTTCTCGCCGCTGCGCTAGCAGGCATCGGACTTTTCGTGCAGCGGCGCAGGGCCGCCGAGCCTCAGGTTGAGGCAATCGAGCCAGCAGTCGCGACATCCGCCGGCCAGGCGCTGCAGGAACGCGCCTCTGCAGCCGATGATCAGCGCATAGGAGTTGGACCGCGTGTCGTTCTGCGGGTGGGGTCGAAATTGGCCGCACTTCCCTCGGCTGCTTTCGCTAATCAAATCGATGCCGTGAGGCAAGATGTACACCAGGATCTTGGCGTCAATGTACCGAGAGTGGATCTGCGCGGCGACGAAAAAGCGGACCCGAACGGCTTCTTCATAGAACTCGAAAATGTTCCCGTTGTGGAGGGCAGCATCTTCGCCGATCGCCTGATGATCGAGGGAGACGGCGTCCACCTGGAACTCGCAAACATACCGCATGAGAGGGCCCCGGCGCTGATCGGGAGACAAGAGGCGATCTGGGTCCCGGTTGCGTATCAGAGCCGGCTGACGGAGGTTGGCATCTCCTTTCTCACTCCCGCTCAGATCCTTGCGAAATGTCTGAAACAGATGCTTTACCGCTATGCGACCCACTTCATCGGGATTCAGGAGACACGCACGCTCCTTGCCAGTGCGGAGACCGATTACGCCGAGCTGGTGAGAGAGGCGCAGAATGTCGCCAACACGCAGAAGATAGCGGAGATTCTCAGACGGCTCGTCGAGGAGAATGTGCCGATCGGCAATCTGCGTCAGATCCTTGAGGCGCTGGTCGAATGGGGGCCGCGCGAGAAGGATACCGTGCTGCTCGGCGAATATGTACGTATGGCGCTTGGCCGGCAGATCTGCTTCCGCGTAGCGGACCACAACAGGGTCATTGCCGCCTATGTGCTTGAGCGTTCGGTCGAGGAGGTGCTGCGCGCGGGCGTGCGCCCGACGAATGTCGGGACTTTTCTCAATATCTCGGAAGAGGCGGCGCGGCCGATCATCGAGCAGTTCCGTCGTCTGCTTCAGGCGGCGAAGCCCGAAGTCAGCCCTGTGGTGCTATGCGCGATGGATGTGCGACGGCACTTGCGCAATCTGCTGATCCGCAACGACATCGAGATCTCCGTTCTTTCCTATCAGGAGCTGGCGCCCGAGTTCAGTGTGCAGCCGCTCGCCACGATCTTATCGAATAGCGGTTCGGCCGCCCCGGAGCGGCCGTCTGTTCCAGATCATGTTGAGTCGCGAGGAACGCCGCAGACAGTTCGCGGCTAATGCGCGTTGGGGGAGCAATGTCAGACAATTTGAACGAGGGCGCCAAGAGCACGCCTGCCTTGGAAGGGGACGCGGATAAGGAGAACGCAGGAGCCGTTCTGATCGGGCTGTTCCTCAGTCTTTGGAATCGCGTGAGGAGCAGGATCATGGCGCTCGACCGGCCCCGGCTGGTCCTGGGCGTGGCGGTCGGAGTGGGTCTGGCGATCGTCATCGTGGCCGCCTTTTCCCAGTCGCTGACCGCGGCGCTTCGTGCGGCGTCGCCACAGCGCATCGCCGGTATCGAACGGACCGGCGTGCAGGCGGACAACAGCGCTATTCGAATCCATCTTGGTCAGAACACGGAGCATCTCGACAGCAGCGCGGACGGGAAAAAGGTGGCATTGCGAGAACTGAGTGGCCCGGGCGCCCCTGAGATTGAGACGGTCGGCGGTAGAGGCAGCAGTGCGGATTACCTGCCGAAGCTGAGCGATCTGCCGACGGCCGGCACAGTCATCACTGTGCCGTCGGGGCAGGGACGCTTGCTCCGCTTCGATGAGGCGGTGGAGTCTGTCTTTGTCGCGGATACCGGGGTTGCGGACATTCGCGTGGTCTCGTCGGACCTCGTTTATGTCTATGGAAAAAAGCTCGGCCTTACCAATCTAATAGCGTTGTCAGAGCGGCCATCCGGTCAGGATCAGGATGGCAATACGCCGCGACGCCAGCAGCTCACGGCATCCGCCCTGCTACGGGTCGTGGTGGACGATCGTCCATCCAGTGATGCAATGCAAGGCTGGGCCCCGAGCGCTCCTGTCGACATCTCGGTGTTTGGGCGCCGGGCGACGGTGAAGGGCCACGTGCGCGATATTGACGAGGCGGTCGATGTGGCAAACGTCGCCGAAACCTATTCCCCGCAGGATCAGCCGCCTCTCAACAACACCACGCTGGACAGCCCGAACCAGGTCAACATCCGTGTACGGTTCGCGGAGGCGTCCCGTAGCGATCTGAAGTCTTTCGGCATCGACTGGAATTTCCAGATTCAGGGCGGCAGCTTCAGTTTTGGACTCGCAAAGAGCGGAGCCACGAGCGAGGCAAACCGTAATCTGGAGATCGACGGCAGCGCGGGGAATCTCGTGAACCTTGAGCTGCTCATCGATGCCTTGCAGGCGAATGGAGCGCTCTCGATCCTTGCCGAGCCGAACCTCACCGCGGTCACCGGCGAGACTGCGAGCTTCCTTGCCGGTGGTGAAGTGCCGATCCCCGTTCCGGCCGGAAACGGCGATTCAATCACTGTCCAGTACAAGCCATTCGGTGTGTCGCTGGCCTTCACACCGACGCTTGTCAAGAACAACCGGATCGCATTGCGCGTTAAACCGGAGGTAAGCTCGATTGCGGATTTCGTTCAGCTTGCCGCGGTTCAGGGCTTTACGTTGCCAAGCTTCACTGTCAGACGTGCCGAGACGACCGTGGAGATAGCAAGCGGCCAAACTTTTGCTATCGCCGGGCTGTTCCAGCGGGACATCTCGCGCAATGTCGACAAGATGCCCGTGCTCGGCGACATACCTATCCTCGGCCAGCTCTTCCGTTCGGAGCGCTACAGGCGCAACGAGACGGAGCTGGTTATTCTGATCACGCCCTACCTCGTTGAACCGGTTAGCGACAAATCACTCGCGACACCGCTCGACAGGGCAGGCCCTTCATCGTGGCAGGCGGACGTTTTCGATCCAACCGCCAAGGGCGCGTTGCTTGCGGCGCCAGATGAAGAATATGTCGATCAGTCAGGCTTTATTCTGAAATGATCGGCGCAAAGGGGATCCATATGCGTACTGTCCTTCACTTTGCCACCCTTGCTGCGGTGTCCGTGGTCTTCAGCGCTTGCCGCCATGAGGTTCCCGAAGCCTCGCTTGTCCCGCCTGATTATTCACCCCACTATACGCACGTCGGCGTGATTTCGCAGGATGGGTATGAGAAGCGGGTGCTTGTTCCTGAGGCCTGTCTGACGCCAGACGCGCAGTCGCCAGCGGATATTGGCCCGGAACGCGTGCCGCCGGGTTGCGCCAACAACTACAATCTACAACGTATGGCGGATCGTAAACGCGACCTGCGACATGGGCGCCCGCTGGGACCGGCACCGGCCGCTGCGGCCGCGCGTGCGGCGCAGCGTTATATTGATGGGCGCGACGGGCCCGTGCTTGGCGGCGGCGTCCGCGAGGACGCACAGGAAGGCGCCCCGACCGCGACTGCCTCTCAATAGGCAATAAGGGAGTGCTGGTAAGGCGCGTTTTTATGTGAGCCCGCTAGCGATGAGGACTCGGGCAACCGCAGGGAAGTGCTGCGGTTGAACGGAATCTCCGACGGCGTGCTGTTCAGCGAGCGCTTTCGCCAGAGCCGCATCGTCGGTCGTAGGAATGCCGAGTTGGCGCGCCTCATCTCTCAGCGCCTGAACACGCTCGCTCCGCGCTTTGGCGACGATAATCGGGAGAGGCGATTTCGTGGGATGATAGCGTAGCGCGGCCAGATGATCGGGACCGACAATCACGATGCTCGCAGATGGCACGCCGAGGCGGCCGAGAATTCTGCTCTCCCGCTGCCGGAGACGGCGCCGTTCCCCGAGGATCAGCGGATCGCCCTCGATATCCTTGCGCTCGCGCTTATGCTCGGTTTTCGTCATCCGCATGTCGCGGACGAACAGCCAACGTTGCAGCCGCACGTCGAGAAAGCCGATGGTGATAAAGGACAGCGCCGCCACGATCACGATCGGCATCAGCGACGCAAGGAGCAATGGCCCAAGGCAATGTTCTCCGCAGTTGGCGGCGTGGAACATCGGCTGCAGCCAGCTTCTCAGAACGAGGAACAACACGGTCCCAAGGATCAGCACCTTCGTGAAGCTTTTGGCAAACTCCACGACATTCCGTACCGAGAAGATGCGTTTGATGCCCTTGGCGGGATTGATGTGATCGAAATTCGGCTTCACCGGATCGAAGGAAAATACCGGGCCGTACGTGCCGATCATGCCGGCGATGACGCTTGTTATGAGGAGGCAGGCGATGGCCGGTATGAGGGTGATTCCGATGAGCTTCATGGAGGCGTCGAGCGCCATTCTCAGGGACGTTTCGAAATTGCCGTCGGAGACGCGCGACACCAGATTCAGCAGTTCGAGAATGTGATCGCGCACCGTCAGGCCGACCATCAGGAGATAGATGATCATGGTCAGCAGCCCGAAGCCCGAGATGAGATCGCGACTGCTGGGAACCTGCCCTTTTCGACGTCCGTCACGCAGCTTTTTCTCCGAGGGCGGCAGCGATTTCTGTTCGGATTCGTTGTCGTTCTTGGCCATGTTTTCAAGGCTCCGCCGAAGGCAGTTTGGGGTCGTTCACAAGGTGCTATTTCACCAGGGATTCATGGTCGTCCAATGGCAAAGCGGCCTTCGCCACGCCGCAGCCATCATAGCATGGCAAGGATGGCTATTGGGCGATTGGATGGGCACCGTATGACAGAAATTCTACAGCGAGCGGGGGCGGGACTGGCGCTTATGGGGGCACTGGTTTTTTCCGGTTGCGGATCAATACCGGCAGCCGATGCGGTGCACACAAATGCAAGCCTTACCGCGCCATCTGCAACTCAGGAACGATCCACCCCGTCCGACAATCTCTTGCGTATCGCTAGCCAGATCGAGGAGCGGGGATCTATTGCAACCGCGCTGCCGCTTTATGAGCGCGCCGCCACGTCCCCGGATGCTGATGCGCCTGTCTATTCGCGGCTGGCCGATGCGTACACAAAGCTCGGCCGTTACGCCGAGGCCGAGAAAACCTATCGGACCGCCCTGGTGAAACGAGCCGACTACGGACCTGCTCTACTTGGCCTCGGAGGGATCCTCATTGGCACAGGCCGGGCGAAGGAAGGGCTCGCCACGCTTAAGCAGGCAGCGCCGCTCGTCAATCAGCCTTCCGCCTATGATCGGCTCGGCGTTGCTCACATGGCGATGGGCGAACCACTTGAGGCCCTTGCGTCTTTCGAGCAGGCCCACTCTATGGCTCCCGGCGATACTGACATTGCAACAAATCTGGCCCTGGCCGCGGCCTTGTCCGGCGATTTCGACAAGGCCGCCGGCTTGGCGAAGGAGATCGCGAAGGCACCCGACCTAAAGGATTATCACCGGCGGAACCTGGTGCTCATCCAGGCGATCGCTGGGCGCGACGAAGACGCCAGGCTTGCAGGCCACTCCCTGAATTCGGCGACAGTTGAACAGATTCTGGACCAGGCGCGGGATATCGGATCGATCGCCAGCCCGAAGGAACGCGCAATTGCTCTGGGCACGATCAACACAAAGACCGTGACAGCGCGCTGAACAATCTGTTCCGGGAATAGCTGCGGAGCGCCAGTCCTGCTTCGCAGCGTCGGTTGTCAAACCGGCTTGATGCGATGCGGTCTGTTCAGTGGCAGCGCGTCAGGCGGCGATACCGGAATTGCGCTTTTCCAGCAGGTCCTGATAGCGGTTGATTTCATCGTCGACAGCGCGGAGGATCTCGTTGATTTTCTCCGGGCTTTCCCTCCAGGCTAGGATGATTTCGCGCAGCCCTTTCAGCAATTGGATCGCGCGACTCTCCTGGAAGACCGAGCTGTCGGTAACGCGCGGCATCAGGTAATCCATAAGCTCGGCCTCGATCGACCCCTGTGCAGGGCGCGGTCCGTTGAGGAGCGCCTCGAACTCCTCCGCCCCGTCGAGCGCGGTGGCCTCGCCCTTCTCGCGCAGCCTTTGCAGGACAATGTGGAGTGCTTCGCCTTCGACTTTGGTAGACGCCATTGTGCCTTTCCACCTCCTCGCTTTACCGGCGCACGTTCAGCGATAGGTCAGCGCAAGCGTCTCGTCCGCCTTGCGCAACAACACACGGTTCTCCGCGATCTGTTGCACGATCCAACCGCTTTCGAGGATCGCGCCTTCATAATAGCGCGAGCCGTTCTCGGCAATGATATAGGAGCGCTGGCCGAACCAGACTGCCTGCATCCGCACCGGGGCGGGTCCCGAAAGCGGGCCGATGGCGACATTCGTGGTCAGCACCGCCGATGATCCGTATTTTGTATCGAACCAGCGTTGAACTGAAGTCCAATCTGCAGCCTGCTCATCGCCGAGCCGTCCCTCGGCGGAGACGCGTCCATCCCCGGCATTAAGCCGGATGGTGTTGATACCAGCCTCCTTAAGCTTCTCGCCTAGCTCGGCGACGGCGCTTTCTGTAGAGGAGTGAGACAGCGCAGCGGCGTTCAGCGGGCCGACATTGCGCGTTTCAGAAAACGCCTTGTCAGCCAGATCCGCGGCGATGACCGGGGACCAATCGGTCTCCGCACCTCTCATCGCCTGGGAAACGAACAGCGCCGCAGCAGCACAGGCCAGCGCAGCGGATGCAACCGTGACAGGGTGTTGCGCCGCATGGTCGACAATGGCCCTTGGATCGATGGGCGAGCGGCCACCTCCTGCGCCGGGCGCTATTTGCAGCACCGCTTTTCCGATCGTAAGCTTGGCCGGCAGGCGGATGCGGCTCCCATGGCCGATGGCGATCCTCGTCTGGCCGATGACAACGTCGCCACCGGTCGCTTCCACGCTCAGCTCGCTCTTCCCCAGAAAGAGCTTCGCATGGTTTGGCAACACACCCTCGTCGCGAAGGACGATATCAGCCTCGACGTTGGCGCCAACCAGGTATTCAGCCTCTTCGAGGACGAGATTCACGCCATGATGCAGCCCTTCGACAATATCGAGGTGCGGGAAGGAAGGCTGCGGCGTTAGTTGGGTATTCGTACTATACATGCGGTACGCTCCCCAGCGCCATTCAATTTAGAGTGGCTCGCGATCGTTTCTCGATTACATGAAAGCGGCGCCAAGTTTTCGGCGCCGCTCATTACTATGCAAAACAACTGCATATTACGCAGACAACTGCCCGGCTTTCTTAGCTTGAGTATTGGCTTCCTTTAAGGGACCCATTACCGCTTCGTGATCGGCAGTAAGAATCGCCAATTTTAACTGTCTCTCTTGGGTTTCTTTTAGTGTTGCCTCAAATTGGGCCATTCCACTACCAGCCGATACACCCTGAGTTGATTCTGGCACGATAGCCTCCTATCTGAGTCCCGCTCTTCCAACACGGAAACTCCTCAATTTCACCGAATACGCAACAATGCTATCCTGATAAATCAACAACGTCAAGCAAGAGTTTTATCGATAAAACGGCAATAATTTATCAAAACACTATTGATTGACCCTCATTGCAAGTGTAGTCTTAAATAAGCGCTGAGGCATGCATTGTTATGTAAAACCATGCGTTATGTAAAACAACCGTCGTGGTTTAAGACATGTAAGACATGTCGGCATTGTAATAAGTGAGCTCTTGGAATGCAATGACAAGTAACGTCCGAAGATCGTTTTGGCGCGGCTGGTGCGCTTTCAGCGTAATTTGTGCCGCGATTTGGCATGCTCCTCTCGCTTCAGGGGCTGAGCCAGGATGGCCGAAGGAACCTTACCGCTATCTTGTCATTGATCAGGACTTGCGCGACGTTCTTGATGAATTTGGCCACAATACCGGGATTCCGGTTCGCATCAGCGATGGCGTTACCCGCCGTCGCATACGAAATGAGTTCGATGTTTCCCTGCCGCGCGATTTTCTGCAGCGGATATGCGAGCGCTATGGTCTGGTCTGGTACTTTGACGGCGCCATCCTGTATGTGAGCGACGAAAGCGAGATCCAAACCGAGCAGCTGAGTACCGGCTCTGTCGGCCCGGCCAAGTTAGTGGCCGAGCTGACCGCACTGGGGGGCGCAGACTCGCGTTTTCCCATTCGCGCAGCGGAAGCCGGCTCGTTGATCGTCGTGTCGGGCCCCCCGCCTTATCGTGATTTTGTTCGTCAGACGATCAATGCATTGGAACGGTCTAACAGGACGCGTCGGATCGAGGAAGTCATGGATGGCGATACATTGAAGGTCCGCGTTTTCAAAGGCCGTCAGCATGGATTCTGAGTACTTGGAAGAAGAAAATACACACGCAAGGAGCTTGAAATGGCAGTTCCCCCAGTAGACGGACAGCAACCAGTCGTCCAACCTTCTGAGGAAGAGTTGAATGCGGCATTTGAATCAGCTGTTGCCAGTGTAATGCAGGTGGTTGCAATGAGCAGCATTATGGAGATGGGTCGCATCACAAGCGAGTTTATGCGGACACAAAAAGAAAATCGTGAAGAATAGCGCTTCATTGAAATTTCCTACGAAAGCATCGGAGCAACTGCATGACACCTGCAACACCGATACCGCCTTCTGCGGCTTCTCCGACGCAGTCGCCGCAGGCAATGGAGTCGAGCCAGAATGGCCTGACCGCCGAACAAAGGCTGATCGATTATATTGTACGCTTTCAAGCGCAGGGACTGGCGAGCGCACAGCATCTCGGCAATCCCGCTGCGATCAGCGGCGAAGCCCTGAAGGCGCTCAAGAGATATTTTGAGCGCGCGGCAGCGCTGCAGGACAAACTCTCGGAAAAGGGCACGGGCATGAGTAGTACGGGTGACGACGGCGCATTGCTGACCGAAGCTCACCTCCCGGACTTGCCTGCGGGGCCCGCTCGCGCGCCTTTTGAACCGACGAGCAGAATTGAGGAGGTCGGGGGGAGAACCGAGAGCTTGTCCATGGTCGAGCTCCAGCGGGTTATGGATGTGATGTTGGAGATTATGCATTACAGCCTCGAAACATCGATGGTAACGAGCGCAACCGGCAATGTCAGCAAGTCGGTGTCAACGCTTATACGTGGGCAATAAGTCGACCGACTAGTGGTTCGACTGAAACATTTGCATCCCCGCGCAGGATCCTCATTTGCAAATGTTTCAGTCAAAAGAACCACTAGCTAAATATTTGTTTCTAGTGGAGCTTTATGAATTTGACATTTGAGAGCCTCGTCGCAACCGGGCCTCAAATGTCAAATTCGCTCCACTAGCAGCCTGCTGAAAAGGTTTTTACGGGTCGCCGTAGCCTTTCCAGGAGCGAGCTGAGCACCGATCGAGCTGTCCGCCGCGCTTCAGCTCGGTCACAGAGCCAATTTCGTGAGCACGCGGCGAACTGCCTTCGAGTTTTTCAGCAGCCTGCTAGACGAGGCACATGGGAAGCTCCGCGCGGTTGTTGCAGATAGCGTTTGGGGGATAAATGCCACAAGACGAAAGCGACCTCGACACAATCCCGGTGCAACTGGTAATTCAGGCGGGACGCGTCGAAATGTCGATTAACGAAGTTGATCGGCTTGCGCCCGGTATGATCATTCCACTTGATCGCACCGTGGATGATGCGTGCGATATCCTTGTCAATGGAAGAAGGATCGGCCGCGGTGGGTTCGTTCAGTCTGGTGAGATGCTGGCGCTGCGCATAACGAAGCTAAACGCGGATGGCTGACAATCCGTACAACATCGTTGTTCCGTTCCTTGTTCTGGTCGCCCTTGGACTCATGCCGCTGTTCGTGGTCACGATGACCAGCTTCCTGAAAATCGCTGTGGTGATGTTCCTTGTCAGGAACGCACTGGGCATTCAGCAGACACCGCCCAATCTCGTCCTCTACGCGATCGCGTTGCTGCTGACCGTTTACGTTAGCGCACCGGTGCTGAGCGACATTCACGGCCGGCTGAATTCAGCCCCGGTTGATATAAACTCGGTCGCCGGAATTCAGGAGGCGGGGGCCCGTATTCGTGAGCCGATCAAGACGCATTTGACGCGCTTTTCGCATCCGGATGAGCGCCGTTTCTTCCTTGCCGCCACGGAGCGCATCTGGCCGGAAAGCGCCAGGGCTGAGTTGAAGGAAGACGACATCCTTATCCTTCTGCCAGCTTTTGTCAGCTCGGAGCTGACTCGCGCTTTTGAGATCGGCTTTTTGCTCTATCTGCCGTTTCTGGTCATCGATCTCATCGTCGCCAACATACTGATGGCGATGGGCATGATCATGGTGGCGCCGACGCTGATCTCCATTCCGCTCAAGTTGTTCCTCTTCGTAACGATCGATGGCTGGTCGCGGCTGCTGCATGGTTTGATCCTGAGCTATGGCATCTGAGAGAAAGGTAGGGCGGCCATGTACAACGATGCACTGCTCACCAAGGTAAACAGCGCGTTGCTGACGGTGCTGTTCGTATCTTCGCCCATTCTGCTGGCTGCGGTCACTGTCGGTATTCTCGTGGGCCTTCTTCAGGCGCTTACGCAAATCCATGATCAGACCTTGCCGCAGGCGGTGAAGCTGATCGTAACACTGCTCATCATCGTGCTGCTGGGGCCGCTCTTCACGCAAAGCATCGTCGATCAGGCTTCGACGGCGCTCGACGAGTTCCCCTTGCTGACCAGATAATGCGGGAGCATGCATGGAATTCAGCAGCGTGCTCCTATCGGCTCAGAGCCTTCATACGTATCTCATCGCAGCGGCGATTGCGATGGTACGAATGGGCGGTGTGGTGCTGGTGATGCCGGCCTTTACCCGCCTTGGCGTGACTGGACTCCTGCGCTCAGCGATCATCCTGGCACTCGCCCTTCCCATCGTACCTCTCATTGTTCCCACTGTTTCGGCTGACGCAATGAGCTTTGGTCAGTTGGCTGCGGTTCTCTTGAAGGAGGCCGGCGTCGGCATTCTGCTTGGCATTGTGCTTGGAATACCGATCTGGGCGGCCGAGGCAGCGGGTGAAATTCTCGATTTGCAGCGCGGCGTCTCTTTTGCTGAGCTCGTCGATCCGTCGTACACGACGCATAATAACCCGCTTGCTACATTCTTCGCCCTGATCATGGTTGCTTTATATTTCCTGGGTGGCGGCTTCATGATTGTGCTGCGCACGGTGTATGAAAGCTACAGCCTTTGGCCACTGACAAGCTTCATGCCTATGTTCAGCGTCGAAAGCGGTGAACTGCTTCTGCGCATCCTTGACGACATAATCGGTCTCGGACTGATGCTTGTCGCCCCGGTCGTCCTCGCGCTACTGCTTGCAGATCTGTCGCTTGCCCTCGTTGCACGCGCCGCTCCGCATATGAATATTTTTGTGCTGTCGCTGCCCGTGAAGAATTTCGCCCTGACGCTCATTCTCGTTCTCTACGGGGCGTTTCTCATCGGCTACCTAAGGGACAATATGAGCATTCTCATTGACAGCCAAAGCAAGCTCGAATTCATGGCGCCAAAGCCGCAATAGCTCGATTGTTGCTCACGGCAGGGTCGTAGCCGCAACTCAGGCTGAAAATGACGAATGTGCGATCAACCTTGAGGTTCAAGAGGGAACCCATCATTGCGCCAGAGGATACGATATGAGGGACGCAGTGCTGGTGACGAGATGCAGCGGCGATCATCAGGCCGACGCATTCCGTCTCAAGCTTACTGGCAATTTGGCTGCAATTTGCTTTAATAGTCTGACACTCTCAAAAATCGCGCATTCCACTTGGAGACGATGGGGAATGCGCCCGGCCAGCTGGAGTTTTCATGCAGCAGGAAATCAGCAAAGAGGACGCCCGGCTTCTTGCAGGTGTCGGCTTTCTCGCCTGGTCCTACAGCAATCTCGAAGCCGCCCTGGCGATATTCAAAGGAGTGGAGGCCGCCCGCTCGCAAAGCAAAGCGGGGCTGTTGGGAATCGCATTGACGCATCTGGCGCGGGGGGAAGCTGGTGCGGCGGTCACAACTCCGCGCACGCTGCCGCCGAGTGATCCGGCGCAGCTTCATCTGACCATAGCTCTTCTGAAGAGCAGCGACAAGCCAGCCGCGGACGAGTCTGTTCGAAGATCTCGCGAGTGCGGCCAGCGGCACGCCCTGCGGGGACATCGCCGCGGCGCATCCGAAAGGCCCGCCGGACAATATGCCGATCCTCCAGATGGCGTGAATGCAGATCACCCTTGACCAGCTCAAGACCTTCCTTTGGGTCGCCCGCCTTGGCGGGGTCAGGCGCGCGGCGGAACAGATGAACGTTTCTCAGCCGGCCGTTTCCGCGCGGATTTCAACGCTGGAACAGGTAATCTGCGCCAAGCTTTTCGACCGCACACCGAGCGGAGTCGTTCTGACCAAGAAGGGGCACCTGCTTCAGGCCTATGCCGAACGGATCGTGCTGTCTCTGGAAGAGATCCGGGAGTTCGTCATCGAGCCGGATGCGCTTGAGGATTTGCTTCGCATCGGCGTTTCGGAGACAATCGGGCAGTCCTGGCTGGCCGATTTTCTGGCCCGAATGAATTCAGCCTATCCGCGCATCAGCGTCGAGGTCACGGTCGATATCTCGTTGAATCTGCGTGAAATGCTGCTCGCTCGCGGTATGGATCTTGCAATCCTCATGGGGCCGGTTTCCGAGTTCACGGTCGATAATCTGGCGCTGCCCCCCTTTGAGGTGAGTTGGTTCAGAGCGGTCTCGCGCAAGGAAGTGGACCTGGCATCGACGCCGGTTATTTCCTATGCCCGCCAAACCCGTCCGTACCGGGAACTGCGGATGGAACTCACGCGGCGTTACGGTCCGGGCGCGAGGATCTTCCCGACCTCGTCGATGCTGGCCGGCTTTCAGATGGTTGTTGCGGATCTGGGAGTGGGCGCTCTGCCTCGCGCACTGGCAATGGACTATCTCGAAACGCAGCAGATCGTGGAATTCGATCCAGGCTGGACTCTGGCCGCGCTGAACTTCACCGCGTCCTTTCTCGCTGAGCCGAAATGTCTCATTGCGGAGCGTGCAGCTCAGATCGCGTTGGAAGCTGCAACCGATTATGCGGCAAGAACCTCATCTGTCCGGTGATCACAATTTTGGATCGAAAGCGAGAGAAAATGACAATTTGACGTGATGGCCTATGCTGCCGCACGCTTGGTCAGCTTCAAACAAGACAGAAATATGTTAGATGGCACATTCGACCAAGAGCCATGCGGAGTTACGCAACATTCCGGCGTCAGATGTTCGAGCCGCTATCCGGTCCGGGCTCTATCGACGGCATACGGCAGGCCTTGCCGACGGATATCTGCAATGCAATGTCGTCATTCTACTGGAAGACCACGCGCTGGACTTCATGCGCTTCTGCCAGCGCAATCCAAAGCCCTGTCCGTTGGCCGGCGTTTCGGACACGGGCGATCCGTTCATGCGCACGCTCGGCGAAGATATCGACATCCGCTCCGATGTACCGTTGTACAATGTCTACCATGATGGCGAGCTTTCCGGACAGGTGAGCGACATCAATGGGATCTGGCGGGACGATCTCGTGGCCTTCGCGCTCGGCTGCTCGTTCACCTTTGAACGTGCTCTGGTGGCGGATGGCATTCCTCTCCGGCATGTCACGCTGGACAGGACGGTGTCCATGTATCGCACGACACTGGAGACGATCGCCGCCGGCAAGTTCCGGGGCGGGACGGTGGTTTCGATGCGGCCCATTCCCCGCGACGACGTTGAACGGACCATCAGGATCAGCAGCCGGTATCCGTTGGCCCATGGCGCGCCGATACATGTCGGGGATCCGTCAGCCATTGGTATTGCTGACATTACGAAGCCCGATTGGGGAGACCCCACGCCCGTCGAGCCCGGCGAAGTTCCACTTTTCTGGAGCTGCGGCGTGACCCCGCAAGTTGCGATCATGCAGGCAGGGCTGCCGCTCTGCATCACCCATGCTCCCGGGGCAATGCTCATCACCGATATCGATGAGTTTGCGGAGTTTCCAATCTTAACCGCCAGTGGAATAGGAGAAAAATCGACATGAAACGTTTGTTGGCACTAGGAGCCGGCGTCATATTCGGAGCGCTCCCGGCATCGGCTACAGAACTGTCCGTAGTCGGAAGCTGGAGCAGCTTGCCGCTGCACAAACAGTATGAAGCGCCGTTCTGGAACAAGACGCTACCCGAAGCGTCTGGCGGCAAGATCACGACCAGCGTGACGACGCATGATCAGATGGGAGTTGCGCCAGGAGATGTGTTCCGTCTGCTCGGCGATGGCGTGTTCGATATCGGCATGACGGTCGGCGACTATGCGGTCTCCGACGCGCCGGCGCTTGAGGGCCTTGACGTGCCATTGATCGCCACGACCGCGGATGAGGCGAAAAAGATGGTTGATGCCGCCCGGCCAATGGTCGAGGAGATATTTGAGAAACAGTTCAAGTCCAAGGTGCTGGCGATTGCGCCATATCCGCCTCAGATCGTGTTCTGCAACGCGGAAATCGGATCGCTGGACGATCTGAAGGGCAAGAAGATCCGTGCGTCGGGCCGTATGACAGCGAAGTTTCTCGAAGCACTTGGAGCCGAAGGCGTCAATATCAACTTCTCCGAGGTTCCCGGCGCGTTGCAGCGCGGTGTCGTTGACTGCGCCGTTACCGGAGCGGGCTCAGGTTACAGCGCGGGCTGGTGGGAAGTCAGCACCCACCTCATGACGCTACCGCTCGGCGGCTGGGATCCGGTCGTGACCGCCATCAATCTCGAAAGCTGGAATGCGCTCGGCAAGGAGGAGCAGGACCTCGTGGAGACGCAGATCAAGGAACAGTTCGAGGCGCCGGCATGGGCTTCAGCGCAGGATGCCCTGAAGAATGACGTCGCCTGTCTCACCGGCGATGGCGATTGCCCCGCTGGCGAGAAGCGCAACATGAAGCTGGTCGAGCCGAGTGAAGCAGATGCAGCCAACGCCCGTGAGATTCTGATCGGCACGGTGTTGCCCGACTGGGCCTCTCGCGCAGGAAAGGATGCGGCACAGCAATGGAATGAAAGCGTCGGCAAAGCGACCGGCGTTTCAGTCGCTCTCAACTAAAGCGAGATCCGATAAAATGGGTCCACTTTTCGGAAAAATCGAGCTTAAAGCAAACAGATGCAGATCAGGATCGTTTCCGTGAGAAATGATCCTGATCTAGGGGCGCGAGGGAGACAACCGAATGGCTACGAAGGTCGTGACATGGCTGAGACGGCTGAACGACGCGGCAGCGATACTCGTGGCCATTGCGTTGCTCGCCACCGCACTCTTTATACTGGTTGAAATAGCGTACCGCCAGACAGGCGGTACGCTCGGCGGAACGGACGAAATTTCCGGCTATGCGATGGCCGGAGTGACGAGCTGGGGCATGGCTTATGCGCTGACATCGCTCGCTCATGTCCGTATCGATCTGGCCAGATTGCAGCTCATGCCGATTGGGCGCGCGCTGCTCGACCTGTTTTCCATGCTCGCCATGACCGCCGTTGCCATCGTCATTGCAGTTCAGACCTGGCCGGTTCTTTCCAAGACACTGGCAAACGATGCCCGCGCGAACACGCCGCTGGAGACGCCGCTCTGGATACCTCAGGTCATTTGGTGGTCCGGCTGGATCTGGTTCGCAGTAGCCACTTCGGTCTTGTCGGTTTGCGCGATTGCGCTGCTGCTGCGCCGTGACCTGGGGCAACTTGACGCGGCAATCGGCATGGGCAGCGCGCAGGAGAATGAGCTGTGATCATCTATCTTTCCTGCGGTCTTCTTGTCCTGCTCGCTCTGTCCATACCGGTCGGCATCGTCCTGTTTCTGCTTGGACTGGGTATTGACGCGTTCTTCAGTCCCTTTCCGCTTATCCGGGGAATGGGGCAGGTTCTGTGGTCGTCATCCAATAGTTCCACGCTCATTGCCATTCCCTTCTTCGTTCTTCTGGGCGAGATCCTCCTGCGGAGCGGGATTGCGCAGCGGACCTATGCCGCGCTCGATGCCTGGCTCTCCTGGCTGCCGGGCGGATTGATTCACGCCAACATTGGCACGGCGACAATGTTTGCCGCGACCTCTGGCTCATCGGTGGCGACCGCTGCGACCGTCGCAACCGTGGCAATGCCGCAGGCTGACCGCCTCAACTACGATCCGCGCCTGTTTTCAGGCGCGATCGCGGCCGGCGGCACTCTCGGTATCCTCATTCCACCTTCGATCAATCTGATCGTATACGGTTTTCTCACCGAGACTTCCATCCCGCAGCTTTTTCTGGCGGGGCTCTTGCCGGGGCTGCTGCTGGCTTTGCTTTTCATGCTGATCACAGCGCTCCTGTGCCACTGGCGGCCGCAACTCGGGGGGCCAGGCCGGCACAGCAGCTGGGCCGAAAAGCGTGATGGACTTGTTCAACTGATCCCGATTGCACTTTTGTTCACCGCTATTGTCGGCTCGATCTATGCAGGCTGGGCGACGCCGACAGAAGCGGCGGCCTTCGGCGTTGCGAACGCTTTCGTCATTGCGGCGTTCAATGGCGGGATCAATCTGACGATGCTGATCGACAGCCTGCGCGGAACGGTGCGTATCACAGCCATGATCATGCTGGTCGTCACCGGCGCTTATTTCCTGAATTTCACGCTCACGGCTGCCGGACTTGGGAACGCTCTGAGGGATTTCATGGACGGACTGGGTCTGTCTCCAACCGGCACCATCCTCGCCATCGTCGCCCTCTATATCGTTCTCGGCTTCTTCATCGAGACGCTTTCGCTGATGGTTGCGACAATCCCGATTATCGTACCGATCGTCGCAGGCCTCGGCTATGACAAGGTCTGGTTCGGCGTGCTGATGATCCTGCTGGTCGAGATGGCGCTGATCACACCGCCCGTCGGCCTCAACCTCTATGTCGTGCAGGGGGTCAGAAAGAATGGCAGCATCACGGACGTCATGGTCGGCTGTATTCCTTACGTGCTGGTCATGCTCTTGATGGTGGCCGCGCTGATCATTCTGCCGGATCTGGCGCTCTTCCTTCCGCATCACCTGTGAGTGTAAGCGGCGGTGCAAAACTAGTGTTCTGTCCCAGAAATAGCCTTACATAAGCGTTCGATTTTGGCGAGGATCGCCTCGCTTGTCGCGGTCCATTGAAATGGCCGGGCTTTGGCATTGTAAGCTTCAACGAACGTGTCGATTTTTGCGATGAGATCCTTTGCGCTAACGAAGGATGCACGCCGGATATAGCGCTGGGCGATCAAGGCGAACCATCTTTCAACCTGGTTGAGCCAGGACGAATAGGTCGGCGTGAAATGCAGGTGATAGCGGGGCCTGGCCGCCAGCCACGCTTTCACCTTTGGATGTTTGTGAGCTGAGTAATTATCGACGATAATGTGAATGTCGAGACCGGGCGGCACATTGACGTCGATATGCTGGAGGAAGCCAAGGAATTCCTGGTGCCGATGGCGAGGACGGCATTGCGTCAAAACGTGTCCATTGGCGACGTCGAGCGCTGCAAAGAGCGTCGTGGTCCCGTGCCGGATATAATCATGGGTGACGCCTTCGATATAGCCGAGCCCAAGTGGCAGAACGGGTTGGGTTCTCTCCAGCGCCTGGATCTGAGATTTCTCGTCAACACACAAGACTACGGCATGATCGGGCGGATTGAGATAGAGACCGACAATATCCTTCACCTTCTCAACGAAAGCGGGATCAGTCGAAAGCTTGAAGCTTCGAGAACGGTGAGGCTGCACGCCAAAGAGCGTCAACATGCGCCCCACCGTGCTTTTCGACAAGCCTGTCGTTGCGGCGGCGGATCGGATCGTCCAATGGCTGCCGTCGGCAGGCTTCATCTCGATCACGGTGCGCAGGAGTTGGGCGACCGCTTCTTCTTTATGCGTTCTCGGTCGGCCCGGACGGGCTTCGCCGTAAAGTCCAGCCAAACCTTGCTCAAACCATCGTTTGCGCCAATGGCAGATCGTTGGGTTGGTGATGCCAAGGCGCTGAGATATTGCCTTGTTCGTTTTCCCCTCTGCCGATGCAAGAATGATCTGTGTGCGGCGGACCAGGCCATAGGGCGCAGACCGCGAACGACTGATGCGTTCCAGTTCGCTTTTCTCAGCGTCGCTCAGGATAAGCTTGCGCACTTGTGGCCGACCAATCTGTCCCATGCTCCCTCCTTGACCAAAGGACAGCGTCGAATTGTTCGCCATTTAAATAAAGCTATTTCTGGGACAGTACACTAGGCTGCGTTGACAAAAGCGGGCAGCCAGATATGGGCGGCAGCGAGCGCCAGGAATCCAGCGTAAGACAGTTTCGTTTGTCATAGCGCGTGGCGATGCGCCGGAACTGTTTCAGTCTACCAAACATCCGCTCGATCCGATTGCGATCCTTGTAGGCTTTGAAGTCGCAGGCAGGTGGATCTTTGCGATTTGTTTTCGGCGGAATGACTGGTCCGATACCTATCATAAGCAGAGCAGATCGAACGTCATCGCTATCGAAGCCTTTGTCCGCCAACATGATTTTCGGTTTGTTGACCGGCAATTTTAACAGTTCGTCTATGCCGCGATAGTGAACCTTTATGGTGAACGCTCAGGATAAACCCTCGCTCTTGCCGTCTGACCGGGCGTGGATCCTTGTCGAAAAACCGCCGCGGCTTCGACCAAGAGCATTTGAATGAGTCCCCTTTTTCGCCCGCTGCCTGAGCATGAGCGCAAACGGTGGGGCTGTCCATCATGTGAGCCCAGTCGTCGGTGCGCCCCAGTTCGACAAGCGTTTCAAGGATCGCTTCCCACACACCCATCTCCGCCCAGCGTCGGAAACGGACGTAGACGGAGTTCCATTTGCCATAGTCTGGCGAGGGGTAACACCACGGTGCGCCCGTGCGCATGATCCACATCAAGCCATTGTAATCGGCGGCCTGAACAGCCATGAACGCGCTTCGCAATGATTGAGGCCGAGTTCGTCTTTGGCGCGTTCGCTGATCGATCAGCCTTGGCGCATCATGTCAATCGGACTTCGCGATTGCGCCTCAGTTCTGATTAATGAGCGTTGGTATAAGATGCTTGATTGTATAAAGGAAAAATTCCTGCACTTTCTCAGCCAGGATGCAAACTGCTGTCCCCTTGGCGCACAGATCTCGGTTCTGCCTTCCCGCTGGGACAAGACTGATGGGCATCCGATCAATCGGATAGGTCGACGGTGATACCGAGTTCTTGCGCAGCGTCCGCTATAATGTCCTTGTTTGGATAGGAGTATTGCGGTCCATCGCTCGTCGTCATTCCGGGTTTACCAATATTCAGCCGTTGTGCATTTTCGACTTGCTCGACTTCTGACGGAAACATCTTGAGATATGTCTCAACAGCTTCCTGTTTATATTCATCAGGCAGACCAGGATTGTCTAGAATGGCAAGAACTGTACTACGCTGATCAACAGCATTCATCAGCGATAGATCAGCTTCGAGTTGGTTTATCGCTGCTTCCTGCGTATCAGCTGCATCAGGCTGCCCCGCGCTTGTCTCCATATCCGCAGCATATGTGTCGGCAACCTCCTGAGGCGTTGGCGTATCAGGAATGAAGACCACATCGCCCTGATGCACAAGCGACCAATCCTGCCACCCGGCCTGCTCATGACCATTCAGGTTCTGCGGGTCTCTGAGATGCATGTTGCTATCACGAAAATCGTCCCAGCTTATGCCATGGGGTTTTGCATATTCTTCCCAGATCACCCATAGGTTCTCACCGTTCGCAACGATGACGACATCCTCATTGTCGACATTCTCAGGCGTGCCGCCGGCCTCCCTATGCGCCTCTCGCGCTTTGGCAATGGCGTCGTTGAGGCTCGCAGCATCGCCGAACTTGTCATTATAAGGCGCGTCACCATTCCTGACCTGAGCGCTCTTATGAAAGATTTCTACACTACTCATCACCTTCCTCCTTACTGCTTGGAATTGTCAGATACGCAGTGCAATTGCCGCTCCATCTGCGATCAGACGCCAGCAGCGGAATCGATCCACATGCACCAAGTTGCCAGAAGTAAAGCCTCTACACGACTGGTTAGGCTGTCTTCGTCAAGAATTATATCGATTTTTATAAAATAACGAAGTTTCGTCAAGGAAAACTTGAGTAATTATTGCAAATTAGCGAACACATTTTTCGATCATTTGTGATTTAAAATCTTGATAAGATGGGCGGGTCACTCATGCCGACCCACCGCTTTGAATTCATTCCTTCGACTCCGATCTTAAGACAGATCTACCTATTCACGCGCCGATTATCGTTCTCTCTACGCGCTTTTCGCCGTTTACTCCGTGATCCGTTGCGGCGCGCTTGCAATGGTGACAGCAGCTGTCATCTCCTATACCGGAAAATTCATGGCAGGTTGGCGGATATGGCTTAACCCTTTGAATTCACATAGGATTTTGGTTGCTAAAGCCAATCCGCGCGATTTTCACAAGGAGCCCATCTGCCATGGACGATCTTATGTTGCTTCTGCTCGGTCTGTCACCTGTTGCCGGCAAATCGATTGTGGCACGCTTTGATGGCGGACAATTATCCTCGGATGCAGGCGTCCTGGTGCTTGCTAGTGGCCTGAACCGGCTAATTTGACGCATTGGCAGTCGCTGCGAACACTGATTCTTGCCGTGTCGGGATCAATCGGCAAGGCATAGCAATCATGGTGAACAAGAAATACGTCGTCGAACTCGGCACTGAAGAGCGTGCACGGCTGTACGCCCTGATTTCCAAAGGCAAGGCGCCGGCGAAGGCGATCTTCAAGGCGCGGATCCTGCTGAAGGCGGATCAGGCCGAGGCCGGTCCGGGTTGGCTGACGCTGAGATCGTCGAGGCGCTGGACACCAATCTGACCATGGTGTCGCGCGTGCGCGAGAAGCTGGTCACGGAAGGTCTGGATGCGGTGCTCACGCGCAAGAAGCGCAAAACGCCGCCAATTCCGCCGATTTTCGATGGCGAAGCGCAGGCGAAGTTGACCGCGCTGGCCTGCTCCGCGCCGCCAGAAGGTCGCGCACGCTGGACCATCCGTCTGTTGGCTGAGCACGTCGTCGAGCGCGCGATCGTCCCGGCCGCGCACTTCAATACGGTCGGCCGCGCGCTCAAAAAAACGATCTCAAACCGCACCTGAGCGATTACTGGGTGATCCCGCCGAAGGCCACCGCCGCCTTTGTCGCTGCGATGGAGGACGTGCTCGACGTCTACACGCAGCCGCACGACCCGGCGCGCCCGCTGGTTTGCCTCGACGAAACGAGCAAACAGCTTGTCGGCGAGACTCGCATGCCTGACCCATGCGGCCAGGACAGCCGGCGCGCCACGACTACGAGTACAAGCGCAACGGTGTCGCCAACCTGTTCATGCTGTTCGCGCCGCTCGAAGGCTGGCGTCATAGCCTGCTCCCGCGAAGGCGGGGGTCGAGGTCACCGAACGGCGCACGGCCATCGACTATGCGAAAATCCTGCGTGACCTGAGCGACATCCACTTCCCCAAGGCCGAGAAGATCGTGCTGGTTCAGGACAACCTGAACACGCACACACCAGCGTCGCTGTATGAAGCGTTCGAACCTGCCGAGGCCCGCCGCATCATCGAGCGGTTCGAATGGCACTATACGCCCAAACACGGCAGTTGGCTCAATCTGGCCGAGTCAGAACTGGCCGTCCTCTCCAGCCAATGCCTCGACCGCCGCATCCCCGACGCCCCCACACTCGGAACCGAGGTGCACGCATGGCGCACGCGCTGAACACCCACAACGCCAAGGCAAACTGGCACTTCACCAGCGCCGACGCTCGCGTGAAGCTGAAAAGCTTTGTATCCGGCGCTTTAGGTGATTCAGTCCACTAGCAGGCTGCTTCTGTGGTTGCCGCCCGTAGTGCAAGAAGTTTCTGACTGACCGTTTTGGTGCGTGATCGAGTGCGGTCTTCTGTAAGGCGTTGATGTTGCGGCATTTCACGGGCCGCAGGCCGGTATGGTGATCAGCGGATCGGGTCCACATCTGAAAAACGAGCTTGCCTGCTCGTAGCAGCCTGCTGGTTCTCCCGGTCCGGATCTGTTCGATCATGCGCCCATTCAGGTCGTCGCCTTCTCACCCTCTATGGCCGGTCAAGAGCCGCATTGCATGGCATGGTTCTCATGCAGCCGCAGCCCGTGCCGGATCTTGATAATCTTCCTTCTTCGTCAGCATGGCCCAGATCTGCCGCGCCATCTTGTTGGCCAGAGCGACTGCCACCAGCATCCGGGGTTTGCGCTGAAGCATGCGGGCGAGCCAGGAGCCTTCGGGGATCGTGCGGCGGCCAAGCCACCCCAATCGTGACATCGCGCCAATGATCAGCAGACGGCGAATGTCGGCTTGGCCGGCCTTCGACACCCGGCCTAGCCGTTCCTTGCCGCCGGTGGAATGCTGACGCGGGACAAGCCCCAGCCAGGCAGCGAAGTCCCGGCCTCGCCGGAAGGCCGACATGGCCGGCGCAAAAGCCTCGATAGCCAGTGCGGTCAGCGGCCCCACGCCCGGCATCGTTTGCAGTCTGCGCGCCGTGTCCGCATGCGCGGCCAGGTCCCTGGCTTTCTTCGTCCTGGCTTCGATCCGCTCCGTTTTCTCCGCAATCTGCGCCAGGATATCCTGGCATTCTCCGCGGACAAGAGCGGGCAGATCGCTGTGCTCGACGTCAAGGATCGCCTCGACGCGCTTGAGCTGGCCGATCCCCTGCGGGATGATGTGGCCGTATTCGTAGAGAATGCTGCGAAGCGCGTTCACGAGTTCGGTGCGCTGGTGAACCA
>JBHJOB010000016.1:0-13179 GCA_050330195.1 Rhodomicrobiaceae bacterium | reverse complement strand
GGCGTCACCATCACCGAAGGTCTCGGCGCGGGCTCGCGGCCGGAAATCGGCGCGGCGGCGGCGGAAGAGGCGCTCGATGAGTTGCGCTCGCTGATCGAAGGCAGTCACATGCTGTTCGTCACTGCGGGCATGGGCGGCGGCACCGGCACGGGAGCGGCTCCGGTCATTGCGCGCGCGGCCAAGGAGATGGGCATCCTTACCGTCGGCGTCGTGACCAAGCCGTTCGAGTTCGAGGGCCAGCGCCGGATGCGGATGGCAAGCGAAGGCATCATCAATCTCGCCGAGCATGTCGATACGCTGATCGTCATTCCGAACCAGAACCTGTTCCGCATCGCCAACGAGAAAACCACCTTCGCCGACGCCTTCCAGAAGGCTGACGACGTTCTCAAATCCGGCGTGTGCTGCATCACTGACCTGATGGTCAAGGAAGGTCTGATCAATCTCGACTTCGCCGACGTCCGCGTCGTCATGGAGGCCATGGGCACCGCGCTGATGGGCACGGGCGAGGCCGAGGGCGATGACCGTGCGCTGAAGGCGGCGGAAGCGGCGATCTCCAACCCGTTGCTCGACGAAGTCTCGATGCGCGGCGCGAAGGGCCTGCTGATCAGCATCACCGGCAGCTTCGACATGACGCTCTACGAGGTCGAGGAAGCGGCGTCCCGCGTCCGCCGCGAGGTCGATCCGGAGTCGAATCCGGATATCAACATCATTGTCGGCGCGACTTTCGATCATTCCATCGAGGGACGCATCCGCGTTTCGGTCGTGGCGACCGGCATCAATTCGGGACAGCAGCCTCATGTCGCCAATCAGGCTCTGGCTCCGGGCGGCGAAGCGCCACGGCGCGAGCGGCTGACCGACCGTGTTTCGGCCCCGCCGCGCGGCGGCGAGCGTGACCCGCGACGTGATCCGCGCAGCGAGAAGCCGCAGGATAGCTGGCAGGGCTCGGGCAATGTGACCATCGAACCGCGCTCTCCGAAATATCAGGTCAATACGGCGAGTGGCCGTGGAAAGATGCCCCCGCCGCAGACGCCGAGTTTCGAGCCTCAGCCACCGGCGAAGCCGATCCGCGCGCCGCGCCGTCCGCTGACCGGCAAGGACTTTCCCGAACTGGCCCAGCACGAGGCGGCCATGCACGGCGAGCGCGATCTGGGCATCAAGCGGCGTGGCGGTCTCCTGGACTGGGTTACCGGGCGCACGCGCGAGAGCGCCGATCCGGTCCGCATCGAGCGGCAGATGCCGACACTTGATTCGGGAGGGCAGGGGGCTCATCGCGATCATCCCGGCGTGCAGGGCAGTAGCGGTTCCGTGGACGACGAGCGAAGCGGTTCCCCCCGTGGCGAGAAGGACACAGATCGGGCCCGGAATGCCGAAGAACCATTCGAGATCCCGAATTTCTTCAAACGCCCGGTTAACTGAGCCGAAGCCGCCTTTCCACCAATAAGTCATTGATTTACAAGTGTTTCAGCGTCCCTTTTGCAAAGGGGCGCTTTTTCTTGCCCATGCAGCCCGGCGCAGCGCCCGCCAATTCTTTCAAAACGGTAACAGACTGTAAAAAACCGTGATTTGCCGACGCAAATGAAGGGGGCTTAAGTAGCGGACATCAACGCGATTGGGGAAAAGCGTTCAGCCGGGCGGCCAGAATTTCATAATCGTAATAAGAGTTTGGGCCAATCCGGTAAGACGCATTCGGGATCGCAATGAAACGGGGGGTGAGACCGTCATTTAAGGGGTAACGGTCTCAGCCATAGGGGAAAGATTACGGCGCGACATGAAAACTCACTCGGGGGGGTGGCAGACTACGATCGATCGCGATCTGGTGCTGTCCGGGACAGGTGTCCACAGTGGAGCTGACGTCTCCATCATTCTTCATCCAGCCGAAGCCGACACGGGCTGGACGTTCATCGTCGATAATGGCGCAGGACGAATCGGCCGCATTCCAGCAGATTTCCGCATGGTCTCGAATGTCACGCTCTGCACGGTTCTGAGCGACGGCAATGGCGCAACGGTCGCCACGGTCGAGCACCTGCTGTCCGCCCTCCGCGGCATGAACATCGACAATGTCGAGATCGAGATCGAGGGCGCCGAAGTCCCGGTGATGGACGGAAGCGCCTCGGCATGGGTCGACGCCATCGACGAAGCCGGCGTCCGTGTCCTCGACGAGCCGCGCCGCTGGATCAAGGTGCTCAAGCCCGTCCGCATCGAATCCGGCGAATGCTCCGCCGAACTGCGCCCCTATAATGGCAGCCGCTACGATGTGACGATCGACTTCGAAACGCCCCTGATCGGCCGCCAGCACCTGGCCATCGACCTGACCCCGCATGTTTACCGCAGTGAAATCGCCCGCGCCCGCACCTTCGGCTTCATGAAAGACGTCAAGGCGCTCTGGGCAGCAGGCCGCGCACTGGGCTCGTCGCTCGAAAACACCGTCGCCCTTGGCGATGACCGCATTCTCAACCCCGAGGGCCTTCGCTTCAAGGATGAGTTCGTCCGCCACAAGACGCTGGACGCCATCGGCGACCTGGCTCTGGCCGGTGCTCCCATCCTCGGCGAATACCGCTCGGTCCGTGGCGGCCACCGCATCAACACGATGATGCTGGAAGCGCTTTACAAGGATCGGACCGCCTGGGCTGTCGTGGAAGCCGAACACAGCTATGTGCCGAGCCGTGGTTATGCGAGCGCCGGGCTTGGACTTGCGCAGCCGTTCTTCGCTGCCGATAAAGGGTAATTGACCGCCGCTAGGTCAACCAGGCGCCGCCCGCTTCCCCATGAGCGGGCGGCTTCGTTTTTTTGCGGCTGGGGGAAGGCTTGGGTCGCGGGGCTGGGGCAAAAAATCACCACAATCCCGATGTTCCGTCAGACAGGCGACTCGTATTAGACTGCGGAAGCGGATATGGTCCTTCCGCCGCCATTGGTTTGAACGGCGACGGCAGTTTGGACATAATCGGCAGGTAGGTTTTTGCTCGGGCGAATAAAGAGATCAGGCCACGTAGGCGGATCAACTTTTCAACCTTCAATTGGAATCATTTTGAAGGTTGAAAAGTTGGTCTGATCGAAAAGATGGAGCAACTGTTCGCGTCCAATGGGAACGCGCGTTGCTCTGGATCGGCGAAATTCGTGGGGCGCGTCTGTTATTGTTTGAGCATCCAATTCATCCGAAAAGTGGGGCCACTATTCGGTGCGATGCTTCAGGGGAAGGGATCGAGAACAACATGAACGTCCGGCTTCTGTTTCAGGCGGCTGCGCTTGCGCTTGCAGCGATCACGCTTTCCGGTTGCGCGAGCGGTTCCCTTTTCGGTAGCGATGACACGCCAACCGTCGAGACGAAGCCCGCCGATGTGCTTTACAAGGAAGCCAACGCCGAGTTCGAGGAAGGGGACTGGACCAAGGCTGCGGAGAAGTTCGAGGAAGTCGACCGCCAGCATCCTTATTCGAAGGAAGCCCGCGAGGCGACGCTGATGGCCGCTTACTCCTACAAGCAATCCGGCAAGCTTCCCGAAGCCGTTGCCGCCGCCCGCCGCTATCTCACGCTCCATCCGGGCACCAAGGAAGCGGCCCTTGCGCAGCATATCATCGCTTCGTCCTATTATGAGCGCGTCAACGATGCCACCCGCGACCAGAGCGACACGAAGAAGGCGCTGGTCGAGTTGGAAACGCTGGTGAACCGCTACCCTGACAGCCGCTATGTCGAGGAAGCCAAGAAGCGCATCCGCCTGTCGCGCGACGTGCTGGCCGCATCGGAGATGAATGTCGGCCGCTGGTATCAGAAGAAGGCGCAATATCTGGCCGCGATCAATCGCTTCCGCACCGTGGTGTCGGAGTATCCGAACACCGCCCATGTCGAGGAAGCGCTGATGCGCCTGACCGAGAGTTATTACGCGCTCGGCATCGTCAACGAAGCGCAGACGGCCGCCGCCGTACTCGGACACAACTTCCCGGACAGCCCATGGTACAAGGACGCTTACGCGCTGCTGCAGTCCAAGGGGCTTGAGCCGCGCGAGGACAGCGGGTCATGGATCAGCCGCCAATTGCAAAAGCTGACGGCGTCGACCAGCGCGAGTTGATCGCGATGGCCGGGCGGGGGGATTGTGCATCTGCCCGCTCATCACTCCAGAATAAGTCAGTGATAAGCCTTACCATTCTTGTTTAAAGTTGCAGTTTCCTGCTCTCCCGGCGTAGGATGATCATACATGGCTTTAAGCAACGGTGATGTATCCAGGTACCACAATATTCGAATCTTATCCTAATTGCTCATGTTCCTGCCTTCTTTATTCCTTGCTAAGACATATTTCCGCCGCGGATAGTGCATTAAGTATACAAGTTGCGGAGCCTTATATTTGCGGTGGGCAAAAATTTGGAGGTTTCGTAGGAGGGGCGTGGGTCAAATGCTCCCGGCAAGGTAATGTAGGCGTCGATGTCTTGTGTGATTGGTTTCATTAAAATATTTATAGTCGCTTGCGCTGTACTGACAGCATGTGGCGCAAATATTGCGAGGGCAGATTCAGATAATCAACTTCGATCTTATTTCCAGCGTCTGTTTGGTTCCGTCGCGCCTAAAACTGATCGCTACCCGCTTGTCAGGCTGAAGAATGACGGCCGCGCTTTTGCTCTCCACCTCCAGCCGAATAACAATGCCCTCATCGCCGCCCGTCTTCAGCCACCGACGAGATTTGTACAATTCCTTGGCCGCTGTACGCCGAACTGGTGTTACGTTCGCCTCGGCACCGCGATTGGCTGGCTTGGCAGAGACCGGCTTCTCGATGATCCGTCCGGCCCTCCGGTCGCGCGGACCGTGGCGATAGAAGAGCGGGTCTCGAAGACTGCGGCGACAGAAGAGATTGTCGATAACAACCAAGAATCGCCGTTGTTCGCGGATATTCCGCTTCCCGTCCGCAAGAGCCAGCCTCCGCTGCGCCAGACAGCCTCTCTTCTCGCGCAGGCGCCAGCGCCGGATGACCGGGCGCGCGGACCCGAGCGGCAGGAAGTGTCTCATACCGCAAGAAACACCTATGCCCTCACGGAGATATACGGCCGGGTCTTCATGCCCGTTCAGAAAGACCCGGATGGCACTTCGCAGATCTCGGGCAAGATCCCGTTCTTCGCCCGGGATATAGAAGCTCTCGGCCAATGCTTTGACGGCTGGTGCCTGATCAGGCGCGGGGCTGTGCAGGGATGGATCAGGCAGCGCCATTTAACCGATGGACCTGGCGTTATCGACCCGCGGCTTCAACTTGAGGAGGTCATGCCGCTCGATGTTCTCAACGTTTACAGCGCGCCGACGAAGGAGGCCAGTGTCGTAGCCACGATCAATCGGCCCGCCACCGACATCAGACCTCTTGAAACCTGCAACGAGGATTGGTGCAATGTGCGCTATCTGGACACGGTCGGCTGGGTTGACCCGCGTTATCTGACGCGGCAATAACCGCCTCTGGGACCGTTTGGGCCGGAAATCACCTGCGCCGCAAGCCTCTCGTGACACCGCAGCGCAGCATTTCTCCTGCATAGAACGCCGTCCATCCGCGCGCGGCAGTTGCGCCCGCGCCAAACCGGCGTTATTCCTTGTCCTGAAAGGCGGCAAACGCATTTGCGGCTGCCAGGAGTCTCGCTTTTACACCCGTGAAGGATTGTCCATGAAAGTCGATGAGGCCACGGTGCGGCACGTCGCACGGCTCGCGCGCATCAAGGTGAGCGACAAGGAAGCGCAAAACCTGCAAGGCGAGTTGTCGGCCATTCTCGATTGGGTCGAGCAACTGGGCGAGGTCGATACGGCCAATGTCGAACCGATGACCCGCGTCGAGGCGATGGCGCTGCCACGGCGCGAGGACAAGGTGACGGATGGCGGCATTGCCGATCAGATCATGAAGAACGCACCGCTCACGGAGGACCATTTCTTCCTGGTGCCGAAGGTGGTTGAATAATCATGAGCGATTTGACGAGTTTGACGCTGGCGGAGGCGCGCGATCTGCTTGCCGGCAAGGAGATCACCGCGCGCGAGTTGACCGAGGCGCATCTGGCCGCCATAGAGGCGGCGAATCCCGCGCTGAACGCCTATGTCGTGACGACGGCCGACAAGGCGCTGGATATGGCGAAAGCGTCCGACGCGCGGCTCGGCAATGGCAAGGGCCTGCCGCTCGACGGTCTGCCGCTCGGCATAAAGGATCTCTATTGCACGAAGGATGTGCGCTCGACGGCCTGTTCCGCGATCCTCGGCGATTTCGCGCCGGTCTATGAGTCCACCGTGACGCAGAATCTCTGGGATGCGGGCGCGGTCATGCTGGGCAAGACCAACATGGACGAGTTCGCCATGGGGTCTTCGACCGAGACCAGCGCCTATGAGCCTTGCGCCAATCCGTGGCGCGCCAAGGGCAGTGACAAGCGGCTCGTGCCGGGCGGCTCGTCCGGCGGTTCGGCGTCGGCGGTCGCGGCGCGTATCGCGCTGGCGGCGACGGCGTCGGATACGGGCGGCTCGATCCGCCAGCCCGCGGCCTTCACCGGCACCGTGGGCGTCAAGCCGACCTATGGCCGCTGCTCGCGCTGGGGTATCGTGGCGTTTGCCTCCTCGCTCGATCAGGCCGGTCCGATCACCCGCACCGTGCGCGACGCCGCGATCATGCTGCGCCACATGGCCAGCCACGACCCGAAGGATTCCACCAGCGCGAACAAGCCCGTGCCGGATTACGAGAAGGCGCTGTCCGGCAAGGTGAAGGGTCTGAAGATCGGCGTTCCAAAAGAGTACCGGATCGACGGCATGTCGCCGGTCGTGGAGGCGCTCTGGCAGAAGGGCATCGAGTGGTACAAGGCGGCGGGCGCGGAAATCGTGGACATCTCGCTGCCGCACACGAAATACGCGCTGCCCGCCTATTATATCGTTGCGCCTGCCGAGGCATCGTCCAACCTTGCCCGCTATGACGGCGTCCGCTACGGCGCGCGCGTCGATGGCAAGGACGTGATCGACATGTATGAGGAAACCCGCTCGCACGGCTTCGGCGCGGAGGTCAAGCGGCGCATCCTGATCGGCACCTATGTGCTCTCGGCGGGCTATTACGACGCCTATTACATCAAGGCGCAGAAGGTCCGCACGCTGATCCGGCAGGATTTCGAAACCGCCTTCGAGGATGTCGACGCGATCCTGACGCCCGCGACGCCATCCCCTGCCTTCGCCATCGGCGAGAAGGGCGGCGATCCCATCGAGATGTACCTGAACGACATTTTTACGGTGACGGTGAACATGGCCGGATTGCCGGGCATTTCGGTGCCGGCCGGTTTCTCCGATGACGGCCTGCCGCTGGGATTGCAGCTTATCGGACGGCCGTTCGACGAGGAAACCATGCTGCGGCTCGGTCAGGTGATCGAGGATGCGGCCGGTGTCGCGCCTGCGCCCGAGGCCTGGTGGGCGGGGCAGACGAAGGCTCCGGCGGCGAAGCCGAAAGCGGCCTCCGCGGCCAAGCGTAAGAAGTCCTGAAACGTTGAGTACGGAGCGTTCGATGGCTGTGCGTCCCCCGCTGGAATGTGAGAACATGGATCAGGTCCGCGCCGAGATCGACCGTCTCGATGCCGCGATCCTCGATCTCGTTGCGGAGCGCTTCGGCTATGTCGATCGCGCATGGCAGCTCAAGACGCACAAGGCCGAGGCCGTCGTCCCCTGGCGCATTCAGCAGGTGATCGACCGTGTCCGCGCCCGCGCGAGCGAAAAAGGCCTGCCCCCGGAACTGGCGGAGGCCATGTGGCGTCAGATGATCGGCTGGTTCATACAGTATGAAGAAGAAAAGTTGCCCGACGGGAACAAGGATAGCGGCAAATGATCAAGGCGGCGGGCTGCACGAAAAGGCATGAGGCTGAGCGATGACAATTGAGCCACGGCAGGAAAATCTGATCGACGGCGCAACGGGGCTTTGGGAAATCGTGATCGGCCTTGAGGTTCATGCGCAGGTAACGTCCAACTCCAAGCTGTTCTCCGGCGCATCGACCGCGTTCGGCGGCGAACCGAACAGCCATGTCTCGCTGGTCGATGCGGCCATGCCGGGCATGTTGCCCGTGATCAACGAGGAATGCGTGGCGCAGGCCGTGCGCACCGGGCTGGGGCTCAAGGCCGCGATCAATCTCTATTCAGTTTTCGACCGCAAGAACTACTTCTATCCCGATCTGCCGCAGGGCTATCAGATTTCGCAGTACAAATATCCCATCGTCGGCGAGGGCGTCGTCACGGTGGACATGTGGAAGGAAGGCTATTCCATCGAGGTCGGCATCGAGCGTGTGCATCTGGAACAGGATGCGGGCAAAAGCCTGCACGATCAGCACCCGGACTATTCCTATGTGGACCTGAACCGCTCCGGCGTTGCGCTCATGGAGATCGTCTCCCGGCCCGACATCCGCTCGGCCGACGAAGCGCGCGCCTATGTCACCAAGCTCCGCACCATCCTGCGCTATCTCGGCACTTGCGACGGCAATATGGAGCAGGGATCCTTGCGCGCCGACGTCAACGTCTCCGTGCGCAAGCCGGGTGCGGAGTTCGGCACGCGCTGCGAGATCAAGAACGTCAACTCGATCCGCTTCATCGGGCAGGCCATCGATTACGAGGCCCGCCGCCAGATCGGCATTCTCGAAGAGGGCGGTAAGATCGACCAGGAAACGCGGCTGTTCGACCCGAAAAGCGGGCAGACGCGCTCCATGCGCTCCAAGGAAGAGGCGCATGATTACCGCTATTTCCCCGACCCGGATCTGCTGCCGCTGGAGATGACGCAGGAGTATGTGGACAGGCTGGCCAGCGGGCTGCCGGAGCTGCCGGACGAGAAGAAGGCGCGCTTCGTCGAGCAGTTCGGACTGTCGGCTTACGATGCGGGCGTGCTGGTATCGGACCGTGCGTCGGCGGATTACTTCGAGACCGTGGCGGCCGGGCGCGACGCCAAGCTTGCGGCCAACTGGGTCACGGGCGATCTGTTCGGCGCGCTCAACCGGCTGGGCCGTGACGTAACCGACAGCCCGGTCACAGCTGCGCATCTAGGCGAGCTGATCGATCTGATCGCGGAGAACGTGATCTCGGGCCGCATCGCCAAGGAAGTCTTCGAGATCATGGTCGAGACGGGCGAAGCGCCGGGCAAGATCGTGGACGAGCGCGGGCTCAAGCAGGTCACGGACACCAGCGCCATCGAGAAGGTCGTCGACGAGATCATCGCGGCCAACCCGAAGCAGGTCGAGCAGGTGAAAGAGAAGCCGAAAACGCTCGGCTGGTTCGTCGGCCAGGTGATGAAATCCACCGGCGGCAAGGCGAACCCGGCGGCCGTGAACGATATATTGCGGCAGAAGCTTGAGGTTGGGGAGGAGTAAATTAAACTCCCAAATTGTATTGAATTTTGTGGAGCGCTATTTGTTTAAAATGAGATATTATTGATGACTTTAAAGTAAAGAATAGAGAAAACTCGAAAGTTGGTCAAAACAGATGGACTGTAGCTCTCCGTGAGTGAAATAATTATCATGTATTAGAATGAGGAATTAAAAATTCGGCCAGAAGTTCAAAGGTTGGTCCGTTGGTCGTCGGATAAGAAATCTAATGTAATTGAATAGATTTTAATTTATGTGCCTATCCCACCCATTTTTGCTTATGGAAATGAAGACGGGAGTTGGGAGTTGATCGATGGCCTTCACCATCTTTGAATTTATGGGCGTTCTCAGAGCCTGACTCTGAAGTTTCTGAGGACCTTACTGTGGTCAGACGTTTCAGCATGATGGATATCATTGCAAGCTTTGCGAAGCCTCGCGCAATAACGGCGAGCGCTTCGTGGTCAGACATCAGACGGCGGTTGCGCCGCAGCCATGAGAACGTCGTTCGACTTGGCCAGAATAACCTCAATACCATCAGAAGCCCTATCGTATCGACAAGGGCGTCTGAAATACTTGCCTGATTTCAGACAAGCAAATCGGGCGGCGTTGCGCTTGATGCCTCATTGTGAGCGCTTGTCGGGATGTCTTGCTGATCGCGGCCAGACAAGCGCCACTCACAATAAATGTTCGCGAGTGGTTTTCTTGCCGGCATCATGACCGACCGGATACTTGCGGCTCCCCCCTTTTCGGTCGCTTTCGATGGTTGCGGCAGTGGGAAATGCTTCCATTTTAGTGGAAGGCGGCAGAGATCGGGGGGATCTATACCATGATGGGGCGGCAAACGGCGGATCAACGGGCGTTGTTCTACGAATTCGATCTCGATGAACGGGTGCCGGCGGACCATCTACTCAGGCGCATTGAGGTCTCACAACCGCTGCGCTTTCCGATCTCCATAAGAACTCCAAACCTTCTATTCCCATACCGGTCGTCCCTCGATTGATCCGGAGCAGCTCATCCGAATGCTGATTATTGGGTATTGCTATGGCATCCGATCCGAGCGACGACTATGCGAGGAGGTTGCCCTGAACCTGGCCTATCGCTGGTTCTGCAGGCTCGATCTCGACGATAGCGTGCCGGATCATTGTAAGCACACGCCGAGGACCGCCTTGCGTGGCGGGTAGGATGTAGCTCTTGTTGGCGCCAGTTGATCCCGACAGGAGCTGGTGCCGTGACTATATCCAGAGACAATTTCGCGCCGATATTCGGTTGTTGCCGATACGCGGCGGCATGGCATCAGGCCCAATCTGCTGTTTCGCCGGCGGCGGTTGGCGCGAGAGGGCCAGGCGCGCCGGAGCGCAGCCGTCTTCGTTCCCGTCACTATATCTTCGCCGCCAGCGGGCGCAGCGGCAATCGCTCCACAGGGAAATCCCGCACCTTCCCCGGATGCACAGTTTTGTCCTCCCACAGAAGCCACGCAAACTGACGATCGTATTGAGATCGAGCTGGGGAATGGCCGGTTGGTGCGGGGCTCACCACCCATCAGATTTTATCTTGACCGATGGAATCGTGATGTGATTCAGAGAATCCGTCTGTTTTCAGGGAGAGATTGAACTGAACCGCTACCGCGGAGGAAGCTCTCGGTGAGAGAGGCGCCCTGTCTGCGAAGATGATTGGTGCTGTAAAGCCCCAACGCCTTCCGACAGGAGCATCCTATGAGTAAGCGTATCAGTCACCTGCGCCGGCGCATGATCGAGGACATGACGGTCCGCAATCTGTCGCCCGCGACACAGGCCTCTTACATCACGGCGGTCAGGAAGTTCAGCCGATACTACCGCCGGTCGCCGGAGCACCTCGGTATCGAAGACGTGCGCTCCTATCAGGTTCATCTGGTCGGGAACGCCATCGCCTGGGCCTCCCTCAACCAGACTGTTTCAGCGTTGCGGTTTTTCTACGGCGTCACGCTCGGTCGCAAGGATCTGCCCGAACGTATTCCCTATGCCCGGAAGCCGAAGACGCTGCCGGTGGTGCTTTCGGCCGCCGAGGTGGCGCGGATGATCGAGGCAGTCGATGCCCCGGTCTGCCGAACCGCGCTTGCCACGGTCTACGCTACCGGGCTGCGCACGGCCGAGGTTCTCTCGCTTCGGATCGAGCATATCGAAAGCGCGCGTGGCCTGATCCGTGTTGAGCAGGGCAAGGGTCGCAAGGACCGCTACGTCATGTTGTCGGCGACACTACTGGCGAGGCTACGCGCCTACTGGAAGATCGCCCGTCCGCGCCGGTGGCTGTTCACGCGGCCGGATGGTCAGGGCCCGATTGACGCGACGACGCTCAACAAAGCCTGCATGCGCGCAGCACTCGTCGCCAGGATCGGCAAGCCCGTTACCGTGAAGACGTTACGCCATTGCTTTGCCACGCATCTTCTGGAGCAGGGCACCGATATCCGCATCATCCAGGCATTGCTCGGCCACGCGCAGCTGTCGACAACGGCGCGCTACACAAAGGTCTCCACGCATCTGATCGCAGCGACGAGGAGTCCGCTCGACCGGCTCGATCTGAAGAGGTTGCCCGCACCTTAACGCGCCGACCGTGTCGCGCCCGAGCGAACGTTTATCGTGAGCGACAAGCGCTCACTCGTGCTGGAGGTGGCGGACGTTCTCCGCCGCCACGGCGACAGCTTTCGCGCCCGCAATGCCGGCCACCTCGACCGATCCGCACCGGACGGCAGCGTGTCGCACCAAAGGTGCGCCGATTATTGACTGGCGCGCCTCCGGCGCGACGCGGTCACGTCGCCCGTTGTGGCGACTGCGGCCACACCGCGATTTCCTATAACTCCTGTCGCAACCGGCATTGCCCGAAGTGTCAGGCTGGTGCGGCGCGTGAGTGGCTCGAAGCGTCGGCTTGCGCTACTGCTTCGCATTCGGCGACCGCTTCGACCAGAAGGCGCTCGATCAGGCGAACGAGCGTCATTCTTCGCGCCGCTGGAATCTCCGCCGTGGTCCAATCTGTCTCGAACAGGTCTCTCTGCCGGGTCTGTCGTGAGCGCATGATATTCTCCTCCTCGCGGGTCCGATTCCCCGCGAGACGAAGCTAGAAGCGCATCAAGGCGAGCGCGCAGCTCGACGAGCCGATCGACGGATAGCCGAGGGCAAGTGGTGAGAGCGACAGAGCCGGCCGCCGCTTCCGCCATCCAGCACGGGATCAGAGCCAACGTGCCGTCCGGCTGGAGCACAGCCAGGTGATCCTCGCCTGCAAAGCATCGTCGGAACATGACCGGCGCCACCTGGCCATATCGTGGGTGGAACGGATAGTGGATCCGTACCTCGAACGCCGGACACCCGGCATTGTGACGCTGTCTTGAGCGGAACCGGGAAGACCCATATTGCCATCGGTATCGCTCGCCATTGCATCCGCGCCGGCAGGAAGGCCCGATTCTTCAATGCCGTCGACCTCGTCAACAAGCTGGAAACGGAGGTCAAGCTGGGCCGTCAGGGCCGGACCGCCGATGCACTCGGCCGCGTCGACCTGCTGATATTGGATGAACTCGGTTATCTGCCCTTTGCACAATCGGGCGGTCAACTGCTGTTCTTGCCTGTCAGCCGGCTTTACGAGCGTACTTCGATTATCGTCACCACCAACCTCGCCTTCGCCGAATGGCCCAGCGTCTTCGGCGACGCCAAGATGACCACTGCTATCCTCGACCGCCTCACCCATCACTGCGACATCATCGAGACCGGCAACGATAGCTGGCGCTTCAAAAACCGGACTTGAAAATCGGCCAACGCTGTCTGGCTCTCCGCTGCTCCGCTACCAGCCCGTTGACGAAGTTGGGGCGGTCTGATTCCCTCACCAAGCAGTGATTCCCAG
>JBHJOB010000015.1:0-23495 GCA_050330195.1 Rhodomicrobiaceae bacterium | reverse complement strand
CAAAGCCCAGACCTGGTCCAGTGCCGAAATCGGCGAGCTTTACCGTTCTCGTCATGCGGGACGCATGCTTTCAGCATGACGGCGCATCGAAATGGCATTTAAACGCATGAAGACCATCCTCGGCCTGTCCGGACCGCCGGGCGAGGATACCAGCGTCGCCAAGACCCCCGTCTGCGCGAGGGCAGGCTCTGGATCCTGGCGCATCTGCTGATGGCGCTCTTGCGCGAGCTGCAGACAAGCGCGCCCGCAATCTGGCGGCTGACACGCCTCGCGGCAAAGGCCATGCTCGCCGCGATCATGCCGCAACCGATGCAACAAGCCCTCGATCCAAACCGGCTGAGCCGGCGCCTCCTCGAACCGCCTCGAACACGGAGCGACCAAACAATCCCAGCTCTATGTTAGCGCCTATGCGCGAAGGCGGGGATGGCATCCATTTTATCGAATTCGCTCTAGCCGCCGGATTTTCGGAACGGTCCCATTTCCGCCAGTATCCGCCCTTCCTCGGCAACGGCGCGGCGTTCCTGCTGCAGAAAGGCCGCAACGGCCCTGCGCAGCCCCGGATGCGCCAGGTAGTGCAGGCTGTAGGTCGTCTGCGGAAGGTATCCCCGCGCCAGCTTGTGTTCGCCTTGCGCGCCGGCCTCGACGCGAGTCAGGCCGTTGGCGATGGCGAAGTCGATGGCCTGATAGTAGCAGGTCTCGAAATGCAGGAAGGGATGGTGTTCCAGCGCGCCCCAGTAGCGTCCGTAAAGCGCATCGCCGCCGATCAGGTTGAGCGCGCCCGCGATCATGCGGCCATCGCGCCGGCACATGATCAGCAGGATGCGGTCCGCCATCGTTTCGCCGATCATGCTGAAGAAGCGGCGATTGAGATAGGGGCGGCCCCATTTGCGGTTGCCGGTGTCCTGATAGAAGTCGAAAAACGCGTCCCAATGCGCCTCGGTAATGTCCGCGCCCCGCAGATGCTCGAAGCTGATCGCCGATGCCGCCGCGTCGCGCCTCTCCTTGCGGATTGCCTTGCGCTTGCGTGACGCCAGACTGGCCAGGAAATCGTCGAAGCTGGCGTAATTCTCGTTCACCCAGTGGAACTGCTGGTCCATGCGCTGCAGGATGCGGCTGTCGCCATGCGCGCGCCATTCCGCTTCCTTCAGGAAGGTGATGTGCAGCGACGACGCATCGTGAAGCTTGACGAGTTCAACCGCACCGCCAATCAGCGCATCTTCCACGGCCTCCGAATTCGTTCCCGGCGCTGCGAGCAGCCTTTTTCCGGTTACGGGCGTGAAAGGCACGCAGGATTGCAATTTCGGATAATAATCGCCGCCGGCCTGTTCATAGGCATGCGCCCAGCCATGATCGAACACATATTCGCCCTGGCTGTGCGATTTCAGATAGAGCGGCATCACGCCAAGGATCCTACCGTGTTCGTCTTCCAGCGCCAGATGCTGGGGCAGCCAGCCGGTTCGCGGATGGACGCAGCCGCTCGCCTCCAGTGCGTGAAGGAATGCATGGGACAGAAACGGACTATACGTTCCCGCCTCGCTGTTGGCGCAGGCGTCCCACGCTTCCGGCGGGATGGCGGCAATCGCGTCGTTGACGCGGATTTTCATCTCTGCTTCTGCATCCATAAGCGGTTGCAATATCGATCAGGGCTCAGGCCGGAAGCCTTCAAAAATCATGCCATCGGCGAACTGGTCGGCTTTCCGGCGTTGCTCGGCCGATCGGACCGTCCATGTGATGATCGGCAGGGACGGATAGCGCCGCCGCAGCCCGGCAGCCATGACGGCCAGATCGCTGACCTCATAGGTCAGAAAATCGGGCTTGACCGCCGGAATGTCCAGCATATGCGTCAAGCGGTAGCGTAGCGTATCCGTCAGCGGGAACTCGTCGACCTTCCAGAAACGCATCGCCGAGAGGCCGCGCGGCACGGATGGCGCGAAAACGCGCATTGCGCCGACGCTGCGCGGATCGAACGACATGACGTAAGCGGGACCGCGATAATGCGCCAGCGCTGCCGCGATACGGCGCTCAAGGGTGCGATTGCTGTCAAGCCCGGCGCTCTTGATCTCCAGAAACAGCGCGGCGCGTCCGTCCACCATCTCCAGCAGTTCGCCCAGCGTGAGGATACGGTCCCCCGTTCCGCGCATCCGTATCTTTTGCAATTCCTTGACGGTGCGCTCGGCGACAGGCCCGGTCTCCTCCGTCAGCCGGCCGAGAAGCTCATCATGAAAGATCACGGGCTCGCCCGAAGCGGCGGCCTGAATGTCCGTCTCGATGGCGTAGCGTCCGGCAATCGCGGCCCGGAAGGCGGATGCGGTGTTTTCAATGATCCCGCCGCGTTCGTCATGAAGGCCGCGATGCGCGATAGGCGGAAAGAGTTCAGGGAATCTCATCTGCGGTTCACGAGATCGCGAAGATCGCATCCACCTCGACGGCAACGTCGAAGGGCAGGCTGCCCATGCCGACGGCTGCGCGCGTGTGCCGCCCGCGATCGCCAAGAACGGCCACGAGCAGGTCGGAGGCGCCGTTGATGACCTTCGGGTGTTCGGTGAAATCTGGCGTTGCGTTTACATAGCCGGTGAGCCTCAGCGCCTGGGATATGCGCTCCAGCGATCCGGTTGCCGCCTTTGCCTGCGCAAGAATGTTCAGACAGGCAAGCTGCGCCGCCTTCTGGCCGTCCTCGACGGTCACGTCCGCGCCAAGCTTGCCGATCACGCTTTCCGCGGCCGTGCGCGAAAGTTGGCCAGAAATGAACAGAAGGCCGTTGGAGATGTGAAAGGGCACGTAATTGGCCGCCGGGGCGGGGGCATCGGGGAGGGCAAGGCCCAGTGCGGCAAGGCGCGCGGCGCTATCTTCGGACATGATTTGCTCCCGTGTTATGTGTATAGCTTGACTGAGCGGGCAGAGCGATCCAGCCTTCCGTTCATGTGGCGAGTCTATCATCTCATGAGGGACCGTCCGACTGCCTGCGTCTTGTTTTAGCCCATGTTTCCTGATGAAAATCGCGTCGCGGCGATCCATATATCCGGTATCACGAATGAACAGGATGCCCATGCAAAAAAAATCAGCTGTCGCCGCTCTTTTCGTTGTTTCGGCAGTCCTCTCGGCGCAAGGCGGGCACGCATTGCCGCAGGGGTCGTCAATGGCGCTGGTTCCGCACCGCGCGGTCTATGACATGAGCCTGAAGGATGCAGTGGCTGCATCCAATATCTCCAATATTCGCGGCCGGCTGGTCTTTGACTTCGCCGGTTCGCCCTGCGCCGGCTATACGCTGAAATCGCGGCTGGTGACGGAGGTGGTCGACCGTGAAGGCAATTCCACGCTGACGGATCTGCGGTCGACGACATGGGAGAATTCGGCCGGGGACCGGTTCCGGTTCGAGAATTCCCAATATCTCGGCAGCCAGTTGAGCGAACAGGTGTCAGGCAATGCTGCGCGCGGCAAGGAGGATGGCCTGAAGGTCGAGCTGAAGAAGCCGCGAAAACAGGAACTGAACCTCGATGCCGGAGCGCTGTTTCCGACCCAGCATTCGCTCGCAATCCTGAAAGCGGCCAGCAGCGGCGAAAATGTGCTTCAGGCCGATATTTTCGATGGCTCGGAACAGGGCGACAAGCTCTTCAAGACGACAACGTTCATCGGCAAGCCCATCGTTCCTGTCGCCGGTGAGGCGGCCGTCGAGACCTCCTACGATGAAAAGCTCAAGGGTGTGACCGCTTGGCCCGTCGCCATCAGCTATTACGAACCGGCGGTAAATCCCGCGCAGGATGACGGTCTACCGGTCTACGAGCTGTCATTCCAGCTGTTCGCCAACGGCGTCAGCAAGGATCTGCTCATCCATTACGGGACTTTCATGGTCAATGGCAAGCTGTCCGGAATCGAGTATCACGAGCCGGAAAGCTGCCCGCCGGCCCAGAAGAAATAGGCTCGCGGTTTTGCGCCTGAGCCTGCCGGGCTCGCAGCTATTCGCCGGCCTTGCTCCATAATCGCGCCGCGCCTCGCACCCCGCTTGCATCGCCGTGGCGCGCGGGCCGGATCGTGACTTCGCCGCAATCGGCAAAGATGAACGGCGACATCAGCGGGGACAATCCGTCATAGAGGTGGTTCATTCGCGACAGGCCGCCGCCGAGCACGATGATCTCCGGGTCCAGAATATTGACGACCATGGCCAGCCCGCGCGCCAGCCGTGACATATGCCGGTTCAGCGCGCCTTGCGCTGCCGCGTCGCACCTCTCGGCCGACCCGCATAGTTCTGCGGCGTCGGCGGCCACGCGCGCGTCGCCGCCATGTTTCAGATAGTCCCGATACAGGGCCGGACCGGAGACCCAACCTTCCATGCAGCCGGACAGGCCGCACCAGCATCGCGGCGGCGTCCGCTCGTCGTCATCGGGCCAGGGCAGGGGATTATGTCCCCATTCCCCGGCAATGCCGCGCGGACCGTTGACTAACTCGCCCTTGTGCACGAAACCGCCGCCGCAGCCGGTTCCCAGAATGACGGCGAAAACGGATCGCGCATCTTCAGCCGCGCCATCGACGCTCTCCGACAGGGCCAGGCAATTGGCGTCATTGGCGAGGCGGACGGGGCGTCCCAGATGCGCGGTGAGATCGGCATCGAACTCGCGACCGTTCAGCCAGACGGAGTTCGCATTCTGCACTTTTCCGGTCGATGGCGAGATCGAACCGGGCATGGCGACGCCGACCGTTGCCTGTCCCGTACAGCCCAGTTCCGCTTCAGCGTCGGCAATCAATCGGCCGATTGTGGCGATCGAGGCGTCATAGTCGCCGCGCGGTGTTGGCGCGCGCCGCTCGATCAGTGGCATGTCGTGCTCGTCGAGGGCGATAATGGCCGTTTTCGTGCCGCCCAGATCGATCCCGATGCGAACCGCCGAAGGCATCAGCGTCAGTCTCCGCTGGCTGAGCCGCCAAGACACCGGCTGGCTGCCGCCACATCGGCCGGATCGACGTCGCCATGGCTGGTGAAGACGAGAAGCTGGGATTCGTCGCTGAGCAGAAAGTCGAGGACGCCGGCAAGAAAGTCGGGCGAGCCCGCTTCGGCGCGGATATCAGCGGGGGCATAGCCGGTCATGTGAAGAAATTGCGCGAGGCGATTTTCCTCGGCCGCGATAAAACCGAGCGCCATGATCGCGAGACGTTCCGCTTCTTCCATCCGCATCCGCCCGCCTTTGCGCTGAGCGCCAGTCATTTTCCCGACCCTTTTGCCCGTTTAACGGAAGCTCCAATTCCTGTTCGCGGCGAAGTTTAAGAGTTTATTACCCGATTGTCCTGTAGGAAGCACAGGGAATGCGGCATACTCGATTGAACCGGCTATAATGATTCACGATCAACGCGAAGGTGCAATTCCTTCCTCGGCCGAATCGGCCAAAACTGGCGCCATGTCGAAAACAGTTCTGATTGTCGAAGACAATGAATTGAATATGAAGCTGTTCCGGGATCTGCTCGAAGCGCATGGCTATGCGACCTTGCAGACCCGCAACGGCATCGAGGCGCTGTCTCTTGCGCGGGAGCACCAGCCGGATCTCATCCTCATGGACATCCAGTTGCCCGAGGTGTCCGGACTTGATGTGACCAAATGGCTGAAGGAGGATGAGGCGTTACGCCATATTCCGGTGATCGCCGTGACCGCCTTTGCCATGAAGGGGGATGAAGAGCGCATTCGCGAGGGCGGATGCGAAGCCTACATTTCCAAACCGATCACGGTGTCGATGTTTCTTGAGACGGTTCGGGAGTTTATCGGGGAAGTCTGAAGCCGCATATTAACTTTTCTGGGGATAACCCCATTCTTTGGGATGCGGCGGAGTGACGCATTCGCGTCAGCTACAAAAGGGACAGTGATTTACCTTATCGGCAATTCTTATTTGTGTTTTTCTCGTGTCACGGCTTATTATCTACGTAAGCAGATAGATAGTTGAGTATTGCGGTTGCCCGGAGTTTGCGAAAAGCGCGATATTCAATTTCACTTCGGGGTAAGGCCAGCGGTCGTGAAGGGGGAGTCTACTTGCAATTTAGCCGCTTTTTCCCTTACTGATTGAATAGATAGAATTCCCTGCGGTTCGCTCAGGTCCGCCGCATCTCCTGGGTCCGTAGGGTTAGGCCGATGAAAATGGTATGAGTGGCCTCCTCGTTACTGCCATTGGATTCGGCCAACAAGTCTGTGGCCAATGCCCTCTTTGGTCATGACTTGCAGACCAGCCCCGCGCCAATGTCGGATGTACCCCGCTGCCGATCGGCACGGGGCTGGTCCTATCACCCTCAAGAATTCTGATTCCAATAATTCCAGAGCAAGCTGACGGACGGAAAAGCGAGCGCACTTTTCTTCATCCCGCTTCAGATCAGGCTCATTTCTTGCGGAAAAGATCCTGATCCGCATCTGTTTGTTTCAAGCTCGATTTTTTCCGATAGCTTGTCCCCGCGAAGGCGGGGATGAACCTGTTTTATCGGATCTCGCTCTGGCCGTTCCGGATCGTCGGAAGGAAGCTATTTGATCTTGGCTTCCTTGAATTCCACATGCTTCCGCGCGACCGGATCGTATTTCTTCAACGACAGCTTCTCGGTCATGTTCCGGGGATTTTTCTTTGTGACGTAAAAGAATCCTGTGCCAGCGGAGCTGACGAGTCTGATTTTCTGCGTAACGGGTTTAGCCATAGCGGCGCTATCCTACAAATCGCGATATATTCTGAATTTCGGAGTGCACCTTACCTCGCACGCCGGGACTGTCAAGTGGCCAAGCGACTACAGCAATTTGCGGTGGAAATAGGCGCCGCGCATGAAATAAAACGGGACAGCGGCATCCGGGTTGTCCAGCGAGCCAGTTTCGAGACTGTTTTCCAGATCGTCAAGAATGATGCGCGTGATGTCAGGCAGGTCTTCCTGCCGCGCATCCGAAAGCGAGAACCACTCGACTGCCGTGAACTCGCCGTCGGTGATGGGGCCACGGCTGGTTATGTGCTCGGCGGGTACGACAAAAAAGCGCGTGTCGAAGCGCCTTGGACGGCGGGCCGGCGTGATGGCGCGGGCAAGAAATCGAAACGAACCGAAATCCGGCTGGATGGCCTCCGCGTTGCCCGGCAGATTGGCGCCGGTTCCGATGATGATGCCCGTCTCCTCCTGCGTTTCGCGCAAGGCGGCGTGGGCGAGGGCAAAAGCGCGCTGACGGTGCGCGCTCCCCTTCACGCCGCGCAGGAGCTTCGAGGTGACCGTGCCGGGCATCCGGCAGCCAACCGTTGCCAGATAGTCCTGCGGCTCCACGCGCCCGCCGGGAAAGACGAATTTGCCCGGCATGAATTTCATGTCGTGGTGCCGCTGCCCCATCAGCAATTTCGGTTCGGACCCGCTCCTGTCCAGCACGAGCAATGTTGCTGCGTCGCGCGGGCGGCAATTCGGGAAGCGGCTGGTCTGGATACTGTGGGTGAGTTCACGCCAGCGCACATGCGCGGTCCGCGCGCTTTTCGGCGGCGGTGCGGCAGCGCGGCGGTCCGATTGATCAACCAACGCTATCCGCCCTTGCGAATTCGGCGGCCTCGTCCGAGTCCGGGTCGAACCCATGCATATAAAGCGCCCATTGCAGGCCGACGATGGCGCCCTTTACGGGCGGTAGCAGCGCCAGACAGACTGCGACCGTCAATGGCAGCCACACGGCTGCATGCAGCCACAGCGGTGGCGCGAAAACCCGCTCGAACGCCAGGAGCAGAGGCACGAGCAAATGGCCGGCGATGAAGATCGTGAAATAGGGCGGCGCGTCGTCGGCACGGTGATGATGCAGCGCCTCGCCACATGCCGGGCAATGATCAGCGACCTTCAGATAGCGCGGGAAAAGCCGCCCTTCGCCGCAGGACGGGCAACGTCCCTTTGCGCCGCGAAGCATGGACTGAGCCACCGGGCGCGACGGCTTTTCAGCCTGATCGGCCGGGACGGGGGCTGGTTGTGATGGAAAATTGTGCATGGTCAAAGGATAAACGCGCTCCGGTCAAAAGGAAATGAAAATGCCCGAGGGGAAACCGCGCAGCGCGTCTTCAGCGGCGTTTCCTGCGTGGCGCATTGCCGCGCACCCGCCTCTTTCGCGACAGCTTCAGATCGAACCGGCCCTCGCTCACCAGCTTGAAGCGCAAGGCGCCGGCTGCGGGAAATGCCTCCACGAGTTGCACCTCGACATTGTCTCCAAGCCGGAAGGTCTCGCCGGTTCGCTCGCCAATGAGCGCGTGATCGGCTTCGGAGTATATATAGTAATCCTGACCGATTGTTGAAGCGGGTATGAAGCCGTCCGCGCCGGTGTCGGCAAGCTTCACGAACAGCCCCGAACGCGTCACGCCGGAGATGCGCCCGTTGAAGCTGGCCCCGATCTGTCCCGCCAGATGGGTTGCGATAAGCCGGTCGACCGTTTCGCGCTCCGCCGCCATGGCCCGGCGCTCGGCCTGTGAGATCTGTTCTGCGGTCTCCGGCAGTAGCTCGATTTCGGCGTCGGTCAGCCCGCCCGGACCGAGTTTCAGCGCCCGGATCAGCGCGCGGTGAACGATCAGATCGGCATAACGGCGGATCGGCGAGGTGAAATGGGCATAGCGGCGCAGATTGAGGCCGAAATGGCCGAGATTGCTGGGGCTGTATTCGGCCTGCGCCTGAGAGCGCAGGATCACCTCGTTGACCAGTTCCGAAAACTCCCCGTCCTTCGTGCGATCCAGCACGCGGTTGAACTGGCTCGGCTTGATTAGCCCGGCCTTCGGCATGGTGATGTCGATGGTTGCGAGAAATTCGGCCAGCGCCTTGAGCTTTTCCTCCGATGGCGCGTCGTGGATGCGGTAGAGCAGGGGCGATTTGGCCGCCTCCAGCGCTTCCGCCGCCGCAACGTTGGCCTGGATCATGAATTCCTCGATCAGCCGGTGCGCGTCCAGCCGCTCGGGCACCGTTACGCGGGCGACGCGGCCCTGCTCGTCAAGGATGATCTTGCGTTCGGGCAGGTCGAGATCGAGCGGGGCGCGCTTGAGCCTTGCTTTGTGCAGCAGGTCATAGGCCGCCCATAAGGGTTTGAGGACCGTCTCCAGCACCGGACCCGCGCGTTCGCTCGCGCGCCCGTCAATTGCGGCCTGCGCTTCCGGGTAGGACAGTTTTGCCGCCGAGCGCATCATGCCGCGAATGAAGCGATGGTTGCGTTTGTGGCCCTGTGCGTCGAAGATCATGCGGACAGCGAGGCAGGGGCGATCCACATCCTCCTTCAGCGAGCATAGTTCGTTGGAGAGCGTCTCGGGCAGCATCGGCACGACGCGATCGGGAAAATAGACCGAGTTGCCGCGTTTGAGGGCTTCCTTGTCGAGAGCCGTGCCGGGCTGGACGTAATGGGCAACGTCGGCAATGGCGACGATGACGACGTAGCCGCCCTTGTTGGCTTCATCCTCGTCCGGCGCGGCCCACACGGCGTCGTCATGGTCCTTCGCGTCGGCCGGGTCGATCGTAATCAGCGGGAGCTTGCGCAGATCCTCGCGGCCACGCATCGACGCGGGCTTGAGCTGGGCAGCTTCGATTTCGATGCTTTCAGGAAAAATATCCGGCAGGCCGTAGCTCTCGATCGCGATCATGCTGAGCGCGCGTTCGCTTTCGGGATGGCCGAGCCTCTCGACGATGCGCGCGCGCGGCGACAGGGTGCGGCCGGCCTTTGGCAACTCGAAACGCACCAGTTCGCCGTCCTGAGCGCCCTCGGTTTCGCCCGGCAGGATGCGCCATTCGCGCAGCTGCTTCTTGTCGATCGGCTCGATGACGCCGCCATCGCCGCCCTTGCGGTAAACGCCGAGCTGACGGGTGCGGTTGTTCGGCAGGATCTTGATCGGGGAGGCGGTGTAACGATAACCGTCCGCGGCTTCGACCGGCTCGATGCGCGAAAGCACATGGTCGCCCATGCCCGGCGTGCGGCCTCGTTTGAGGGTCATCAGCACGCGCGGCGCCGGGCCTTCATCCTCTTCGTTCCAGTCCGCCGGCGTTGCGTACAGGTCGCCGTTTTCGTCATTTCCGACGATTTCCAGAACCGTGACCGGCGCGAGTTCGCCGCGGCCGCGCAAGCTCTTGCGCCGCTTGGCGATCAGCCCGTCCTCGGCCAGTTCGCGCAGGATCTTCTTCAGAAAGATGCGGCTGTCGCCCTTGAGATTGAAGGCGCGGGCAATTTCACGCTTGCCTGTCTTGGCAGGCGTCGAGCGGATAAATTCAAGGATGGCTTCCTTGGTCGGAAGTGGGGCTTCGCCCTTCTTTCCGGCCTTGCGGGCCGCCTTTTTCGTTTCGCTCAAGCGGGCGCCTCTGAATTGGCCGACGAGGCCTTTGGCTTGGCCTTGGGTTTGGCGGTTTTCGCCTTCGCCTTCGGCTTGGCCTCTGCCTTCGCCTCGGTCTTCGGTTTTGCCTTCGCTTTCGTCTTTGGCGCACTCTTGCCGTTGGCCGCGCGCGCCGCGATCAGCTTGACGGCTTCATCCAGCGTGATCTGTTCCGGATCGGAATCCTTCGGGATCGTGGCGTTGACCTTGCCGTGCTTGACATAGGGGCCATAGCGGCCCGCCAGAACCTGAATCTCGCCGCCAAGCTCGGGATGTGCGCCCAGACTCTTGAGCGGGGCCGGCGCGCTCCTGCCGCCGCGTCCCTTTTTCGGCTCGGCAAGCAGGCTGACCGCACGGTTCAGGCCGACCGTGAACACCTCGTCAGGCCCGTCCAGATTGGCGTATTTCTTCTCATGCTCGATGAAGGGGCCATATCGCCCGATGCCGGCCACGATCGGCTTACCGGTTTCGGGATGCATGCCGACCTCGCGGGGGAGGGCGAGCAGCTTGAGCGCCATTTCCAGATCGATCTCGGCATTCAGCCCGCGCGGGATGGAGCCGCGTTTGGGCTTGTCGCCCTTGGCTTCCGCTTCGCCAAGCTGAACATAGGGACCGAACCGTCCGGTCTTGAGGAAAACCGTCAGGCCGGATTCGGGGTCGATGCCCAGTTCCTGGTCGCCCGAGAGCGCGGCGGCGTCACCCTGTTCCGGCGCGCTGTCCGAAAATTGCCTTGTGTAACGGCATTCGGGATAGTTCGTGCAGCCGATGAAGGCGCCAAACTTTCCGATCTTGAGCCCGAGTTGACCATTTTCGCAAGCCGGGCATTTGCGCGGATCGGTTCCGTCTGCGTTCGCGGGAAATACATAGGGACCGAGAATCTCGTTCAGCGCGTCGAGCACCTCGGAGACGCGCAGTTCCTTGGTGTTGTTGACGGCGGCAATGAAGTCCTGCCAGAAATCGCGCAGGACGTCCTTCCACGCCAGCTTGCCGTCCGAGATCAGGTCAAGCTTTTCTTCCAGATCGGCCGTGAAATCATATTCGACATAGCGTTCAAAGAAGCTTTCCAGAAAGGCCGTGACCAGCCGCCCCTTGTCTTCCGGGATCAGCCGTTTCTTGTCGAAGCGGACATATTCGCGATCGCGCAGCGTGTTGAGCGTCGAGGCGTATGTCGAGGGCCGGCCGATGCCAAGTTCCTCCATCTTCTTGACGAGGGAGGCCTCGGTGTAGCGCGGCGGCGGCTCGGTGTGATGCTGGTCCGCATTGATGGCCTTGCGCGACAGCTTCTCGCCCTCGGCAAGTTTGGGCAGCCTTGCGTCGTCGCCGCCCTCCTTGTCGTCAGTGCCTTCTTCGTAGAGCTTCAGAAAACCGTCGAACAGCACGACCGAACCCGTGGTGCGCAAGCCGTAGGTCTCGCCGCTCCTTGAAGCGTCGATCTCGATGGTGGTGCGCTCCATTTCGGCGCTGGCCATCTGGCTGGCAATAGCGCGCTGCCAGACAAGCTTGTAAAGAGCCGCTTCATCAGGCTTCAGCGCCCGTTTCAGACTTTGCGGCAGGCGTCCGAAATCGGTGGGGCGGACCGCCTCATGCGCTTCCTGCGCGTTTTTCGCCTTCGACTTGTAGTCACGTGGGCGGGCAGGCAGATATCTGTCGCCGAACTCGCCGGAAATGACGCCCCGGCATTCCGAAACCGCTTCGGGCACGATCTGCACGCCGTCGGTACGCATATAGGTTATGAGACCGGCGGTTTCTCCGCCAATATCGACGCCTTCATAAAGGCGCTGGGCCACCTGCATGGTCTGGCGCGCGGAAAAGCCGAGCTTGCGGGACGCTTCCTGTTGCAGCGTGGAGGTTGTGAAGGGCGGAGCCGGATGGCGCTTGTAGCCGCTGACATCGATCGATTTGACCTGAAAATCGCAGGCTTCGAGAGCAGCTTTGAGCTTATGCGCTTCCGTTTCGTTCGGGATGTCGAATTTTTCGAGCTTGTTGCCCAGCGCGCTGACGAGGCGGGCTTCGAAGTCCTCATTCCTGACCGTGCCAAGCTGCGCCGCGATGGTCCAGTATTCGCGGGAGACGAAGCTTTGAATTTCCGATTCGCGAGCACAGACAAGCCGCAACGCGACGGACTGCACGCGCCCCGCCGATTTGGCGCTTGGCAGTTTGCGCCACAGCACGGGCGACAGGGTGAAGCCGACGAGATAATCGAGGGCCCGGCGGGCGAGATAGGCATCGACGAGCGGAGCGTCGATCTCGCGCGGATGGGCAAAGGCTTCCTTGACCGCGGACGGCGTAACCGCGTTGAATACGACACGCTCCACGTGAACGCCCTTGAGGGCACGCTTGTCCTGCAGGATCTGCAAAAGGTGCCAGGAAATGGCCTCTCCTTCGCGATCGGGGTCGGTCGCGAGAATCAGTCTGTCCGCGTTTTTCACCGCTTTCGCGATTTCGTTCACAGTTTTTGCAGAGTCCGACGCGACAGACCAGGCCATGGCAAAATCATTGTCCGGCTCAACAGATCCGTCTTTTGGCGGGAGATCGCGCACGTGTCCGAATGAAGGGATGACTTTGTAGTCTTTCCCCAAATATTTATTGATTGTTTTTGCTTTCGCCGCCGATTCAACGATGACGATATTCATGCGATATTCCGGTGCTTAGAGATTGAAAGACTGGTTCTGACTCGAGAAAGACGGGGGTGGAGGCATATTCAAAGGGTTTCAATACATTCCGTTCCGCCGAACCGGGGCCGCCGCTCATGGCTACAGTAAGGGCAAAAGAGCCACTTGCTGTCAAATGGAGAATTATAAGGGTTGAAACGGGTTGCTAGCTGCAACTAAAACGGGTATTTCCAAAAACGTTACAACTTACAAGAATATATATGAACACAACCCCTCGGTTCCAATGGCTCATAAATATAAAAAGGAAAAAGATATGCTCCTCGGTCATGAAATCGATCAGGACGAAAAAACCTTCGTAGTGGATTTCGAAAAACTAAAGAATTTTATTCATGAAAATCCTGAAGGCGGTCCGGTGAACGCGAAAGACGTCGCGGAATATGCAGCGGAAATTCTCTCCGAACTGCGTGATCTCGCCGGCAACGCCAAGCTGACATTTCTAGCCTATCTTATCCAGGTTGCGGTCGAGGAGGCAAAAATACAAGCTGAAGAACACCGCCATCGATAGACAGTCGCTTAAGGCTCGTACTGTTTCGCGGAGGGTAGCAAGTGCCATCACAGCATCCTCATCGCGGCGGGTTTGAGTGAAATGCTTTGATCGTCATGACGTTCGATGCGGCCGGTCAGGCCGAGTTCGAGCAGGGCGACAGTCAGGCTGCGCGCCGAAAGACCGGTTTGGCGAAGCAGCATATCGGGCTGGATCGGAGTCAAACTGAGCGCGGCCAGGATACGTTCGTGGTCTTTTTCCGATGGACGATCGATCGTCTCGGTGGCTCGTGAAGCGTGCCGCTCCGTGCACACGAGACTTTCGCTCCAACGGTGACCGCTGCGAAACGGCGAGCCCAGTTCGCCGAGGATGTCGTCCGCACACGTTACAAGGTGAGCGCCGCCCTTGATAAGGCCGTTGGTGCCGCTTGCGCGCGGATCAAGCGGATGACCGGGCACGGCAAAGACCTCGCGGCCCTGTTCGAGCGCCAGCCGCGCCGTGATCAGCGAGCCCGATTTTCTTGCGGCCTCGATCACCACGACGCCGGATGAAACGCCCGATATGATGCGATTGCGCCGGGGAAAATCCTGTCCGCGCGGCGCGAAGCCCGGCGGATTTTCGCTGATGAGCAGTCCACTCTCGGCGATGGCTTCGTGCAGCCGTGCATTTTCCGGTGGATAGATCGTGTCGATCCCGCCAGCAATTGCGGCAATCGTGCCGCTGGCGAGGGCTGCGTGATGCGCGGACGTATCAATGCCGCGCGCCAGGCCGGAGGCGATCACGAGGGCGGCGGCGCCCAGTTCCCGGACCAGATCCGCAGTGAACTGCCGGCCAACGGCCGAGGCGTTGCGCGAACCGACCACCGCAACCGTCTCCCGTGCGGGCAATGAAGTGTCACCCTTGGCAAAAATCAACGGTGGCTGCGCCGGTATATGTTTGAGCAGGGCAGGGTAGTCGCTTTCCGCGGAGGCAAGAATGCGCGCACCGGCTTTCCGGGCGGCTTCGAACTCGCGCTCGGCGTCCCCAAGGGAGCAGATGCGGCGCGCTGCGCGGGAGCCTCCGCGCCGGACGAGTTCCGGGATCGCCTCAAGCGCCGCCCTCGCGGACCCGAAATGCTCGATAAGTTCGTGGAAGGTGATTGGACCGATAGTCTCGGTCCGGATCAGGCGTATCCAGTCGAGCTTTTCCGCGTCGTCAAGACGGATCGGCTTGACCTTACCGTCGACCACGCTGCGCCCGTCAGCTTTTTCCCGCGCCAATTTTGCTTTCCTCGCCATTCATGAGCCGTGAAATGTTCGCATGATGGCGGAGAAAGACGAGGCTTGTCAGGACAGTGAAAAGCCCTACTGCGGGCCAGTTGTTCAGGAAGGCCAGAATGAGCGGCGTCGCGGCGGCGGCCGTCAGTGCGGCAAGTGAGGAGTAGCGGCTGAAGAACGCAACGGTCAGCCAGATCGCGCCGAAACCGGCGGCGACGAGCGGCGCGGCGGCGGCCAGCACGCCGATATAGGTGGCAACGCCCTTGCCGCCCTTGAATTTCAGCCAGACGGGATAGAGATGGCCTAAAAACGCGCCGAGCCCCGCAACCAGCCCGAGCGCATCGCTCCACTGACTGGCCGCAAGCACGGCAACGGCCCCCTTGCCGAAGTCCCCGACCAATGTGAGCGCCGCCAGCCCTTTCTTGCCGGTTCGCAGAACGTTGGTCGCCCCGATATTTCCCGAGCCGATAGCGCGGATGTCGCCCAGTCCGGCAAGCTGCGTAATGATCATGCCGAAGGGAATGGCCCCCAGCGCATAACCGAAGACCAGTGCGGCCAGAAGCCAGGTGGCGCTGATGTCAGCGAACGCAGAAAACATGCCGCTTGTGGTCCCGATCTCTATCCATTCCGAGCTAGCTGGCTAAAACAACTAAGTTTTTCTTTAACGGAAAATCTTTTTACATTTCTGCAATTTATTTCACATCATTTTCCATTCAAAATTAACTCTATTTCCGAGCAAAAAACCTCAATCATTTTCACAAATTTATTTGAATTTTGAACAGTTCTTAAATTTTCAATAGCGTATCTACAGCTTTCGAACAATTCATCGTACTTTTCTGCTATAGAAAACCATTCATCAATATCTAACTCTTTTTCTTTAGATAACATCCATGAATTAAACCGACAATTGGCAGATATTGCGTCAGCTATAGCTGCAATCATTAATAAACCATTGTCGTCTTTCTGAATTGCATTTAACAGGAATTCGAGATTATTTTTTTTTCGTTTCATTTTATATACGGTTATATAAATTGCTTGTGTACATTCAACACTACTGACCTTAGAACAGCACCGCAATATGTAAAGCAACTCTTCCTATTTAGTTCATACCTGTTATGCGATGGACTTCTGGATCATCACACTAGCGCCTTCTTGCCTCGCGTGTGCCGTTCACGGTTGCCCGCTATTGTCCGCATAAGTATAGACACAGGCCCCCGCCACGAAACTCCTGATTGCCCGCCCCTGCAGGACGGCTTCGTCGAACGGCGAATTCTTCGATTTCGATTTGAGCGCGACGGCGTCGACACGCCACGGCATTTCCAGATTGACCAGCGCCAGATCCGCGGGCGCGGCCTCGCGCAACACACCGCCGGGCAGGCCCAGAAGCTCCGCCGGGCGGCACGTCATCGCGGCCAGCAAGGGGCGCAAGGCCACGGCGCCATTGTGATAAAGCTGGAGCGCGGCCGGAAGCAGCGTTTCGACGCCGATCGCGCCGTCGGAGGCTTCGGCGAAGGGACGGCGTTTCACGTCGACGTCCTGAGGATCGTGCGCGGAAACGATGACGTCGATGTCGCCGCTATGCACGCCTTCCGCCATTGCGCGCCGGTCCGCCTCCGAGCGCAAGGACGGCTTGATTTTATAATATGTGCGGTAGGAACCGATATCGAGTTCGTTCAGCGTCAGATGGTTGATGCTGACCCCGCAGGTCACCTTGAGTCCGGCTCGGCGCGCGGCGCGTATGACTTCGAGCGAAGCGGCGCAGCTTATGTTGGCCGCATGATAACGTCCTCCGGTCAGCCCCACGATTCGCAGATCCCGCTCGATCATCATGGTTTCCGCTTCGGCCGGAATGCCGGGCAGGCCGAGGTTTGAAGACACCTCGCCTTCATTCATGACGCCGGCGGCGGCAAGATTCGGATCCTCGGTAAAATGCACGATGAGCGCGTCGAAGTCCTTGGCGTAGCTGAGGATCTTGCGCATTAGATGAGCATTGGCGACGCTGCGCTTGGCGTCGGTGAAGGCCAGTGCGCCGGCTTCGCGAAGGAGACCGATCTCCGTCATTTCCTTGCCGAGCAGCCCCTTCGTCATCGCCGCCATTGGATGGACATTGACGACGGCGGTGTCGCGGGCGCGCCGCTCGATGAAATCGACCAGCGAAACATCGTCGATCGCCGGTTTCGTGTCCGGCATGCAGATCATTGTGGTCACGCCGCCCGCCGCCGCGCTGCGGCTGGCCGTCGCCAGCGTTTCGCGATGTTCCTCGCCGGGTTCGCCCGTGGTGATCTGCATGTCGATCAGGCCGGGGATGAGCAGGTGCCCCTCGCAATCGACGATATCCGCGGCGGGACGCGCTCCTGCGCCGATATGCGGTCCGAGATCGACGATCAGGCCTTCCTCGATGACCACTCCGCCCTTTTCGTCGCGGCCCGATTTCGGGCAGAACAGCCGCGCATTGACCAGCACCCGTGGCCCTGTATCTTCCCGTCTCCTTGCCGCCGCTACCATCATCGTCCCCTAATCCGGCAGATTGCGCGCGAGCACCTGCAGCACCGCCATGCGCACGGCCACGCCCATCTCCACCTGCTCATGGATCATGCTGCGCGGACTGTCGGCGACGGCGGAAGAAATTTCCACGCCCCGGTTGATCGGGCCGGGATGCATGATCAGCGCGTCGGGCTTGGCCTTTTTCAGCTTTTCATTGTCGAGGCCGAAAAAATGGAAATATTCGCGGGTGGACGGAATGAAAGAGCTCGACATCCGCTCATTCTGAATGCGCAGCATCATGACGATGTCGGCATCGGCAATCGCCTCGCCGATCCTGGTGTAGACCTCGACGCCAAGCCGCTCCGGCGCAGGGGGCAGCAGTGTCGAGGGCGCGGCCACCCGGACATGGGCGCCAAGGGCGTTCAGCAGCAGGATATTGGAGCGCGCGACCCGGCTGTGCATGATGTCGCCGCAAATCGCGACCGTCAGCCCCTCGATGCGGCCCTTGCGGCGGCGGATCGTCAGGGCGTCGAGCAGCGCTTGCGTCGGATGTTCGTGCTCGCCGTCGCCGGCGTTGATGACGGCGCAATCGACCTTCTGGGAAAGCAGCTCAACGGCCCCCGCCGCATTATGCCTGACGACCAGAATGTCCGGGTGCATGGCGTTCAGCGTCTCGGCCGTATCGAGCAGGGTTTCGCCTTTTTCGATCGAGGAGCTTTTCACCGCCATGTTCATCACATCGGCGCTGAGGCGCTTTCCGGCCAGCTCGAAAGAGCTTTGCGTGCGGGTCGAGGCTTCGAAAAAGAGATTGATCTGCGTTCGCCCGCGCAGAATATCCCGTTTCTGCACGGCGCGCCGGTTATAATTCGCTTCCGTATCGGCCAGGTCGAGAAGACCGTTGATCTCGGCCGGACTCAAGCCCTTGATGCCAAGCAGATGCTTGTGGCGAAACTGGAATTTTTGAGCTGGGGGCGAATTATCCATCAAACGGGTGTTATAATGATGCCGAAAAATTCCGGCAAGCGGGATGATGGTCCGGAAGGAGGTTTATAAGAAGAAATGTCTGACAGTTCCGATGCAAAGCCGACGCCGCGCGATTTCGGGAATGAGGCGGTGTTCAACCAGAGCCCGGTCTTTGAAGACGTCAATCTTTTCACGACCGACCGGCCGCTGCGGGATGCGCTTGTTCGCGAGGGCGCGGCGTGGGCGCAGGCGAGCATGGACAGCTTCGGCGCGCTGGCCGGGAGCGCCCATGTCCTCGAACTGGGCCGTCTGGCCAACGAAAATCCCCCCAAGCTCCGATTGATCGACCAGAAAGGCCGCCGCCGCGACTGTGTGGAGTTTCATCCGGCCTATCATGAATTGATGGAGCTTTCATTCGCGCACAGCCTGCATTCGGGCGCTTGGGGCGATGTGCTGGCCGGAAATGGGCCCCGGCCCGGTGCGCTGGTTGCCCGCGCCGCGCAATATTACATGCTCAACCAGGCCGAGGCCGGTCATCTTTGTCCGATCACCATGACCCATGCCGCTGTTGCCAGCCTGCGGCACAGTCCCGACCTGCTCGCCCGGCTTGCCCCGAAACTGGTTTCCGGCGCCTACGATGCGTCATTCGCGCCGATGGAGGAAAAAACGTCCATCACGCTCGGCATGGGCATGACCGAGAAACAGGGCGGGACGGATGTGCGCGCCAATATCACCGAAGCGAAACCGGCGGGCGAGGGTCGCTACGAAATCACCGGCCACAAATGGTTCATGTCCGCGCCGATGTGCGATGCCTTTCTCGTTCTTGCGCAGGCGGCGGGCGGCCTGTCCTGTTTTCTGCTGCCGCGCTTCCGGGCGGATGGCAGCCTGAATGCGATCCGCATCGAACGGCTGAAGGACAAGCTCGGCAACCGCTCCAATGCGTCTTCCGAAGTCACCTTCATGGGAGCCGAGGCCACGCTGATCGGCGAGGAAGGACGCGGCGTGCCGACGATCATCGAGATGGTGACGCTGACGCGGCTGGATTGCGTCGTCACCTCGGCCGGGCTGATGCGCTTCGGGCTTGCCAACGCGATTCGGCATACGAAGAACCGCACCGTGTTTCAGCGCAAGCTCATCGACCAGCCGATCATGAAATCCGTGCTCGCCGATCTGGCGCTTGATGTCGAGGCCGCCACGGCGCTGGCGTTCCGTCTCGCCCGCAGTTTCGAGCGGGCCGACGCCGATCCTCGCGAAGCGGCCTTCCGCCGCCTGATGACGCCGGTCGCCAAATACTGGGTCTGCAAGAATGCGCCCGGCTTCATCTATGAGGCGATGGAGTGCATGGGCGGCAATGGCTATGTCGAGGAGGGCTGGATGTCGCGGGCGTATCGCGAAGCGCCGCTGAACGCGATCTGGGAAGGCTCGGGCAACGTGATGTGCCTCGACATATTGCGTGTGATGCAGCGCGAACCGGAGGCTGTAGAAGCGGTCTTCGCGATGGTTGAACCTGCCGCGCAGGCGAATGCCGATGTCCGGGCGGCGCTGGATCGGCTGAAAGCTGCGTTGGCCTCGCGCTCCGTCGCCGAAGGGGAGGCCCGCTGGCTTGCCGAAAGTCTTGCGCTTCTGGTGGCCGCGTCCCTGCTCTGCGAAAACGCGCCGTCAGCGGTTTCGGAGGCCTTTGCAGCCAGCAGGCTTGCGGGGGGCTGGCGCTACAGCTATGGAGCTGGCCTGAAAGGCGCGGATAACGACCTGATTCTCGATCGCGCCGGTGAAGGACTGTAGCGGACCACCATGACCGATGTTTCCGACCCCGGCGGCCTGCCGCCTGCCAATGACGTCACCGCCGCCATTCTCGTGATTGGCGATGAAATCCTGTCCGGGCGAACAAAGGACAGGAATATTGGCACGATCGCCGATCACCTGACCGCGATCGGGATCAGCCTGAGAGAAGCGCGGATCGTCTCCGACGACGAGCCGGAGATCATCGCTGCGCTGGACGCCCTGCGCTCCCGCTACGATTACGTCTTCACGACCGGCGGCATCGGTCCGACGCATGACGACATCACGGCCGATGCGGTCGCCAAGGCGTTCGGCGTTTCCATCGACGTGGACCCGCGCGCCCTGGCCATGCTCCGCGAACGTCTCAGCGAAGCCGATCTGACACCGGCGCGGTTGCGCATGGCCCGCATTCCGGACGGCGCGGACCTCATCGACAACCCGGTATCACGTGCGCCCGGATTCCTGATCGGCAATGTGATCGTGATGGCGGGCGTGCCTCGGATCATGGAGGCCATGCTGGCGAGCGTGACGCCGCAACTGCGCACCGGCGCGAAGATGATGTCGGTCAGCCTGCATGTCGATGCGCCCGAAGGCACGATCGCGCCGCATCTGTCGGAGACGCAGGGCGCTTACCCTGATGTCAAGATGGGCAGCTATCCCTATTTTGGCGAAACCCGTCCGGGCGTTTACCTGGTCCTGCGCGCGGTCGATGCGGACCGGCTGGAAACGGCGTGCCGGGCGCTGGAGGCAAGGCTCGGCGCGGCGGATCTTCCGCATGAGCGCAAGTCCCCGGAAAACGCCTAATCCGCGAACGTCGCGCCGCCCGGCTGCCGGCACCTTTGCTTATTCCGCAGGGTTGGCGGCGGCCTTGCGGGCGTTCTGCCGGTCGATATGCTCGAAAATGTCGCCCGCCCGTATCCAGCCGACCGCGTGGCCGCCTTCAAACACAAAGGCCTGATTTCCTCGTGCACGCCGTAGCTGGCTGAGCGCCCCGATCGTGCTCTGCCCCGCGTCGACCCGTTCCTCACGCTTCAGCGGTTTTGCCGCCTGCCGCAGAGTGGTTGCGGCCTGTTGCTGCGGCGAAAGCTTCGCCAATGCGGCGGGCTGGACCAACCCGACGATCGCGCCATTATCCGCGACCGGGTAATAGGCCGTGCTCCCTGCGAGATCCGGATGGCCAAGGACCTGGGCCACCGTCACATCAGCGGGTATGCCCGACGGCACCGGTCTCATCAGAGCGTCGACATTCACGCCGCGCAAGGTTTCGAGCGCCTCCATCTGGCGGCGCGCACCGCGTGCGGCGCTGACGATGAAGAAGCCGATCAGAATCTGCCACATGCCGCCGATCATGTTGCCTAGGAAAGCGTTGTAGGCGCCGAAAGCCATCAGCGCGCCGCCGAGTCCGGCGCCAAGAAAGGACGCGATTCGTGTCGCCCAGTTGAGATCGCCGCGCAGCCACCACAGCCCGGCGCGCAGCATTCGGCCTCCATCGAGCGGAAAGGCCGGGATCATGTTGAAAGTCGCCAGTATCAGGTTGATCAGCATCAGATAGCTGACGATGACAAAAACCGCCCGAGGCAGGCCGAGAGGAAGAATGTCGAGCAGCAGGTAAAGCGCGCCCGCCAGCACATAGCTGGAGATCGGCCCGGCAACGGCGACGAGGAATTCCGACTTGGCCGTGGGTGGTTCGTCCTCCAGCTCGGCAACGCCGCCGAAAATGAACAGCGTGATTCCGGCAATCTTGATGCGGTAATAACTGGCGACAAGCGCATGGGCGAGTTCGTGAAACACGATCGAGGCGAACATGCCGACCGCCGTCACCGCGCCCATGGCGTAATAGGCGGGCATGGACAGGCCCGGAAGCAGGTCGGGAAAGACGCCCGATCCCAGGCTCCATACGATCAGCGCAGCAAGAAAGACGAGAGAAACGTCCACGCTGATGCGGAAGCCGAGAATGGAAAACAGCCTGTAGCTATTCGTGAACATTGCGCCCTGTCTTTATCGGATTGCTCTTATCCGAAACATAGGGATCATTGAGGCAAAAGCGAAGCGCCGGATTGCCCGCGCATGCTGCAAAGGCGCTTGCCTCGCAAAAGAAACACATGCTATGGGATTGTCGGAATTTGCACTGGCGCAGGCGCGCGGCGCTTGGTATTCCTTTCGCCACGCGGTTTGCTTCCAGCCGTAGTCCGGACGCGTAGCTCAGCGGTAGAGCACTACGTTGACATCGTAGGGGTCACTGGTTCAATCCCAGTCGCGTCCACCATTTTTGCTTGCCGGTTGCCAACCCAACCGGCGGGTTCCGGTTCGCGCATTATCCTCTCGCCTCCACATTTTTTGCTTGCGCGCCGTCGCCGACCCACCCGACGCGCGGGTTGCGGTTCGAGGATACACTTCTCGCCTCCACCATCAAAAGCCTCTTGTAAGTCAGCGGCTTACCGCTGCCTGATCAGCCAGCCACATCCTGCGAGAACCGCTGTGGCACAATCTCGGCGCAATGAGATGGCCAGAGCCCTCAGAAGGGTTCGAACAACGATGGCTGGCATTTTGCCAAGCGTGGCGGCAAGTGGCGGGCACAAGTCGGTCCAGATGGCTCAATCCGGTATCAAGAACGTTCACTCTCAGGCGCGATGCGGAAGCATGGGCAAGGTCCACGGAAACAGTTCTTGAGGGAGGTGAGAGCCAATCCAAGGCAACGCTCTGGCCAACCTGATAGAGCGCTACCGGGATCAGGAGCGGCGCTGGGTGGAGCAGGCGCAGGGGCTTATGCCCGATTCGTCTAGGGTGGGTGTCCCAGCCGCCGGGAAAGGTCGCGCGCGGCCTCGGCGGCTTCGAGGCGCAACTGGTCGAGCTTGGCCATGGTGTATCGCGACGCCGGTCCGGACAGGCTGATGCCGGACTGCACCGCGCCGTTCTTCTCGAAAACCGGCACCGCGACGCACCGCATTTCGTCGTGGAACTCGCGGTCGTCGAAGGCGTAGCCCTGGATTCGTATCTTCTCCAGCTCCTTGCGCAGCCGGTCAGCATCGACAACGGTCTTCACCGCGACCTTCGGCAGTCCCTGCGCGATCACCTCTTCGACCATGCGCGTGTCCTGATATGCGAGAATGGCTTTCCCGATCGAGGTGCAATGCAGCGGTGAGCGGTCTCCAATCTGGAAGTCGACCGCGACGAGCTGGGTGCCCTTGACGCGCTGCACGAGCACCGTCGCGTCCCGGTCGAGAACGCAATAATGCACGCTTTCGCCGGTCCGGCTTGAGATACGAGCGAGCGCCTCCGCCACAAGGTTGGAGCGGTCGTTCTCGTTGAGCAGGTTCCGTGTCAGCGACAAGAGCTTGTAGCCGAGCTGATAATTCTTGTGCGAAGCGTCGCGCGTGACATAGCCGGCATCCAGCAGCGTCATCAGCATCCGGTAAGCCGTGCTGCGGTCCACGCCGATGCCCTCGGCCACCTCCCATACCGAAATCGGACGGCCGGCATCCGCCAGGATTTCCATAACCTGCAATGCTCTGAGTGCCGTTGCGCTCTTGTTGGAGTCCGTCAAGCTCGCGCTCCCGGTGTT
>JBHJOB010000014.1:0-62602 GCA_050330195.1 Rhodomicrobiaceae bacterium | reverse complement strand
TCGACAAGTTCCGCCAGACGGCGTTTGAATTTGCGGTGCTCCATGATCGGCCTCCTGATGAGAACTAATCAGGAACATTGGCCGAGGTCAATCCACATACAGAGCGCCAACAGAGCCTTTCGAAAAAAAATCGAGCTTGAAACAAACCGATGCAGATCGGGATCGTTTCGTTAAGAAATGATCCTGATCTGACCAGCCTATGAACGGGGCTCCGTGAACGGATTTTCGCGCGCATCCATGACGCTCGCGATTTCCTCAAGGCTCCACGGCCGGAAATCGTGGCCGTCCACGCCGACATCCAGGCTGTAGCCGTGCGGCGCGTGATTCAGCTTGCCGTGGACATGGCCGAAAAGATGCCATGCCCCGCGCCAGCAGCGATCCCATTCCCGCATCGGATAGTGGCAAAGAAAAAGCTCGTATCCGTTCACCTTGATCTGATCGATGTCGGAAATCATCTCGAATTGCGTCCGGTCCGCCTCGCTCAGCGTATCGTGATTGCCCTGGATCAATCGGATCGTACCGTTGAGCGCGCCACGGTATTCGGAAAGAGCCTCTGCATTGCGGTAGCAGAAATCGCCCAGATGATAGACCGTGTCGCCGGGCGCGACGGTCTCGTTCCAGCGTGCGATCAGCGTCTCGTTCATCTCCTCGACAGAGCCAAAGGGACGCTTGCACAAACGGATGATGGCCTCATGGCCGAAATGAGTGTCGGATGTGAAGAAAATCGCCATCTGCTAGCCGCCTGAGCCTCCTGCAATCGCTTTCCTGATCACTGCTTCCGCGTCAGCGGAATCCCATTCGGCCGCACCGGCCAGCCGGGCGATTTCGCGCCCCTCCCGGTCGATCAGCACGGAAAGCGGTAGCCCTGGGGCATTGAAGGTCTTCATGGCGGTTTTCGAGTTGTCGAGGAAGAGCGGAAGATTGGCGAGCTTTTCCGCCTCCAGGAACTGACGCGGCTTTTCCGGGCCAGACCAGTCGAGGCTGATCGGGACTACGGCGAAATTCTCGCCGCCGAGTTTGGCCTGTAACCTGTCCAGACTCGGCATCTCCACCTTGCAGGGCGCGCACCATGTCGCCCACAGATTGACGAGCACGACCTTGCCGCGCCATTCGCTCAAGGTCCGCTCAACGCCGTCGCCATCGGTGAAGGATACAGGCGGCAATGGTTTCAACTCGCCGGCCTCCACGAGCTTTTCAAAACCGCTGTCGGCGCCTGTCTGTGCGGTATTCGCCTGCATCGGCGCGTTGCCAATCGTCACGGAGCGCGGAGCAATACGATCCACAAGCGTTATCGTCAGGAATCCGGCAATTGCCGCGACAATCGCGATAAGGCTATAGAGGAGCAGTTTGGCTGGCCGGCGTGCCTTGCCTGCAGGCTCTTGGCCGTTCTGGTGTCCGATCATAACTCAAGCCGCTGAAAAGTTTCGCTCATGACAAACAAGATGTGGGGCGGCCGTTTCGCCTCCGGCCCCGCCGAGATCATGGAGGAAATCAACGCCTCCATCGACTTTGACCGCCGCCTTTACGCGCAAGACATAAGGGGTTCGATCGCCCATGCCAATATGCTTGCGGCACAAGGCATCATCGCAGCGGCGGATGCGGAAAGAATTGCCGAAGGTTTGAACGCGATCAAGGCCGAGATCGAAGCGGGCGCGTTCAACTTTTCGCGGGCGCTGGAGGATATTCACCTGAATATCGAGGCGCGGCTGAAGGAGCGGATCGGCGAGGCTGCGGGACGCCTGCACACGGCGCGCTCGCGCAACGATCAGGTGGCGACCGATCTGCGGCTCTACATGCGCGACAATTGCGACCACCTCGACGCGCAGCTTGCCGCGCTTCAGCGTGCGCTTGCGGAGAAAGCGGAAACTCACGCAGCAACCGTAATGCCCGGCTTCACGCATCTCCAGACCGCGCAACCCGTCACTTTCGGCCATCATTGCCTCGCTTATGTGGAGATGATCGCCCGCGACCGGGGAAGGCTTACCGACGCCCGCGCGCGGCTCAACGAAATGCCGCTCGGTGCGGCGGCTCTCGCCGGGACGTCCTTCCCGATCGACCGGGACGCGACGGCCGCAAGCCTCGAATTCGACCGGCCGATGGCGAATTCGCTCGATGCCGTCTCCGCGCGAGATTTCGTGCTGGAGGTGCTCGCCGCGAGCGCGATCTGCGCGATGCATCTGTCGCGGCTGGCCGAGGAGATCGTGATCTGGTGCTCGGCGGATTTCAATTTCATCAAGCTTAGCGACAAGTTCACCACCGGCTCATCCATCATGCCGCAGAAGCGCAACCCCGACGCTGCCGAACTCGTGCGCGCCAAGGCGGGACGCATCGCGGGAGCGTTCAATGCGCTGATGATGGTAATGAAGGGGCTGCCGCTGGCCTATTCCAAGGATATGCAGGAGGACAAGGAGCAGGCTTTCGACGCGCTGAACACGCTGTCGCTGATGATTGCGGCGATGACCGGCATGGTCGCGGATATGCAGGTCAACAAGGAGCGCCTGCGGGAAGCGGCGGCGCGCGGCTATTCGACGGCGACGGATCTGGCCGACTGGCTGGTGCGCGAACTCGCCATGCCGTTTCGCGACGCGCATCATGTGACGGGAACGGTCGTCAAGCTCGCCGAGGACAAGGGCGTCGGGCTGGAGGCGCTTTCGCTGGCCGAGATGCAGAGCGTCGAGCCGCGGATCACGGAGGCGGTGTTTTCCGTGCTGAGCGTGGAGAATTCCGTCGCCAGCCGGAGAAGCTTCGGGGGCACAGCGCCGGAAAATGTCGCGGGCGAGGCGCGCAAATGGTTGAAACGGCTGGATGCGCGCGCCTAATCGCGCTAAGAAATGAACAAAATTCGCCTGTATGACCGGTGTTCAGGGCGAAACGGGGGTGTTTCATGAGCCGCAGCTTGAAAATGCTGGCAATTCTTGGACTGACCGCGCTGGCTGTCAGCGCCTGCGGTATCCGCGGGCCGCTTGAAGCGCCTCAATCGCAGGATAATGCGCGGTCGGTTCAGCCCAAAGCTGAAGAAAAGCCGCATCGCAGCAATCCGCTGGATGGTCTTCTGCGCTAGCTTTCCCGCTTTCCAGACAACGGCCTGCCCGGCGCTTTCCGAATGAGCGCTTGACCTGCCATCTTCCGCGCGGCTATCTGCAAGTCTGTTTGTTGCCAAGCCTTTTGCGCGGTCGTCATGCACCATTTTTCCTACAGGAACGGCGCGTTGCACGCCGAGAATGTCAGCCTTGCCGCCATTGCGGCCGAGGTTGGCACGCCCTTTTACTGCTATTCGACCGCAACCCTCCAGCGCCATTACCGGGTTTTCTCCGAGGCGTTCGAAGGCCGGGACATGCTGGTCTGCTTCGCGATCAAGGCCAATTCGAATCTTGCGGTTCTGAGAACGCTCGGCGAGATGGGCGCGGGGATGGATGTCGTCTCCGAAGGCGAGTTGCGCCGCGCTCGGGCCGCCGGCATCGCCGCCGACAGGATCGTGTTTTCCGGCGTCGGCAAGACGGATGCGGAAATTGCCTATGCGCTGGACGAGGGCATCTTCGCGTTCAATGTCGAGTCAGAGGCGGAATTGCGGGCCATGTCGGCGGTGGCGAGCGCGAAGGGCGTGACGGCGCATATCGCGTTTCGCGTCAATCCGGACGTCGATGCGAAAACCCATCACAAGATTTCCACGGGCCGCAAGGGCGACAAGTTCGGCATTCCCTGGGCCGATGCGCCGCGTCTCTACGATCTCGCCCGCGATTTGCCCGGCGTCGAGGCGCGCGGCGTGCATATGCATATCGGCAGCCAGATCACCGATCTCGCGCCGCTGGGCAACGCCTTCGCGCTCATGGCCGAGCTCGTGGGAACGCTGCGCGAAGCCGGGCACAGGATCGACTTCGTCAATGTGGGCGGCGGGCTTGGCGTGCCTTATCACGACGACGCAGAGCCGCCGCCGCGTCCTGAGCTTTATGCGCAAATCGTGCGCGAGAAGCTTGCCAATCTGGACTGCAGGATACTGTTCGAACCGGGCCGCATGATCGCGGCAAATGCGGGCATTCTCGTCACCCACGTCATCTACGAAAAGCGAACCGGCGGCAAACGTTTCGCCATCGTCGACGCTGCCATGAACGATCTGATCCGGCCGACGCTCTACGACGCCTGGCATGAAATCTGGCCTGTCGATGAAGCCAGACGCGCACAGGAGATAACGCCCGTGGATGTTGTCGGACCGATCTGCGAGAGCAGCGATTATTTCGCCACGGATCGCGCCCTGCCACCGCTGGAACGCGGCGATCTGATCGCGATCATGACGGCGGGCGCTTATGGTGCGGTGCAGTCCTCCGGCTATAACAGCCGGTTGCTGGTCCCGGAGGTTCTGGTCAATGGCGACCGCTGGGCCGTGGTGCGCGCCCGCCCCGATTTTGACGATATGTTGAAGACCGAGATTACGCCGCCATGGCTCTGAAAAAGCCGATTTCCGAACGAAATTAAGGCCTTAATCATACGGTAAAGCGTTTGTTACCGGCCTGCACACAATCTATTGTTGCGGCGCGATACTGTGTTATCCTTGATTGCATGAGCATGAAGTCTGGGCGGCCAGAGAGTTGGGACGCGTCGTCTCCCCGGATGCTGGCACAAGAGTTGAAGCGCAAGGTCCGGCGGGCGCGGCTTGTCATCCTTGCCGAACGTTTATGGCCCGCACTCTGGGCGCCGATCGCCGTGGCGGGCGTTTTCCTGCTGGTGTCGCTGTTCGGCTTCTGGAGCTATCTGGACTATCAGGTGCATCGCGGTCTGCTCTGGGCTTTCGGCGCGGCGTTTGTCGTCTCGTTCTTCCCGCTGATCCGGGTTCGCTGGCCGAGCCGCGAGGAAGGCCTGCGCCGCCTTGAGTCGACCGCCGGATTGCCGCACCGGCCCGCGACCTCCTATCACGACACCCTTGCCGGCACGTCGTCGTCTCAGGCGACGCACAGGATATGGCTCGCGCATCGCAGGCGTCTCGCGACGCTTTTTGAGCGTCTCCGGTCGGGATGGCCCTATCCCCGCGTGGACCGCTGGGACCCGTTCGCCTTGCGCACGCTCCTGTTGCTCCTGCTCGCGGTGGGTTACGTCTCGCATCAGGACGATGCCGCCAGCCGCGTTAAGGCGGCCTTCGCGCTGAAGCCTGACGCAAGCGCTTCGCTCGGCCGGGTCGACGCGTGGATCACGCCGCCGGTCTATACCGGCCACCCGCCGATGATGATTGCTGATGGCGCGCGACAATATGCCGAAGGCGAGGAGCGCCAAACCGAGTTCCGGGCGCCCGAAGCCAGCGAGTTGACCGTCCGCATCAATCATGAGGATGCCTCGCGTTTCACGCTGCGGATGCTTCCCATCGGCGGAGACGGGATAAAGCCCGTGGAACCTTCAAAGGATGCGCCCGAAGATCCCGGCCAGTTGATCACCGCCAGCCTTGCCGCCGGCAGTTCGACCGCCGCCGAGTTCAAGGAAACGCTCACCGAGGCGGCGACGATCGAATTGCTTGAGGATCAGACGCCGATCGCGCGCTGGACGATCGACATTATCGACGACCTGCCGCCGAAAATCGCGTTGACGGAGGAGCCGGCGGAGGCTCAGCGCGGCTCTCTGCGCTTCAAATACAGCGTCGAGGACGACTATGGCGTCCTGTCGGCGCAGGCGAAATTCGCGCTTGCGGAAGGGACGTGGGACGATGGCGAGGAGCGTCCGGCAGGCGTTGAACGTCTCGGCGAGACCCCCGATTTCGCGCTTACCCTTCCTCGCGCAAACACTCGGAAAGGCGATGGCCAGACCTATCGCGATCTGACCTCGCATTTCTGGGCAGGGCTGCCGGTGACGGTGACGCTGGAGGCGCGCGATCAGGCCGGACAGATCGGATACAGCAAGCCGGTCAAGGTCGCACTGCCTCAGCGCACATTCACGAGACCGCTTGCGCGCGCCCTGATCGAGCAGCGCAAGAAGCTCGTGGATCGGCCTGACCGGAAGGATCGCATTGCACGCGCCATGGAAGCGCTGACCATCGCGCCGGAGATCTTTTCCAAGGATCTTCAGGTCTATCTCGGCATGCGTACCGTTTATTGGCGCTTGAAGAATAATGACGACCGGGAGTCGATGGAAAGCACGGCCAATCTGCTCTGGGAAATTGCCGTCAACATCGAGGATGGCGATCTGTCGGACGCTGAGCGCCGTCTGCGCACCGCGCAGGAAGAGCTGATGAAGGCGCTTGAACGCGGCGCATCCGACGAGGAACTGAAGCAGCTCATGGACGAATTGCGCACCGCCATGAACGAGTTCATGCGGGCCCTTCAGCAGCAGGCGCAGCAGAATCCGAATTTCGATCCGAGCCAGCAACTGCCATCGGATCGGGTTCTCAGCTCGCAGGATCTTGAGCGGATGCTGAAGCAGATCGAGGATCTTGCCCGGACCGGTTCGAAGGACGCGGCGCGCCAGATGCTCAGCCAGCTCCGCGAGATGCTGGAGAATCTGCAGGCCGGCCAGCAGCCTCAGAACGGGCAGGGCCAGCAGGCCATGCAGGCCCTCGACGAGTTGAGCAGGCTGATCCAGCAGCAGCAGCAGTTGCTGGACGAGACGTTCCGCCAGCAGCAGGGTCAACAGGGCCAGGAAGGGCAAGAAGGCCAGCAGGGTCAACAAGGTCAGCAGGGACAGCAGGGACAGCAGGGACAGGGCCAGCAAGGTCAGGGCCAGCCGGGAGGGCAGGGGCAGAACCCGTTTGCCGGTCTTCAGGGCCAGCAGGGCGATCTGCAGAAGCAGCTTCAGGAGCTGATGAACCAGCTTCGCGGCATGGGAGCGCAGCCGCCCGACCAGCTCGGTGGCGCCGACAGGGCCATGGGCGATGCAGGCGACGCGCTCGGTCAGGAAAATGCCGGCCAGGCAACCGAGCAGCAGACGCTGGCGCTTGACCGGCTCCGGCAGGGAGCCCGATCGCTGGCGGAGCAGATGATGAGCCAGATGGGCCAATCCGGTCCGATGGGCCGCGCGCTCAGAGGCAACGGGGACCGCGATCCGCTCGGCCGTCCTTTGCCGACGCAGGGGCTCGATGATGGCGACACGGTGAAGGTGCCCGAAGAGAGCGACGTGCAGCGGGCGCGTCAGATTCTCGAAGAGTTGCGCCAGCGGCTTGGCCAGCGCGAGCGGCCTGAACTGGAACTCGACTACATCGAGCGGCTGATCGAACGGTTCTGATCGCGCCCCCGTTCCATCCATACAAAAGCCCCGGCGGTCAGTCAGACGCCGGGGCTTTTTTGATGGTTGGGGTGTGGGAATTGTCGCGTTTACTTGGGCATTGTGAGAGCCGCTCCCTGCTGCAAGCTGTTTTTCGAGACGCCGTCGATCTTCTGCAGCGCGCCAAACAACCCGGCCGCGATGAGCTCGTTGGCGAAAGCGTTCGGATGCGGGTCCGGCGGCGTCACCCATAGATCCTCCGACGCCTGGAACTGAAGGTTCGGCAAAAGGTCGATAAAGGGCACGTTATTCTCGTTCGCCGTCTGCCGGACAAGCTCCGTCACAAGGCCGAAACGGTAGTTCTGCACGTCATGCAGCTCGGGCAAGTGGGCGATCAGCAGCTTGATGTCGTTTTCCTTGCAGTAATCGGCAAGGCGCTTGATCGCGTCCCTGGCGGCCAGCCAGCCTTCCGATTTTCCACCGTCATACAGACCAAGATAATAATCCGCCCAGTTCTGCTTTGTCGTGAACTGGCGCGCAAGCGTGTCGAGACGGCCCTTGAAGAAAACGCATGAATAGCAATTGCGCATGAGCCAGCCCGGCTCTTCGCGGCGTTCAGGCGTCGGCTCGGCATCGTTGACGAAATAGTTCAGGACGACGATGTCGGGATTGTACTGGTAGCCCTTGGTCAGGAAGTGCTGGACCTCCTGCACGGTGTTCCAGTTGCCGACGCCCAGATTGATGGCTTCAGCCATGACGCCGTTCTCCTCGTACAGCTTCTCCACCCGCGTCGAGAACAGCGCTTCGTATGGGACGCCCCATCCCATTGTCAGGGAATCCCCGACCATCGCGATGCGCAGCGTCCCCGGCGTGCGTTCATACGGGATTTCAATGTCGCGCTGGCCTTTCGAATTGGTCTCGACATCGACGCCCATGAGGTGGGCCTGGCGGTTGGGACCGTGTTCGTGGCCGATTTTCGGGTCCGGAGAGACGACTTTCACGTCCCGCGCATATTTCCACATTTCCAGATCGAACTGCATTCCGTCGTCGGCGATGACGCGAACGGCAAGCTCGGCGAAGGCAGCGGTCACCGTGAGGCACACCGCTGCCAGAAGTGTCGGGAAAACAACCTTTTTCATAAGATGCGGTTCATCTCAGGAACCACTAGAACAGCGTGTAGATGAAAGGCGCAACGGCCGAACCTTGCGACAGAACCAGCAAGCCGCCCAGAACGATCATCACCATGAAAACCGGCAGCAGCCAGAACTTCTTACGGACTCGCATATAGTCCCAAAACTCGGCAAAAAAGCTCATCGGCTCATATCCTCGATTGACCCGTCCCCTCGTACCACAGGGATTTGTCGCAGGTCCATATTGATGCTCCTGAAAGACGCATTTTGATACAATTCGGTTCCATTGCTCCCGCTCTCGAACCTTGCCGCCTGCCTTGCGCCTCTATATGGCTTCTTGCATGCCTCACCAGGAGCTAAACATTTGTATCTGGTGGAGCTTTTGAATTCGACATTCCAGATTGGCCCGCAACCGGGATTCAAACGTCAAATTCGCTCCGCCAGACCAGCAGAAACCACGATGACAAGCTTCGCCCGCATCGATATCGCCGACAAGGCCACGTCCGCGACAAAGCCGCTCACAAGCGCGTCGTTCACCTTGCAGCTTGCGCTATTTCTTGTCGTGAACGTGGCGTTCATCAACGGTTTGATCTGGCATTTTTCGCCCGGTGGCTTCGACGATACGGTACTGAAGCAAAGCTGGGACATGCTGCGCGGCGTCGGCGGCGACGATTCATGGGGACCGATGGCGGCAGCGCTCGAACATCTGGCGGCGTGGCAGCCCGATGGCAAGCCGCTTTATTCGGCGGTATTTTTCGAGCAGGGCGTCAAGTTCCAGTATCCGCCATCGGCGCTTTTCGGCCTTGAGGCCATGATGCTCTTCGGCGAGGACCGGGTGCGGACCTATGACGAGATGGCGTTTCCCGGCCTGCCGCCGGTGAACGATCTCGTCGGCTGGGCCTTTATGGTGATGGCGGCGGTCTGCTCGGCGGCCTTGCTGGAGCTGGGGCTGCGCCGATCGCTCGCCTCCTATGGTTTCGACAGGTTCGCGATCATCCGCGCCGCGCTCGTTTTCGGCTTCACGCTGACCTTCTATCCCGCGATCAAGGCATTCACGCTCGGTCAGATTCAGCTCTGGATCAATTCGGCCTTCGCTCTCGTCATGGTGCTGTTCGTCTTGCGGATCAGAATTGCCAGCGGCGTGTTGATGGGGGCCATCTGCCTGATCAAGCCGCATTACGGGCTGGTTGTGCTCTGGGGCGCGCTCAATCGGGAATGGCGCTTTACCGCGGGATGCGCGGCTGTCGGCGCCGTGGGGCTGCTGTTCTCGATCTCGCACTATGGATGGTGGAACCATCTGGATTATCTGCGCGTCCTCTCTTTCATGTCGGAAAGGGGGGAATCCTATTACGCCAACCAGTCGATCAACGGCCTGCTCAACAGGCTGGCAAGCCTGTTCGGGACAGGTTCATATGCGAACGTGACATTTGATGCCTATGGGTTTCCGCCCTATACGCCGTGGGTCTATTGGGGAACCGTCGTCAGTTCCGCTCTGATTCTGCTCGCGGCTTTCCTGCGGAGAAGTTCTGAACAAGACCGGGTGCTGGCGTTCTCCATCATCGCGGTCAGCCTCACGATCGCATCGCCAATTGCATGGGAGCATCACTATGGCGTGTTTTTGCCGGTTTTTGCCTTTATCGCTGGCACCCTTGCAGGAGATCGGCGAAAACTTGCCTTTCTGGCGATTTGCTACACATTTGTAAGCAATTATGTCCCGCTCTTCAATGTTCTGGCCGAAACGCCATTTAACGTGATGCAGTCCTACACGTTTGCAGGAGGATTGGCTTTTCTAATTCTTATGCATGTCAGCCTTTCGCATCATGGACGACTCAGTAATCAAGTAACCAGATTTTTATCAAACGGGAGAACCAAGATATGAAGACTTTTTTTGCCATCGCCGGTCTTTGCACTCTGCTTGCCGTGCCTGCTTTTGCTCAGACGGACAATGCAGCCGAAGGTGAAGATGCCGCTGTGGAAGCACCGACGACCGAAGAAGTCGATGCTGCTGTCACAACGATCAACACCTTCGCTGAAGATCCGGCGAAAACTGAAGGCTATTGCGCCATTTCCAGGGAGATGGAGGGCGTTGCCGAAGACGACGAAGCCAAAGCCGAGGAAGTCGCCACGAAAATGGATGAGTATCTGATCTCTCATGGTGAAGAGATCGCCGAAGCGTTCGCAACGGCCGAAGATGTCGATCCGGAATCGGAAGACGGCCAGAAAATCGACGCGGCCTTGGACGCTCTTGAGCAGAAATGCGCCACTTAGAATATTGATAATTCTGTCGCGCGAGTGGCCAGTTTCCTGCGAAGGGACTGGCCATTTTTATGAGGGGCGATAGGAAACGGCAGGGGTGTCCAAGGATAATCTGGTCGTATTGTCCACAGCGGCAGGTTCGCGACAGACCGTTACAATTTTGGCGCTTTGCCTCGCTTGCCGTCAGTCGCCCTCGGTGCCAGAGTCCATTATGAATCAGCTGCGCGCGGGTTCTCCAGCACGCTCTTCAATCAGAGATCTCCCGGCATGATGCGGCGAATTCATCACGGGGGAAAATGCATGGCTCTCTTCGGCTAGAAACAGCGGCAAAGGAAAAAACGACGGTGCAAAAGGGCTTGTCCCATAGCATTGCCTTGCGCCTGGCTATCGCATCCGCGATCGTCGCCGTTGTTGTAGTCACGGCAGCGATATTTTCTGTCATGGCCGTGGAGCAACCGGCGTTGCAGCAAGAGGTCAGCCGGGTCAAGCATGGCGAAGAGGTTGCGATGGCGGCGCCCGGCGACGCGGCGTCAGCCCCCGTACAGGAGGCGGCCATCGAGGAGTCGCCCTGGGAAAAGCGCTGGTGGATCGAAAAGACCGCCCGGCTTCTTCGCGGCGGAGAGGGGCTTAGCCCGGATGACGATATTGAAAGCCTTGAAATGCTTTCCAAGGAAGAGATCGCCCGCCATTTCATGAATGATCCGCGTTTTGGCGATACTGTGCTTGACTTCAATATGTATTTCCTTGGCTTCAAGGTTGATAGTTTGAAGGCCGATGGTGAATACGTCCATTCAGCCTACGATTTTTCCAATGCAATCAATTCCGCAAAGGCGCTTCTTGCAAACGAAGACTATCTTGAACTGTTCAATCTGGTTGACAATTACTACATGCCGCCACTGACCGTGTCGCCTGTGGAAGAAGATCTGGACGCTGCCGAGGCCAAGCTGCCCGCGAAAGAGCTGCGGGCCAGGGTGATGGACGAGTTGCTTTTGCGGCTCGGCGGACTTCGCGAGATGCGGCGCGGAGCTAGCCCGATAAGCTTTGAGGATTGGTGTGATGAGGTCGAGGAATATGTCGAGGAGCGGGAAGAGGCGTACAAGCGCTTCGTGAGAGCTTTCACGGATGCCGAAATATTCGTTCTGATGCGCAGCGAGTTGGTCGAATACACGTTCAACGCGCTCGACCAGGCCTACAAGGATCAATGCGAAAAGTCCGGAGGCGAGGCCCGCGCCGAGGCGCTGGACACGGCAATTGCAACGATCATCGGCCAGCTTGAGCAGGCCTTTCACGCGATCCTGAAATTCGAACCGGACATATATGCGCCGGACACGGTCGCCGAATTCCAGCCCCTCGATCACACCGCCTTTCCCGGTGGCCGCAAATGGCCGGTTTTCGGCTATGAGCAGGGCATCGCGCTGGCCAACTCATCCACCAATTTCAACCGGAAACGGGCCGCCTACGTGCTCAAGCGCTTCTTCTGCGACGATCTGAACCCGGTCGGGTTCGACGATCCCAAGCAACATGTGGCCGGAGCGCACGGCACGCAGACGTCGTGCTATTCGTGCCATTACAAGCTTGATCCGATGGCCGGTTTTTTTCGCAATTACGGCGCGCTGTTCGCCGACAGTTCCGGCTCGCCCGACATCGTTTTCGATGATCTCGCCAGTACGGACCGGCGGAAATATCTCGCGAACTGGAAAGCGCCGGAAGACGCCGAGCGCAAATGGGATGTGGGGTATGTTCGCTCGCCGCGCTGGACGGACCAGAACAGCTATGGCGAGACGCTGACGGATCTGTCACGTATCATCAGAAACGCCCCGGAGGCCAAGCGCTGCCTGATGAAGCGCATGACGCAATATGTACTTGGGGAGAGCCAGACGGTCGACGGCGGCTATCTCGACGATCTCACCAGCAAGTTCGAGAAGGACGCGGCGGAAAATTCCTCCGTTGCCTTCAGGAATGCGCTCGTCCGGGTTCTGCAAAGCAAGACCTACCAGACCCGCGATGCCGATCCGAAGCAGTGCTACGATTACGCATCGAAAACGTCTTCGGCCAACCGCCCGCCCTGCCGCGTCGCCTATATTCTGGAGAAGAACTGCGTGCAGTGTCACAGCGGCGACAACGGATCGAGCACGCTCGATCTGAGCAAGTGGATCGACGCGCCTGACGGACATGGCAAGACATTCCATTATCTGACCGAAGACGGCAAGCAGGCCGCGCCGGCCCAGATCCTGCGCAAGATCTCCACGCGGCTTTCCTCGAACGACCCGTCCATGCGCATGCCGCGGAACAAGCCAATGTCGAGCCAGGAGAGGCAGGAGCTTTTCCTGTGGGTGCAAAAGGAACTTGGCAACGAGGAGACGCATTAGGCCATGATGCGCATTCTTTTGATCATGGTGGCTTTTTTCTCGCTGGCGAGCGGCCCGGCGCTGAGCGCCGGCGCCCAGCTCAAGGGGATCAATGCGCTATCGAAGGAGCTCTCCGCGCGCATTGCGCCCGAGGAAGCGCCCATCGAACTCGATCTGTTCATGCCGGCAGACGGTCTGGACGGGCTGACGGGAACGTGGTCGACATTCGGCGCGGAACATACATTTCAGAACGGACAGCCCAACGCGGTCAACATGGTGTTGCTGCGCCTGGCATTTTCGCTGTTTGCGAAAAGTCTCGCAGACAGTTGCAAGGCGCCCCAACTCATCTTCAACGAGCCTTTCTTCGATACGCTGGAAGCCTTGTGCACCTGGCCGTCCGGGGAAGCGCGAAGCGAAGAGGTGATGGTCTCGTTCTGGCTCGCGATGATGGGCTACAACGCGCCGAAGTCGGAATATGAGGCGTGGCGGGATTTCGTCCGCGAGACCTACGCGCAGAACAATCCGCAGGAGGCGGTGTCGGCGATGACGCTGGCCATCATGCTCAATCCGCATTTCCTGCTGCAATGATGACAAGGGGCCTGTTCCCGAAAATGATCCATTCCCGACGCGACGTTCTCAAATTCGGCCTCGCCGGAGCGGCAACGCTGCTTCTGCCGGGGCTAAGTTTTCTGGGCCGCCCGCGCGCCGAGGCGCAGCGCGACGATCCGCATTTCTTCCTGATGATCGTGCTCAATGGGGGCGCCGACACCTCCTACACCTTCGATGCGCGGCCTCTCGCCATGACGGAAGCCGGCAAGATCCAGAACTATCTGGGCAAGGAGCCGGAGCCGTGGCAGGGCAAGAACGGCGTCATCGCTCCGGCCACAAGCCTGGTCAAGCCTCTGCGGGCCTTCAAGGATCGTTTCAGCGTGCTGAATGGCGTCGTGATGACACCGAGCTTCGACGGCCATGCGCAGAACATGAATTATCTGTTCACGGGCGATCCATTCGGCGGCGACAGCTTCATTCCCCATCTCAATCTTGCCGAGACGGGGCGCAAGCCGGGCGCGGTTGACGCGATCATTCCCGCCGAACGCGCCGACTTCACCGCGCTCAACCATTCCGGGGTCATTCCCCTTCAGCCGAAGGTTCTTTCCGGCTTGCCCGAGCGGTTGCGTCAGTTGCCGCCGGCTCATGCGAACGATCCGTTGACGTCATTCGTCCAATCACGGATTGACGAGGCGGCGCAAGGGGACGGCGCTCTTTCGCAAGGGGCGCGGCTGATGCGCGCGGCGCTCGACAATTCTCCCGAAGTACACAGGAAACTGGCATCTCTCTCGGCCGGCAATACGGGCGAGAGCGTAGAAAAGCAGAGCATTGCGTTGATCGCGGAATGTTTCCGGCTGTCGCTTTCGCGCGCGGCCGTCTATGTGCTGCCCGAGCAGTTCGACGTTCACGCCCCTGAGCTTGCAAGGGCGCAGCCGGAGCTTTTCGGCGGCGCCATCGACAAGGTCGCCGCGCTCCTGCAGGGACTTGTGGATACGCCCTATGACGCGAAACGCTCCATGTTCGACGTTACGACCGTGATGATCGCCAGTGAATTCGGCCGGACGATGCGCGCTCCGGGCATGCCGGTCGACGCAACGGGGACCAACCACAATCAATATTCGAATTCGATCCTCTTGGGCGGTAAAGGCATTCGCAGCGGGCTCGTGGTCGGCGAGTCGGATATGGCGACGGTGTCGGCCGAAATTTCCAAGGCCCATCTGGCCATCGACCCCGAGCTGGAAAAGGCGGTGGGGAAGCCGTTCGACTTCGATACGCTCCGTGCTCGGAACGATCTGCCGGAGGCCTTCGATGTCGAGGAATATCTGACGATCAGTTCCGTCGTGAACACTGTCTATTCGCTGTTCGACGTTCCAGTGGGGCTTCATCGCAAGGCAGGGCGCGATACGGGCGCGGCGCCGGTGCTGCGCGGTCTGATCGGGTAGGGCGCGGGACCGGGCTCAGACGCAGGACCGAGTCACGGCACTGAGTGCGGCACAGCCCGTCAATTAGGTACCGGCTTGCTTTTTTCCTCCAGGGAGGTGCTCAGCGGCGGCGTCTCGTCGTCGTTGTCCAACGCCTCCGCCAGAAGCTGTGCCGCATGGTGATTGCCCTTCGGCGACATGTGGCCGTACTCCTCGTTCTGATCGACCACATAATACTCGGCGACGAGATCGACATCGCCTTTTGTCAGGGCCTTAAGGGACGCGAACTGATCGACGACCTGAATTCCGGTCTCTTGCGCACATTTCGTGATGTGCTTCATATCATCGATGATCCCCGGCTCCTCAAGCACCAGGTCGCCAGCATATTGGAGGAAGACCAGAAGACGAACGTCCTGCGCTTCGCTCAGGTTCTTCGTCTTTTCGAGCAGACGGCAGATGATCTTTAGTGGTTCGTTCTCGATTTCCCTGTATGCGGCTGCCTGCTGCGGATACCAGAATGACGGCGTCAGGCGGCTGAAGAGATGATCGCCGAGCGCGGAATACCCCAGCACGCTGCGCAAACCGGCGGTGATCGGGTTTTCCTCCTCCCTGGGTTCGAATGGACCGGGAGGGTGATAAACCAGTTCGTCGTTTTCGATGGTGAAATAGGGCTTTGGCGCGCCCGCTTCGGACAACGCGCTTCGGTAGATATCGACTTCGGTGAAACCGATAATCAGGGTTTGCGGTTTTATCAGCGCCAGCATGTCCTCGGCGCGCAAGAGGATCTGGTCCGCCGCATAGCCGGCAACCCCGGCATTGATGACCGGCTCACCGAGGATCTCTTCCAGATGCGCCGGCCATGTTCCCTCGTCCGTCACTTCATCGAAGCCTTCGGTGAAGGAATCGCCGACCGCCAGAACGCCGCCGGTCCTGACCTCGGTTTCATCGAAATTCCGCCGGATGCCGTGGTCGATCGTATTGAACCCGCTGCTTTTGTAATGCGGTTTCAGCGTCCAGCCGAGACGGTCGTCCGTCATGGCGCGATCACCGATCCGTTTCGTGCGTATGCCTTCGACGCGCCAATTGCTTGCCTCCAGCAAAGGCACGCCGACGCCAAGCCGGTATCCCGCCTCCGCGACGACAAGGGAAAATGCAACAGAGAGCGTTGCGATGACTGCTCCCGCCAGCAGCGCCGCTGGCCTCCCGCCACCCTTGCTGGCCGCGGGTTCGTCCTTCTTCTTAATAGCGGTATTCGACATGCGACTCGATTTGTGATGCTCAGATGCCCGGACCGCGCCCCCGCGGTATCCCTTTTGGCGCCAATTTCCAACATACTCATTGAACAATGGTTGAACAACTGCCCCCCGGTTAATCCGGAAAATCCCGACGGGTTCCGGCGGCAAACTTTGAGACGCGTTAAAAATTGGCTCGGTTCATCAAAGCTGATAAATGCTTGGCCGAACTGAATGAAACCGCTAGAGCAAGGTCCGATAAAATGAGCGCCGTTCCCGGCTGTGCGGGGACAAGCTTTTCGAAATCTGGTGGTTCGATTCAAACATTTGTATTCCATTTGCCGCCCCCTCATTTACAAATGTTTGAATCTCAAGAACCACTAGAAACTATTGATTCTAGTGGAGCTTTAGAATTTGACGTTTGAAAATATGCCCCGCAGCGAGTGGGGATCAAATATCAAATTCGCTCCACTAGCTGCAGACACACAGGTGGAGACCAGAATCGCTTCCGCATGGAATGATCCTGATCTCGTGCTCCGTGCCGTTACAAGTTGAACCTCGCTTCACAACTTTGCGTCCAGAAGCACATGGGAGAACAGAGTTTGAGTTTGGCAGCAGGGCCTGCGCGGGTAACGGGCGCGTTCATCCGAACCATGCGACCGCAGCATTGGGCCAAGAATTTCCTGATTTTCGTCCCGCTTCTGACAGCGCATGAATATGAAGACATGACGGCGGTGCTGCAGGCGCTCACGGCTTTCGTCTGTTTCGGCTTTTGCGCTTCGGCCGGCTATTTCATCAACGATCTGTGGGATCTCGACGCGGACCGCAATCACGCGATCAAGCGCTACAGGCCGCTTGCTTCGGGCGCGCTCTCCATCGCCGGCGGAATTACCGGAGCGATCGGGCTCGCGGCACTGTCGCTGTTGCTGGCGCTCGCCTTCCTCCCCACGCCCTTCATTGGCGTTCTGGCGCTTTATTTCGCGCTGACGATCACCTATTCCTTCTATCTGAAGCGGATTTTCACGGCCGATGTGCTGGCGCTGTCGGTGCTGTTCATGCTGCGCGTTCTTGCCGGCGCGGTGGCGATCAGCGTGGAATTGTCGTCCTGGCTGCTGGCATTCTGCATCTTTCTGTTCATCAGCCTTGCCTATCTGAAACGCTACATCGAGTTGCGCAAGATGAACGGATCGAGCGATGCCGTGCACGGTCGCGGCTATGTCGGGTCTGACATTGAAGCGATGTTCACCCTCGGCGTGGCGAACGCAACGGCATCGATCGTCGTGCTCGCGCTGTTCATCAACAGCCCGGAGGTGGAACGCGAATATGTCAGCGTCAATGTGCTGTGGGTTCTGTGCCTGATCATGATCTTCTGGACCAATCGCATCTGGATTGCGGCGCGGCGCGGTCTGGTGGATGAGGATCCCGTGGAATTCGCGCTCCATGACAAAGCGAGCCACCTTGCCGTGCTGGCGAGCCTCGCGGTCGTGCTGTTTGCGCGTTATGTCACCCTGCCGTTCTAGGAGCCTGAGATGTCGATCGTCACTTTAGGGCTAATTCTGGCGACCGTGACGGCTTCGGCCTGCGCGCAGCTCGCATTGAAGCTTGGCATGAGCAGCCCCGCCGTCGCGGCGGCGATCCCGGAGGGCGGGAAGCATCTCATCCTCGCCGTCGCAACCTCGCCGCTCGTCTGGGCCGGGTTGACGATTTACGGCTTGAGCATCGCTGTCTGGCTCTGGGTTCTGTCGAAAGTCGATCTTTCGCTCGCCTATCCCTTCGTCGGGGTCAGCTTTATCGTGGTCATGCTGTTCGGCGTGTTCCTGCTGCAGGAAACAGTCAGCCCGCTGCGGATGGTCGGCACCATCATGATCGCGCTGGGCTGCGTGCTGGTTGCACGGTCCTGAAACGCCGTATTGTTGCCCGCCGGATCAGGCGATCCTCGACAATTCACGCGACTGCTCCGCCGTCGGCAGGGTCATCATGACCGTCGTGCCGGAGCCCTTCTCGCTCTCGATCGTAACCTTGCCCCGGTTTGCCCGCGCGAAGAACGCAACGAAAGTCAGGCCAAGCCCCATGCCGCCAAAGCGCCTGTTGATGCCTTCCTCCCCCTGATTGAAGATGCCGAGCGCCCGCCTGACCGTATCTTCGTTCATGCCGACGCCGGTATCCGCAATACGGATCAGCAACTGACCGCGGCTTTCACTTGCGGCCACGGACACATGCCCGCCGGCGTCGGTGAATTTGAGCGCGTTATCCAGCAATTCGCGCAGCGAGAAACGCAGCTCGTAGGTGCTGGTGCGGACATGGATCGGGGCGGGCGGGTTCTGGAAGCTTATGCTGATCGCCTTCGTGTCCGCCTTGGTCCGCAGCTGGTTCAACTCCTCGGTTATCAGCGTGGCTGCGTCTGTTATCTGCAACTCCCGGCCGGGGTCGCCGGACGTGTAGCGCACGATCTCCAGCACGCGCTGGACGAGACGAAGCAGTGTTTCCCCGCTATCCTTGATGTGATCGAGATACTCAAGCGCTTCATTCTCCTCCTTGTCCCGAAGCTTCATCTCCAGCATCGAGGAAAAGCCGAGAATGTGGTTGAGCGGCGTCAGCAGTTCGTGGCTCATTGCCGACAGGAAAGCCCTGCGCGAGCGCGCTCCCGACCGCGCCCTCAGTTCGAGCGTCTTGCGTGCGGCCAGTGCGCCGGTGACGAAGCGGTATTCCTCGATGGCCTCGCTGAATGCGTTCGCAAGCTGCTCCGCATCGCATGGCTTGCGGAAGAAACGGAATACGCGCCCGCGATTGACCGCGGCCATTGCCGTGTCCTGATCGTTATTGCCGGTCAGCATGAGCCGTCTGATGTCGGGCCAGCGTTCGCTGACCTCGATCAGCAGGTCCAGCCCGTCGCGTTCCGGCATGCGCATGTCGGTCAGGATCGCGCCGATCTTTTCGTCGCTTTCCAGAATCCGGATAGCTTCCGCCGCGCTCTCGGCGGTGAGGATCTGGAAGCGGTCCACCAGCCGGCGACGCAACCCCGCCAGAAGGCGCGGCTCGTCGTCGACAAGCAGGATTTTCTCATCGGGTCGAGACATGTCGCTTTTTCTCCAGGGAACGGCCTTGCGGGACCGGGCTTGCCGGAAGTTCGATCACGAAACAGGTCGAATAACCGGGCCTCTCGTCCAGATAGAGCTGTCCGCCATGCTGCTGAATGATGATGTCCTTGGCGAGCGCCAGGCCTTGCCCGGTGCCTTTGCCGACCTGTTTTGTGGTGAAGAACGGGTCGAAGATCTGCTCGCGCACATCCGCAGGGATGCCGGGACCGTTGTCGCTGACCTCGATACGAGCCGCTGAATCCGTACGGCGCGTGGCGATCCTGATGCGGCCATCGGGAATATTGGCGTCCTCGATCGCCTCGACGGCATTGACGATGAGATTGACGAGAACCTGCTGGATCTGCCCCTTGCGGCAGGACACTTCAGGATCGTCCCCGGCAAAATCGGTCTCGACAGCGACCACGCCTTTCGTCCGGCTCCGGGAAATCGTCAGCGCTCCCTGGACGACCTTGTTCAGATCGTTGAATTCCGGTTTACCGCTGCCCGGATGCGAGAACTCCTTCATCAGAACGACAATGTCGCGAACCTGCTTGATTCCGTCCATTGTTTCCCGCATGGCGGTGAATATTTCCTTGGTCAGATCGTGAAGATCTATGTCGCGATTGAATTCATCTATCTCGCCGACAAACTCCGGCAATATATTCTGCCGCTGACACTCGATTTTAAGTTTGTCGTAAAGCATATAGGATGCGTGAATTTTATTCAGGGAATGGCCGATATACTTGACATTATCGCCGATGAACTGAATTGGGGTGTTCATTTCGTGGGCAATGCCGCTCGAAAGCGCGCCGATCGCTTCAAGACGCCGTGATTCATGCAGTTGCCGGTAAATGTCCTCCTTCATCCTTTCGGTCGCCAGGCGTTCGTCGATCTCGTGCAGCACGAGAACGTAGAGTGTCCTGTCATGGAGCCGGGTTCGCCTGCCGCGAATTTCGGCCATGACCATGCCGCCCTCTCGGGTTGCGACTTCAATGACGCTGAAGGTGAAGCGCGGTCTGTCGAGCCGCTTGATGTTCCCGGTCAGCGCGGGGATCAGTTGGGTAATCTTCAGTCCTGTGAGATCGGACGGGGCATATCCGAGAATGGTCAGGCTGGCGACGCTGACGGTTTCGATTTCGAGTCTCTCGTTGCAGGTCAGGACGACATCGGGGACAGAGTCCATGATCATGCCGATCAGATCGACCTGACAGCGCAGCTTTTCGGCCGAGACCTGCAACTCCTCATTCTTGAGAAACAGCTCAAGCGTCTTGGCTTCGAGAAGACGTTCGGCGGCCTTGCGGCCTTCAGCCTCCCGCAGAATCCGCTTTTCGAGGTGGCTCCCGGCGCTCATGCCTCAAGCCCCGGTTTTCGTGATCCGAAAGCGGATTCTCGTTTCCGGTTCCTGTTGCAGGTCTTCGCGGATGACCGTCGCGCTTTCGTTGAAATGCTTCAGACAGCCAAGGATCAGACCTTCGCAAAGATCTCCGAAAGGCCGTGTCGAGACATAGATCATGGAGAAATTGCGTGGCGTATGCTGCTCGACCTGGAACGAGGGCAGAGCGGCTTCCGGATAGAGCTTGCGCACTTCCATGTGAATATGCGTCTCGACGCCTGCAAGAAAGTTGAAAGCCGAACTGCTGCCTTCGTAGGTCTTCGGATACAGCGCCCTGAAACGCCCGAACAGATGCTCCCCGAAGCCTTTCATCAGAAGAGGTGAGGGCATCCCCGTCTTTTCGGCAAGGCAGCCGACGAGGGAGATGATTTCCGTGTGCGGATAGGCTCCGACGGCGGTGTAATATCCCTTGGAAGGCAAATGAGCATCATCGACGATGTCCTCGACAAAAGCCGCCGAATGCTGCTCCTCCACCATTTCGAGAAATTCAGTGAAGACGACGCCTTTCACGCTTCTACTCCCGCTATGCTGCTCCATCATCTGCAAGGGCAGATCGGTTTGTCGCGCCTCTTATGGGGATCGATGCTCTTTCGGCCGGAGGGGCATCTACCCGACCGTGCCCCAATGAGGGTTGCGCAAATGGCGTCAGATGACATTCCAAGCTAACAAAACCGTCTTTCGGAAAGCTGAATCACTGCGCGAGTCGGCGGCGCGAGAACACGCAATGGTTGATTTCGGCGCAGGCGCGACTGGACGGCTTTGGCAACTCGCCCTATCGTCTGGCGCCGCTCGCCGGGGAAGACGATGCCGGCGCGCCAGGAGGAAAAACAATGTCCAGCATCAGACCCGCGAATACCGGGCTCGATCACCTCGCCAGGATGATCCAGTCGCCCTTCGCGCGGCTCCGCACCGAGCTTGACGGGATCGAGCCGGGCCAGCCGCCGCTCGACCTGACCATCGGCGAACCGCGCCATCCGATGCCGCCTTTCCTGCTGGACGCATTGCAGGAAGCCTTTGCCGGGTACGCCAAATACCCGCCGATTCAGGGCACCCCGGCGCTGCTGGACGCGATCGCCAGCTGGATCGGGCGGCGCTATCCATCGCTTGCCGGCGCCATCGAGGCGGGGCGGCATATCCTGCCGCTGAGCGGATCGCGCGAGGGGCTGTTCACCGTGATCTTCCCGGCAATGGCGCGGCGTTCCGATGTGGCGAAGCCGGCGATCCTCATGCCGAACCCGTTCTATCAGGCCTATCTGGCGGCGGCTGTCGCGGCCAAGGCCGAGCCGGTCTTCCTGCCCTGCGAGGAAGCGACGGGCTTTCTCCCCGATCTGGACGCCATTCCGCCGGAAACCCTGTCGCGAACGGTAGCGTTCTATCTCGCCTCGCCGTCCAATCCGCAAGGCGCTGTCGCGAGCCTCGACTATCTGAAGAAGGCCGTGGCGCTGGCCCGGCAGCACGATTTTCTGCTCTTGCTGGATGAGTGTTACTCGGAGGTTTACACGAACGCGCCGCCGCCGGGTGGACTTGCGGCCGCCTATGCTGCGAGCGGCGATTTCGCCAACGTGCTGGTGCTCAATTCGCTTTCGAAGCGCTCCAACGTGCCGGGTCTGCGCTCCGGCTTCATTGCCGGCGACGCCGGCTTCCTCGCCGCCTTCTCGCGATTCCGCAATGTAGCGGCCCCGCAAATGCCCTTGCCCGTGCAGCACGCATCGGCGCGACTCTGGTCCGAGGAGGCCCATGTCGAGGCCAGCCGCGCGCTCTATGTGGAGAAATTCAGCGCGGTCCGCGACCTGCTTGCGGGCGTGATCGACATCGATGTACCGCCCGGCGCGTTCTTTCTTTGGCTCAATATGGCGCATTTAGGCGGTGGAGAGCTTGCCACGAAAACCTTTTGGAAAGAATGCGGTGTCAAAGTGTTACCAGGAGCCTACCTGGCGCAGACAGATTCGAGCGGACGCAATCCGGGGGCGGATTACGTCCGCATAGCCCTTGTCGACGATCTGACGCTGACGAAGGAGGCCATCACACGACTGCGAGATCTGAAAAATGGCACGCATTTTTCAGAGAAATCGAGCTGAAGACTGAAGAGCCGGGGCGTTGCACTTCCAATCGGGTGGAGCGGTCTTGCAAGGCTGCGGCGCGTTACTCCTGAGTTGAGCGAAATGTCCGATTACCGCATGAGCGACTCCGGCCGCATTCTGCCCGGCGGAATGGGCTCCGAAATTCATCGTCTGCCGATGCGGATCGTCGGCGGGGCCATATTGGCGATGGCGCTCTTCGGCTGGATAAGCCTGCTGACCTGGTCGATCGGTGATCCCAGTCTCAACCGCGCGACCGATGGCGCGCCGAGCAATCTTCTGGGCGCAACCGGAGCCTCGCTCGCCGACATGCTTTTTCAGTTGCTCGGCCTGAGTGCGATTTCCCTGTTTCTCCCGCAAGCCGTATGGGGACTGGCGCTTCTGACAGGCGAGCGTGTCGGCAACCCGCGTCATCGGCTCGCCATGTGGATGCTCTCGGTCGTCCTGATCGCCAGCGCCCTCAGTATCATGCCGAAGCCGCCGGGCTGGCTGCTCGTGCATGGGCTCGGCGGCATGATCGGCGATTTCGGGAAATCCGTATTTCTGGGGCTTGGCGGGCTGATCCACGACAGCATTGCCGTTCCGCTAGGCGGCGCGGTTGCGGGCGCGCTCGGCTTCCTGACCCTGCTGCGCGCCTGCGGTGTCGGGCGTCACGAACTTGGCCTGCTGGCGAGGCCTGGAATTGGCCAGGGACACGGACACAGCTTGGGCGGCGCGATGCTGGCCGGTGTTTCCTACATGATGATCGGCGTCGGCAAGGCGCGCAGGCGCTTCGCGAAATCGCTGGAGCGGGAAGCCGTACAGGGACGCGGCGTGACGCCGACCTACTGGGAACCGGAGGATGCGGACCGGTTCAACCCGGCGCCCGACCGACGCGGCTCCTTCAATCCGCGTTATGGCGGTTACGAGATCCCGGATATTCGTCCCGTTACGCCGCCGCCGGTTCAAAGGGCTCCCAGGGCTCAGCCCACGCATATCGTCCAGCAAACCGGCGATGACCGGATCGAGCCCTATTTCGAGAATGCTCGGCTGATCCCGCGCCAGCAGGGACACGGGCCCGCAGCGCCGCAATATGCGCCCCAAAGCCATGCAATCCCGCAGGCGCATCCCGTCCAGCAATGGCCGGCCCAGCCGCAGCATACCCCGCAATATGCGCATCAGCCGCCGCAAGCCGCGCCCGTGCAGCAGCATGTTTCGCCGCAATTCCGGCATCAGCAACAGGCCGCTCTGGCCTATCCGCAGCATGATGCCGCTTACGCCAACGAGAATTTCGAGGAATCCGCCGCGGACGACTATTACGAGGAGGCGAACGGCGCCTATCATGTCGAACAGGCGCATTACGCCGAGCCCGAACCGCCTGCTCCCGTCATTCGCAAGGGACCGCGTGCCGTGCCCATGCAGCCGCCCATGCCGGACCGCTCGATGCGCGCCTCCGCCAGCCGCGCGCCGGAAATCGGCAACTGGTCGGCCGAGGAATTCACGCTGCCGCCGCTGAAACTGCTGACTGCCGCGCCGCCGCGCCAGAACGATCCGGACATGTCCGACAGCGCACTGGGACGCCGCGCCGAGATGCTTCAGAGCGTACTGGAGGATTTCCGCATCAAGGGCCAGATTACCGGCGTCCATCCCGGCCCGGTCATCACGCTCTACGAATTCGAGCCCGCGCGTGGCACCAAATCCTCGCGCGTGATCGGGCTGGCCGACGACATCGCCCGCTCCATGAGCGCCGTGTCCGCCCGCGTCGCCGTCATTCCCGGCCGCGACGCCATCGGGATCGAGCTGCCAAACCAGAACCGCGAAATCGTCTATCTGCGCCAGCTTCTGGAAGCCAAGGATTTCGCGCAAGGCAAGGGCCGTCTGCAACTCGCGCTCGGCAAGACCATCGGCGGCGATCCCGTGATCGTGGATCTGGCCCGCATGCCGCATCTGCTGATCGCTGGCACGACCGGATCGGGCAAGTCAGTCGCGATCAACACCATGATCCTGTCGCTGCTCTACCGGCTGCCGCCGGAGGAATGCCGCTTCATCATGATTGACCCGAAAATGCTGGAGCTTTCGGTCTATGACGGCATCCCGCATCTTCTGACGCCCGTCGTCACCGATCCGCATCAGGCGATCAAGGCGCTGAAATGGACCGTGGCGGAGATGAATTCGCGCTATGAGCGCATGTGCAAGCTAGGCGTCCGCAACATCATGGGCTTCAACCAGAAGGTCGCCCGCGCCCAACGCACCGGCGAGCCGCTCGCCCGCACCGTGCAGACCGGCTTCGACGAGGAAACCGGCAGCGCGATCTATGAGCGCGAGAATATCGACCCGACGCCCATGCCCTATATCGTGGTGGTCATCGACGAGATGGCCGATCTGATGATGGTGGCGGGCAAGGACATCGAATTCGCCGTCCAGCGCCTCTCGCAGATGGCGCGCGCGGCGGGCATCCACCTGATCATGGCGACTCAGCGCCCGAGCGTCGATGTCATCACCGGCACCATCAAGGCCAACTTCCCGAGCCGCATCAGCTTCCAGGTCACCTCGAAAATCGACAGCCGGACCATTCTCGGCGAGATGGGCGCGGAGCAGCTTCTCGGCGCGGGCGACATGCTGACCATGGCGGCGGGCGGCCGTATCATGCGCGCCCACGGGCCGTTCGTTTCCGACGACGAGGTCGAGGAAATTGTCAATTTCCTGCGCGTGCAGGGCGAGCCGGACTACATGTACGGCGTGCTCGACGACGATAATGGCGGCGATCAGGACGGCGGCGACGATTATTCATCGCGCTCCGGCGGTGCGAATGGGGCCGGCTCGGGTGACGATGTCTACAATCAGGCCATCGACATCGTGCTTCGCGACAAGCGGCCGACGACGAGCTACCTCCAGCGTCGACTCGGGATCGGCTACAACCGGGCCGCGTCCCTTATCGAACGCATGGAAACGGACGGCATCATCAGCGCACCCAATCGCACCGGAAAAAGAGAGGTGCTCTCCGGCAGCGACACATAATGCTTGCGTAAAAAAACGCATTGCGGCCTAGATTTTGCGCGAATTTACGGCGAAAGTGGCGGCAATTCACGCACCCGCACATTTGACGACAGAGTTGAACGGAGGCTCGCATCCGATGAAACATGCAATTCGGCCCACAGCGTTATCCGCGGCGTTGATGGCGCTCGCCATTCTGGCCGCGCCGCTGGCCCAGGCGCAAAGCGACGGCTCGGGCTATTCGGTCCACAGCAAGACGCCGGCAGAAAATCCTCCGGCCAGCGCCGAACCGCCTGCCGAGCCAGCGCCCGAAGCGGCAGCGCCACAGGAAGCGCCCGCCGAGGGCGATCCGGCGGCAACGGCGGAAGGCGCGGCGCCGGGCGAGACGCCGGCGGCAGGGGAACCCGAAGCCGGCGCGCAGACTGCGGCTCAGCCCGGTGAGGAAAGCAACCCGCTTGGCGTGTCCAGCGGCTGGGACGCCCAGTTCGGCACCGCTCCGCCCCAGACAAGCCGGTTCACCAGTTCGCCCGAGCAGGTCGAGATCGTCGAGAAGGTCAACGCCTACTTCAACACGATGACCAATCTGGAAGGGCTCTTTCTGCAGACCGACGCCAATGACGATCGCAAAAAGGGCAAATTCTTTCTGGAGCGGCCCGGCAAGGTGCTGTTCGACTATGATCGCCCAAGCCGCATGAAAATCATCTCCGACGGCAAATATCTGGCGATCGAAAACCACGACCTGAAAACAGCGGACCGCTATCCGCTGGATTCGACGCCGTTCAGACTCCTGCTCAAGGAGAAGGTCGATCTCGTGCGGGACGCACGGATCATCGCCATCGACCAAGGGGAGAACATCGTCGTCCTCACCGTAGAGGACAAGGAAAGCCGCGGCGGCCAGATTCGGCTTTTCTTCGAATGGCCGGAATTACAGCTGCGCGAATGGATCATCACCGATGCGCAGGGGCTCAATACGCGCATCGAACTCGCGGAGCTCGAAAACGACAAGGAAGCGGACCCGAAGCTGTTCAAATTTTCTGCGGATATCGGCCTTCCAAGCTTCAAGGGGAGCGGAAATTAGACGTTTATATGTTAACGAAGCACAGCAAATACTTGTGAACTCAGAAAAAACCACCGCTGGCTGCGACTTGTTCGCCACTGTCAAGCGTTGTTTAGATTTTTTGATGCTTCCGGTTGAAACTGTGCTATATTAGCATATGTACTGTGACAGTGACGAGGCCAGTCACCATCGGTAGTGCCCCCCGTCTAACCGAAGGCCTCGTTACAGCGCCGGAATCCCTCCCGGCGCACCGCGTAGTACGCATTAAGCGCCCAACCATCGCCGGGGTTGGGCGCTTTTTTCTTCTCTGCCCTTACCCCATGTGCCGTGTTCGATCGTGACATACGCCAAATTCACAGCAACCGCCGCCAAGCTGCCCATCCATCTCTATCGGTATCTGCTTGCCCCTTTTCTGGGCGGGCGGTGCCGGCATGCACCGAGCTGTTCCGAATATGCCCTCGCCGCCATCGACCGGAATGGCGTGTGGCGCGGTTTTTGGCTAACACTGTCGCGTATTCTGCGCTGCCGTCCGGGAGGCACGAGCGGGTTTGACCCCGCGCCCGACATCCGCGCGGAGTATCATCCGCCCTGGGCCGCGTGGCGCTATGGACGGTGGCGGGCGGCAGAGTTGGAGAAGCATGAACCGCTGGAGTGAAATCGGATGAATGCGTTTGCATTTGTCTGAGAACCGCGAGTGATCTCGACGAGCTTGGGCATGAATATTCAGACGAGCGGAGACCCTGACGCCCGGATTTCGGCGGCGATGAGAACAGGCGACCAGCCAAAGGCGAGCATAGGCTGGCGGCTGTGGCTGCTTGTCGAGATGCTGGCGTTCTTCGTTGTCACGCCGATCCTGCTCTACAACCTGCTTTACGAGCAGCGCATTCCGCTCTTTGCGCTCCTGCCGCCGGTCTTCGTCTTCTTCATCATCTTTCTGACCATCGACCGCAGCTTCTCATGGCGCGAGACGCTCGGCGTGGGCATCCGGCTGAAGGATCTGGCGAGCGTCGTGCTGATTTTCGCCATCGCGGGGCCTGCGCTGGCGATTTTCGCCTATAACGACGTGCCCGAGCGCTATCTCGCCTTTCCCCAGCGCGCCTACGATCTCTGGCTTACGATCATGATCGTTTACCCGCTTGTCTCCGTGACGGCGCAGGAGATCATGTACCGGGTGTTCTTCTTTCACCGCTACAGGCCGCTTTTCGCGGGCGATCCGCAGGCCGGCATCTTCCTCAATGCGGTGCTGTTTTCATTCAGCCACATCGTCTTTCAGGACGTGACAACGCTGATCATCAGCTTCATGGGCGGATTGCTGTTTGCCTGGCGCTATGAAAGCTCGCGTTCCTTCTGGACGCTATGTCTGGAACACGCGCTCTACGGCAATCTGATCTTCACGCTGGGTCTGGGCAAATATTTTTACACCGGCGTGTCGAACTTCAACATCTGGCAGGTTGTCGACAGGCTGCAGGCGATGCTGCCGTTCTGATCATCCGGCGCTGGATCAGGATCAGCTTCTTGAGAACTGCTTTTCCAGATTGTCCCGCATCTGCTCGGAGCAGGTCTTCTCGTGCTTCTTGTAACTGTCCAGAATGAAGCCCTGCATGGTGGCGAACAGCATGGACATTATGGATAGCTGACGGGCTTCCATCTGCGACTTGTGCTGGTGGTAACCCATGAAGGGCAGGAAGATAAGGTTTTTCCAGTCCAGTTCGCAAAACTGCGCGACCCCGGCGCTGAGGCCGACTTTCATGGCCTGCCGGGCCTGTTCGATCGTAATGGGCGGATTTGCTTTCTCGGCCTCCGTGGCGGGCGCGCATTTTTCCATTCCGCAGCGCGCCTGCCCGATATCGTTCAGAACGCGCTGAAGCATGGTCGCTACCGACTCATCGAGCAGCGCATTGTTCAGGACGCCCTGCCAAGGCGGGAGGTCCAAGGCGGGATGTTGTTTGTCCAACTTTGCCCGCAGGTCATCGGAGCAGGTCCTGAAGACCTGCAAATTGGAGAAATCCTTCCTGAACTGCGCGTCGTGAATGAGCCGCAGCATGGCCAGAGACCGGAGATTATGGATGCCGCGCTCCTGGAAGCTCTGCATCATCGCCGGGAAGGTGCGTTGCTGCCAGTTCAGCTCGCACCATTTCAGCCGCGCGGATGTGGCTCCGCTCATCAATGCGAACCGGGCGTCCTCCATCTCGATCGGCGGCGTGACGAATTCTTCCGTCGTCGCCTGTGCGCAAGCGTCCGCGCCGCATTTGACGTTGTGAACGGCCTCTAGCGCCTGCTTGATCGCCTCACGCGCGTCGCCGCGATTGAAATAGGGCATGTCCTCGCCGTCCTGCGCATGCGCCGGAAGCGCAAGCGCGGCAAGAAAGACGAGAGAGCATGTGAAGCTGCGGAACCGCATCGGACAAAAACCTCTGTTGCGGTGCAAGCTAGCACTTAGAATGTGACAGCAAAAGAGCGGAAACGGTTCGGATATCGCGTCCAGGTCAGGACACGTTGCCGCTCCCGCTATTCGGCGGGTTCGGAATATTCCACGATTTCCTCGCGGTTTTCCTGAAGCGTGCGGTAGGGCAGGCCCATCGACGAGGTATTGCCGACCATGCGCTTGAACTGGATCGTGCGGATGAATTCACGGATGCGCGGCTGGATTTCGGTGCGCCAGCGCGTGCCGTTGAACACGCCGTAATGACCGACGCCGGGCTGCACGTAATGGTATTTCTCGTCGATCGGGATGTTCGTGCACAGGTCGAGCGCCGCTTCGGTCTGGCCAAGGCCGCAAATATCGTCGTTTTCACCTTCGACCGTCATCAGCGCTGTCTTTTCCATCGCGCTGCAATCGACGAGTTCCCCGCGATGCATCAGACGCCCGTCCGGCAGATCGTGATTCTGGAAGACGGTCTTGACGGTCTGCAGGTAAAACTCGGCGGTCAGATCCATGACCGCCAGATATTCCTCGTAGAAATTCTGGTGCTGATCGACGCTATCACAATCGCCCTTCACCAGATTGTTGAACAGGCCCTGATGCGCCTCGATATGGCGCTCAAGATTCATCTGCATGAAGCCGGTGAGCTGGATGAAGCCGGGATACACCTTGCGCATGAAGCCCGGATTGGGAAAGGGAACGCGGTAAATCACGTTCTGCTCGAACCACTCGATCGGGCGCGCCTTGGCAAGCTGGTTGACGACGGTCTCGTTGCGCCGCGTGTCGATCGGCCCGCCCATCAGGGTCAGCGAAGACGGCTGCATCGGATCGCCGCGCGAGGCCATCAGCGCGGCGGCGGCCAGAACCGGCACGGCAGGCTGGCAGACGGCGATCACATGCGTATTGTCGCCGAGAAACTGGACGAACTCGATGATGTAGTCGATGAAATCGTCGAAATCGAAGCGGCCCTCGCTGAGGGGCGCCATGCGTGCGTCCGTCCAGTCGGTAACGTAAACATTATGCTCCTGGATCATCGACTGGACCGTGCCCCGCAGCAGCGTGGCGTAATGGCCCGAGAGCGGCGCGACGATCAGCACCTTCGGGTCGTAGCGGTTGCCGATCACGCTCCTGTCGCGGTCGAAATGAAGCAGATTGCAGAAAGGCTTGCGGTAGACCACTTCCTTGCGGACCGGCACATCCATGCCGAAAATCCGGGTTTGCTTGATGCCCCATTCCGGCTTGCCGTAACGGCGGGTCACATTTTCGAAGACCTCGCAGCCCGCCGCGAGCATGCGCGGAACAAGCATTTCTCGATAGGGATTGAGCGGCGATTCGAGCTGCATCTTCAGCCCCTCCATGCCCCAGCGGAGCGGAGTGACGGCCAGATGCGCCATCTCGTAGGAATAATAATTCATTCCATCACACCCTTCATGCGCCGCGGGTGTCGGACGAAAGTGGTCCTCACCGTTCCCCATCCCGCTTCGAGCGCAATGTATACACCCTGACATAAGTATGTGGCAGGTTTTTTTGCAGCGCAATAGGCTTTGGTCTAACCGCTTAATTATTTATGCAAGCCGGAAGAGGAGTTTCAGCGAATGCTTGCGGAAAGTGAAGATCCATTCCTACCGCATTGCAGCGCGATCTGCGGGAGGCTATAGCGCGAAAGTCCAGTTTTCGAAAAACCGATATTATTTCTGTTATAGAGGCACTGTCGAGGTTTTTCGGCGCGACTGACAAAGTAAGACGGCGTGAGAATTCCGATATTGACGATCTGCTCAAGTTATCAGGTTTTCACATCACGTTTCGAATTCCGCTATCGTCGCTCCGGAATCTACTTGAGCGCCTTCCTCATAGTAAACGTCCTTGACGATACCGTCCGCATCGGCGTGGAGAATATGCTCCATCTTCATGGCTTCGACGATGGCAATCCGATCACCGGACGTCACCTTGTCTCCCTGTTTGACGAACAGCCTGGTCAGGCGGCCAAACATCGGCGCGCGTATCTCCCCGCCCGACGCCGCGCCCCTGCCGCTCCGCGCAGCCTGCGCAAAGCGAACATGGGCCTGCGCCATGTTTTTCCAGACGATAACGCCATCGCCGGCCCGGATGATTTCCGCCTTGCCGCCGTCGCCGCTGTCTGCGCCAGATGCAAGATGAGCGCCCTCGCGGTCCCAGATGACGGTGACGTCCTGCTGCGCACTGTCGGCTTCAATGGCGTAGGTCAACTCACGCGGGCCGGAGAAATCGAAGCTGTCCGCAACGTCCCAAGGGCTGTGCGGCTCGTCGGAAACGGCATGGCGCAGGCGGGCGGCTTCCGCCTGTCTGTGCGCGAGAAGCGCGATTGCGCCGTCACGAGCCGAGGGAGCGTCGCCGCGATCCCGCGTCAGCTCTTCAAGGTTCTTCTCGATCGAGCGGGTTGAGAGCAACGCGCCTTCCGCGCGGGAGCGATCGGCAAGCGCGTGCAGGAAGGCAAGGTTGGTTCGCGGCCCGGCGACGACGGTTGCAGCAAGCGCGTCCAGCAGCCGGCCATAGGCTGCATCCCGGCTTTCGCCAAAGCCGATGATCTTGGCGATCATGGCATCGTAATGGGGCGGCACGTCGCTGCCGGTCTCGACGCCGCTGTCGATTCGCACGCCTTCGCCTCCGTGGAAGCGGGTCAGCCAGACCTTGCCGGGCGAGGGCAGGAAGCCGGTCTTGGGGTCCTCCGCATAGAGCCGGGCCTCGAAGGCCGCGCCGCGCGTGCCGATTGCGTCCTGCGCCAGCGGCAACGGCTCTCCTGCAGCCACCCGGAACTGCCATTCGACCAGATCGAGCCCGGTTATCAGCTCGGTCACGGGATGTTCGATCTGGAGCCGCGTGTTCATTTCCATGAAATAGAACGGCGTCTCGGCGGTCAGCGGCTCGCCGGGGAGCAGGAATTCGACCGTTCCCGCGCCCTGATACTTGACCGCCAGCGCCGCCTTCAGGGCTGCTTCCGTCATTCGGGCGCGCAAGGTTTCCGGCATCTCGATGGCGGGCGCTTCCTCGATCACCTTCTGGTTGCGCCGCTGTAGCGTGCATTCGCGTTCATAGAGATGCACGGCGTTTCCGTGATTGTCGCCGAAGACCTGCACTTCGATATGGCGTGCCGGATCGACCAGCTTCTCGATCATGAGCCGGCCATCGCCGAATGCAGCCTGTGCCTCGCGGCGTGCGCTTGCGGCGGTTTCGACGAGATCGACCGCCTTGTGAACGGCTTTCAGCCCCTTGCCGCCGCCGCCCGCGACAGCTTTCAGCAGAACCGGAAAGCCGATGCTCTTTGCTTCGCGTGCAAAAGTGGCGTCATCCTGCGCCTCGCCGAAATATCCGGGCACCGTGGGGATGCCGAGATCGATGGCGATCTGCTTGGCGCGATCCTTTTCGCCCATGGCGCGGATGGCTTCGGGGGAAGGGCCGACGAAAACGAGCCCGGCAGCGGCGCAGCGTTCGGCAAATTCGGCGTTTTCCGCCAGAAATCCGCAGCCTGGATGGATGCATTCCGCGCCCGCACCCAGCGCGGCTTCGATGATCCGGTCCTGCCGCAAATAGCTCTCATTGCTGGGGGCTGGGCCGATTTCGATGGAATGGTCTGCGGTCTTGACGTGAAGCGCGTCCCGATCCGCTTCCGAATGGATGGCGATGGCGCGCATTCCGAGGCGCTTTGCCGTGCGGATGACGCGGCAGGCAATTTCCCCGCGATTGGCAATCAGAACGGATTTGAACAAGGCATTGGCTCCTTCGAAGCGATCCAGATGCTAAAGCTTTCGCGCCGCAAGTGGAAATCGCTTTTCGGTTTTGCCCCGCAAAAGTTAACAGGCGTGCAAAAAGAAAAAGGGCCGGCGCAATTGCCAGCCCTTGTCTCTTTGCTGATCGGCCGGTCACGATACGGCGGCCATGTCGCCGTCCTCTTCATTATGCCCGGAGCCCGTGACCCGAATGCCGATATAGCGGATCTTGCCGGCGATCTTGGCTTTCTGAACGCCCAGATCGGTCAACTGGCGGCTGAAGATCGGCAGGCCAACAGGGGAACGGCCGGTCGTCTCGCACCATTCGCAATAATTGTCGTAAAGCGAGAGCGCCGTGATGCTTGCCCCGTCATCCTGCCGGATGCGATCCTCGAAATAGATCTCGATATCGCTTTTCGGCAGGCTGAGCTGTTGTTCTCTCCGGACGTCCGGCACTGCCTGCAACCTGACCGGCTCCATGATCTCCACCACGCGCGCCGGTTCGGTCTGAGGGGCAGGCCGCCTGAAAACCTCATGAACGCGCCATGTGCTGGTGGCGACGAACAGTCCCATGCTGGAGCCAAGTTCGACCAGAAGCGTGATCAGGATGGTCAGCCCGAGTTCGACCTGCTTGATGTCGATGTCGAACAGCGACGCGATCATGGTCGCCTGCGGATCGGCGGCCTTGCCTGCGGCGCGCCCGTCCATCAGGTTGAGTTGCGCGCGGAGTGCATCGGCTTCCTTCTGCAGCGCCTCGTCCTTATTCGCGGCGGCGAGTTCGGCTTGCAGCTTGTGATAGCTCTCACAAAATGCCCGGCTCTCCGGGATCGTCGCATTCGTGCAGCCTTCGGACGTCGTCCAGCGATAATGCTGCTTGGCCGCTTTCAGCTCCGCCTCGACCATGCCGACCGAGCGGTGCTTTTCAAGCCATTTCTGTTGCTCGCTGATGCGACCCAGCTGCGCGCGCACATCCTCGAATTGCGCCGCCTGCATGGCGCGCGTGCCGGTCGTGTCGTTGCGGTTCGTGGAGGCGAATCCGATGGCCGAGGTCAGCGCATAGAGGATGCACACGGCCCAGAGCGCCGTGCCGCTGATCGCCTGCGACCAGTTTCGCTGACGCCATGCGGCGTAAATGAAAAATGGCAGGAGCGCCTTCAGGCAGTCCGCCGCGATGCTGGCTGCGCCGAGCACATAGGCGTTGAATTCCGTCTCGCCGAGGCTGTAGCCATATTGCCAGTTCATGGCCGCCGAGACGCAAAGCATGATAAGCGCGGCGATGCACCCCAATACTGCAAACACATGTCTCATAACTGCCCCCTTCAAAGCTGGCCGCATTCGCGGTTCTGAAGCGTTGAGGAGGCACGGAGAGACAACCCGGCTGATTGCGTTCCCGTAAAAGAACGCATCAATCGCAGCACATGCCCGGCCTTGATCAGACCGGACGGCTAGTTCACGCATACCCCGACCGTGGTTTCGCCGATCATGCAGGCATTATCCCGCAATTTTCCCCGCGTTATTCACCGGTCCTCGAAATGATCCGCCGCTTGGAAAATCCCGAATCCGATGACACCCGCATAAATCCGCGAAACGTCTGGCCCCCTCGCGAAAGATTCTAGCTGATTCGTACAGGTAAACGGAAACTTAACGGTCGGGTACTATTCATAGTTGTGGTACACTCGCGGGACCGCCCCATCTTGTAGAAAACCCGCAAGGAAGCTGTTGATGGCGCGTGGGAAAAAAGCTGGAACCCTGTCTCAAATGTAACGTTCTTCCACAAGTAGTTCAAAATGCCGTGCAATTACGCTCACGACTTCGCCGTCACACTCCGCCTGGTACCGCGTCTGAAAGGAGCTGCCATGAGCCGCTTCACGCCTCTGTTCCTTTTCCTCGGACTGGCCGCCGCCGTTTACCTGCCTCAGAGCAGGGGTGAGCAGGATATTGTCGAGGTTGAAACCGCCAATGTGGTGGAAACCGCGAGGGAAGAGGCTGGGAAGGAGCGCGTGGAGGCAGCCAGACCCATCGAGCCGGAGCAGGTCGAGGTTGCGGCGTCAACCGATCGTGCTGATGAGCCACTGGAAACTTTCGGTCCCCCAATCCCTGCGAGCGCCGCAAGCGTTCCGGACCACCACGCAGCTGAGGAAATAGAGGACGCCGCCGTGGCCGAAGCGGAAGAGGCGGACTCAAACGCGATCATTGCGGATTCCGAGCAGTCGGAAGCAGGGCATATTTCCTCCGCCGCCAATGCCGATGAGATCGGGCCCGCGTTGCACAAGCTGTCTGTGTTTGACTTGAAGACGTCGGCACAGGAGCAACTCGCACGCCTTGGCTGCTATGAGGCAAGGGTGGATGGCATATGGGGCTCGCAAAGCCGTGCGTCGCTGCAAGCGTTCAATAAGCGCGCTGGCGGCGACTGGACGGAGCCGAGCGTCGAGTTGCTTCAGGCGTTGCGAGCCGCGCCAGCGGCGCTATGTGAACGCGATTGCGTGGCGGACGCTGCCGGCGGCTGTGCCGTTGCGAACAAGTCAGCAGATCCCGAAGAGGCCGTTAAAGAAAGTCCGGTACGGAGCTATTTGCCACCGTGGATGCGGGGCGAGGAACTGGCGAGTACCGATCCGGCTGGCCTGAGGGAGTCCGCATCGACCGCCCGAGATGAAGCGGTATCCGAACCGAGGAGAAGAACGGTCCGGCGATCTTACACCCGGCAGGCCGAAGAACGTCAGGGGTCGAGAGAGCGCCGCCGTACCTACAGGCGCAATGACGATTGGACCCCGAGAGGCTGGCCTGGGCAATAGCCTCTTCCGCTTCAGAACCGTTCAGCCGGGCAGCGCTACACTGCTGGATCAGAATTTTGCGTCAAGCTCGATTGTTCCGAAAAATAGCGTCCATTTATCGGATCTCGCTTTAACGCCCGATACTTGAATACTCGAAGCCGCATTGCCGCGCGTAATCCGCACGGAAGATGTTGCGCAGATCGACCAGCACGTCACCGCGCATCTGCTTCTTGAGCTGCCGCAGATCGAGTGCGCGGAACTCGTTCCACTCGGTGATCACGACGGCGACGTCGGCCCCCTTCGACGCCTCAAGCGCGCTGCCGCACCAATGAACGCCGGGGAGTAGCGGTTCGGCGTGCCTGCGGCCTTGCGGGTCATAGGCCCTGATCGTTGCTCCGCGCTCGGCCAGCAGCGGCACGATCACAAGGCTCGGCGCATCGCGCATGTCGTCCGTATTCGGCTTGAAGGTGACGCCAAGCACCGCAATGGTCTTGTCGCGCACGCTGCCGCCCGCCGCCTTCTCGATCCGTGCGGCCATGGCGATCTTGCGCTCGGTATTCACCTTCTCGACCTGCTCGATCAGCGTGATCGGGCTGCGCGCCTCGCGCGCGGTGCGGATCAGCGCCGAGACGTCTTTCGGGAAACACGAGCCGCCATAGCCGGGACCGGGATGCAGGAACTTGTCGCCGATGCGACGGTCCGAGCCGATGGCGGTGGCGACTTCCTGCACATTAGCGCCGACCTCGTCGCACAGATCCGCCACCTCGTTGATGAAACTGATCTTCATCGCAAGGAAGGCGTTCGCGGCATATTTGGCCAGTTCCGCCGACTCGCGGCTGGTGAACAGGATCGGCGCATTGCGAAGCCGCAGCGGCTCGTAGACGCGCTCCATCACCTCCTGGGCGCGCGGGTCGTCAACGCCGACGAGCACGCGGTCCGGATGGGTGAAGTCCTGGATTGCGGAGCCTTCGCGGAGGAATTCGGGATTCGAGCAGACCGCGAAATCCGCCTCGGGATTGACGGCGCGCACGCGGCGCTCGATCTCGCGGCTCGTCCCGACCGGCACCGTCGATTTCGTGGTGATCACCGTGAACCCGCGCAGATGCGGCGCGATTTCCTCGACGGCCGAATAGACGTAGCTCAGATCCGCGTAACCGTCGCCGCGCCGCATCGGCGTGCCGACAGCGAGGAACACCAAATCGGCCTGCGCGACCGGTTCGGCGATATCGGTGAAGAAATGAATGCGCCCGTTTTCCGCGTTGCGCGCCAGAAGTTCCTCAAGGCCCGGCTCATAGATCGGGATCTCGCCCCGGCGCAGCGCCGCGACCTTGTCCGCGTCCTTTTCGACGCAGTTGACCGTCCAGCCGAACTCGGAGAAACAGACAGCCGAAACTAGGCCCACATAGCCTGCGCCGATCATGCAGATATTCACCGGATGGCATCCTTTACAAGTCGGTTACAAACTCTTGCGAGCGATAGCCCTGAAGGAAAAGCAGGGCCGTCAGATCGCCGTGATCGATTCGGGCCTTTGCTCCCGCCGCAAGAATGGGCTTTGCATGATAGGCAACGCCGAGCCCGGCTGCCTTCAGCATGTCGAGGTCGTTGGCGCCATCGCCGACAGCGATCACTTCCTTGAGGCCGAACCCCGCCTTGATCGCCTCGGCCCGCATCGTCTCGACTTTTGCGTCCGGTCCGACGATCGGTTCGGCGGCGCCGATCAGCGCGCCATCATCGAACAGGAAACGGTTGGCATGATCGATGTCGAAGCCCACGCGCTTTGCAATCGCGCTGGTGAAAAAGGTGAATCCGCCCGAGACGAGCACCGTATGACCGCCCTGAACGCGCATGGTGTTCACGAGTTCCCTCGCGCCGGGGGTCAACTGAATCTGCTCGTCGAGCACTTCTTGCAGCTTCTCCTGAGGAAAGCCGCGCAGCAGGCCGATTCGCTCCCGCAAGGCTTCCTCGAAGACCAGTTCGCCCCGCATGGCGCGCTCGGTGATGGCGGCGATCTTTGCCCCCATTCCGGCGGCTACCGCAACTTCGTCGAGACATTCCTGCTGGATGATCGTTGAATCCATATCGGCGACCAGCATACGCTTGCGCCGCCCTTCGATGGGTTGGATAAGTCGGTCGATCGGGGCGCTGTCGGGGATGGCGTCGAGAGCGTCTTGCGCCTCTTCGAGTGCGCTGTCGTCCTTTGGCCCAAAGGTGATGTCACAGGCCTCGCGTGAAAGCCAGACCGGATCGTGAGCAGCCCCGACGGCGATCTTGATATCCTGCGCCACCTCGGAAACCGCGTCGTGCGCACCGGGCGCGCCGATAAGTGTTATAACGTGAGACATTGCAAATGAGCCGCCCTTCGTAATGACCGGGTCACAGCCGAAATTTCGTTTCACTCTTATTGCAGGACCGACCGCGAGCGGCAAGTCCGCTCTCGCTGCACATATCGCGCGCGAGCATGGCGGCATCGTGGTCAATGCGGATTCGATGCAGGTCTACAAGGATCTGCGCCTGCTGACCGCGCGTCCCAGCGAGGAAGAGGAGGCCGCCGTTCCTCACCGGCTCTACGGTTTCAGGGCGGCGGAGGCCCCCTACTCCGTGGCGGCGTGGCTGGCGGATCTCGAGCCGCTCGTGGCGGAGGCAAGGGCAGGCGGACCGCCGCTGGTGATTACGGGCGGGACCGGTCTTTATTTCAAGGCGCTGCTGGAAGGCCTGTCCCCAGTGCCGGAAATTCCTGAGGATATTCGCCGGTTCTGGCGCGCCGAGGCCGTCGATAAGGGCAGCGCAGCGCTTCACGGCGTCCTGCAGGCCCGCGATCCCGCAATGGCGGAGAGGCTGCCGCCTTCCGATCCACAGCGTATCGTGCGAGCGCTTGAGGTGCTGGACGCCAGCGGCAAATCGCTGCGTGAGTGGCAGGCAAGCGCCGGCACGCCGCTGATTGACGCGAATGAAGCCGATCGCATCCATGTCTGTCCACTCCGTGAAACGCTTTACGCTCGTTGCGACGCACGGCTGGACCGGATGGTGGAGAATGGCGCGGTGGACGAGGTGCGGCGGTTGCAGGTGCGCGGTCTTGATCCGTCCCTGCCTGTCATGCGCGCACTCGGTGTGCGGTCATTCCTGGCCTATCTCGACGGATTGTTCGATTGGGAGGCGGCGCTTGTCGACGCTAAGACAGAGACGCGCCGCTACGCCAAAAGGCAGATGACATGGGCTCGGAGAAATATGATGTCGTGGAATACGATTTTTGAGTAATTAATGCAAAGAAAGCAGCGCAAAAACGTTCATTTTCATGCGTAAATTTTATTGACGCTCAATTCCCGGCGTCCTATCTGTTAACCGATGGGACAGGTCTTGCCTTAAAACTGGACGAGGCAAGGCCTTTTCTTGTGCATGGCGCGCAGCGATTGCGGGCCGAAAGCCAGGAGGAGTTGAGCCATGGCTCGCATGATGACGGGCGCGGAAATCGTGCTTGAGGCGCTCGCAGATCAGGGCGTCGAGGATCTGTTCGGTTATCCCGGCGGCGCGGTGCTGCCGATCTATGACGAACTCTTCAAGCAGAATCGCGTCCGCCATGTGCTCGTGCGTCATGAACAGGGCGCGGCGCACGCGGCCGAAGGCTATGCCCGCTCGACCGGCAAGGTCGGCGCGTTTCTCGTCACGTCGGGCCCCGGCGCGACCAACGCCGTTACCGGGCTGACCGATGCGCTGATGGACTCCATACCGGTCGTCTGCATTACCGGGCAGGTCGCCACGCACCTCATCGGCAACGACGCCTTTCAGGAATGCGACACCGTCGGCATCACCCGTCCCTGCACGAAACACAATTATCTCGTTCGCGACGTGAACGATCTCGCGCGCATCCTGCATGAGGCGTTTTACGTCGCGCGCAGCGGGCGGCCCGGTCCGGTCGTCGTCGATATTCCCAAAGACGTCCAGTTCGCCAAGGGCCACTATGTCGGCCCGACCCGTGTGGTGCACAAGACATACCGGCCCCAGCTCAAGGGCAACGCCACGGCGATCCGCGACGCGGTCGAGATGATCGCGAACGCCAAGCGCCCTATCTTCTATACGGGCGGCGGCGTCATCAATTCCGGCCCGGCGGCAAGCCAGCTCCTGCGCGAACTCGTGGAACTGACCGGCTATCCGATCACCTCGACGTTGATGGGCCTTGGCGCTTTTCCGGCGAATGACGAGAAATGGCTCGGCATGCTCGGGATGCATGGCACATATGAAGCCAACATGGCCATGAGCCAGTGCGACGTGATGATCAATGTCGGCGCGCGCTTCGATGACCGCATCACCGGCCGACTCGATGCTTTCTCGCCGGACTCCAAGAAAATCCATATTGACATAGACCCATCGTCGATCAACAAGACCGTGCGCGTCGATCTGCCGATCATCGGTGACGTGGCGCATGTTCTGGAAGAGATGGTCCGTGTCTGGCGTGCGCGCGCGCCGCAGCCGGACAACACCGCGCAGAAGAAATGGTGGGGCCAGATCAATGACTGGCGCGGGCGCAATTCACTGCACTACAAGCAGCGTTCCGACGTTATCATGCCGCAATACGCCATCGAGCGGCTCTACGAGTTGACCAAGGACAAGGACGTCTACATCACGACCGAAGTCGGCCAGCATCAGATGTGGGCGGCGCAATATTTCAAGTTCAACCAGCCGAACCGCTGGATGACGTCGGGCGGGCTTGGCACGATGGGCTACGGCATTCCCGCCGCCGTCGGCGTCCAGACCGCGCATCCGTATTCGCTGGTGATCGACATTGCGGGCGAAGCCTCCGCGCTGATGACCATCCAGGAAATGTCCACCGCCGTTCAGCACAAGCTGCCGGTCAAGATATTCATTCTCAACAATGAATATATGGGCATGGTGCGCCAGTGGCAGGAGTTGCTGCATGGCGGGCGCTACTCGCATTCCTACACCCATTCCCTGCCCGATTTCGTCAAGCTGGCCGAGGCTTATCATTGCGTCGGCCTGCGAGCGGAGAAGCCGGATGAACTCGACGATCTGATCAGGGAAATGATCGAGACGCCGCATCCGGTGATATTCGACTGCCGGGTGCACAAGCTCGCCAATTGCTTCCCGATGATCCCTTCGGGCGCGGCTCATCACGAAATGCTGCTTGCGGACGATTTCCCCGACGATGATATCGACTACACGATTTCCGAGGAAGGCAAGGCGCTGGTATAAAGCGGCGCTTTACATCAGCGACTGGCGGAACTGAACAGGATTGGAAAGCCGATGAGCCTGCCCAAAGAGATCAGCGAACAGCATACGCTGGCCGTTCTTGTCGACAATGAGCCGGGCGTCCTTGCGCGGGTGATCGGGCTGTTTTCCGGCCGCGGCTACAATATCGACTCGCTGACCGTGTCGGAAACCATCGAGGAAAAGCACGTCTCGCGGATCACCATCGTCACGACCGGTTCGCCGATGGTGATCGAGCAGATTCGCAACCAGCTCGAACGCCTCGTGCCGGTTCACGGCGTGACCGATCTGACCGTCGAGGGCAATCCGATTGCGCGCGAGCTTGCGCTGGTGAAGGTTGCGGGCAAGGGCGAGAAGCGGGTCGAGGCGCTGCGTCTCGCCGAAGCGTTCCGTGCGCAGGTCGTCGACGCCTCGACCGAGCACTTCATTTTCGAGATCACCGGCCGCGTCTCAAAGATCGATCAGTTCATCTCCCTGATGCAACCGATCGGCCTCGTCGACGTTGCCCGCACGGGCATAGCGGCTATCACGCGCGGCGCGGAATCCATGCGCTCGCGTACGGGGTGACGATAAGCCGTTGAAGTTCTGGCGCGAATACCGGTAAGCATTGCCCAAAGGCGTGGTTCGACAGGATGGAAACCATCCCCGCCTTGGGCGACAGGCTTTCCATGCGAACCGCGCTTGAACGCATTGGGTCAGGATCACGCTGGACGGAAGCACTTTACCGCAATTCCCATGAAAGCGGGGATTGCGGCAGGGGTAGTTCATTTCCGTCAAATGTGATCGTGATTCGAGACAAACCGGGTGGGCAATGGCTACAGGTTTACGCGCCGGATTGCAGCGGCTCTATTTCGGCTCCAGCCGAACGGCTCAGACTTTCCAGTTCGTTTCGATCATTTTCGAAATCGGACTGATGGCATATTTCATTGCCTCGTCCTTCCTGCCCCATAATGGGTGGATTATCAGGCTGGACCTCGGCATTGCCGCAATCCTGTTCATCGATTTCCTGATCCGCTGGTGGATCACGGAGAGGCCCGCGGCCTATTTCCGCAAGATCTCGACCTGGGCCGACCTGATCGTCATTACAACGATGGTGCTGCCGGCGCTGTTCGGGCAAAACCTGCTATTCCTGCGTGCCGTCCGCGCGATCAGGATCTTCCGATCCTATCACCTGCTTCAGGAACTGTATGAGCATTATGCCTTCATCAGGACAAACCGCGATGCGATCGAAGCGTCGGTCAACCTGATCGTCTTCGTTTTCGTGATGTCCGCGCTCGTCTATGTGCTTGAAGTCGGGCGGCATCCGAACATCACCAACTTTATCGACGCACTCTACTTCACGGTCTCGACCCTATCCACGACGGGCTTCGGCGACATCACTTTTCCTGATCCTTACGGGCGGCTCTTGTCGATCTTCATCATGATCGTCGGCGTCGGGCTGTTCCTGCGGCTGCTTCAGGTGATCTTCCGGCCGCCCAAGGTGCGTCACGAATGCCCGACCTGCGGCCTGACCCGGCATGAGCCGGACGCGGTCCACTGCAAACATTGCGGCCATGTCCTTCATATCGAGACGGAAGGCGGGGACGGGTAGGGCGGTCGGTCCGACAAATGGTATCCATTTTTTCGGATCTCGCTCTAGGGACATCGATATCCGCCGAAATTCTCGGCGATCAGGAACTCGCGCTCCCGCCACCTGTAGCAGCCTGCCTTGATGCACCGGGCCACACGGCTCACGCATGATTGGGGGCAGCCATCGAACCTGTCCTCGAAATCGGAGCGCAGATCGCAGATCTTGCGGCATATCCGGCTCTGCCCGTAGCAGAACTCGGCCGCCTCCCGTTCTATCGGCGCCTCGTCGGTGTATGGACGCTCGTCCGGATAGGTCTCACCGGAGGAGCCAATATCGGCAGCAAGAAGCGGCCCGGTTCCCGCGAAAGTGAACGCCAAAAACAGACAGCAAAATAATGAACTAGCCCAGCGCACCCCTGCCTCCCCCAAATCCGCATTTCGATCCGAGGCTCCAGCTAACAATGGTTTCGTGCCTTTACTGTGTTGCCGAATAGGCATTTTCGACGCATTCAAGGCCGAAATCCGGCACGCGCCACGCCTTGGCCAGATCGGTCGTGATCGCCGAGCGGCATCCATGCACGTAAAAGCGAGAGCACGTCGCATGGACGCCGCGCCTCGTCGCTGCGCTCGCAATGGCGATAATTCCGGTGGCTTACGGCCGCCGCGAGAGGAACTCCACGACGCCCTTCTTGTGCGTCAGGTCGCCGACGCTCTTCATGTGATCGCGGCCGGGAATGCTCAGAACTTCCGCGCCGGGAATGAACGCCGCCAGCTTCTCGGCCGACCCTGCCATCACGTCCTCGGTGCCAACCGCAATCAGCACCGGACACGCAATCGTCCCCAGCGCCTCGCGCTCGATAGGCGGCCGCGACGATCTCATGCAGGCGGCCAGCGCTTTCAGGTCCCCCTTGGTCTGCTCGGCGAAGACCCGGAAACTCAGCGCCGCTTCATTCTTGATGTCTTCGGCGTTCGGGGCTTCCAGAGCCGCTGCTATGGCGTCGCCCGCGCCCGATGAGCGGATCATGTTGATGCCGAAGCCGCTCAAGGTCAGGCTGCGGATGCGCTCGGGATGCGCAAGGGTCAGAAAAGCCGAAATCCGCGCACCCATTGAAAAGCCGACCACGTCCGCGCGTTTGATCCCGAGATGATCCATGAGGCGGCGGGCGTCTTCCGCCATGATTTTCGCGCTGTATTTTTCCGTATCGTAAAGCTTCTCGCTGTGGCCGTGTCCGCGATTGTCATAGGCGATCACCCGGAATCCGGCCTCGTTGAGCGTCTTGATCCAGTTCGTATTGCGCCAGTTGACGGTGGCATTGGAGGCGAAGCCGTGAATGAGGAGGATCGGATCGCCCCGCCCCTCGTCGATATAGGCGATCGTGACGCCGTCTGAATCGAAACGCTGCATGAAGAACTCCTGAAGGGCGTGATGGAAGGGAACGCCGCCTTGCGCATGCAGGTTTCAATCCCAGCACTGCTTTTTTGCAAGGGTTGCCCTGCCGACGGGCGGTATCGCGAGCGCCTGAATGATAATATCGTCAGGCAATGAAGTCGACCGGATCGCCGCGATCGTTCTTTCTGGTGGAGCTTTTGAATTTGACATTTGAGCATGAACCCAGCCGCTACCGGGACTCAAATGTCAAATTCGCTCCAGGTGGACGGAAATAGCGGATGTTTCACATGCGGTCAAATTCCGTATGCAATCCATGCGTGCGGGGACACTGCGCCGAAACCTGTGCACGGTGTCCTTGCGGGCAATCCGTTCCGTCGCAAAAAGCGGCAAATGTCTCAAATTGAAGCTTTTTCCAGCCCAGCATTTCGCATTCAAATTGCGCAATGTTGGAAAGTTTTGAGCATATTTCACGCAAACGTGTTGATCCGACCACGCCCTTCAGCGGCGGAGTGACGGACTGCGTTTTCCATCTAGGCGGCGGCGGAAATCCGGGAAATGATCCCGAAGGTCACGGGGGGACGGACGATCCGGAATGCCAACCTGTGGCATCTCTCGACTTTTGAAGGTGAGTTCCCGTGTGCCGGTGCATGTGCTCCGGACAGGGCATTAAGGGGCACAGTTCTCAATGAACAAAAACAGAACTTCGATGCAAGCGCTCTGGAGCGGTGCAATGCTGGGTGCGGCCTGCTTCGTGCTTGGCGGCCCGGCGCAAGCAGCCGATCTTTATGGCAGTTACAAGGACGCACCCATTGAAGAAGCCGCGCCAGCGCCGGACTATTCGATCTCGGTCAATGGCGGTCTGACGACGGATTATGTCTTCCGCGGCTTTTCGCAATCGGATCAAGATCCGGCAGCGTTTGTCGGAGCGGATTTCAGCTACCAGTGGTTCTATGCCGGCGTCTGGGCTTCGAGCGTCGACGATTTCGCATCGGACGGCAATGTCGAAATCGACATTTATGCCGGGATAAAGAAGTCCTGGAGCGGCATCGATCTCGACCTTGGCGTGCTGTACTACGCCTATCCGGGTGAATCGACGGGCGACGCCGACTATTTCGAAATCAAGGCCGCTGCCGGAACGACGATAGCCGAGACCCTGTCTCTTACGGGTACCGTCTATTATTCACCTGAATATACCTATGAACTGGGTGAAGTCTGGACCGTCGAGGGGAAGGCATCAGCGCCGCTCCCTATTTTCGAGCTGTCCATGAGCGGTACGGTCGGCCATGTCATCAGCGAAGACGATTTCTTCGAGGATTACACCTACTGGAATGTCGGCCTGTCCAAGACCTTCCTGAACAACTTCACGCTCGACGTCCGCTATTGGGACACGGACGTGAAAGGCGACGATCTGGCTGACGAGCGTGTCGTCGGCACGATAAGCTTCGCCTACTGATTACCCAACCGTCTGACGCAGACTGACTGGACCAGCCCGCAAGCCCGAGGCTGGTCCTTTCGTTTCAGCGACAAGCCGGGCTCCCTGACTATCGCGCAGCTAGGCGAGATTGCGTATGTTCTCTTTTTGTGCTGATTTTCGCTTGACGACTCAGTCGCGATTTTCTAGAACATAAACAGAACAGAGGCGCATGAGTTCCCCCGCTCAGCCGATGTTCGCCCCGCTGTCACGGAGCCCCCTCTTTCCGATGATGGCCGTTTATGAGCAGGCAGGGCTTGTCCCCGCGAAGAGCTTGTGCGCAGTTTGGGTAGTGGCGTCCTGTGCAAAGCTGAGAGCCCGTGTCATTCGCCCCCGTGTGACAGGGCGTTCACACCCTCAACCCTGCCTGCTCTCTTTCTTTCCTTGCTGGAGGGGCGTGCTCTTGCCGGATTCGTATCAGGCGAGCGCATCCATCGCCGCGGCATGAAGCGTGGGATCGCCGACCGCGAGGATCTTCCCGCCGCCGGACGGGTCGCCGCCGTCCCAGCGCGTCACCTTGCCGCCCGCCGCTTCGATGATCGGGATAAGCGGCGCGATGTCGAAGGGCTTCAGGCTGGCCTCGGCGACAATATCGACAAGCCCCATCGCCAACAGGCAATAGAGATAGCAATCCCCGCCATACCGGGTCAGGCGGCAGGATTGCGAAAGCTTCTGAAAGCATTGCGCGTCGTCCCCTTTAAACAAATCGGGGGAGGTTGCGCCGAGAATGGCCTCGGACAAGGAGGGGCAACGGCGCGTATGGATCGCCCGTTCGCCCTGCCTGTTTCGAAAGCGCGTGCCGTCCGGCGTGTTCCAGAAGCGTTCGCCCACATAGGGCTGGTTCATCATGCCGAGGATCGGGCTGCCCCCACGGGAGAGACCGATCAATGTTCCCCAGGTCGACATGCCGATGATGAACGACTTGGTGCCGTCTATCGGATCGAGCACCCAGCAATGCGTGTCTTCGCCCGCCTTGTCCGCGAATTCCTCGCCCGCAATGCTGTGCGCCGGGTATTCGGCTTCTATCATGCGGCGCATTGCCGCTTCGGCCCCGCGATCGGCTTCCGTTACCGGATCGAAGCCTCCCGCTTGCTTGTTGGCCACATCTCCGCCTGCGCGAAAATGGGGCAGAATCACTTCGCCGGATTTATCCGCCAGACAGTGAGAAAATTCGGTGAGGGCAGCTATCGCGGTGGCTTCTGACATGGATTTTTTCAGCTTTCAGCATCTCTGAAACAGAGTGACGTGCACGACAAATCGGCTATTTTTTCAAATGCTTAATGCATAAGCAGTGTGACATGCATATCAGCACCATGTTGCAAAAAGGATACTGTTCACCATACGCATGTCTGGGGGGCTTGATTTTTGTGCGTTGCAATGTCACTTTTGCAATGCGGGATTGATTGCTTCGCGGTCTCTCTCGTAGCCCTCCTTGGGCGTTTCCTCCCTAGACTTGGGCCGTTCGTAGTCTCGGACGGCCCCTTTTTTTGCCCGGACGAATCGCTCATTCGGCCACGTCCCGAACACCGGTATCGCGCAGAAGCCTATTCGGCCGCCGTCTGCCGGGGCGCAAGATAGGAGGGCAGGGTTTGAACGATCATGCTGGCGAGGCTCGTCAGGTGAGCGCGCAGATTCCGGAAGTCCCGCCGGAGGGCCAGCGTCTCCTCATCCATGTAGAGCGCCCGGTTGACCTCGATCTGCAAGGCGTGCAGGCCTTCGCTCGGCGTCCCGTAGCGTTCGGTAATGTAGCCGCCCGCATAAGGCTTGTTCAGCGCAACGCGATAGCCCAGCCCGGTCAGGAAACGCTCGACCAGCCGAACCATCTCCCTCGGGCATGATGTGCCGAATCGGTCACCGAGCACAAAGTCGACCTTGTGGCTGCTCTTCTCGCCCTGATAGGACGGCATGGAGTGAAAATCGACCAGCACGCCATAGCCGAAGCGCTTCCGCGCCTCGTCGAGCAGCTCGGCGAGCGTTGCGTGATAGGGCTTGTATAGCCGTTCGATTCGCTCCAGCGCCGCACTGACCGCCAACGGTCCCCGGTAGATTTCCTCCTGCTCATTGACCACTCGCGCAATCGTGCCCAGCCCGCCGACGACACGAAGCGAATGCGTGTTGGCATAGTCCGGCAGGGCTTCATCGAACAGCGCCGGGTCGAGTTCGTAGGGCTCGCGGTTGATGTCGAGATAGGCGCGCGGAAAATGAGCGTGCATCAATGTCGCGCCGATATTGACGACGCCTGCCAGCAGAAGATCGACATAGGCGTCCTCTGATTTGCGCAAGGCGATGGCCGTCAGCCGCGAGGCGCTCAGGAAAGCGCTCGGATAGGTCCGGCCGCTATGGGGCGAATTGAAGATGAATGGCGTCGCGCCGTGATCGGGCGTCAGCACGGTGAAAGGCGGGTTGAGTTCCGCTTCGATCACGTGAGCTTCAATCTCATGCATCTTTTTGAAATATCTACCGAATTTGGATAACATGACTCAGGCTGAATTTGCACGCCGTTGGCCGGCGCGGTTATTGAATTGGAACGAAAACATGGTGTGGTCAATAGGGGCGCCCGGTCTTGCCTGCGCCTGATCCCGGCGAGCCGGACACTCAAAAAAAAGCCGTAAGCTGCGTAAAGGCATCTCGCCGGTCTTCCTCCGCTGCGACAATTCCGCCATAAGGCCTTGATGTGGCTGGCAACCTTGAAAAGGCAAGCCATCTGAAAGCTACAGTCTATGCTAATTCGCCTTCGTTGAAGGCAGAAATTTTCACATTCCGGCGATTATTGCGCAACCATGGCTCAACGCCCCATCCTCGTCTGGCTCCGCCGCGACCTGCGTCTGGCCGATCATCCCGCTCTCAGCGAAGCCGCAGCAACGGGAAATCCCGTCATCCCGGTCTGCATTCTGGACGATGAAACGGCAGGCGACTGGCGACTCGGTGGGGCGAGCCGATGGTGGCTGGCGCAGAGCCTGCGCGCATTGGGCAAGGCCTGCGAGAAGCGCGGTTCCCGGCTGATCCTGCGGCGGGGCAACGCCGTCGATCAGCTTGTCGAACTGGTGCGCGAGACGGGCGCGGAAGCCGTCCATCTGACGCGCGGCTATGAGCCTTTCATCGCCGAACAGGAACGTGCCCTTGATACCGCACTGAAAAAGGTGGGCGTTCGGTGCTGCCGGTTCGGCGGTCATCTGCTGGTGGAACCTGAAGCGGTTCGCACCAAGGCGGATGAGCCTTTCAAGGTGTTCACGCCATTTTACAAGGCGTGCCTTGCCAGAGAGCCGGTATCGCGCGCGCTGCCTGCGCCGGCGCGGTTGGAGGCCCCGGAGCGCTGGCCGAAAAGCGACAGGCTGGACGACTGGGAACTGGAGCCGCGCAAGCCGGATTGGGCGCGGGAGATGCGCGAATTCTGGACGCCGGGCGAGGCAGGCGCAAGCCAGCGCCTTGCCGAGTTCATCGACGACGCGCTTGCAACATACTCCGCCGACCGCGACCGCCCCGCGCGTGACGGTACCTCCCGGCTTTCGCCATATCTTGCGTTCGGCGAAATCAGTCCGCGCCAGATCTGGCACACGGTCAACGTTGCAGTGCAGCAAAATCCGGATCTCTCGAAAGGCGCGTCGTCCTACCTGCGCGAATTGTACTGGCGCGAATTCTCCTATCATCTGCTGACACACTGGCCGGATCTGCCGGAAGCGCCCTTCCGTCCGGAATTTGCCGAGATGCCTTGGCGTCGCAGCCGCCAAGAGCTGGCCGCCTGGCAGAAAGGGATGACCGGCTACCCCATCGTCGATGCCGGGATGCGGCAGCTCTGGGCGATCGGCTGGATGCATAATCGCGTCCGCATGGTTGTCGCTTCCCTGCTGACCAAGCATCTGCTCATCCCGTGGCGTTCGGGCGAAGACTGGTTCTGGGACACGCTGCTCGATGCCGATCTGGCCAACAATTCGGCGAGCTGGCAATGGGTCGCCGGTTCCGGGGCGGACGCTTCGCCCTATTTCCGCGTTTTCAATCCGATCCTTCAGGGCCGGAAGTTCGATCCCGAGGGCGATTATGTGCGCCGCTGGGTGCCCGAACTGGCCGAATTGCCCGCCGAACACATCCACGCACCGTGGGAAGCGCCGGAAAGCGTCTTGAAGACCGCCGGTGTGACGCTTGGCGTGACCTATCCGCTGCCGGTCATCGAGCACGGCAAGGGACGTCAGCAGGCGCTCGATGCGTATGAGGCGGTGAAAGCGGCCAAGGGGTAAGCGCCGGGAGCGGCAGATCGATCGGTTGCTCAAGCCGCGGCGGGGAAAACGATCTCGACAGTCGTGCCTTTTCCGCGCGCGCTTTCGATGGCAAGCTGGCCGCCTGCTCCATCGACCAGCCGCCTGACGAGCGGCAACCCCAGCCCCGAGCGTCCCGGCCGGGTGGCCGGCACGGCGCGGGAACGGCTTAGCGCGGCCCGGATGTCCTTCTTGCTCATGCCCTTGCCGTCGTCGATCACGGCCAGCCGGACTGCGCCATCCTTGTGCTGCCTGACCGTAACCCTGATCTGTCCGCCGGTCTTGTTGTAACGCAGGGCGTTCATCAGCAGATTGAGCAGGATCTGCTTGATCACACGTTCCGCCGCCAGCAGGCGCGGCAGGTTTCCACCGGTCCGGCGGTACAGCTTGACGCCGGCATTCTTCGCGAGCGGCGCGACGAGCCGCAGACAGCTTTCTACCGTTGTGCGCAGATCGACCGGCTCGGCTTTGGGCGCATTCTCGCCCGGAGCAAGGAGATGGGTGGAAAAATCGCCGAGGATGGCAAGAGCAAGTCCGGCGCTCTCCATGATGTCATCGGCATAGGCGCGAAGCTGGTCCTGCTTCTTTCCGGGAGGGGCGATATCCTTGATGCGTTCGGCGAAACCGGAGATGACCGAAAGCGGATTGCGCATTTCATGGCACAGTTCACGAACGCTGAGCACGAGCCGTTCCTGCTCGGGCGAGAGCTGGCCGGCATGAGCCGCCGGTTGGTTGACGGCTTTTCGCGGTCCCTGTTTCATGCGTGTCGCAATCGCCTCCAGCGCGGCCTTGTCGGAGGCGCTGCGTCCGCCGGGCGCGCGCGCAACCGAGCGCGGAGCCTTGCCGGCGGGGGAGGGGGCGGCGGTCTGCCGGCTTTCGCGTTGCGGATGGCCCTGCGCCTTGACGATCAGGCCGGGTTTGCCGCCCGCGACGACGAGCCCCTGGAGATGACACCGGACCGAAATGCGTCCAGAGGCCCCGTCGAATGTCAGCGTTTCGATGCGTTCTCCTGCGGCATCGCTTGCGGAGGCCAGTTCCGCAAGCTTGAGGACGGCTTTGTTTCGCGGGGAAAATCGTCTGGCGCGCAAGGTTTCGAGAGTGTCGGCGCCCCAGAAGCGCCGCCCGGCATTGTTGGCCCAGAGAATGCGGCGTGTTGAGGCATCCCAGACCCACACGGGGTCCTCGCTCGTGAGGAACTCACCGAGGGGAATAGACGCCACCGTGCCGCTCTCGGTCTCCATAACGCACAAATCGACCTGTTTTTTCGTAAGTTAGCCAAGCATCCTACGACAAATGTTGAAGCCGGACTGAGGCTTCATAACAAGCAAATCGCTGAAGCGACCACCGTTTTCCTCGCGGAATGCTTAACAAGCAAGGCTTTTGGGGCTTGCCTGTTGCTGTTTAAGCGCTGGACTTCGACGAAAGTATAAGCCATAGAAAAAATGGGTGCTAGGGATGGTGCATCGCAAGATTGCCTATTGCAATGCAACAAAGTTGGAACTATCTAGGTTATATTGCGGTGCACAAAAGTTGTGAATGATGCTTTTGAATGCGACCCAAACAAAGGATTTATGAGGCTAGAGATGCAGTACACACCCGAATTCGAGATCCCTTCCACCGTTCGTGAAATGGCTACCCGTTCCGTCGAGCAGGCCAAGGACGCTTATGGCCGTTTCGCAGATGCGTCACGCCAGACGCAGGACATGGTTGCAAAATCAACCGAAGTTTTCGTCACCGGCGCGAAAGAAGTGAACGAGAAAGTGATCGGCTTTGCTGAAAACAACGCGAAGGCCAGCTTTGAAGTTGCCCAGCGCCTCGCTCAGGCTCGCGACGTGAAGGAAGTTCTGGAAATCCAGACTCAGTTTGCGCGCAATCAGATGGAAGCTTATGCTCAGCAGGCTCAAGAGATTGCTCGCATCGTTTCCGCTTCCGCGCAGAAGGCACAGCCGACTGCCTGAGGAATTCAGTGCGCTAAACTGGATTTATTGTACGATGGGCCAGGTCAGCAGTCACTGATCTGGCCTTATGCACATGTCTCGACCGGAGGTATGGCTATCAGGAGGAAATGAAATGACGGATAATACAGAAGCCCCGCAGAAGACTCCTCTTTCGTCCAGCTCGTCCAATCCGTCGGGAACCCAGGCGCTCAGCGTCTCCATCGACGAAGACGTGCAGCAGGAGCAGGTCGCGGGGAAAGAAGAGGCTGCGCCGACGGGTGAATCCGCTAGCGATGAGCGCGCCGATACGCCCACTGCCGACAATGAAAATACTCCTGGATACGGCCGGACCGAACATGCGGGCGCTGGAGCTGACCTTTCGGATAGCGCCGACATTGAGGATTCCTCGCCGTTGAGCGGCAGCGCCGAAGACGAACCACCCGCTGACGACAATTTCCCCGAATTGACGCCGGAACAGGACATGGCCGAAGACACCGTGCCTGAGCCGGAGCGCTCTGCCGATACCGCTGATCTTGAGGTCGCCGCATCAGGCGTGCCTGAGTCGGAACCGGCAGAAGCAGCTTCCGAGGCGGGCGAAGCGCTCCCGATGGCAGACACGGATAACCCGGTGGAGCCGGAGATTGCGGCTGATGAAGCGCCATCCGAGGCTTATGATCCGGACCAAAGCGACATCCGCGTCCAGACCAACGGTCTGATGACAGGCGAACCGACCACCGAAGAACTGCGCGAAGCGGTTCGCAATACGCTTGCAGAGCGGAGCGCGGAACATGAGAAGGCCTTTGCGCTGTTCAACCAGATGTCTCACGATCTGCGGGCGGCCATGGAAGACGCGCGGGACGATGCTGCCCGCGTCAGCTTCAAGCTGATGGAGTTTGCTCAGGCGAGTTTTCATAACAATGTCGAACTTGCCCGCGATTGCACTACGGCGAAGAGCGTTCCCGACCTGTTCAATGTCCAGTCCAGCTATATCCAGCGGCAATTGGAACTGTTGAACAGCAAGACGCGGGAATTGCACGCGCTGACGAATGAGATTGCATCGAAGAAAGCGGAAAAGCTGCAAAATCGCCTGAAATCCGATTAGCGCGAGATCCGATAGGGGGGCACCGTCCCTGCGTTCGGGGCAAGCGTTTTCCGAAAAATCGAGCTTGAAACAAACAGATGCAGATCCGGGGTATTTCCTTTAGAAGCGATCCTGATCTGGCGGTGTCCCGTCGCGGAATTATCACATTCGTCCGTCCGATGCGATGACAGTCAATCAGTTGCTCCTGGCCTGTATCTTGCTGTAGGGTTCGCAGGCGTCGATGCGGGCGTCTCACAGTCGCGCGTCCCCGAGACGTTTGGGAAAATGTATACGCCGCATTGCGGAATGAGACGACCATGCAGCCTTTTCCTGCCGTAACCAGTGCGGCTCCTACCCGCAAGGAGGTCGAGGGCGATCTCAACAGCCTGATGTTATCGCGCGCGCCTGCGGATACGCGCGTCGTGGTCGCCATGTCGGGCGGGGTGGACTCCTCGGTCGTCGCAGCCCTCCTGAAGCGCGAAGGCTATGATGTCATCGGCATCACGCTGCAGCTCTATGATCATGGCGCCGCCGTGAGCCGGAAGGGCGCCTGCTGTGCCGGTCAGGACATTCAGGACGCGCGCCGCGTGGCCGCCAGGCTGGACATTCCTTATTACGTCCTCAATTACGAAGACCGCTTCCGCCGCGAGGTGATGCAGCCATTTGCCGACAGCTACATCGACGGACAGACCCCGGTGCCCTGTATCGCCTGCAACCAGTCGATCAAGTTCAAGGACCTGCTGGAAACCGCCAGGGATCTGTCGGCGGACGTGATGGCCACGGGGCACTACATCTCCAGCCGGCCCGGCCGCAACGGATGGGAGCTGTTCCGCGCCGCCGATCCCGAGCGTGACCAGAGCTATTTCCTTTTCGGCACAACCCGCGAGCAGCTCTCCTTCCTGCGTTTCCCGCTTGGTAACCAGCATAAGGACGAGACGCGCGCCCTGGCCGCAGAATTGGGCCTGTCCGTGGCGGCCAAACCTGACAGTCAGGACATCTGCTTCGTGCCGACGGGGCGCTATGCGCGCATCGTCGAGAAGCTGCATCCCGGCGCAGCCGAGCCTGGCGACATCGTTGACGTCGACGGGAATGTTCTCGGCCGCCATGAGGGCATCATCAATTTCACCATAGGTCAGCGGCGCGGACTTGGCGTGGCGGCGGGCGAACCGCTCTATGTCGCGCGTCTGGAGCCGGAGAGCCGCCGCGTGGTCGTCGGACCTCGCGAGGCGTTGCTGGCCTACCGGATTGGCTTGCGGGACATCAACTGGCTGGGCGATGAGCGGCTTGAGGATCTTCCGGCCGAGGGGCTGCCTTTGTGGGCGCGGATCCGCTCCACGCAAGCGCCACAACCCGCGACGCTTTTCCGCGAGCACGGCGAAATATCGGTTCTGCTGAGCGAGGGCGAGCACGGCGTTTCGCCGGGGCAGGCTTGTGTGTTCTATGACAGCGGTGAAGCGCGGGCGCGAGTCCTCGGCGGCGGCTGGATCGCACGCGCCGTTTGAGTCATCATTAGATCAGGATCATTTCTTATGGAAACGATCCTGATCTCTATCTGTTTGTTCTAAGCTCGATTTTTCCGAAAAATGGTTTCCATTTTATCGGATCTCGCTCTAGCGTCTGGGGGGACGTAATGGCTGATGAGAGACTGGAGCGACTCGCCCGTTGGACGCCGCTCTTCATACTGATGTATTTTTCGCTGCAGTTTGCTATTCGCGTCGGTTTTTCAAGTAATCTGGAGACCGACGAAGCGCAACTCGTCGGGCAGACGCATTTCGCTCTTGGCTACGGAAATTCTCATCCGCCGCTCTATAACTGGCTTGTTTCGGCCATGCTGTGGCTCACGGGAAGCTGGCCAGTCGCGGTAGCGTTGGTCAAGAAGGCGCTGCTGTTGGGCACGTACCTGCTTGCTTTCGAGTCAATACGCATGGTCACTGGCAGAAACCTGCCAGGGCTGTTGCTTGTGACAAGCTTTCTGCTCCTGCCGCAGATTGTCTGGAAATCGCAGATCACGCTTACGCATTCCGTGCTTGTCATGTTTGCAGCTGTGGCGCTGTTTCACGCGGCAGTCCGGATCGTAAATCATGGCAGATTGCTCGATTTCCTCTGATTCGGCCTTGCTGCCGCGATTGGGGGGCTGGCGAAGTATAATTTCTTTCTGTGTCTGGTCGCGGTGCTGGCCGCCGCTTACAGCATCCCGTACATCCGGGCCAGGTTCTTCAAACAGAGATTGCTGTATTCCGCATTGCTTTTTGTGGCCTTGCTCCTTCCCCATCTTCTATGGGCGTTCCAGCATCTGCGAGAATCCACGGCGAGACTGGCGAAACTGGATCGCGAAAATCCCACTTTCAACGCGGTCGATATTGCCGGCCTGGGCATAGATGGCTTGCTCGCAACCGGCGTTGCGGTGCTGGCCTGGTTTGCTCCGCTCGGACTGGTCTGGTTCCTGATCCGATATGCCAGCCGAAACCAGTCGGCCTCCATATCGGCGATCGATCCCGAACGAGTTCGGCATTTTGTGCTTTTCTTCGGTCGCACCGCGTTCATCAGCCTCGCAATTTTTGCAATCATCATTCTTGCTGGCGATTTTCACTTTGTACATGAGCGTTACATGACGCCGGTCCTCATCGCTCTGCCTTTCTGGCTGGTGTTGGCTTGGCCATTGCAGGCTTATGTCAGGGCTCCGATCCATTTTCTTCGTGTGGGCCTGGTGTTGGCCATATTGATGGTTACGGCTTGGCCGCTCTGGCTCCTTTTCGGCAGGGAACAACTGGCTTATCCCTATCAGGCTTTCGCCAATTCCCTGAAGGCCGCTTATCACGGGCCGGTTGCTATTGCATCACATCCTGGGAAATACGGCGCCAACATTGCCGTACGTCTTCCGGGCGCTATGATGTGGACCGGGGCGGCACAGACGCAAGAGGTGATCATGCTTTGGAACGGCGCTCCCGACCGGCCACCGCTAGGTATGATCGAGAACCTGAAGGCTGCCGGCTATCAGCCACGCGCCGACGCTGTATTGAGGCGTTTCCCTTACGCTAACTATTCGGGGGAAGAGGGGACATTAAGCATCCAATATTACGAGCGTAAGCCGAAGGGTTGATATGGCCTTCACACACGTTTCTTCCTGAGAATTTGCGCATTTTTATGGATCAATGGTTTTTACGCAGGGATGGAGTGCTTATATCTTTTCGTAAAGGTCAATGAAATTGTGCTAAGGATGCCGAATCCGGGCTAGGATTCGAGAAAATGGGGCAGAATTTCCGGAAAGCATGAGCATCGCGCGATGGGAAGAGGCTTTTCTTCCAATTTGAACAGCAATCTGTTCTGGCGCGGAACTCCGTCCGGTCACTAGAGGAGTATCAAGAGTTGCAGGCGCAGAAATCTCTCGATCTGACCACGGTACGCCGCGCATATAAGCGCTGGGCGCCGGTTTATGACAGCACTTTCGGCATCGTGGCATCCGCCGGCCGACGCCGGGCTGTCGAGCTGATCAACGGGCGGCGCGGAAGTGTCCTCGAAGTCGGCGTTGGAACGGGGCTCTCGCTACCGAATTATGCGCCTTATCTGAAAATCACCGGTATCGACCTTTCGCCCGAAATGCTGGAGAAGGCGCGGGAACGCGTGGCAAAGGGAGGTCTGCTCAATGTCGAGGGCCTCCATGAGATGGATGCCGCCCAGCTCGACTTCCCCGACAACAGTTTCGAAACGGTCGTCGCCATGTACGTTATGACCGTCGTGCCCGATCCGGATAAGGTTTTGGCCGAGCTGGAACGTGTGTGCGCGCCTGGAGGCGAAGTCATGGTGGTGAACCATTTCAGCCAGGATCACGGTGTGCGCGGCTGGGTCGAAAACCGCATGGCGCCCTTTGCCGACCGTCTCGGCTGGCATCCGGTCTTTCCGATCGACCGGGTCGTTGGGCGCACGAACCTGTCCCTGATCGAACGCAAGCCGCTCTGGCCACTCGGCGTGTTCACGCTCGTGCGTTTCAAGAAACTCGCCTCATCGGGAAAGCAGCCTGAAAACGCAACCGCGGAAAGCATGGAGAGAATGCATATCCCGAACAATGCTTCGCTTGACGCTGAAGCCGGCGCTCCTTATACGAAGTAGGTCTTTTCGGCGGAGTAGCTCAGTTGGTTAGAGCAGCGGAATCATAATCCGCGTGTCGGCGGTTCAAGTCCGTCCTCCGCTACCACCGCACCCACTGTCGATGATGTTGCCGCTGAGGCGCGCAGGCCGTTCGGATAGGCGCTTTCACCCAGAAGCGCATTCAGTCGCCCTGTGATCTGAAGCAGCACGCCGCCTGCCCGGCTTTCATCTGGACGAACCGTCACGCTTTCAATCAATTCCCGCATGACATGACCGCCTTCGGCATCACCGGCGGCGAGGCTGCTATTGAGAGCTTGCTGAAGATTGCACAACTGCTGCTCATACCGAGCGATGACAGCCGGATGCAGGGCGATCGGCTCGACCGGCTGTTCGGCTTGCTCCAGCGTTTCGATGAGGGCGAGCCGTTCCTGATGTCGTTCGGTGGCACGCGCACCGAGGATGGCCGGATCGCCGATTCCCTTGGCGATGCCATCGACCAGCCGGTCGATCTCCCGCTTCAATCCATCGATACGCTTTTGCAGCGCCTTGTGCTGCCTGGCTGATTTCGCGACGAGGTTCCTGCGCTCTTCGTGATAGGTCCGGACATACTCGGCCGTGACCTGCGGATCGCCAAGCTCGTGTCTCAGCGCATCCAGAACGGCGGCCTCAATCGTATCCATGTAAAAGCTGCGAGGATCGGGGCAGGTTCGGCTTTCCCTGTGCCGGCTGCATCGAACTCGGATGCGGCCGGTTCGATCCGCTCCACAGACCGACATTCCGCTGCCGCATGCGCCACAGCGCAGCAGTCCGGAGAGAAGCCGCCGCGGGGCGCGTTGCAGGCGCGGCGTCATCGACGAGCGGCTCGACTTCAACGTCTGCGCTTTTGCATAGGTTTCGCCATCGATGATCGCGAGCTCGGGCACATCGGAATATTTCCACTCACTTTCCGGATTGACCCGCGAGACGCGTTTGCCCGTGTCGGGATCCTTTACCATCCGGACACGGTTCCAGACGAGCCGTCCGCCATAGATCTCATTGTGCAGAATGCCGTAACCGCGCTGGCGGTTGCCATTGATCGTCGAGGCATTCCAGCTCTTCCCGCGCGGCGGCGCAACGCCCTCCCTGTTCAGATCGGCGGCAATCTTTCTGGGCGACTTGCCGGCGAGATATTCGGCAAAGATCCGCCGCACGATGTCCGCTTCGGCCTCGACAATGACGCGCTTGCCCGGATCGCCCGTGACAGGCGCGTAGCCATAGGCCAGTCCACCGGCATAGAGCCCCTGCTTTACGCGGCCCGCCATGCCGCGCTTGATCTTGTGAGCATTATCTTCGCGATAGAGCTGGCCGACCAGGCCGCGCAGCCCGACCAGCACGGTGTTGACCTGGCCTTCGTGAACCGCCCGGATTTCGATACCCAGAAAGCTCAGCCGCTTGTGCAGTCCGGCCAGGTCTTCCATGTCGCGCGAGAGCCGGTCCAGGGCTTCGACGACGACGACATCGAAGTCACCGGCGCGTGCTGCCTCCAGCATCGCGAGCAACCCGTCGCGGCCGAGGATCGAGGCGCCCGAGCGTGCGCGATCTGCAAATTGCAACGTGATTGCGAGCCCTTCGCGCGTTGCATAATCCTTGCACAGCGTAATCTGATCCTCGACGGATCGCTCATTCTGAAGGTCGGTCGAAAATCTTGCGTAAATCGCTGCCCGTTTCATCTGCGCCGCTCCCCGTCTCGCGTTTGCGGGCCGCCATCGCCTTGGCGTGATCTTCGCGCGCCGCCTGCCTGGCGAGAGCCCGTGCCAGGCGCAAAGTGGCAGCACGAATATCGGGCGGCAAGGGGTTTGGAGCTTGCGGTCGGCGCATGAGTAGGCCTCACAAGCGGCCGAATGGGATGGGCATGATCCTGCCGTCCTCGCCATCCATCTGATTGAACGGTCTTTTTTCACCGCTCTTTGCAGCAAGCGACGTTCGTTGACCGATTGCGGGTCTGCGTCGGGGCTTGTGCAAAACATGCAGCGCTGAAGACAAGCTGCAGGGTTGAGGGCAGCCGCGCATGGGGGCTCCTATCGGCGCATCATTTCTGTGATCTTTGGGGCAGCCTTGCTGCCTCTGGCGGGCTTTCTGCCCGCCTGCGTCGAGCCGTCAGGCGAGTAAGCTTCACGTGGAGCGGGCCCGCTTCACACATCTTGCCCGGACTTGATAAGAAAAACTACGAAAAGGTCCGCAAAACTCCGCAAATCCGGCAACAAACATGCAAAACAACGCAAAAGAACGAAAAACTACGCAATGTTTGTATAAACTACGCAAAACAACGAAAACTCATATCCTTGCATAGGAAACTCATAGAGAAACTCATAGTCTGGATTATTATTCGTCTTGTCTCCAGATAGGGATTGCGCATCGATTCAATTCTTGAGACGCTGAAGCCGTATCCGGAGATGCTGCCGGCGGAAATCGATGCTGAAGAAGCGGGAATGGGGAGCCGGACGCATGGCGTTTCTCACCCGGCGCAAGGCCATTCAGGCCGAGCTGGACGCCGGGCGCTCGCTCGCCGCCGTCCATGCCGAGCATCGCGAAGCGCTCGGCATCGGCTATGTCCAGTTCACCCGCTATGTGCGGCATTATCTGCGCGGAAGCAGAGAGGCCCGGCCAAGGCCTCAGCCGGTGCGGACGTCACCGGAAAATGCGGCGTTGCCCCGACAGGGCTTCCAGTTCGATCCGACAGCCGTTGACCGGAAAAAACTCATCTAATGGAGAGAGACATGTGCGTGGACAGGGATGATCCGTGGAAGGTCCATTTCATCCTTAACTCCAAGGCGGCGTCGGCAAGAGCTTCATCGCCTTCCTGCTGGCGCAATATTACCGCCAGCGCGGCAATCACCGCGTCGTCTGCTTCGACGCCGATGCGACGACGTCGACCTTCTCCAGCTTTGCCGCTCTCGATGTCTCCCGCATCGAGCTGATGCAGGTGCCGCGCATCGACGAGCGCCGCTTCGATCTCATCCTGGAGAAAGTCCTCACCGACGCGGCCCATGCGGTGATCGACACCGGGACATCGAGCTATGTCTCGCTTTCCAACTACCTGATCGAGAACGACGTGCACCGGCAGATCGCCGCGATGGGCAAGCAGGTCGTCGTCCACGCCATCATCGTCGGCAGCGGCCGCACGCTGCTGGAGACCTTGAACGATCTCGACGATCTGGCGACACAACTGCCCGAGGAGGTCGCGCTGATCGTCTGGCTGAACGAGCATTTCGGCGTGATCGGCGAGAACGGTAAAAGTTTCACGGAGATGGAGGTCCACACGCGCCATCTCTCGCGGATCCATGCCGTGTTGCGCCTGCCGCAGCGCACGCCGGCAACCTTCGGCGCGGATCTCGCCCAGATGATGAAGCAGCATCTGACCTTCGCCGAAGCCATCGCCTCGCCGGACTTCTCCATCATGGCGCGCCAGCGCTTGATGCAGATGCGCCGGGATATCTTCGCCCAGATGGACGGGGCGCTGTGAGCGAGGTTGACATGGAGCAGCTGATCGGCGAGGTCGCCAAAAAGCACGGCCTCCTGCTCAGCCGCGAGGATCCGGTCCTGGTCTCCGTCACGCTGAACGAGCAGATCCTCAGCCATGCGGTCGGCCAGCTTCGCGCCAGCCTTGATGAGGCGAAACAGGAGATTGGCGAGTTGTCGGCAAAACAGACCGAGGCGGCAAAGACCATCGCGGAGCAGTTGATCACCGCCGCCGCCGGTTATATCGCCGATGAGGTTCGCGCGGCCGCGGCCGACATTACGGCGAATGCTGACAATCTCTCAAACTCAGACCGCGAACCGGCACGCACCAATCAGGCATCCTGGCTGGCTGCGGCCATCGCGATCAGCGCCGCCTGCGTCTCCGGCGCGGTGGCCATCGCCGGGCCTATCTTCCTGGAGACCAAACCGGCCTTCGCCAACTGCCAAGTCTCGATGGGCTAGCCGCCCCCGCCCTCCGGCTCGAAACACACGCCACTCTCGATGAAGCGAATGCCGGCGGCCTCGAAGGTGCGCTCCATCGCGGCAATCGTGGCCGCGATCGGCTTGCCCCGGTCGGCCTCGAAGCCCACGACCGTGCTGATGCCGACGCTGGCCTTGTCGGCCAGGTCCTTCACCGTCCAGTCGAGCCGCGCGCGCCATCTTGCATTGCATGGGTGTCATAAGCGGGAGGCATAGCCCGTTATAGCGCCTTGACGCAATCAAAATATAAGCTTATCGTACTCTTGTGAACGTAAATTGTTCATAACTCGGCATTGGCCAGTGCGCAAACACCGACCAATGCCTGACCACAACCCCGTTTTAGAGGAACGGAATCATGGCTACTTCCGAGAATAATTCCCCGTGCGCTTTGCGCAATGCGCAAGTTGAGGTCAAAACCCTCATCTACGAGATCCGTATCGTTCTGGAGGCGCTCTCCCACGGCCTCAAGGCGCTTTTGAACAAGCCCTATACCGAGCCCTTGAAGGGCGAGCTTGTCATCCTGGAGAACTTCGCCAACCAGCTGGTCGAAGCGCTGGAATCCTACAAGGAGTCTCTGGAGGAGCTGCTGAGCTGGTCTCCGGAAACGCCTCAAGGCTAGGACAGCCATATCGGAAGCCTCGCTTGTATTCTGGCGGGGCTTCTGCTGAGCGCTCGCCGCTCCCCATCGGCACGGCTTTGCCGTTGCCCGCGCAAGGGACGGCCGACGCCGAACCCGCCGGCAGGGGCTGTTCCCGGCAAGTCCTCCGCCGATCCCGGATCCAACACAAGCGTGGAGGCGCGAAATCTCATGACCACGGATCACGCCTCGCCCCATTTTGGGCATTGGTGCCTGGGCGTTCTGTTCGCCCTGCTGGCGCTGGCCGCGGGAGCGATCTCGCTCAGCCTGAACATCACCTTCGGGCTGCAGACCTCGGTCATCGCCGCGCTCATCTTCGCTCTCAGCGACGGCGCCAAGATCCTGCTGCCCATGGTCTCCGCAGCGCTCGGGCGCTGGGATCTGCGACGGCGCATGGCCTGGGGCGTGGCGGTTGCGATTTCGGTGACGGCAGCGCTGTCCTCGCTGCTGGAGAGCGAGGCGCAGCGGCTCAAGGACAGCGAGGCGGCAAGCCAGCTTGCCCGCGATGCCCGCGCCGGCATCGACCGGGCGCGGCAGGACCTGGCGGCCATCAAGGAGCCCTTAAGCGCAACGGCTCTGCGTTCGCTTCTCGATGAAGCCACTACCAGGGCGGATCGCGAAGCGGCCCGCGGCGGCTGCGGTCCCAGATGCGAGGCGGCAAGAGCGGAGGCCGCTCAGCTTGTGGCGCGGCTCGGCATGGCGGAACGCCGCGAAGAGCTGCAAACGCAGCTCTCCGACCCAAAACGTGCCGCCAAGACCAATCCGGAAACGGCGCTCGGCGCAACCGATACGCTGGCCGCGCTCACCGGCGGCGACAGGGCCCGGATCGCCACCCTCACCAGCATCGCAATCTCGATCGCCATGCTGATCATTCTGGAACTGCTTGCAACCTTCAGCGGCGATGCCGCTGCCGTGCTTCGTCGGGCATGGAGCGCTCGCCCCGTTCATGCAACGCCGCCGCAATCAGAAAAACCCGCACCGGCAGACGCTGTGCCGGCAAAGCCTGCCAAAGCCGTCGCCAACCGCGCCTATTACCTCGGCCGGCTGGAGCGGGAGTTCCCCGCGCTTGCCGCCCGCACACGGACCGGCGAACTCAGCGTCTACCGCGCCTCCATCGAAGCGGGGCTACGCAAGCCCCCGGCAAGAAACTGGACGCAGCCGGACGCCTACCGTCCCAAGCCTTTGCCATCAGCATTGCAGCAAACCGCAAACAGGGCATCGCCCACTAAGACACTGCGGCTGGCGGCAAGTCCGAAGTGATTCAGATCAAGTACGCCACAAGCCAGACGGCGAAACGGCGGCAAGGCGATTTCGAGCAGAAGCTGGCTCCCCTTGCGCGGAAACGGCAGGACATATG
>JBHJOB010000013.1:0-40345 GCA_050330195.1 Rhodomicrobiaceae bacterium | reverse complement strand
GTGAGCCGCTTCAAGAAATGGCTGGACCGCTTCAACGGCGTGGCGACGAAATATCTGCCGAACTATCTCGGCTGGCGGCGAGCGATGGAAAAAGCCGGCGCTGCCATGACGCCAGAGCGATGTCTGCTCGCGGCCATAGGTTGAAATCCATACTCAAGACGAACAGAGCCTAATAATAAATCCATTTAATTTCATGGATGTAGAAATCGCGGTATAAAAAGTTTTTATTTTTTCATTTTTATTGATTGATTCATACTGATCCGTTGCTATCCTATTACCAGCGAACGACAAAAAAGTTCGGATCAAACAAGGCTTGCAGCGGTCAGACGGGGACCTTCACCGACACTATGCTTTCACGAGGATCATCTTGAGCGCCAGATGCCCTGTTTTTCAGGGCGGCCGTGCAATCCTTGCCCCTCACATCTCACGAAGGCCGTGACGCCACGGCAAGCCCGATCAGCTCTCATGCTGATCCGCCTTTCCCAGGGAGCTTCTCCAAGCCCCTGGGCATGATCGCGACAGCGGTCAAGGCACATGCCCAACAACACGAACGATGGTTGCAACAGTTACGAGATCCCCGCGCGCTCGGGCCTTCGCGTGAGCGGCAGGATCTGGCTGGACGAGTTCCGCTGGTGACAGGAGACCTTTGACGCATGAAGCTTGCCTACAGCACCCTTGGGTGGCATCAGAGCGCAGACCGGGCCATGGAGGTCATTGCAGAGCGGCGCAGCCGCATTGCCTGGATCCCGGGTCCTGGAGCCCGCAGGAAGCCCGCCGCTTGAGGACCATCGCCGAGGATCTGGGACTTTACATCGCCGGTTTCCATATTGGCGCACCCGATCTGCTCGGCGAACCCGCTCACGAACCCTCCATCATGGCGCCCTTTCAGATGCAGCGGAGCGCCCGCATCGACCTTGTCCGCCGCGGCATCGACTTTGCCCAAGAGCTGGGCGCTCCCATCATCAGCTTCGGCTCCGGTCCGCTGCCTCCGCACATGCCGCCGGCGGCGGGGCTCGATCATCTCGTCAACGGGCTCTTGCGCTGCCTGGAGCATGCCGCAAAGGCCTCGATCCGGATCGGGCTGGAGCCGGAGCCCGGTCATCTGGTCCACAGCTATTCGGCCTATATCGATCTGTGGAACTGTTTCGACGGCCATCCCGCCCTCGGATTGTGCTTCGATCTGGGCCACGCCTATTGCGGCTATGAGGATATTCCCGCCGTCATTCACGATGCGCCCGACATCCATCACGTGCACGTCAAGGACATTTCCGATCGCGCTTCCGGGCACCTCGTTCCCGGCGAGGGCGACATCGATCTCGCCGAGGCGCTTGCCGCGCTCGACGGCATCGGCTTTGGCGGCTTTGTCAGCGTCGAGCTCGCCGCCCCGACGGCCGAGCCTGAAGCCATGGCCAGGCGCAGCCTGGTCGCCCTGATGCGGTGGCTGCAGCTGGTGCGGGCGGCGGCCTGAGCCTCGGGCTGCTTCCGGCGGTCGGCTTGACCGGCAGCGCCGGCGATCCATCCAACATTCGAAAGCAAGTTCGCTTTTTCCGATGCGAGCAATCCTTTGGGGCGCGTCTGCCGCCCGCGATCGGTGCGGACATGAAGGAGTTGCGTCATGGTCTTTGGCGATGGGAGCTTCGACTGGCAGATTCTGGTGCTGCTTGGCTGCATGTCCGGTTTTCTCTCCGGGCTGCTCGGCATCGGCGGCGGGCTCATCCTGGTTCCCGGACTGATCGTCAGCCTGCCCTATTTCGGCATTGACGGGCCGGAGCTGGCCAAGATCGCCATGGCGACATCGCTGGCTCTGATCATCCCGACCTCCATGGCGAGCCTTCAGGCGCATGCGTCGAGCGACGCGGTCGATGCGAGGCTGTTCGCCCTCGTTGGCCCCAGCATCTTTGCCGGCGCGGTCGTCGCGCCGATGTTTGCCCCGGCGATCAGTTCAACCTTCCTCACCGCCCTGTTCGTCTGTTTCGCATGTTTCACCGCTCTCAAGGTGATGCGCGGCTCGTCCCCTGCGGCAGCGCCCGACGGCCGCGACGGCAAGCGGCCGGGGCTCGTCCGGATCACGCTGACAGGGTTGCTTGGCGGTTCGATATCCGCCCTTCTCGGGCTCGGCGTCTCCTGGTTCACCGTGCCCGTGCTTGAACGTTTCGGCTCCATGCCGCGCGCCATCGGCACTTCCGCGGCGCTCTGCCTGCCGATGGCGGCGTTCGGCCTTGCCGGCTTCGTGCTTGCGCCGACACCGGCCGAATGCCCATCGGGATGCAGCGGCTATGTCTATCTGCCAGCCGTCGCCGCGATCGGCATCAGCGCGGTCCTGGCAGCGCCGATGGGCGCCAGGCTGACCCATGTCCTGCCGGTCCGCGCGCTGCGCAGCCTCTTTGCTCTCTTCCTCATCGCTGCCGCGGCAAGCCTGACCTGGAAGAGCCTGCCGGTTGCCGCAACCGCCAATGACGCAAGGATCCTGATCGCGCAACTGCTGGCCCCGGATCTCGTCGCCGCCCCGATTGCGGCAGAGGCGCCGGGCTGGCTCGATGTCAGCCGCAGCGAAGCCCATCGGGCGATGGCGACCCGCTATGGTCCCCGCCGCGCCTTTCTCAGGCATAACGGCCCGGTCACGCGACGGGTCCTTCTCACGCAGCTCGCACCGCCCGCCGGCCAAGGCGTTGCCGGTTGGTATCGCGCCCGCATTCTCGAGGCGCAGCCAAGGCTCAATGATCGGGGCGACACTGACGAGTTGGTCATTCCGCTCCCCGAGCGCGCCATCCGCCGCCGGGAAACATTGCGGGCGAAGATCTCACCGACCCAGCCCGGCGGCGATGGCGCCTCCGTCAGCGGGAGCAACTGAAATGCGCCCGGTTTCTGTCCGCAATGAACACGCGCGTCGCATTGGCGAAAAGCTGGAGCGCGAACTCGGTCCCCTTGTCTTTGCCTGTCTGAGCGACCCTGATGTCCTCGACATCCTCCTCAATCCCGATGGCGGCATCTGGATTGAGCGAACAGGGCGCGCGCCCGAGCGCCTCGGCGAGATGCCCCCGTATCAAGCCGAGGCGCTCATCGCAACCATCGCCTCGGAAATGCGCACGGTGGTGACGGCGGACAATCCCGTTCTCGAATGCGAGCTGCCGCTCGATGGCAGCCGGTTCTCCGCGGTCATCCCGCCCGTGGTCTCAGCACCATGCTTCGCCATCAGGCGCAGAGCCGGATCGATCCTGCATCTGAGCGATTATGTGGCTGCCGAAATTCTCAGTGGCCGGCAGGCGGCCATTCTTGCCGACGCCATCGAGGCGCGCCGGAACATTCTCATCGCGGGCGGCACCGGTTCGGGCAAGACCACGCTCGCCAATGCGCTCATCGCCCATATGGCGGAGAGGCTCCCCGGCGACCGTCTGGTGATCATCGAGGATACCGCCGAGCTGCAATGCGCCGCGCCCAATGCGATGATCATGCGGGCAACCAGCACTGTCAGCCTCCAGCGTCTCGTCAAGGCCACCCTGCGCTTTGCCCCGAAGCGGATCATCGTCGGCGAGGTGCGCGGCGGCGAGGCCTTGGCGCTGATCAAGGCCTGGAACACCGGCCATCCGGGCGGCGTCGCCACCATTCACGCCAACAGCGCCGGCGATGCCCTGCCGCGGCTGGAGGATCTGGTGCGCGAGGCGAGTGAGGCGCCAATGCAGCGCACCATCGCCGCCGCCATCCAGCTGATTGTCTTCATTGCCAGGACCGCTAGCGGACGCCGCGTCGAGCAGCTGATCCGCGTCGATGGCTTCGACGGCAACGCCTATCCCAAATCGACCAATCAGGATCAGGCCACTTACTCGCATCCAGGCGGGACTGATACGGCTTTATCCCGTCGATCATGCGCTTGATTCCTTCGTCGCCGTCTTGTTGCAGAATGTCGTTTGCGTCACGCATAGTCTGTGGCCTCCAGTACTTCGATGCCGCGCGGGATAAGAAGCTCGGCAAGATGATCGGCGTGTTTCTCGCCAGCCTCGCCTTCCTCGCGAAGAATTGTGATTGTCTCGATGTAATCCGGGATGTGCTGAGCGATGGCGGGCATGTGTCCCGCCGCTCCTGCGGCCCAGCCGCCTATTCCCCATTTGCCGCAAAATGAAAGCGTGGTCTCGATGCCCTCACCGATGGCGATATTCAGCCCGTCATTCGGCGGGACCAGGACGATAGGCAAGCCGCCGGGAGATCCGAGCCACTTCTTGTCCGGCTGTCCCTCATCGACTTTCGCCTTGCCGAGCCCGTCAGGCGCAAGAAAGGTCCGATGCACGCTGAAAACATCGCTGGCAGCGATTTCAAGCCGCCTCGGTTCCGGCTCTGATGGAAGCGCGAAAGGCGCAATCATCGCTGGCTTATGCTCCTTGTACGGCGGCAGGAAGCGCAGCGTGGGCGGCAGATCGCAGGTTATGCCACGATGTCGCAGGTAGGTTTCCGCAATCGTGCCCTTGATTGGCTGAGATTTGCGCCAAAGCCAATTTGCTGTGCGCCGGTTGCGTTCCGTGTCGTCGCCTTCCGGTTTCTCAACCAGGCGGAGCGGCGGGCGCACGGATATCCGTGCGGCCTCGCCCTCGTGGGCATAGCTCTTGAAGCCGCAGCGCTGGCAGATGCACGTCGCGAAGCCGTCCGGTTTCAGCCAGACGCGGAGTACAGGCCGGACGCGGTTCGCCTTGGCCTTCCTGTCAGGCCCGCAGATCGGGCAGGCGACATCATGCTTCCCGGCTCTGCCGTCGCAGAAGCGGTAAAGATCATCGAAGGCAAGCGCGGTCATGGCTGCCCTCTGCATATTTGCAGGCAGCGGTCTTGACGCGGAATGACGGATTGCTTACCGTCTCGCTGCACTTGATTTCAAAAGACGTTTTCTCATCGGTTGCACCCGATGCCCCAATTGCAAAGCCCGCAGCCGGTCGCACGGCTCGCGGGTTTTTTCTTTCCGCGTGCGGAATGTCAGGCGGATGCAGCGTTTTACAATCGCTGCCGCTGTTCCGGGTGCGTTCGTGCTTTTCCGGCATTTCGCTGGAAAGCGCATTGCGTTGATTTGATTGATAAATCGCGTCTGCGGTCAGAGTGTGCGATTTCGGACCGGGTGGTCTGTCCGGCGGCGCAAGTCCGGACCGGCTGGATGCGTTGGTCTGGGCGCTTACTGAACTATTGCTCAACCGCCATCCAGTACCGCGCATTCGTAGCTTGTATTGAAGCCGGGCGCCTTCAATTTGGCGCTTGAACCTTATCCCGCGAAGTGGCCGAAAGTTCCTTCTCGGCCACGAGACCGGAAACCCACGCGGTCGGCTGATAGTCGAAACCACCCTGCTTGCCGAACGACAGGATGCCGAAATCCTTCAGTTTCCGGATCGCCCGGTTGGCCGCTTCGCCGGAGCCCGTCGTGTAGATCGGATAGAGATTTTTCGTCAGCGCGCTGCCTTCAAGACCAAGGTCTCCGCGAAACAATCCGCATCTCTGGACGTGCTCACGGAAATCCCGGTCGGCAGCGGCAAAATCCGGTTCGGCGGTTCGTGTGACGACCTCGACGCTAAAATAGGAGCGATTTTGAGCCTGACCGTAAAAGTCGGAATGCATGGTCAGCCGCTTCCAGTCCGCATCGGATGTGAAGTTGTAGAGCACGTTCTCGGAGAATCCGCGTTCGCCCTCAAAGCTGTAGAACAGGCTGATCAGGGCGACCGTGGTGAGGCCGCGTTCGGGGTCCATACCGCAAAGAGCCGTGATCAACTCGATTGGCATTGTCGAGACCACATTCTTGGTGCGGATCGTGTCGCCGCCGGCTGTCTCGATCCGGAAGCCCTCCTCGTCGCGTCCGATGGCCTTGATGGTTTCGCCCAGCCGGATCTCGCCGCCACGCTCGCGGATCGAGGTCGCCACCGCGCTGTAGAGATGCGGGAAACCCTCGCGCGGGCGGACATATTGCATGGGCGGCGGCGGTGCTTTCGTGCTGCTAACGGCATAGAGCCTGCGCAGGCTGGCATTGTCCCTGATCCAGCGCATCCGCTTTTGCGCGAATGTGGCCTCGATCGCGCTCGGGGAAACGCCGAAGAACCGCCTCATATAGTTTGCCAGCCCCGAATGTTCGGTGAAGCGGCGACCCAGCCAGTAATGCGTGAATGCCAGCGCGTTCGCGTTGGCATTTTCGAAAATGCGCGCACGGAGCAGGGACAGGCCGATCCGCACCCATTCGAGCGGCCCAGCCGCCAGGACGTCTTGTTTCAGCGAAAACGGATAAGGGGCGACCGTCCCGCGAGGCGTGATCCGCCCGATAGTATAGGGCGCTGGTATGTAATATCGCATGATCTCGGGAAAATGCATCGCGAGTGGCGAGTCCGCCTGAAAGAAGAAGCTGCCGATATCGAAAGAATAGTCGCCGATGTTCCTGCTGATATGATTTCCACCAAGCTCGCCATATTCATCCAGCAGGAGAAGTTTGTCTGTCCCCTGATTGAGCAATATTGATACTGAGATCATGCCGGATGCACCGGCACCAAGTACAACCGTATCATAATCTTTATTGTCGGGAATTGTGAGCATTATTATTAAAATGGTCAGTAATTATGAGGAACATAGCTGTATGTAATATTTTAACTGACGGTAACGCAAGCTATCGCTATGCGCCAAACTGGACAACCAGTGAACACATTCGTTATGTCGCATTTGAGGACGATATGATGGAAGCTGTCATCTCAGCCTGTTCCACGAACTTGAGGACCAGATTTGCGATTTCGTATCCTCATGTCCCCACTCTTTGTCGGTTCGTCTAACTCCTTTACTTCGGAAGACCCTTTTGCATCGTCCGATGCATCTTTGACTTCCTGAGATTTCTTACCGAGAGGATCAAAGCTCATAACTAGCGTTCCGAGCCCGACCAACGGACCGGCTATTGTAGAGACCAGGGCAACAAAGGCTGTTTTTGTAAGCGCTTCACCTACCTTTTCTGCACCTCTTCCAACACCCTTTGGAAAGCCTTTCTTGAACTCAGTCTAGCTTTCGCGAGCAATCCCGTTGAGTTCTCTTCCAGTCGATTGACCAGTCTTAGCCGTATTGTCATAAATATACACAATTAGGCGCGCTGCAAAATTTCGGTAATCGAGAAGCTTTTGACCGAGCAATTTTGCACGTTCTTGTATCGCTCCAGCAAGCTCGAAGCTACGAGTCGCTGGAGATGCAATAAGCTCGCTATTTTCTCGAATAACGTCTTCGCCAAACATTAAAGCATCTATCGCCGTCTGATCTACAGCTTCTGAATTAATAGCAGCGATGTTAATTGTGTCGAGGTGAGCTAAAATAGAGGGGATATCAGCGTCTTGCAGCCGTAATGCCAACCTTTCTGCTTCTAATGATGCAAGCTGTGGAAAGCACCCCATCAAATCTTCTACACTTGAGGCCAGATCAGAAAGAATAGAAAGTGTATCTTCTCCTAACTCGCGGCGACCTTCCAAAGTATTGTATGCTGATACATCTGCTTCAATAGACCTAAATCGCATAAGTAAAATGCCGGGGCGAACGTCAGAAAGATCATTTCCAAGACAAGACAAGAGCCTCTCAATAGAAAGTTGCACGCGATTCGGCACATTCGATTTCAGACAACGTTTTTTCGCGTCGTTAGCTTTCTCTTGTATGATGATATAAAAGTCGGATGCGATGTCAGATCTTTGTGTATCCCCATCTGTAGCATGTGCTTCGATACGACCTTGACGAAGAGAAAATGCAAATGTAGCTGGGCGCTGGCTTAATTCGTCGGCATAGGTGTCGGGAGTGGGATCGTTTCTTTCAAGAATTTTGTTTCTCAAGTATTCTTGGATTTTTAATAGAAAATCGTTGGAAGAAATGGTATCTAATGCTGAAGTTTGATTTGCTTTTTTTATGCCGTGATTAATATAATTCACTGCATCGAAGCGGGTCATATCCTGTTCGTTTAGGAAGTATGCAGCATGACTTTCACGTTCAGCGAAGAGCGCAACTAGCACATTTGCTCCGGTGACCTGTTCACGACCAGCTGATTGAACGTGCACAACTGCTCGATGAATGATCCGTTGAAAGCCGGCCGTTGGCTGCGGTTCTACGCGTCCTTCAACCACGAGCTGGTCAAGATCATGATCAATATAATCTACAAGCTTTGCACGCAGGAGATTGACATCCACATTGCACGCAAACATGACCTCGGCCGCATCGCTATCATCGACTAGCGCTAGAAGTAAGTGCTCGATCGTAGCGTATTCTTGATTGCGTTCGTTTGCATATTCGAGCGAGCGATGAAGCGTATCTTCCAACCCAGAGGAAAAAGAGGTCATATCTCGTTCTCTTTTATTAGATTAAAAAGACTCAGAAAATCTGAAAATCACTCCTTTAATCAGGAGTCGTTATAAATGAACCCACGATGTTCGCCTAGCAATTCTTCGTGCTTTTTGTAATGATTAGCTCACGCAATAGGCGATTGACAGCTACTTGTAGAGTGAAGTACGTATGCCCTTCCGCACATTAGCCGCCGCGTTTCTGCGTGGCGCGTCTCGTCATGCTGCGCCGGTCGCCCTCGCGGCTTCCGGTTCTGCAGCCCCCGCAACCAAAGCGTCCGCAACCGCCTCGCTCATCGCCATGCACCACACCGGCCAGCCGGTCTGGTCGCCGCGCGATTATGCGGCTTTCGCCCGTGAGGGCTATGCCCGCAATCCGATCGTCTACCGGGCGGTACGGATGATCGCGGAAGCGGCCAGCTCGGTCCCCGTCCGGCTGTTCGAGAACGGTGCGGAAATCACCGAACATCCACTGCTCGACCTGCTCGCCCGGCCCAGCGCCACCGCCTGCGGTCCCGACATGCTGGAGGACTGGTACGGCTATCTGCTGATCGCGGGCAATGCCTATATGGAGGCGGTCAGCGTCGGCGGGCTCCTGCGCGAACTCCATGTCCTCCGCCCCGACCGCATGAAGATCTTGCCCGGCGGGGATGGCTGGCCGGAGGCGTATGAATATGCCGCGAACGGGCTGACGACGCGCTTCCGGCAATCGCCTGAAGAGGGCGTGCGGCCGATCCTGCATATGGCGCTGTTCAATCCGTCCAATGATTATTACGGCATGTCGCCGATCGAGGCGGCGAGCAGCGCGGTCGACCTGCACAATGCGGCGTCCGCTTGGAACAAGGCGCTGCTCGACAATGCGGCGCGGCCATCCGGTGCGCTGGTCTATTCCGCCGATAGCGGGAATCTGACCGAGGAGCAGTTCGCACGGCTCAAGGCCGAGCTGGAGTCGAATTACCAGGGTGCGCTCAACGCGGGCTGGCCGATGCTGCTGGAAGGCGGGCTCGACTGGAAGACGATGTCGCTCTCGCCGGCGGAGATGGATTTCATCGAGGCGAAACACGCCGCCGCGCGTGAAATCGCGCTGGCGCTGGGCGTGCCGCCGATGCTGCTCGGTATACCGGGCGACAATACCTATGCGAATTATGCCGAGGCGAACCGGGTGCTCTGGCGCCAGACCGTTCTGCCGCTCGTGTCGCGCACGCTGAAGGCGCTCAGCGGATGGCTCGGGCCGCAATTCGGTGGCGGGCTTGAGTTGCGCGCGGCTGTGGACAAGGTCGATGCGCTCAGCGCCGACCGCGCGGCGCTGTGGGACCGGATGCGGCGTGTGGATTTCCTCACGGTCGATGAGAAGCGCGCCGCCGTTGGCTACGGGCCGCTCGGCAGCGAAGCGTAGGGAGCGGCGGCTTTCGCTGCCGCGGTCCCCGCTTCCGGACGTGCCCCACCCTGATCAACTGCGATATGGGAGATGTCCATGCAACTCGCGCTTGGCGCTCATCGAAGCAGCATTCGGATTTCGCGCGCGGAATGGCATCCCGCTGGCCGCATCCGCTTCCAGCCCGAATGGGAGCCGGTGCCTGATCCTTACGCAGATGATAATGGTGTCTGGAACGCGGATTCCACAAAACGGCTGCCTCGCATCCCGCATCGCTATCAGTCCGCGCTCGCGGGCACGGCGCTGACCATCCTGCTGACGGCTGTCGTCTCTCTCGGGATGACCATCCGCGCAGTCGGCTTCTCGCTCGATCTCGCCTCGTTCTGGCTCGCCGCCTGGCAACTGGCCGCGCTGATCGCCGTGCCGGCGCGGTTCATTCTTGCGCCGCTGGTTATGAAGGCGCTTGCGCCTTTTGTCGAGCCGCCCGTCTCGCGCTGACGCGACTTTTCATCGGACCTCGCGCTAATCCGGAGTACCGTCCTTGCAAATTCTGTCCAATGCCGCCCGCCCGCGATTGAAGGCGGACGGTTCCTTCACGGGCTATGCCAGCCTCTTCGGCGCGGAGGACCAGGGGCGCGACGTGGTGATGCCCGGCGCGTTCCGGGCCTCGCTGGCCAGACGCGGCACCAGCGATGTCCGCATGCTGTTTCAGCACGATCCGGCCCAGCCGATCGGCGTATGGGAGGCGATCCGCGAAGATGCGCACGGTCTCTTCGTGGCCGGACGGCTGACGCTCGGTGTGGCGCGCGCGGGTGAAATACTGGCGCTGATGCGCGATGGCGCCATTGACGGGCTGTCCATCGGCTTCCGGACACGCAAAGCGCTTCGCGATGCGCGGACGGGCCAGCGCCGGCTCTACGAGATCGACTTGTGGGAAATCTCCGTTGTCACATTCCCGATGCTTCCCGGAGCCCGTATCGGCGCAGTGAAACAGACCGTCTTCAATTCACGCCGATTGCAACACGTTTTACGGCCGTGACCCCCTCACGGCCTGTCCCCCGCCCGGCCTGCTCATGCGCTCGCCCGCTCTCCTGAGGCTCGACGCGCAGCGCTTCGCGGCTCCTCCGGCCTGCCGCCAACCGCGCACTCCCCGCGCGGCGCGAAGGCTTGCGGCCGGGCGGGGATGCCATGCGAAACCGGCTCACAATCTGCCGTGCCGATAGCAAACGCTGCTTCATCAACCAATGAGGATGAAATGACAGACTTCAACGCTCCCCCCGAGTGGGAGAACAAGGCCGCGCGGCCGCAATCGCCCGACGCGCCCGATGCCCGCGACGGCCTGCTCTACGCCTTCGAGGCATTCAAGGAAGCCAACGACGAGCGGCTTGACCAGATCGAGCGGCGCATGTCGGCTGACGTCGTCACGACCGAGAAGATGGACCGGATCAATCGCGCGCTCGACGAGTACAAATCGACGGTCGATCAACTTGTCCTGAAAGCGTCCCGGCCCCAACGCGGTGGTGGCGGGCCTGCCGGCGGCGCGGCAAGCGAGCACAAGGCGGCGTTCGAGGGCTATATGCGGCGCGGCGAGGCGCACAATCTGCGCCGGCTTGAGGAAAAGGCGCTGTCGGCGGGAAGCGATGCCGATGGCGGCTATCTGGTGCCGGACGAGGTCGAGGCGGGTGTGATGCGCGCCCTGCGCGAAGCGTCGCCGATCCGGGCGATTTCCGGCGTGCGGCAAGTCTCGGCGAATACCTACCGGAAGCCGTTCGCGATCACGGGCGCGGCGACGGGCTGGGTGGCCGAGGCTGGAACGCGGGCGCAGACCGACTCGCCGGTTCTCGCCGAGCTGGCCTTCCCGACGATGGAGCTTTACGCGATGCCGGCGGCGACGCAGACGCTTCTGGAAGACGCCGCCGTCAATATCGACGAATGGGTGGCCGAGGAAGTGCGCCTCGCATTCGCCGAGCAGGAAAACACCGCATTCGTCTCCGGTGACGGCTCCAACAAGCCGAAGGGTTTCCTGAGTTATACCAAGGTTGCCGAGGCAAGCTGGTCCTGGGACAAGATCGGCTATCTGACGACGGGCGTCTCCGGTGCTTTCCCGGCAAGCGATCCCGCCGACAAGCTGATCGATTTCGTCTACACGCTGAAGTCGGCCTATCGCGCCAATGCGCATTGGGTGATGAGCCGCGCCACGCAGGCGGAAATCCGCAAGATCAAGGATGGCGACGGCAACTATATCTGGCGTCCCGGCGAGCAGGCCGGACAGGGCGCGACGCTGATGACCTTCCCGATCGCCGAGACGGAAGACATGCCTGAGATCGAAGCGGACAGCTATTCGATTGCATTCGGCGATTTCGGGCGCGGCTATCTCGTCGTGGACCGGCTGGGCATCCGCATCCTTCGCGATCCGTTCTCGGCCAAGCCTTATGTGCTGTTCTACACGACCAAGCGTGTCGGCGGCGGCGTGCAGGACTTCAACGCCATCAAGCTCCTGAAGTTCGGAACTGCCTGACAAGCGTCAAGGGAAATGCCGTAAGTATCCATCTCGTTTAATAAGCTGTAAATCCAGAAAAAACGGAATAATAAGCATTCACCCTTATGCAATTAGGCAACATGTGCCACAGTTTTGCTTAAATTGCCTGTGTCGAATCGCACAAAGAATTAGCCGTTCCGCAAGGGTGACGTGTTTCCCGGCAGTTCTGGATTTACATTAATCTACTGATATGGATCGGAAAATTCGTTAGAGGTGCCGCGATCGCTCTGTCTACAGATGGAATTTCCGCTGTCGTGACTTAACGCGGATACGCACATTCCCTACTCTATGACCAGAGGTGTTTTTTTGCTTTCACTTGGATGTCCAGAAAGTGACGACCAAGAAAAGCGAATGGACTAGCGCTGCCCCCCAGCGCGATGGCCCGCCCCTGGGCCGCGGCCGCGGCGCGCTCCCTCGCCGCGGCCTCACTAACCGTCACCGACGGCAAGATTTTTTGGCCCACGGGCCGGCAGAGGAACGCAGGGCGCCCTGACGAGAGCTGAAACGCGTTCCGAGCCTGCCGGAACCGTTCAGCCTGTTCCGCGTGCATATTCCAACAACAGTTTCCGCGTACAGCTCAATCGCGAAGGTGCATCCATGCCCCTCATCCTGACCTCCGGTCCGGTCGCCGAGCCGATCTCGCTCGAAGACGCCAAGCTGCATTCGCGGGTTGACGGCGACAGCGAGGATCTGCTCATTGGCAGCCTGTTACTTGCCGCGCGGCTCCATATCGAACGCAACCTCGATCTGGCGCTCATCAGCCAGAGCTGGTCGCTCTATCTCGATCAGTGGCCGGACAAGCCGTTTGTCGAACTGCCACTCGCTCCGCTGATCAGCGTCAATGCGGTCCGGCTCTATAGCGCTTCCGACACGTTCGTGACGCTCGACCCGGCATTGTTCGTGACGGACACGGCGTCGCGCCGTCCGCGTCTGGCGCGCCGGGACAATCAACTCTGGCCGCTTCCGGGACGGCCGGTCAACGGGATCGAAATCGCGTTCACCGCCGGATACGGCGCTTCCGAAGACGATGTGCCGATGCCGATCCGGCAGGCGCTCCGCATGCTGGTGGCCCACTGGTACGAGGCGCGCGAGCCGGTGCTGTTCGGTGAGAAGAGCGACCCGGTTCCCTCAACCGTCAGCGATCTGATCGCTCCCTATCGGAGCGTGAAATTATGACCATAGCCATCGGCAAGCTTCGGCGCCGGCTGACGATCGAGCGCGAGACTCTGACGAGCGACGGCGGCGGCGGTGCTGTTGCGGTCTGGGAAGATGTTTGCGAAGTCTGGGGCGCAATCGAAGCCGTCTCAGGCGGGGAACGTCTCGAAGCGGACCGGACGGCCGGACATGTCTCCTATCTGATTACGATCCGCCATCGGAGCGGCGTTGAACCGGCAATGCGGTTTCGGCGTGATGGGGAGCTCTATCGCATCACCGCCATCATGGACAAAAGCGGCCGCCGCAGATTCCTGCAATGCCTGTGCGAGCGGCGCGATCAATGAAAGTCTCAAGCCGTGTGACCGGCCTGGGGACGCTCAAAGCGGCGCTCGATCGCATTGCCGATGAGCAGACGCTGCGACAGGAAATCGAAACGGCTGCGCATGATCTGCGCGAAGCGGCGCAGCGGAAGTTGAGCGATGGCCAGCCGCCGGAGAGCAGGACGGGCGCCCTTGCCCGGTCTTTGCATGTTGCGTTCGCCAGCGATAGTCCGGAAGCCAGCGTAAGTACGCCGCTTGCCTATGGCTGGCATCTGGAATTCGGCACGCTCACCCGACCTGCGCGTCCGTGGCTCGCACCGGCGCTTGACGAGATCCGGCCTCGCATCCTGCAGCAGATCCGCGAATGGCTCGCCCGCGGCCGCTGAACCCGTTCCTCAACCTTTCCGTCTGACATCATGGAGGCTCGCATGAGCAACCCCGGCTGGGATCTGCAAAAGGCAGCCTACGCAGCTTTGGAAGGCGATGCGCTGCTGACCGGTCTGCTGGGCGGCCAGCATATTTACGACCACGTTCCTCAGGACGCTGCCTTTCCCTATGTCGTGATCGACGAAATGCGGCTCTACGACTGGAGCACCGGAACCGAACGCGGTTCGGAGCACATCCTGATGCTGCATGTCTGGTCGCGCTACCGGGGAAAGCGCGAGACCTATGAGATCGGTGACGCAATCCGCGATCGGCTCGACGATGCCGAGTTGACGCTGGAGGACAACCGTCTGGTCAATCTGATGCATCAATTTTCCGACCTGAAGCGCGACGAAGACGGCGAGACCTGGCACGCGGTGCTGCGCTTCCGCGCCGTGACCGAGCCGCTGGTGTAGCGCGGCGTTCGATTCCCTCTCGCGAGGTGAACGCTTGTCGTTCACCGTAAAGGTTCACGACTGGGAGAGGTGACGATCGCCTGGGCATGGCCGCCTACCGCTCCGGACAGCCCGCCTCGCGCAGCGAGCCTTCGACCTTTTCGAGCTGTGGCTTCATGCCGATCTGCGTAAACAGATCGCGCGCCTTCCGCCAATGCGCGCAAGCCTGAACTATATTGCCTTTCTCTGCGTAAAGATCGCCGAGATTGCCGTAGGCATTGGCTATGCCGCCTTTTCGGCGCAGTGCCTCCTCGATGGCAAGTCCCTTCTTATACATCGCCTCCGCCTGGCCCAGATCGCCGCGGATCGCATACAGGATTCCCAGATTGCCGTAGTCACTAGCTATGCCCTCCTTTCGGCCCAACGCCTTGTTAATGGCAAGGCTTTTTTTATGCATCGCCTCAGCTTGGCCCAGATCGCCGCACGTCTTGTAGAGGACGCCTAGATTACCATAGTTGCTGGCCATACCCTCCTTACGGTCTAGCGCCTCGTCGATGGCGAGCGCCTTTCGATACATCGTCTCAGCTTGTTCAAGATCGCCGCGGGTATGATGGAAAGCACCCAGATTACCATATTGTACAGCCATGCCTTTCTTTCGGCCAAGCACCTCTTCAATAGCGACACTTTTCTTGGACATCGTCTCGGCCTGATCGAAATCACCGCGAGTCCAATAGATGGTGCCCAGATTGCCGGTGGCCACTGCGATCAACGCCTGATCCTCAAGCTGATTACCGAGCGCCATCACACGCTCATAGCTGCGCTGCGCGGCGTCGAGATCGCCGATACGCCATTGCAACTGCCCGAGTTGGTTCCAGCCCTCCGGATCGTCCGGGTCCAGCTCCGTCGCCTTCGCATAGGCGGCGAGCGCTTTCTGCGTGTCGTGCAGGAAGGCGAGGGCGCCGATCTGGCGGTGGTAGCGGGCGCTGATGCGGCGCTCCTCATGGCCCTTCGCCTCATGCGCCGCCGCGCGCTCGGCCAGTTTCGCCTCGATCTCGGCGACATCGACGCCGCGTTGCGTCAGCGCCGCCGGGTCGATATTCTCGTCCTCGGCATATTGCTCGGCCGCGTCCGCCGCCGCCGCGTAAGGATCGCCGCGCTCGCCATCCGCCGCCTGTTCGCCGCGCGCCCGCTCCCGAAGCAACTCGTTGATGACGTGGTTCGTCAGCCCGCGGCTGACCGACGCCGCCAGCGCCTCCGGTGTCTCGAAATGCTTCTGATCGACGATATGCGCCGACATCAGCCGGGCGCGGAACGCCGTCTGCCGCTCCGCCCCGCCATCCCCGGCCTCCGGCCCGGGCAGCGGAAAATCCTCCGGCGCGACATAGACGAGGCGCGGCTTGACCGGCGGCTCGCAGGCCCAGTCATATTCCATCTCAGTGATCGAGCGCCGGGCCGCGTCGCCGTCGGGCTCCCAGCCGCGATAATGGCCGATCAGGCCGACATAGATATCCGCCCTGCGCACCCGCTCGCGACAGAACGGGATGGCCGAGGCGTCGCGCGCGCCGAAATGCTCCATCGCGTCGCACTCGAAATGATCGAGCTTGGCGAGATGGTCGATGACCGCTTGCCGGTATGTGTGAAGGTCTTTGCCCGTGGAGCTGAGAAAAACGACGCGCCGCATGAATCCGTCACCGCAACTGGAAAAATCAATGCAGTGAGTTTAGCGGCTGTGCGCGGGACGGCAAGCCGGGATTGCCCGGAAAATCAATCTTGAACAGCCAGCACGCGATGCTTCGCGGATGATGTGGCCTGGCCGGTCAACCAAGTTACGGAGACACCCAAATGGCAGCCCAACGCGGCAAGGACCTACTTCTGAAAGTCGACTCAACCGGCACAGGCAGCTTTACGACCGTCGCGGGTCTGCGTGCGCGCAGCCTCGCCTTCAATGCGGCAACGATCGACATTACCCACACCGAATCCGCCGATGAATGGCGCGAACTGCTTGCGGGCGCAGGTATCAAGACCGCGCGTCTGTCGGGCAGCGGCATTTTCAAGGATGCGGCGACGGATGAAACCGTGCGTGCGTATTTCTTCTCTGGCGCCATTTACGACTGGCAGGCCGTCATCCCGGATTTCGGCACGGTCGAAGGACCGTTCCAGATCACCGCGCTCGAATATTCCGGCAGCCACGACAATGAACTGACCTTCGAGATCGCACTGGAATCGGCCGGCGCGCTGACCTTTGCCGCTGCCTGATGGGTTTCGCTGCGCTCTACCCATCCTACGCGGACGGCGGAAACCCATCATGACCGATCGCGATGAGTTCTCATTGCATTCAACCCATCCTACGTCATCATTGACCGGAGTTATTCTATGCCCAATCGTCATCGCGGCGAAATCGAAGCCATTCTCGACGGCAAGCCGCAAAGGCTGTGCCTGACGCTGGGCGCGCTTGCCGAACTCGAAGATGCTTTTGGCGCTGACGATATGCTTGCGCTCGCCCAGCGCTTCGAAACCGGGCGGCTGAGTGCGCGTGATGCGATGCGGATCATCGCGGCAGGTCTGCGCGGCGGCGGAAGCGATGCGAGTACGGACGATGTCGCGCAGATGCAAGCCGAGGGCGGCGCGGCGGGCTTCGTGGACATCGTGTCGCGATTGCTTGGCGCAACCTTCGGATCGGCTGCCCCGGCCGACCCAGCGCATTCGCCGGGAAAGCAGACGGCGTCGCCCGCGAAAATGGCCTGACAGCCTTTCCCTGGGACGACGCGATTGCCAGTGGGATGGGCGTGCTCCGGCTGTCGTCCCGCGATTTCTGGTCGATGACGCCGCGCGAGTTGGGCCTTGCCCTGCGGGGTGCGGCCGGGCTTCCCGCAGCGGGGGCGAAATTTTCCCGCTCCGATCTGGCGGCGCTGATGCAGCGCTTTCCTGACAACCAAAGGGCAACCTAATGACCGATACCGTCGCGAGCCTCTCCGTTCGCATTGGCGCCGATACCACGGACGCCCGCCAGAAGCTGCAAGAGCTCGAACGGCTCGGCAGCAGCTTCGGCCGGCGGATTTCCGGCGCGTTCGAGGATGCCGTTCTTGCCGGCGACAGCCTCGGCGACACGCTGCGCGGACTGGCGCTCGATCTGGCTCAATTGACCTTGCGCTCCGCTTTGCAGCCGATCAGTTCGGCGATAGGCGGCGGCATTGCGGGCGCCATTTCCGGTTTGCTGCCCTTCGCCAAAGGCGGCGTGGTCGGCGCGCCCATGCCCACGCCATTTGCACAGGGCGGCGTGATTGCCGCGCCGGTTACGTTCCCGCTCGGGGGCGGGAAAACCGGCCTTGCCGGAGAAGCCGGACCCGAAGCGATCCTGCCTCTTGCGCGGGGCTCGGACGGGCGGCTCGGCGTGCGTGCGGACGGCGGCGGGAATGTTACCGTGACGATGAATGTCACCGCCTCCGATGCCGAAAGCTTCCGGCGCTCCGAAACGCGGATCGGCGCCATGCTTTCCCGCGCGGTCGCTCGGGGGCAGCGGAATATGTAGAGGATTAGCAGGCTCTCGTTTTGCCGCCGCGCGGGATTTTTTGTTGGGCGCCCCGCCTCCGCGGGGCGCGTGAGCCCGCTTGGCCGCGGGCCCCGAAGCGTGCCGCGAGGCAGCCACGGAGCAAGTGACCCCGAAGCGTGCCGCAAGGCAGCCACGGAACAAGTGACCCCCTACAGCGTGCCACAAGGCGACTTCGCAGCGTGTAGGCACCCGGGGCCCACGGCCAAGTGGGCCTCCAGCCAGCGCGGATGCGCTGGCTCCTGATAAAAGGTCTTTCCCAAATATGCTCTTTCACGAAATACGCTTTCCGACGGCGATCAGCTTCGGTGCGACGGGCGGTCCTGAACGGCGTACCGATATCGTCGTGCTTGGCTCCGGCCATGAGGAGCGCAATCAGCGCTGGGCCGACAGCCGCCGCCGCTATGACGCAGGCTATGGCCTCAAGACGCTGGACGATCTTGAAACCGTGGTTGCCTTTTTCGAGGAGCGGCGGGGACGGCTGCACGGCTTCCGCTGGAAAGACCACGCCGATTTCAAGAGCTGCGCCGCCAGTGCGACGCCTGCCGCCACGGATCAGATCATCGGCACGGGCGACGGTGCGACGACGGAGTTTCAGCTCATCAAGACTTACGGCCAGAGTTTCGCGCCCTGGTCTCGCGAGATCACGAAGCCGGTCGGCGGAACGGTGCTGATCGCCATTGACGACGCCGTTCAGTCGGAAGGCAGCGACTTTACCTGCGACGACGCAACGGGCGTGGTCACGTTCCTGCCCGGCTCGATCCCGAGCATCGGCGCGGTTGTCACGGCCGGATTTCAGTTCGACGTGCCCGTCCGTTTCGACACCGAGCGCCTCGAAATCAGCCTGGACGGCTTCCGCCACGGCTCGATCCCGAGCATTCCGGTGGTGGAGATAAGGTTGTAACTTGCACAGATATTGATCTATTCGAGAGGGCTAAGCAGTTCAAGATCTACGACAAATCCTGCCTTGTTCCACTCTGGATCCTCTTCCCTACACTCGAGAACACATTTGTTATGGATGCCTCGAAGTATCTCAACTCCCGGCAATCCCCATATGCCTAAATTTGCCCTTCTATCACACCAGTCTAAAAGCTTTTCACGTTCCGGATTATTTAAAAGTTCTATACCATCAAGAGCTTCACAAATTAGATTTCTTACTTCTTCAGCGGTCATGCGTATACAAGCCCTTCTATCATCGGAAAGAAACACCTTCTGCTCTATCGCACGAGTATTTTAAAGACAATATCCACATGAAAACCCTCCCCTCCGGATTGCAGGCTCATCTCTATAGCGGCGTTACTACGCTCGCCTGGTGCTGGCGCATCATTCGCGGCGACGGCGTCACTTACGGCTTCACCGATCATGACCATGACATCGCCTTCGACGACACGAGTTTCGAGGCGGCGAGCGGGTTCACCGGGACGGACATCCGCCAGTCCATCGGCCTCGCCATCGACAATCTCGACGTGACCGGCGCGCTGCAATCGGACCGTCTGAACGACGCCGATCTGGCTGGCGGTCTGTTCGACAATTCGCGCGTGGAAATCTGGCGCGTCAACTGGTCGGATACCGGGCAGCGCATCATGATGATGAGCGGCTCGATCGGGGAGGTTCGCCGGGGCGAGAGCGCTTTTACCGCAGAGCTGCGCGGCCTTTCGCACTATCTCGATCAGAAACAGGGACGCACGTTTCAATATGCCTGCGATGCAACGCTCGGCGACGTGCGTTGCGGCGTCGATCTGGACGCAGCGGCCTATGCAGGCACGGGCGTGGTGACTTCCGCAAGCACAGCCTATGCCTTCGAGGCGTCCGGCCTCGATGAGTTCGCCAACGGATGGTTCGACGGCGGATTGTTGAGCTGGACGAGCGGCGGCAATGCCGTCAGGGCCATGGAAGTCAAGCGCTTCTCGACTGCAGGCGGCGTGGCGCGGATCGAGCTATGGCGCTCGATGGCCGGCCCCATCGCTCCGGGCGACGCGTTCACCCTTACGGCGGGCTGTGACAAGACTCTTCCGACCTGCAAGGCGAAATTCGCCAACCATGTCAACTTCCGCGGCTTCCCGCACATTCCGGGCAACAAGTATGTCCTCGCCTATCCCGTCTCCGGCGATCCGGACAATGACGGGAAGAGTTTTTTTGCTTGAATGCAGGTTTTTTTGTTTTGGAGCCAGCGCCTCCGCGCTCGCTTATGGCCCACTTGGCCGTGGGCTCCGAGTGGGTTTTTGTTTAGCGCCCCACCTCCGTGGGGCTTGTGAGCCCGCTTGGCCGCGGGCCCCAAAGCGTGCCACAAGGCGACGACGGAGCGTATGGGCACCCGGGGCCCACGGCTAAGTGGGCCAACGCCGGGCGGATGCCCGGCTCCGAGCAAAAAGAAAAAATCTCCCATGCCTCACCGTAGCTATATCGTCGATATTGCCCGCACCTGGCTGGGCACGCCCTATCGCCACCAGGCATCGCTCAAAGGCGTCGGCTGCGATTGCCTTGGGCTGGTGCGCGGCGTCTACGCGGAAGCTTGCGGCCGTCCGGCCGAGGAGCCGCCGCCCTACAGCCGGGACTGGCCGAAGCCGCCCGCCGCGAAACCATGATCGAAGCGGCCGCGCGTCATCTCACGGCGATTTCGCCTGAACGGATCGAACCGGGTGACGTACTGATATTCCGCTTGCGGAGCGGCGCGATGGCCAAACACTCGGCGATCATGTCGTCGGAGACCCGCATGATCCATGCAATCGAAGGCGCGCCGGTCTGCGAAGTTCACATCTCGCCCTGGTGGCGGCGGCGGATTGCTGCGGCGTTCCGGTTTCCTGTCACGCCGCCATTTGGCGACACAGGAGAGTCAGCGAGCGCGTCTCTGGCGGCGCAGTCCTGAGCCCGGCGAAGACCATACATCCCCGCCTTTCCATCAGCCTTCAGAGCACTCACACATGGCAACACTTGCACTCTCCGCTGTCGGCGCGGCGGCTGGCTCCGCTTTGCTGCCATCGGGCTTTTCGTTCCTTGGCGCAACGCTCACGGGCGCGGCGATCGGCCGTGCGGTCGGCTCAATCGCCGGGGCCTATATCGATCAGGCGCTCTTTGGCGCAAGCGGACAGGACGTCGTACGCGAAGGGCCGCGCCTTGCCGATCTGAACGTGATCGCGTCGACCGAGGGCGCGGATATTCCCCGCCTTTACGGCCGGGCGCGTCTCGGCGGTCAGATCATCTGGGCGACGAACTTCGAGGAAGAAACGGTAACGACCTCGGCCGGAGGTGGCGGGAAGGGGCTGAATGTCGGAGGCGGCGCGAGCAAGACGACCTATCGCTACTACGCCAATTTCGCCGTTGCGCTGTGCGAGGGTGAGATCACCCGGCTCGGGCGCGTCTGGGCCGATGGCGATGAGCTGACGCTCTCCGACTATACCTACCGCGTTTACAACGGGTCCGAGACACAGGAGCCGGACAGCCTGATCGACGCCAAGGAAGGGGTCGGCAACGCGCCGGCCTATCGCGGTCTTGCCTATGTCGTCTTCGAGCGTCTGCCGCTGGAAGACTTCGGCAACCGTATTCCACAGCTCAATTTCGAGGTTTTCCGTGCTGTGGATAGCTTCGAAAAAGATGTGCGCGGTGTAACGCTCATTCCGGCGGCAGGCGAGTTCGCCTATCATCCGGAAGAAGTCCGCGTGGATGCCGGCGGCGGAACCACCTACTCGGAAAACAGGCATTCGACGCTGGGCGTGTCCGATTTCGCCGTTTCCGTCGATCAGCTTGAGGAGACGCTGCCCAATTGCGGCGCGGTGTCGATCTTCTCGGCATGGTTCGGCAGCGACCTGCGCTGTGCGTCCTGCGAGATCAGGCCGAAGGTTGACCGGAAAGACAAGGGGACAGGCACGACACCGATCAGCTGGGGCGTTGCCGGTCTCACCCGCGCGAGCGCCGACGCCGTTTCGACATTCGACGACCGCCCGGCCTATGGCGGCACGCCGTCGGACAATTCGGTGGTGGCTGCAATCAAGGATCTGACCGGGCGTGGGCTCGAAGTTCTGTTCACGCCTTTTCTGCTGATGGATGTGCCGGAGGGGAACGGTCTGCCCGATCCCTATTCCGGTGCTACAGATCAACCGGCCCATCCCTGGCGAGGGCGGATCACTTGCGATCCGGCGCCCGGAGTTTCCGGCTCGCCAGACAAAAGCATGGCCGCGGCTGCGCAGATCGACGATTTCTACGGCACGGTGACGGCGGCCGACTTCTTCATAGATGGCGAGACGATCTTCTATATCGGTCCCGACGAATGGAGCTACTCCCGCTTCATTCTGCACAACGCGGCGCTCTGTGCAGCTGCGGGCGGAGTGGAGGCTTTCGTGATCGGCTCCGAAATGCGCGGCCTGACCTGGGTCCGCGACAGCGCGTCGAGCTATCCGTTCGTCGCCGGGCTTGTTGCCCTCGCCGCCGAAGTCAAGGCGCTGCTGCCGGATGCAAAGGTCACATATGCCGCCGACTGGTCCGAATATTTTGGCCATCAGCCAGCGGACGGAACGGGCGACGTCTTCTTCCATCTCGATCCGCTCTGGTCGGACGCGAATATCGACGCCATCGCCGCTTTTGGCGATCCCTGGCCGGGCGGCGTGGCGTTCTACCGCTCACCCGCAACCTCCGGATTCACATTGAAGGCGCTTGCCACCCGCCGCGCCGTTATCGGTGTGACAGATGCGGATTTCCATTCGGGACCGACCTCGCGCTGGGGCCGCGCCAACACGCTTCGCGTCGTGCTTTCCGCCGGCGCGCTGCACTCGGCCGAAGAGCTGCTCATCCTTGGCGGCGAGAATGTCTGCGCCGTGCAGAATCCCGACGGGGAATGGGAAGTCCTGCAATTCTGCGACGCCACACTTGCCGCGCCGCTGACTTATGAGCTGACCGGGCTTCTGCGCGGACAGGCGGGCACGGAAGGCGCGATGCGTGAACCCGTGGCGGCGGGCGCGCGTTTCGTATTGCTCGACGGCGCCGTCACGCAGATTGACATGACACAGGATGAAACCGGTCTGGCATTCAACTGGAAATACGGCCCCTCGGTCTACGATATCGGCGACAGCTCCTATCAGGACGCCACACATGCCTTTGCAGGCGTCGGTCTGCGGCCGCTTTCGCCCGTGCACATAACCGGCAGGCAGGTTACCGAAGGCTTGGAAATATCGTGGATACGCCGCACACGTATTGGCGGCGACAGTTGGCAACAGATCGAGGTTCCGCTCGCCGAAGATGCGGAAGCCTACGAGATCGAAATTCTCGACGGGGCGGCCGTAAAGCGCACGCTCGCGAGCAACCTGCCAGCTGTCATCTATACCACCGCACAGCAGACCAGCGACTGGGGCGCTCCGCAGGCGTCCTATACCGTTCGGGTTTATCAGAAGAGCGCCAGCTATGGGCGCGGAGAAAGAAGAGAGGAAGTCGTACCATGAACCACTCCACATGGAACCGTGCCATCGACCTCTGGAATGCCGGCAGGAGCATCGGCGAAATCTCGCAGAAAACGGGCATTTCCGAACCCGATCTCGGACGCGGCCTGCTCAGCGCGGTCGAACGCAACGTCCGTGTCCGTTCAAATGTGACCGACCGCCGTTAACACGCTCTGCCGCTATCCCGAAATATCCCCAAGCTTCACGGGTCCATCCATGACAAACAGCACGCATCTTACAATGCCGTTTCTCGAAGCGGCACAGGCACAGAAGCACGTGACCCACAATGCCGCCCTTCAGGTGCTCGATGCGGTCGTCATGCTTTCCGTGATCGATCGGGGTCTTGCTGCGCCGCCCGGCTCACCCGCCGAGGGCGACCGTTATCTGATCGCTCCGTCAGCGACTGGCGGCTGGTCCGGGCAGGACGGGAAGATCGCGGCATGGCAAGATGGCGCCTGGACGTTCTACATGCCTCGCCAAGGCTGGGTTACCTGGATCGCCGATGAGGAGATCATCCTCGTCTTCAATGGCGCAGGCTGGACCGGCGGCGCAACACAGAACGCCGCCTTCATCGGCGTCAATACAACCGCCGATACGACCAACCGTCTTGCCGTTTCTTCCGACGCGATCCTGCTCAGTCATGCGGGCGACAGCGTCCAGCTCAAGCTCAACAAGGACGCCACGGGCGACAATGCCGGCATCCTGTTCCAGAGCGGCTTTTCCGGGCGGGCCGAAATCGGCTGTCTCGGCAATGACGATTTCGCCTTCAAGACATCCTTAGACGGATCGTCGTTTCACACGGGCCTGACGTTGGCCACAGCCGCCAAGGGGGTCCCGCGCGTGCCCGCTTTCACGGTCGCGCAGCTTCCCTCCGCCGCAACGGCCGGCGCGGGGGCTCTCGCCTATGTCAGCGACGCCAGCACCGGCGCAGTGCTCGCCTTTTCCGACGGCGCGGCCTGGCGACGCTGCGACACGAGCGTCGTCGTGAGTTGAGCGTCGCAACAATCCCCCGCAAGGAGCGACATGACCGACCACCATTCCTCACAACATTTCACCGATACCGCTCTCGCGGGCTGGCTCCTGGCAGCGCCCGCATGGGGACCGTGGCTGGACGATTTCAACCGGTTCCTCATGTCCGCTTCGCTGCTTGTCGGGCTCGCCCTCGGGCTCTCGCGTTTGTGGCGTCTGTGGCGCCGCAGCCGGGACAAGCGTCGCGACTGATCGCTGCTGCCGTCCCCCACACATTCCTCCGGCGGAGTTTTGCCATGGATGAAACCTTCAACGCCGCCCTTCGTCATGTGCTTCAATTTGAAGGCGGTTATTCCGATCACCCGCATGATCCCGGCGGCGCAACTAATCTCGGCATTACGTATCGGGTACTTGAAGCGCATCGCGGACGCTCCGTTTCCAAGACCGATGTCCGGGCATTGACCAGAGCCGAAGCCACGCAGATCTACCGCCAGCGCTACTGGAATGCGGCGTCCTGCCCTGCCCTTCCGCCGGGACTTGACCTTGCGGTTTTCGACTGCGCCGTCAATCAGGGCGTTGCCCGGGCAACCCGGCTGCTTCAGCAGGCGGCGAAAGTCAAGGCGGACGGCGTCATCGGACCGATCACGTTGGCTGCGATCCGCGGCGCGTCGATCCGTGATTTGCTGAACGAGTTCATGGCCCGCCGCATGAATGCCTATGGACGGCTGCAGCAGCTTTTCCGCACCTTCGGATTGGGCTGGTCGCGCCGGCTTCTGGCGACCCATGCGAAGTCGCTCGACCTGCTCGATGCTCCGTCATCGCCTGACCTTCCAATCGATTCAACCCAACCTCCCGAGGTGCCCATGTCCTACATTTTCAAGCGGCTTCAGGAGCCATCCACCTACGCCGGCGTTGCGGCCGTTCTGGCGGCGATCGGCCTTCTCGGGCTTACAGAGCACGACTGGAACCAGATCTTTGGCGCGGTCGCCGCCGTGGCTGGCGCCGTGGCAATTCTCATCGGTGAAGCCCCGAAGAACGAGGAGCCTGCAAAGCCGATGGCCCTCCACGACGACATTTCGTGAGCGCATTGATCCGCATTCTGAAAGCCGTGGCGATTCTGTCACGCCTGATATTCCGTCTGGGCGCGTATTTGGCAAGGCTGCGCGCGCTCCGGGAAGGCGAGGACAGGGCCACGGCGAGAGCCCTTCAGGAGCAAGACGAACGTGTTCGTAAAGCCCGCTCTGCTCGCGATGCCATTGATCCTCGCAGGCTGCCTGACGACGACCCCGACCTCCGTGATTGACACGAGCTGTCTCGCGAATGAGCCGATCCGGTACTCACGCCGCGATACAGCTGAGACGATCGTGCAGATCAGACGGCATAATGCAGCGTATGCGTCTCTATGCAGAGATCGTTAGTTCGTATTTCTACGGACGGATTTTCCGCCAGCTTTACAAAAATTATTAAGCTCTCGGGAATACGGTCCGGAAAAGCAATCGTCCCGCGTCAGAGTTCGCTATGTTGAATAAAGCCGATCTGGAAATCTGCTCTCATACGGTCGCCCGGCTTGGGGTTGACCAGACCGAAGATGTCCGCACCTCCCTCGCCTGGGTGCTCCGGAACCGTATCGAAAAGGCCAAATCCGCATTCGGCTCTCTTCCGAATATCGCCAGCGCTTGCGAAAGCGTTCTGCGCGAAGCGACCGGGAATGGCAACGGCCTTGTAGCGGCGGACTACTCCGGCTCGGACTGGGGCCGGATTCAAGCTGCGACCTGCCTCGTCTGGGCGGGCGGCATCGCTGATCTCACCGGCGGAGCCGTCGCCTGTCACCGGCATGACAAGAATCCCGCATGGGCGAAGCGCCGGACGCCGACGGCTCTTCTGGGTTCCTTCCTGTTTTTCCGCTAAAAACACAAAGGCTGCCCTATTAACGACAGCTTGTTGCACATTCATGACGTATTCACCCGCGCCGTGCATTCATAACGCTTAAATCTGAATGCTAAGGAATGAACGCAACCGTGTACAAGCTGCTGATACCGGCGATGATCATGCTCGCTGTGGGGGCGACCCAGCCCGCCGCGCAAGGCAGCTGCGTGCCGAACTGGACGTCGAATGATTACAAGTCGTTCGGCACTGTCCAAAGCGAAATCAGGACACAGTATGGCGATGTCCGGATCCTGCGCGTGGAGCTTTGCCAGCAGGGCGGAGACGCCTATTTTCAGGTTGTCATCATTTCCGGGCAAGGCGAAGTGCAGCGCGTGAAGCTTGCGGCAGCCGCGAAATAGGCTGTTTCCGCAATGGGCGCATCCGCGAATTGCGTTGTCGGCTTCCCGGATTTGTTGCAAAAGCTATGGCGAGATCCCACAAGGATGGACGCCATCCTCGCCTTCGCGGGGACAAGCTTTTCGGAACGGCCGAGCTTCAGGCAACAGCTAGGGAACGAGCCAACAGGCGAGGGTTAGAACATGAGGCTTCTGGTAGTCGAAGACGATCGCGATCTGAACCGTCAACTCGTGGCCGTGCTCAGCCAGGCCGGTTATGCGGTCGATGCTGCATTCGATGGCGAGGAAGGTCATTTTCTCGGCGATACCGAGCCGTATGACGCCGTCATCCTCGATCTGGGCCTGCCAAAGCTCGACGGACTCAGCGTGCTGGAAAACTGGCGTCGCGACGACCGCAACATGCCGGTGCTTATCCTGACGGCGCGCGACCGCTGGAGCGACAAGGTTGCCGGGATCGACTCGGGCGCCGACGATTACGTCGCCAAGCCGTTCCATGTCGAGGAAATCCTCGCACGCGTTCGCGCATTGCTGCGCCGGAGCGCGGGCCACGCCAAGAGCGAGCTTGAATGCGGCTCGCTCCGGCTCGACACGAAGCTGGCGCGCGTGACGTTCAATGGCACGCCGGTCAAGCTGACGTCGCTGGAATACCGCCTTCTGGCCTATCTCATGCATCATCAGGACCGTGTCGTTCCGCGTCTTGAGCTTGTAGAGCACCTTTACGAACAGGATTTCGACCGCGATTCCAATACGGTCGAGGTTTTCATCGGACGCCTGCGCAAGAAGCTCGCGCCGGACACGATCGTAACCGTGCGGGGTCTTGGATACCGCCTCAGTGCAGCAGAAGATGAAGCGTAATTCGCTTTCGAGACGTCTGTTTCTGTCATCGGCTGTCTGGACGCTTCTGGTCTTGCCCATCGCCGGCGTGATTCTCGTGTCTCTATATCGGGACGCCGTTGAGCGCAGTTACGACTCGCGGATCAATCTCTATCTCGAATATCTCATTGCTATAACGTCGCCCGAGCAGGGCATCGACATCATGGAGCCCGGCAGCCTCGGCGAGCCTACCTTCAGCTTTCCCTTTTCCGGCTGGTACTGGGAGATACGCTCCCAAAGCGGACCGTCAGTCCATTTCAAGTCCGTTTCCCTCGTGTCGGAAACACTGACCTTGCCGAGCGAGCTTGGCATACCGCCGGACGAGACGGACATTCGTAAAGCCTATCTCAAGGGACCGGAGAATCAGTCGCTGCGGGTTCTCGAACGCGAAATCACCATAAGCCAGCAGGACAACCAGCGTCGTTACATTTATGCTGTCGCCGGTGACGCGACGGAGATCGCCGATGAAGTCAGCGCTTTCAGCAACATGCTGATCGTCGCTTTCTGCATTCTGGGCACTGGGCTGTTGATTGCCACATTTTTTCAGGTTCGTTACGGACTGTTGCCGGTGCGCAACATTGGCGAAAAGCTTGCCGCGATCCGGTCTGGAGAAGCTTCACGGCTGGAGGGCAATCTGCCGGAGGAAATTCAGCCGTTGCAGGATGAGCTTAACGCCCTGATCCAGTCCAACCAGGCGATCATCGAAAGAGCGAGGACCCATGTCGGCAACCTTGCCCATGCGCTGAAGACACCGCTCAGCGTCATCACCAACGAAGCGCGTGAGCAGGATACCGAATTTGCCGAAAAGGTCGCTGGACAGGCCGAGTTGATGCGCGAGCATATCACGCATCACCTGTCGCGCGCTCAGGTTGCAGCGCGGGTGAGTATTGTCGGCGGCGTGACCGATGTCTGCGATACGCTGAACTCGCTGACCAACGCTTTGACCCGCATCTATTCCGAACGCAATATCGAGTTTGAAGTCGCCTGTCCCAAGGATGCGAAATTCCGCGGCGAAAAGCAGGATTTGCAGGAAATGGTCGGGAATCTGCTCGACAACGCGTGTAAATTCGCTGAATCAACGGTGAAAATAACCGTGACGCCTGACAAGCCTGCCAAGCAGCTTGTTGTCCATGTCGATGATGACGGGCCGGGCCTTTCCGCCTCGGAACTCGAAGCGGTCGTTAAGCGCGGCAAGCGGCTGGACGAGACCAAGCCCGGCTCGGGGCTGGGGCTGTCGATCGTTGCCGATCTTTCCGAAATGTATTATGGAAGCTTTATTCTTCAGCCTGCGCCGTCGGGGGGCGTACGCGCGAAACTCATACTACCGGCCGCCTGAGCTGTCGCAAAAAAGCCAGAATGCGCAGTTTTAGCTCCGGCAGAATTGGGCTGAACCAAATCGAGAGTACGGCGTCTTATAGACACGGTGTTCTTTTTAAAACGGGGAAGATATGAAGCTCATCGCATTTTTGCTATCGGCGACAATGATCATCTCATTGTGGGGCTGCGGCCCGGCCGGTAGCCGTCAGGAAGGTGGAACTGTGGTCGGCGCTGTGGCGGGCGGCATCATCGGCAATCAGTTTGGCAGTGGCGCCGGACGTGCGCTTGCGACTGTCGCTGGCGCTGTCGTTGGCGGCCTCATCGGCAGCGAGATCGGACGCGACCTCGACGAGGAGGACCGCCGCTATGCGCTCGAAGCCGAGTATCGCGCCCTCGAGGACGATGACGACAGCCGTTGGCGCAACGAAGAAAGCGGCCATCACGGATACGTGAAGACCCGTCGCTCCTATCGCGAAGCCGGCCGGACCTGCCGCGAGTATGAGCATACCGTTTATATCGACGACGAACCGCGCACGATGACCGGCACCGCGTGCCGCAATTCGGACGGTTCGTGGCGGCAGGTCGGCTAACTTACGGCCACCCGAAACCAAACCGATCAAGCGTCCGCCCTCACCGGCGGACGCTTTTTTTTAATGTTTTTCATTCCTCGCCACGATCCGTATGGCTTTTCGCTTGATTCATTGCCTATGCACCTTGATATCAATGAGCCATTCATAATCGAAATATGTGACAATGCTTCTCTGGATCGTATTTGCAGTCCTCACCGCTCTCGCAGCCGTGCTTGTCGTCAGTCCATACTGGCGGCGCGACAAATCGACAACGGCGCAGACACACGATGTCGAAGTTTACAAGCAACAGCTTGTCGAGCTTGAAGAAGAACACGCGCGCGGAATTATCGGCGATACGGAAGCCGAGTCTGCGCGGATCGAAATATCGCGGCGATTGCTCAATGCCAGCAAGTCGGCGGAAAGCCTCTCCAGCGCCAGCGCCTCGTCGAAAGCGCCCTATGCGATGATTGGCGCGATCGCCGTCATCAGCATGACCACCTATCTTTATTATGGTTCGCCTCAACTGCCTGATCAGCCGATTTCCGCCCGGGTTGAGCCACAAGGCGCGCCACCCGTTGACGAGCTTGTCGCGCGGGTGGAGGAACGGGTTAAGACGAACCCTCAAGACGGCGAGGGCTGGAGTGTCATTGCCCATGTCTACATGCGGACGGGACGCTATGCCGAGGCTGCGAACGCATACAGAAAAGCGATTGAAATCCTTGGTGCGACGCCGGAACGCTGGAGCGATCTCGGCGAGGCGCTTATATTCGCGAATAACGGGATTGTAATTCCTGAAGCCAGCGAAGCCTTTTCCAACGCTTTCGCCGCCGATGCGGACGACCTCCGCGCCTCGTTCTGGCTTGTCGCGGAAAAGGAACAGAAGGGCGAATTGCCTGCCGCCGCCGAAGGCTATCGCGAACTGGTCCAAAGGGATTTTCCCGCTGAAGTTAAGGACATGATCCGCACCCGGCTTGCGCATGTCGAGGCGCGTATTTCCGGCAATCCGGTGGAGACGCCGCAACAACAGGCGCAGACGACGAACGGTCCGACGGAAGAACAGCAAGCCATGATAGATCAAATGGTTTCAGGACTTGCGGAGCGTTTGCAGGCTGACGGCTCGGATCTTGATGGCTGGCTTAAGCTCATGCGTGCCTATACAGTGCTTGGCCGGCGTGACGACGCCATGAGCGCCTGGAAGCAGGCACAGCAGCAATTTGCGGGCAATGATCAGGCTCTTGGACGCATCGACGAGTTCGCCAAATCTCTTGGCCTGCAATCGTAATCAATATTTTCCGGTTTGGTTTGGCATGACACGAAAGCAACGCAGAACCCTGTTCATTGGCGGCGGCATCACGATTCTGGGGCTGTCCGCATTTCTGGTCCTGTCGGCGCTACAGGACTCCATCGTTTTTTTCTACAGTCCGAGCGATGTTGCGGAAAAATCCATCAAGCCGGGAGAACGATTCCGGCTGGGGGGCCTTGTGTCCGACGGTAGCCTGAAGCGGCCTACCGCCACGGATATCGAATTCGCCATCAATGATGGCAACAAGACGATCAATGTTAGCTATACCGGGCTGCTTCCGGACTTGTTTCGTGAAGGCCAGGGCGTCGTGGCTGAAGGCAAGCTGGAGCCGGGTGGCCGCTTCATTGCTGACACAGTTCTCGCAAAGCATGATGAAAATTATATGCCGCGCGAAGTGGCCGACAGCTTGAAGAAGCAAGGCGTGTGGCATGGCGGCGAAGCTCAGGCAAAGCCTGTGACGCAATAATTCTGATCTGGAGTGAGATCCGATAAAATGGATACCATTTTTCGGAAAAATCGAGCTTAACCAAGCAGATGCAGACCAGGATCGTTTCGTCAAGAAATGACCCTGATCTAGAGAAAAGGCGGCGTATCGTGATTGTTGAAATCGGACATTTCGCTCTTATCCTGGCGTTCGCGGTTGCATGTCTGCAATGTGGCGCCGTGGCGTGGAGCGTCGTGACCCGAAATGACGGGCTGGGCAGCATTGCGTCGCCAGCAGCGATTGCTCAATTCGTGCTGCTGCTTTTGTCGTTTCTCATACTGGTGCACGCCTATGTCGTTTCGGACTTTTCGGTCGAAAACGTCTGGGCGAACTCGCACACCGCGAAGCCGATGATCTACAAGATCTCCGGAAGCTGGGGCAACCACGAAGGCTCGATGCTGCTCTGGGTTCTGATCCTGGCGCTTTTCGGAGCCGCTGTTGCCGCTTTCGGCAACAATCTCCCCGCCCGGCTGAAGGCGAACGTGCTGGCCGTTCAGGGGGCGATCGGCGTTGCATTTCTGCTATTCATCATTGCAACCTCAAACCCGTTCAACCGTCTGGACCCTGCGCCGCTAGAAGGACAGGGACTCAATCCCATCCTGCAGGATCCGGCCCTCGCATTTCACCCGCCGCTCCTTTACATCGGCTATGTTGGTTTCTCCATGGCGTTTTCCTTCGCCGTCGCCGCGTTGATAGAGGGCCGGCTTGGCGCTGCCTGGGCGCGCTGGGTGCGGCCGTGGACGCTGACGGCATGGATGTTTCTGACCGTCGGCATCTCGATGGGCTCATGGTGGGCATATTACGAACTGGGCTGGGGTGGCTGGTGGTTCTGGGATCCGGTCGAAAATGCCTCGTTCATGCCTTGGCTGGCCGGAACCGCGCTGCTGCACTCTGCGGTTGTGATGGAAAAGCGTGAAGCGCTGAAGGTCTGGACCGTCCTGCTCGCGATCATCACTTTCGCCTTGAGCCTGCTTGGAACATTCCTTGTCCGTTCGGGCGTGCTGACTTCGGTCCATTCCTTTGCGACCGATCCCGCGCGCGGCGTCTTTATCCTCGCAATCATTCTCTTGTTCACCGGCGGCGCATTTACCCTGTTCGCGTGGCGGGCGCCGCTTCTGCGGGATGGACCGCAATTCGCGGTTGTTTCGCGCGAAGGCAGCCTTGTCTTCAACAATCTGGTGCTGATGACATCCTGCGCCGCCGTTCTGATCGGAACGCTTTACCCATTGGCGCTGGAAACGGTGACCGGAGAAAAGATCTCGGTCGGCGCGCCCTACTTCAATGCCGTCTTCGTGCCGATGATGCTGGTGCTGCTTGCTGTCGTTCCCTTGGGCCCGTTCTTGCCCTGGAAGCGCGGGAGTTTCAGCGAAGCCATGAAGCGGTTGCGAGTCCCGGCGATATTGTCCGTTGCCGCTGCCATATTGACACTGGTTCTTGCGCCAACCGTTTCTCTGCTCGCCGCGGCAGGGGTCGCGACCGGCGTTTGGCTCATCGGCGGCGCTCTCGCCGAGACGGCTTTTCGTGCGAAAGCGTTCGCGGCGCCCTGGCCGGAAGTATGGCGGCGTGCGAAGAACCTGCCACGCTCAAGCTATGGCTCGATGATCGCTCATGTGGGAGTGGGCGTCATGGTTCTTGGCATTACGGGGACAAGCGCCTGGAACGTTGAGCGTATTCTTTCGATGAAGCCGGGCGAGACTATCGAATTTGCCGGCTACGACCTCGCTTTCGACAAGATCGCTGCGCGCAAGGGGCCAAATTACGACGAGATCGTGGGGGATTTCCGCCTTAGTGAGGGCGGGAAGCAGATCGCGCTGCTCCACCCGTCAAAGCGGCAATATGATGCCCCGCCCACGGAAACCACGGAGGCCGGCATCCACGCAAGCTGGGCTGGAGATTTCTATATCGTTATCAGTGAGACAGGCGCAAACGAGTCTGCGTCGGTCGGGATGCGGATCTATTTTCACCCGCTGGTCCGGTTGATCTGGCTCGGAACTTTCATCATGTTTTTTGGCGGGATGGTATCGCTGAGCGACCGCCGCTTGCGGGTTGGCGCTCCTCAGCGGCGCGCCAGCGGTGTGAGAGCGGCAAGTTCAGTGGAGCAGCCATCATGATCCGGTCGGGTTTACGGGTTTCGCTCGCCCTCATGCTGTTGGTTGCATCCGCGTCTCAAGCTTCTGCTGTCAAGCCGGACGAAATTCTTGCAGATCCGGCGCTTGAGGCGAAGGCTCGGGAAATTTCCGCAGAGTTGCGTTGCCTGGTTTGTCAGAACCAATCGATCGACGATTCGGATGCGCCGCTTGCCCGGGATCTGCGCGTGCTTGTGAGAGAACGGCTGAAAGCAGGCGACGGCGAGGAAGACGTCATCGACTTCGTTGTTGCCCGCTACGGCGAATTCATATTGCTGCGGCCGCGATTGTCCCCGCAAACCTATATTCTGTGGTTTGCACCATTGCTGTTGCTTCTGACGGGGGGCTACCTGGCCTTCAGGCTGTTTGGCCAGCGCAAGGGGCCGCTCCCTCATGCGCCCGATCCTCTCACGGCGCAAGAGGAGGCGCAGCTCAATCGCATCCTTGAAGAAAAGCGGAACTGATCGATTTTAATGCGCCGTTGAATTTGGTTAACGTAACAGGCCAAACGGGTCGAACGGTCGTTCCTTGGGCAACTTGGGACGACGCGGCGGATTAGGGATTACCACCGTGCGCGGTTCCGGCTCCTGCTGAATAGTTCCGGTCTGCTCCACGGGTCCGCTGGCGTTGCTGTACATATGCGCGGGACGAATACGTTCCTGTCCGAAGCGCCGAAGCAGGGCCAATGTTGGCAGACCGGTGGGCGGCAAACCGAGCGAATTCTCGAAGCTCAAAATCGCACTTCTCGTTCCGCGGCCAAGCTTCCCGTCAATTTCCCCTGAATATAGCCCTCGCGCCTGAAGTTCCGTCTGGAGCTTCACCATGTTTTCATGGCTTGCGATCATTTCCGCGTTTTCGAATTCGGAAATGACGTGATGAAAGGCGCTGCCGTTGACGCCGGTATTGGCGATAATGTCCGGGTTCAGCTTCTTGACGACTTCGCCTTTGCGCAACAGGATGCGGGTCCTCGTATATGTGCCGACATTGATCGCGACAGCGACTGCACTTCCGTCTGGACCGGTTCTCATCAATATCGGAGAGCCGGACGAAGCACCTCCAGTATCGCATTTATGAAGCAGCAGTTGATCATTGTCGATGAAGTGCTTCTTTATGAATTGCCACTTGATCTGTTCATAATCCTGATCGACGGAGCAGGATTTCGAATAAGCAAGCCGCCAATGCTTGTAATCCCAGTGGTAGGCGACCTGAAATATCTTGTTGTCCTTTGATTCCCGTATCAGTTCCGGAACCGGTCTGGGTTCCACCTTCAATGCGCCAAACCGGCAGATCGGATTCTCCAGTTTCACCAATGCCCAGTCGCGAGGGGCGGACAGGGGCGGCTCATTGTTGAAAGCTGTCGTGCCGACCGCGATGAAGTGCTTCGTGTAAGGCGTCCGCCGTCCATAGATGCCTGTGCGTTGCTGTGTCGTTCCGTAGTTCAGCCGGAATGTCACGTCGCTCAGATTGGGGAGCCTTCCATTCTTGTGCTGGAAAAGGCAGTGCGCGGCAGTGGCGATGATATCCCTGGCGACGCAAAACGCTGTGCATAAGGTCTGCGTCGATTGCTCGTAGAGCATGCCGATCTTGCCTTCGAGGGCGCTATACTCCTCAGGGAGATCTTCGCGGTCATCGTCTCCGAAAACGGCAACCGGCGTGAGGCCCGTGTTTTCAGGTGAAGAAAAAACGGGCGGGCTCAAGACACTGGCTTGAGCGGCGCCGGCAAGCGAGAGCCCGGTTATGGCCTGCCAAAAGATGAGCAGACCCCATGCGGCCAAGCTCAATCCCGATCGCGCATCTGACAAAAATACACCCACCATGCGTTCGGTCTAATCCCTCTGGACCAAAAGCGACATTACCAAGTTTTAACCTGCCGGAAAGTTGGATGTAACGTCACTGCTTCTATATTTTCCCCGACTGCAGGTTCTAATGCAACAACTGAAAGGTGACGGGATGCCTATCTCCCAAAAAAATTCTTCAGAAAATACCATAATACGGTCCCGGCGGCTTTCCTACGGCAAGCATGCGCTTGCGGTTCTCGGCTGTGCCGGCGCCATCGGTCTGGCAGCGGCTGGCGCGACGAGCGTAAGCGTCTGGCAGAGCCAGCCTGCCCTGGCGCAGGATCTCATGAACGCACCACGGACATTTGCCGATGTTGCTGACAAGGTGCGGCCGGCCGTGGTGAGCATCTTCACGAAGGGGACATCCGAAGGTCCGCGCGGACGGGAATTCAGCATGCCCGATCTGCCGCCAGATCATCCATTTTTCGATTTCTTCGACCAGTTCCGCCGCAACATGCCGGATGGCCAGCGTCCGCGTCAGCGCCTTGAGCGTGCGCAGGGGTCCGGCTTCCTGATTTCTGCAGACGGTTACGTCGTAACGAATCATCATGTCGTCAGCAGCGCGTCCGAGATTTCCGTGACCTTCGAAAGCGAAGAAAAATATACGGCAACCGTCGTGGGTTCCGACCAGCGGACGGATCTGGCGCTTCTCAAGATTCAATCCGACAACCAGTTCGATAACTTCCTGGCCTTTGCACCGGAAATCCCCCGTGTCGGCGACTGGGTTCTTGCAGTCGGCAACCCGTTCGGTCTTGGCGGCACGGTTACGGCCGGTATCGTCTCGGCGGGCGGTCGCGCCATCGGCTCGGGCCCTTATGACTATCTGCAGATCGACGCAGCCGTGAACCGTGGTAATTCCGGCGGACCGGCTGTCGATCTTCAGGGCCGCGTCATTGGCGTCAATACCGCCATTTTCAGCCCGTCCGGCGGCAATGTCGGCATTGCCTTCGCCATTCCCGCGCAGCTTGCCAGCAAGGTCGTCGACCAGCTTCGTTCGGCCGGCAAGGTCAGCCGCGGCTGGCTTGGCGTGACAATCCAGGACGTCAATGAAGAAATTGCGGAAAGCCTCGGGTTGAGCGACCCCAAAGGCGCACTGATCACTAGGATCATGGAAGACGGTCCTTCCGCGAATTCGGAACTGAAAGTCCGCGACGTTATCGTGAATGTCAACGGTGAGAAGATTGACAGCTCGCGTGACCTTGCCCGCAAGATCGCCGAACTTGAGCCCGACAGCGAAGCGAAGATCAATGTGGTTCGCAGCGGCAAGGAACAGGAACTGAGCATCAAGCTTGGCACGTTCCCCTCCTCCGACCAGCTTGCGGCTTATACCGGCGACGACACGGACGACCGCTCCGACCGCGAGCAGGTGAAGCAGCTTGGCCTTACGCTTGCTCCGGCCGAAGAGGTGCAGGGCGCCGGCGACAAGGGCGCGGCGATTACGGACGTCGATCCTTCGTCGGAAGCGGCCGAAAAGGGCCTCAGCGTCGGCGACGTCATTCTTGAGGTTGGCGAAGACTCGGTCAACTCGCCTGACGATGTTGCCGAGGGTATCCGCGAGGCACGCAATGCCGGACGCAAGGCGGTGTTGTTGCAGGTACAGACCAAGCAGCAGACCCGGTTCGTGGCGTTGTCTCTGGACAAGAACGACAACTGATCGCGTCTCTGGTAGAAAAGCGGGCGTGGCCTCTCGACCTGAGGCCACGCCTTATTTTATAAGTGCGGATACGGAACGAAACAGGAATAGGACTCTGGAGCGGCACTATGCGAGTTCTGGTCGTTGAAGACGACGCAAAGGCTGCCTCGTATCTCGCCAATGCCTTGCGGGAAAGCGGTCATAATTGCGAACTCGCGAATGATGGTGAAGCGGGGCTCGAAATGGCTCAGTCCGACCAGTTCGACGTGCTGATCCTCGACCGGATGCTGCCCCGCCGGGACGGGCTTTCCATTGTCGAGGAACTGCGCCGCGATGGCGACAAGACGCCGGTTCTCATCCTCAGCGCCCTCGGTTCCGTCGATGATCGCGTGACGGGCCTTCGGGCTGGCGGCGACGACTACCTGACCAAGCCCTACGCCTTTTCCGAACTTCTTGCGCGCGTGGAGGCTCTTGCGCGCCGTTCGTCACCTGAAGAAACCAGCACGAAGTACACCGTGGGCGATCTCGTTCTCGACCGTCTGGCGCATAAGGTGACGCGCAATGGCGAGCCGATCCTGCTTCAGCCGCGCGAATATCGCCTGCTCGAATATCTGATGAAGAATGCGGGCCAGGTCGTGACGCGCACGATGCTGCTCGAACATGTCTGGGACTACCACTTCGATCCGCAGACCAATGTGATCGACGTTCACGTTTCCCGTCTGCGCGCCAAAATCGACAAGAATTATCACAGGCCGCTTCTGCATACGGTGCGGGGAGCCGGATATATGATACGTGACGGGGCTAGCTAGACTTCTGCGGACAACCGCATTTCGCCTCTCGATGATCTATCTCGGGCTATTCCTCGCAATAGCGGCCGTGGCAGTCGGATATATCTATTACAAGACCAGCGCCCTCCTCGGGACACAGCTCGAAAATGCGCTCGAAGCCGAACTCAACACGCTGAACGGACATTACCGACGCGCCGGTCTGGCGGGATTGGGCAAGACGGTTGCCGAACGAAGTCAGAGTCCGGGAAACGGTCTCTATCTTCTCGCCGATGCCGAAGGCCGCCACCATAGCGGCAATCTGAAGGCGGTCAGCTCCGAGCTTTGGAACACGACGGGGGCCGTCACCTTCATTTACCGCCGGGCCGTTGACAGCGACATCGAGGAACGCCTCGCCTTTGCCGTCGTCTTCCGTCTGGCCAACGGCTTCCGCCTTGTCGTCGGGCGCGACATCGAGGACCAGAGACGCTTCGGAGCCGTCGTCCGCTCCGCATTCCTCTGGACGCTCGGCGGCATGCTGCTTTTCGGCGTCGGCGGCGGGCTTCTGATTGGCCGCAACCTGCTCGTGCGCATCGAAACGATGACCGACGCCACCCGCACGATCATGGACGGCGACCTGTCGCAACGCATTCCTGTGGGCGGATCGGATGATGAATTCGACCGCCTCGCCCATGGCCTCAACGCCATGCTGGCCCGCATCGAGGAACTGATCGCAGGCTTCAAGGAAGTGTCGGACAATATCGCTCACGATTTGCGGACGCCGCTCAATCGTCTGCGGAACCGCGTCGAGGCGGCCTTGCGCGAAAATGGCAGTGCCGAACACTATCGCGATGCGCTACAGGCAACCATTGAAGATGCGGACGATCTGATCAGGACATTCAACGCGCTTCTCAGCATTGCGCGGCTCGAAGCCGGTGTGGGCGAGCGAACGGATGAGCATTTCGATCTCGCAACGGTCGTTACCGATGTCGCCGAGCTTTATGAGCCGGTCGCGGAGGAGTTGGGTATTGCGTTCAAGATCGATGCAAGCGAGCAGACAATGATCTCGGGCAAGCGCGAACTGATCGCCCAGGCGCTCGCCAACATTCTGGACAACGCAATCAAATACGGTGCGTCCTCGGCGAAAGCGAATGGGCAGTCGCCCGACAACTGCATCAGTGTCGACCTCGTGTCCGGTCAGGACAGCGCCGAGATTATCGTGGCGGATCGCGGTCCGGGCATTCCGCCGGAGGATAGAGAGCGGGTATTCAAGCGTTTTGTCCGGCTGGAGACAAGCCGTTCGCTGCCCGGAAGCGGGCTTGGCCTCAGTCTGGCGGCCGCTGTCGCGCGGCTTCATGGCGGCAGGCTGCAGCTTTCCGACAATGCGCCGGGGCTCAGGGTTGCCTTGTCCGTTGGACGAGGCAACAACAGCGCGCAAAAGCCGCTCACATAACCATGCTGCCTCTCTACATCCATCGCGACTCGCCGATCCACCGCATTCCCGCCGGGCGCAAGCTGATTCTCTCCCTCATTTGCGGAACGGCGATCTTCTTCTGCAAGCCTCTCTGGCTTCTCGGCGTTATCCTGATTGCGATTGCCGGGCTTTACCGGATTGCCGCGCTGCCCTTCGGCACGCTGCTTACCGCCATGCGGCCGCTATTGCTTGTCGCAGCGCTCATCTTCGCATTCCAGCTTTTTCTCGCCGGGCCGGTGGAAGCCGCCAGCGTCGTGCTGCGCATCCTCGCCGCCGTCCTGCTCACCTCGCTCGTCACCCTGACGACGCGCTTTTCCGACATGCTCGAAGTCCTCACCCGGGCCGCCCGCCCGCTGGCGGCAATCGGCATCGACCCGCCAAGACTCGGATTGATGATCGGCCTCACGATCCGCTTCATTCCCATGCTGCTTCACGATCTGCAGGAAATCCGGCAGGCCAAGCTTGCCCGCCGCGCGCGCGGACTTCGCGCTTTCGGCGCAGGGCCGGCAATCGTGAAAATTCTGCGCATGACAGACGCTCTTGGAGACGCTATCGCTGCACGTGGCTTTGAAAACCGTAAATAGAAGGGGCTTCGGCCCGCCCTGAGCGATGAAAATCCAGGATCTCGTCCATATTGCGCTTTTCGCGGCCCTCACGGCGGCGCTGGGCCTTATCCCGCGGATCGACCTTGGCGTCGTGCCGGTGCCGATTACGGCCCAATCGTTCGGGCCGATGCTGGCTGGTGCGATCCTTGGTGCGCGGCGCGGAGGGCTGTCGCAGCTTTTGTTTCTGATACTGGTTGCTGCCGGCCTGCCGCTTCTTGCAGGGGGACGCGGCGGACTCGCGGTGTTTCAGATGCCAAGCGCAGGTTTCATCATCGCCTGGCCTTTCGCCGCCGCGCTGACCGGTCTGATCGTCGAACGTCTTTGGGAACGCCTGACATTCGTCAAATGTCTCATTGCGACGATCGTCGGTGGTATCGGCGTAGTCTACCTGATCGGCATTCCCATGCTTTCATTCATTGCGGGACTATCTTTGCCAGATGCCGCCATGGGTGCAGGCATATTCATTCCGGGCGACCTGATCAAGGCGGCGCTCGCGGCCTCCATCGCGATGTTCGTGAAGCGCGGTTATCCGATTATCTCCCCTCGCAATCGCAGCTTGTAGCCGGCGCGATGACGGAAACGCTCCATACGCTTCTCGCGGTTGCTGCCCGTCGTGACAGCG
>JBHJOB010000012.1:0-15541 GCA_050330195.1 Rhodomicrobiaceae bacterium | reverse complement strand
TAACATTGGTTCTGTAGGGTGGGTAGAGCGAAGCGAAACCCGCCGCCTGCAAAGCGATGGGTCTCGAAAGTTCTCGACCCATCCTACAAGTGCTTATCGTTTATGTTAGCGCGTATGGGTTACGCGCCGCCGCCTGATCCCGGCAACACCGACCGCCCGGCATAAACGCCCATCGTGTCCAGCTCTTCCTCGATGCGGAGAAGCTGGTTGTATTTCGCCAGCCGGTCGGAGCGTGACAGCGAGCCGGTCTTGATCTGGCCGGCATTGGTGGCGACGGCGAGATCGGCGATGGTCGCGTCCTCCGTTTCGCCCGAGCGGTGCGAGATCACCGCATTGAATCGGGCGCGCTGGGCCATGCCGACAGCGTCGAGCGTCTCGCTGAGCGTGCCGATTTGGTTGACCTTGACGAGGATCGCATTGCCCGCGCCCTCGTTGATGCCGCGCTCCAGCCGCTTCACGTTCGTCACGAACAGATCGTCGCCCACAAGCTGGACCTTGCCGCCGATCCGCGCGGTCAGCGCCTTCCAGCCGTCCCAATCGTCTTCGGCCATGCCGTCCTCGATGGAGACGATCGGATGGCGCGCGGTCAGCTCTTCGTAGAGCGCGACCATCTCGTCCGCTCCGAGCACGCGGCCCTCGCCTTCCAGATGATACTTGCCGTCGCGGTAGAACTCGGTCGAGGCCGTGTCGAGCGCCAGCGCGATGTCATCGCCGGGCCTGTAGCCGGCCTTCTCGATGGCGCGGGTTACGAAACCGAGCGCCTCGTCGGCGGATTTCAGGTTTGGCGCGAAGCCGCCCTCATCGCCGACATTGGTGTTGTGCCCGCCATCCTTGAGCAGCTTTTTGAGATTATGGAAAATCTCCGCGCCCATGCGCATCGCTTCGGTAAATGTCGGCGCGCCGACCGGCATGATCATGAATTCCTGAAAGTCGATCGGATTGTCGGCATGAGCGCCGCCATTGATGATGTTCATCATGGGCACGGGCAGCGTGCGCGCATTGACGCCGCCCAAGTAGTTGTAAAGCGGCAGTCCGGACGATTCGCTCGCCGCCTTGGCGACCGCCAGCGATACACCCAGGATGGCATTTGCACCGAGACGGCTCTTGTTCTCGGTTCCGTCCAGCATGATCAGCGTGTCGTCGATGCGGCGCTGCTCCTCGGCTTCCATGCCCTGAAGCGCATCGAAAATCTCGCCATTGACCGCCTCGACCGCCTGCGCAACCCCCTTGCCTATCCAGGCGTCGCCGCCATCGCGCAACTCATGCGCCTCATAAGCGCCCGTGGATGCGCCCGAGGGAACGCCCGCCCGGCCCAGAGAGCCGTCCTCAAGGATCACATCGACCTCCACAGTCGGATTGCCACGGCTGTCGAGTATCTGGCGGCCGATGATGTCTGCGATTGCGGTCATGGGGACGTCCTCTTATTTAAATGCAAGATCCGGAGAAGTGGGAACCATCCCCGCCTTCGCGAGAACAAGCTTTCCGGGGAAATCGGGCACAGCAATATGTAACTTTGGCCAAGCCGGGTCATTCGGCACGGAAATGGCATGCGTTACAAGATCCAGATTGCCTTATAGAAGGACTCGCGGAGCGCTTGAAGGGCTTTTCGCGATAATTAGGAGAGTGGCCGATGACGCAGGACGGTGACAGGAAGGCGCTGGTGCTGTTTTCCGGCGGACAGGACTCGACCGTGTGCCTGGCCTGGGCGCTGAAGCGCTATGCGCACGTGGAAACGGTCGGCTTCGAATATGGCCAGCGTCACAATGCCGAGCTTGCCGCGCGGCAGGCGGTGTTCAAGGCGCTCGCCCGCGACTTTCCCGTGTTGGCGGCAAGACGCGGCGAGGATCACGCTGTAGATCTTTCGGCGCTCGGCGCGATCAGCGAGACCGCTCTGACGCGCGACACCGAGATCCGCCTCAGCGAAAACGGCCTGCCCAACACTTTCGTGCCCGGCCGAAACATTCTGTTCTTTACATATGCCGCCGCAATAGGGTATCGGCGCGGCATTATGCGTCTTGTCGGCGGCATGTGCGAGACCGACTATTCCGGCTATCCCGATTGCCGCAACGAGACGCTGGCGAGTGTCGCGCGGACATTGCAGCTCGGGACCGACGCGCCATTCCGGATCGAGACGCCGCTGATGTGGCGCGACAAGGCCGAGACCTGGGCGATGACGGACGCGCTGGGCGGCGGGAAGCTGGTCGGGCTGGTCGTCGAACATACGCACACATGCTATCAGGGCGTGCGCGACATCCGCCACGAGTGGGGCTATGGCTGCGGGACATGCCCGGCTTGCGAATTGCGCGCGGCCGGATATGAGACATGGCGTCGTGGCGGGATTGAGCCGCGGCATGGAGACGATGGTGAGTGAACAATCCGTTATCGTGACATTCTACAAGTTCGCGGAAAAGTTCTGGACCGAGGACAAGCAGACGCTCGACCCGCTTTTCGAGCTTGAAGACGATCTTGAGGGCATTCTGGCAGGCCGTGAGCTTGGCGAACTGGATGGTCATGAAATCGCGGTCGATGGCAGTGACGGCTTCCTGTTCCTCTACGGGCCGGATGCCGATGCGCTCTATTCCGCCATCGAGCCGGTGCTGCGCGCTTCGCCGGTCACGCAAGGCGGAAATGCGACGCTTCGCTACGGCGCATACGGCCAGCACAATGTCCGCGAGCGCTATATCGAGATCAAGCCGCATGTGCATTAGAGCCTGATGGCAGGCGATTAGCATCGGTCGAAGATGTATTCAGTCAAGGAAATCTTCTACACGCTCCAGGGCGAGGGCGCACAAAGCGGTCGCGCGGCGGTTTTCCTGCGCTTTGCCGGGTGCAACTTGTGGACGGGCCGCGAGCAGGATCGGGTGAGCGCGGTCTGTCGTTTCTGCGACACCGATTTCATTGGCACGAACGGGCCGGGAGGCGGCAAGTACGCCGATGCGGCCGAACTGGCCGATGCAGTTGCGTCCGAATGGCAGACAGGCGCGGGCAGCGCGGCGGGCGCTCGACCCTATGTCGTATGCACCGGCGGGGAACCGCTCCTGCAACTCGACTCGCCCTTGATCGACGCGCTGCACGCGAGCGGCTTCGAAATCGCCATCGAAACCAACGGCACGCTTGAAGCGCCGCCGGGCATCGACTGGATCTGCGTCAGCCCGAAAGGCCGCAGCACGCTCGTCCAGCGCTCCGGCGACGAGCTGAAATTCGTCTATCCGCAGGAAGACGCGACACCCGACGGGCTGGAGACGCTCGATTTCCGGCATTTTTTCATCCAGCCCATGGACAGCCCTGCCCTCGCCTCCAATATCGAAGCCAGCGCCGCCTATTGCTTCAAGCATCCGCGCTGGCGTTTATCGCTGCAAATGCATAAGCTTGCCGGAATTCCCTGAACGCGGGTAGGAAAACAAGGAGCGGAACCGGCGCGGCCGGCTTTGCCGCGCCTGAGATCCCTGCGGGCACGGGACCGTCCGCAATTGCTGGAATGATCCGTCTGACACATGCTGATCTACAAAGAATTCACATTCGAGGCCGCCCATTTCCTGCCGTCAGCACCGGCGGGGCATCCCAATTCGCGCATTCACGGCCATTCCTTCCATGCACGCGTCACGGTCGAGGGCAAGCCTGATCCGGAAACGGGGCTGGTGTTTCATTTTGACGATCTGACGGCCGCGCTCGAAGAGGTTCGCACAGCGCTCGACCACCAGTTTCTCAATGAAGTCGACGGGATCGGCGCGCCAACACTGGAAAATATCACAGTCTGGATCTGGAATCGGCTTGCGGCGAAAATTCCCGGGCTGTACGAGGTTCACATTTCCCGGCCCTCATGTCATGAAGGGTGCATCTATCGAGGGCGTGCAACGTAATGAGTATTGACGCTGGACAGGACGGTGACGGGATCGGTGCGACGAAGCTCGGCCGCATGGTCGGACTTCCTGCATCGCCCGATGAGGCCGAACTCGACCGCGTCGCCAATCCTCACCCCGGAACGGATTACCTGATCCGCTTTGCCTGCCCCGAATTCACCTCGCTCTGCCCGATAACCGGACAGCCCGATTTTGCGCATTTGGTGATTGATTATGTACCTGATGCGTTTATCGTCGAATCCAAGTCGCTGAAGCTTTATCTCGCCTCCTTTCGTAATCACGGCGCGTTTCATGAAGCCTGTACCGTCGACATCGCCAAAAGGCTCGTCGCGCTTCTTGAGCCGATATGGCTCCGTATCGGCGGTTACTGGTATCCGCGCGGCGGCATCCCGATCGACGTCTTCTGGCAGACCGGCACACCGCCGCCGGGGCTCTGGCTTCCCGATCAGAACGTACCGCCCTATCGCGGGCGGGGTTGACGGGACCGCGCGATGATGAAGAGCCTGATCATCACCAATGGCGACGCGGCGGCCGATCTGATGAAGCTGGCCCGCATCAACGCCGAGATCTTGTGCTGGCGCGACATTCTTCACGAAGGCCCGGTTCCGGCAACCGACTCACTGGCGGAACTGTCGCAGATCCGCGTGGACTATCTGACCGACGGCGGCTGGGGCGAGCCGGACGAGATCATCCGCTCTTTCGCCGAGCGGGACGGCATCATGGACCGGCTCGACGAATATGCCGACATCACGCTCTGGTTCGAGCACGATCTGTATGACCAGCTCCAGCTTCTCCAGATTCTCGATTTCCTCAGCCGCACCCCGGCGCTGCACGACCGGGTGTCGCTCATTCAGGCCGGCAATTTCATCGGCAGGGAAACGCCATCCCGTCTGAAGACGCATCTCAAGCTGAAGCGGCCCGTGAGCGAAATGCAATATACGCTGGCGCAGGCGGCCTGGTCGGCTTTCCGCAGCGCAACGCCGGAGGGCTGGGCCGCGTTTCTGCGCTACGATACCGCCGCCCTTCCCTTTCTGCGCCCGGCGATCCTGCGACATATGGAGGAATTCCCTGCCCCCGTCACAGGGCTGACGCGCACCGAAACCTTCATTCTCGAAATGGTCTATATGGGCCACGTGATGCCCCGGACCATCTTTCATCTGTTTGAGGAGAATGAAGAAGCCCCGTTCATGGGCGACTGGACGTTCTGGCGTATTCTGGACTCGCTTGCCGAAGGCGCGGCGCCCTTCATCACCGGCTTTCAGGTGCGCGGCTTTTCTCCATTCCTGAGCGACGAGGACCGGACCGCCTATCTGGGAAGCGAGTTGAAACTGACCGGCCTTGGAACGACCTCGCTGCTCGGCAAGCGCGACGCGCTGGAGTTCCGCCGGCTTGACCGCTGGATGGGCGGCACGCATCTGACGAACGGGCGCTGCTGGCGCTGGGACGCGCCGAAACGCAGGCTGGTCGCCCCGAATGGGCATGGCTGAGGCACTCTTCTATTTGGCCTGCCGCAGCGGTCGTTCCTCGTCCTCGCAGATCGCCGTGACCATCTCCGCCGCCTGACGGAACGGTTCGCGGGAGCGTGTCACCCGCGCGAGAATCCACGCCCCTTCCAGCGCCATCAGCATTCTGAGCGAAAGCCCCTCGATATCGCCCTCCACGCCGAAGCGCTTCGCATGGTCGCCCAATGCGCGGGACCAACTCTCCAGTGCTTCCTGCGTTGCAGCGAGAATGCGCGCCGACGCCGGCGTTGTGTCGAGCACGATGCTGGTGATCGGGCAGCCGTCGCGCCAGTCCGAACCCTCGAACCAGTCGGCAATCATGTCAAACAGGATCTTAACGCCATCGGGAAAAGTCGGCGCGTTGCCGAACACCTGATCGATGGTTTTCAGGAAGCGGCCGGCCGAGCGGCGCAGGGCGTGTTCGGCGAGTTCCTCCTTGCCATCGGGGAAGTGATGGTAGAAGGAGCCTTTGGGCGCATCCGCCTCGGCAATGATCTCGGCCAGCCCCACGCCATCATAGCCGCGCCTGCGGAACAGGCGTGCGGCGGTATCGATAAAACGGGTCTTGGCGTCGGATGTGCGGGGCATTGCTCGATCATGACGGTTGTATGGCGATCGGTCTAGTGCTAGGTTCTATGGCGATTGCCCTAGAACGAGGTCAAGCCCCATGTGCGAAAATTCCGGCCCGACGAAATTGGCTGTCACGATCGACGCGCCCGGCGCTGTCTTGCATGGCTATCTCTTTGCGCCGCAGTCAGGCCAGCCACGCCTCGCCATCGTCATTCACCCGGCAACGGGCGTGCCGCAAAGCTATTACGCCCGATTCGCGCGCTGGCTCGCGGAGGACCGGCAGGCCGCCGTGCTGATCTACGATTATCGGGATATGGGCGAATCCTCGCGCGGACCGATGAAGGATTCGCGCGCAACCATGTCGGACTGGGGCGTTCTCGATCAGTCCGTCGCGCTGGATTTCCTCTGCGAGCGCTACCCTGCCCTGCCCGTCTGGGTGATCGGCCATTCACTCGGCGGAATGTGCCTTCCCTGGCATGACAAGGCGGACCGCGTCGAACGGCTGATCACGGTCGCGTCCGGCAAGGCTTATTTCACGCGCCATCCGCTATCCTACATACCGGCGGTCTTGCTGTTCTGGTTCGTGCTCGGCCCCGTCACGACGCGGCTGTTCGGTTATCTGCCCGGCAAATTCGCCGGCATCGGCGCGGATCTGCCCGCGAATGCCTTCTGGCAGTGGCGGCGCTGGTGTCTCTCGCGCGATTTCTACAAGGGCGATTGGGGCAATGCGATGCCTGTGCCTGATCTGGGCCGCATGAAGGGTGACGTGACGCTGACCGCGATTTCGGATGATGTCATGATGACGGCGGAAAGCGTCAAACGGCTGGCAGAGTCCTACCCCGCCGCGCGCGTCCGTTTTCGCGAGATCACGCCGGACAGCGTCGGCCTCAAGAACATCGGCCATCTGCGCATTTTCAGCGAGCGCTGCAAGGCCGCGTGGCCCGCGATTCTGGAAGAAAACGGCGAGGCGTTGCGACAGGCCGCCTAAGCTTTCTTGGCAAATGTGTCTTTATCTATCTTGATACGATTTGCAAATGCCGAGAATTTGTTTGGTGCCAATGCAGCACAGACAATGCCGCCGATTACCGCGCATGGAACGATCCCTGAAACCGCGCCGAACGCTCCAGCGATCCCGATGCCAGCTCCCGAATACGCGCCAACCGACGTGCCTGCAATAGCACTGGATACCTTCAGTGGACGATCCCTCACCCAATTCAATGGCCGCGACATGTAAATAGCTCCGCGTTGTTATTGTAATGCGCTATACATGGAGCCACAACCTTGTGCAGACCTGAAATGCAGGATCAACTGGTATACATTTGCTGTTTGGCAACCGCATCGAACGCCATCAACTCGCGCATCAGCCCCTCGAACTCCGCCAGCGGCACCATGTTCGGGCCATCCGACGGCGCGCTGTCAGGGTTTTCGTGGGTCTCGATGAACAGCCCGGCGACGCCGACCGCAACGGCCGCCCGCGCCAGCACCGGCACGAAGCGCCTCTCGCCGCCGCTGGTTCCGCCCTGCCCTCCGGGCTGCTGCACCGAATGGGTCGCATCGAAGATCACCGGGCAGCCCGTTTCGGCCATGATCGGCAGCGAACGCATGTCGGACACCAGCGTATTGTAGCCGAAGCTGACGCCCCGCTCGGTCAGCAGCACATTCGGATTGCCCGCGCCGACGACCTTGGCGACGACGTTCTTCATGTCCCACGGCGCAAGAAACTGGCCCTTCTTGACCTTGACGACCTTGCCGGTCTTCGCCGCCGCGATCAGAAGATCCGTCTGACGGCACAGGAACGCCGGGATCTGGAGAACGTCGGCAACCTCGCCAACGATTGCGCACTGCTCCGCGCTGTGTACGTCTGTCACCACCGGCAGCCCGAGGCTTTCGCGGATTTCCGCGAAGATCGGCAGCGCCTGATCGAGCCCGATACCCCGCGCGCTGGCGAGGCTCGTCCGGTTGGCCTTGTCGAAGGAGCTTTTGTAGATCAGGCCGAAACCCAGCCGCTCCGAAATCTCTCTCAAGGCGGAGGCCATTTCCAGCGCGTGGTCGCGGCTCTCCATCGCGCAAGGGCCGGCAAACACCGCGATGGGCGCCTTATTCGCAATGCGGATCGGCCCGATTGTGACCGTGCCGTTCGGTTTGTCTGCGCCATTGCCCGCCATTGCTGTGCTCCTCGTCACTCGCCGTTTTTTGCGACGTTCTTCATGCACCCGCCGGCGCGCGCTGTAAATCGTCATGCGCGACTTGGCCTGCCGTCAGTCCGTGAAGCTGATGGAGTACAACACCAAGAAGCACGATCCCTCCCGCTTGATGGGCAAGGGCGAGGCCGATCTGCAAATGGCTGAGAAGCGCCAGAATGCCGAGCACGATCTGAACAAGCACGATGGCGAAGACAGCGATCGCCGCCGATCCAGCCGCCGGAGCGCCAGACCGCAGCGCCAGCGCCACATTGATCGCGGCCAGCACCGCAATCGCATAGGCCAGCATCCGGTGATTGAACTGGATGGTCAGCACGTTCTCGAAGGCATTGAGATACCAGGGCTCCATCGCGCCGAGCCCCTTGGGGATGAGCGCGCCATCCATCAGCGGCCATGTATTGTGAGACAGTCCCGCATTGGTGCCCGCTACAAACCCGCCGAGCAATATTTGCAGGAAAATCAGCACCGCGAGACCGGCCACGGCCACTTTCAGCGATGAGGGCGCCTGCCGATCCGAATTGCCGTCCGCACGCCTGCCGAGCCCGAAGGCCACCCAGAGCACGGCCGCGTAGATCAGCACGGCGAGGCCGAGATGCGCGGCAAGCCGGTACTGGCTGACATCGGTGCGCTCGGTCAGGCCGCTCATCACCATGTACCAGCCAAGCGCGCCCTGCGCCCCGCCGAGCAGGAAAATACCCACGAGTTTCGGCAGGAGCGGGCGCGGGATCGCTCCGCTCGCCAGAAAGATCATGAAGGGCACGAAGAAAGCGACGCCAATGAAGCGCCCGAGAAAGCGATGCGCCCATTCCCACCAGTAGATCGCCTTGAACTCGGCGAGGCTCATGCCCTTGTTGATCAGCTGATATTGGGGAATCTGGCGGTATTTCTCCAGCGCGGCCTGCCAGTCCGCCTCGTTCAGAGGCGGGATTACGCCGAGAATAGGCTGCCATTCGGTGATGGAGAGGCCGGAGTCGGTCAGCCGCGTCGCCCCGCCGACGATCACCATGGCGAAGATCAGCGCCGCGATGGCGAACAGCCATATCCGCAGGGCGCGATGCTGGGCGGTGGGCGTTTGAGCATTCACGTGATGGAATGGAGCGCTTTGGGCAATCGGCGACATGGCATCCGGCCTTCTTCTTCCTCGCGTCACAGATAGCGCCGATGTCTCCGCGTCACAACTGCCCGGAATGACGCGGCGCGTGAAATCGCCGCCTTGGCAAGCGGGCAGGATTGCCGCTAGAAGATTGCCATGAGCGTCCGTTTACGAAAATTCATCGGCAGCATGGCGCTGGTGCTGTATTCGCTGGTCTATTACTGGTTTGCGATCTCCATCGCGCTTGCCCGCCTGCCCGATCTGGCCATCGGCTGGCATCTGCTGTTTTACCTGGTGACGGTCATCATCTGGTTCATACCCGCCGCCCTGATCGTGCGCTGGATCCAGCTTGCCGGCAAGGCGGCGTGAAAAGAAACGCGCAGCTATTTAACATTTCTGAAGAATCCGCATGCAACCGTGCGTGAAGATCCCTCGCGAAAGGCAGTCTGACGCAAAATCACTGCGCTGTGGCTCGAAATGTGGTAAAAAACAGCGAGGCCAAGATAGGGAGATCTTCATGAAGCCGGGATACAAAAGCGGCGAAGGCTTTTCGGTGATTGCGAAAGAATGCGGCGAGGGCGCCCGCTGTCCGACGGTGCTCGAAAGCGGAAATCCGAACGATCTCGTCATTGTGGGCAAGCTCGACGCCATGGTGCTGAACAGCGCCGATGTGCAAAAGCATACGGGCGAAGGCGAAATCGCCGTAGTCATCCCGAAAAGTCTGCTCATGCAGGCTGCCAAAGCGCTCGTCTGACGATCTGACGGATTGCGGCCGGCGAAATCCCGCCCGCCCTGAATAGCGACTGACAATCCGGCTCCGCATCACGCCATGCGGAGCGTATTTTTGCATTTTATCTCTCCGTCTGCCGAATAAGCCGGCCCCAAGAGCTGTTGATTGCCTTGCCAGCGGCAATGCGCGATCGAACGGCGCAGGCGGCGGCTGGCCATTCAAGCTTTACCGGAGAGATCAATGAGCAAATACCGTGCGAAGCTGCCGCAGCTTCACGGAGGACAGTTCCTGGCCGATGGCGGTCTGGAAACCACGCTGATTTTCCACAATGGCGTCGATCTGCCCTGCTTTGCCGCGTTCCCCCTGATACGCACCGAGCAAGGCCGGAAGATGCTGCGGGATTATTTCATCCAGTATATCGAGATTGCTTCGGCCGAGGGCTACGGTTTCATCCTCGATACCCCGACCTGGCGCGCAAGCGCGGACTGGGGCGAGAAGCTGGGCTATTCGGCAGCGGAACTTGACGATGTCAATCGGGCGTGCGCCGCATTTCTGGATGAACTGCGCGCCGAATACGAAACCGCGGCGTCACCGATGGCGCTCAGCGGCGCGTTGGGGCCGCGCGGAGATGGCTACGACCCTGGATTGATCATGACGGCCGACGAGGCTCAGAGTTACCATGCGGCGCAGATCGTCTCGCTCTGTGCGGGTGGCGTCGATCTGATCTCCGCCTTTACGATGACGAATGTTCCCGAAGCCGTAGGGATTACCCGTGCGGCGCAGGAGGCCGGCGTGCCTGTAGTGATCTCCTTCACGGTGGAAACCGATGGCCGGTTACCGACGGGCGAAACGCCGGCCCACGCCATCGAAACCGTTGACCGGGAAACCGGCAATGGGCCGGCCTATTACATGATAAACTGTGCGCATCCGACCCATTTTGCCGAGATGCTCTCCGAAGGAGGCGCATGGTTGAAGCGGTTGAAGGGGATGCGCGCCAACGCCTCCAAGCGCAGCCACGCTGAGCTTGATTCCGCGCCTGATCTCGACGCGGGCGATCCCTTCGAACTTTCCGGCGAATATCGCGATCTGATCCGCCAGCATGGCCAGATCACGGTGATGGGCGGCTGCTGCGGTACGGATCATCGTCATATCGGCGCGATCGCAAGCGCCTGCCGCCCTCACTGAGCCGAGGCGATTAGCGCGAGACCGGCGGCGCTTCCAGCCGATGGGCGCCGTCGCAGCGGCATCCCGGTCAGGATTGCGGGCCGTCGCACCAGCTCTTGCGGCGGCCGCCCTTATAGGGCCGCGCCAGGCCTTCCTTGATGAGGATCTTGCCGACATCGGCGCCGTCGACCTCGACAGCGGCAAGCGTACGGCCATATTTGTCGAGCTTGCCGCTTTCGATCACTCGGGCCTCGCCTTTGAGCAGCAGAACCTCAAGCCGGTATTTAGCGGCAAGGCCCAGAGCCCGCTCATAGTCGCATTTGGCAAAATGGATCTCCGGCGCATCGAAGCCGGTCAGCCGGTAGGTCACGCCATATGGCGCCTTGATCGTGTCGCCATCGACGACGATGAACGTGATGAGCGCATAGAGGAAAAATCGGAAGGCATGCATTGATGCGTCTCCATTGGCGGCGCCGCTCGGGCTGCAGGGATCACGCATCACTCTCGGGATATTCGTATAATTACTTATACGCAGGAAGGGTTCCGCCGCAAGCGGAGCTGTCCTTCCGTGACAGGCTATGCACCACCTATTTGCCGAGCCTTGCCGAGAGCTTTCCGGCCCAGACATGGCAGCCGCCATGATCCCGGCAGGCGCGACTCGTTGAGGACGGGCGACCGTTTTGATAGACTTTCAAATTCAGCTCGCGGGGCCACGACATGAGCCCCGAAGGCTGATCGTGTTGGCCGATGTCGGGAGCTGAACCTGCAACCAGGGCTTACCCATGCGTATTCCTTGGCATTGGATGATGGTGACGGCGGCGGCCGTTCTGGTGCTCAGCCTATACCTGTCGGAGCTTTGGTCGGGCCACACCGAACCCCACAGGCGGAATACGCCGCGGCTCGTCTATGCTGGCTACGATCTTGTCGAGGACGCCGGAAATGCCGTCTGGAGCAATGACACCAGAGTGCTGACGATCGGGGCTCGCGGCTCCGGCGGCGGAGGAATGGTGACACGGCCCGAATATGAGCTGCTGGAGGACCGGAGAATCTGGCCGAAATTCCTGCTGACCCAGCCGCAGCAGGCGCCCTATGGAGCGGTTCAGGGCCGCTACGGGCCATTCACCATGTCCAGACGGATCAATCTGCTTCTGGAAATCGGCTATACGTTCGATGCCCGGCCAACGGCGAGCGGACGATTCAAGGTCTTCTTTCTGCAGCGGAATGGACGGCGGGAACCCCTTCACGATAGCGTCGAGTCCTATGATGGCTGCCTTGCCCGCTATATCGTCAGTCTGGAAAGCGTCTCCGGACGCATCGGCTATCTTCTGCTGCAGGTCGCCGGCGGCAGTACGGCATGGCAGGACAAGGCGGTGTGGGCGAGGGCGCGCGTGATCCCGGCGGATGATGACGTTGAAAAGGAACGTCGCTGCGGACCCTGACAGGCGTTGCAGTGGTCAGTAAATCTCCGGAATGTAGAGCTCGGCTGGCAGCGTCTTGCGCACATATCCGGGATTGCGGACGCGCTCGGGCAACTCGACCGCCTCGGCGGGAATGTCCGCGTAGTCGATCCGGCTCAACAGATGGTGGATGCAGTTCAGCCGCGCGCGCTTCTTTTCGTCTCCGTAAACGATGGCCCAGGGCGCTTCGGGAATATGCGTGCGCTGGATCATCTCCTCTTTCGCTTTCGTGTAATCCTCCCAGCGGCGGCGGGATTCCAGATCCATCGGCGAAATCTTCCACTGTTTGAGCGGATCGTGGATGCGCATCAGAAAGCGCAAATGCTGTTCCTCATTGGTGATCGAGAACCAGTATTTGAGCAGGATCACCCCGGACCGGACCAGCATGCGCTCGAATTCGGGGACCGCGCGGAAGAATTCCTCGACCTCATCCTCGGTACAGAAGCCCATCACGCGCTCGACGCCGGCGCGATTATACCAGCTGCGGTCAAACAGGACGATCTCGCCGCCAGCAGGCAGATGCGGCACGTAGCGCTGGAAATACCACTGCGTCTTTTCCCGCTCGCTCGGCGCCGGGAGCGCGACCACACGGCAGACACGCGGATTGAGGCGCTGGGTGATCCGCTTGATCGCCCCGCCCTTGCCCGCCGCGTCCCGTCCCTCGAAGAGCACGACGACCTTGAGCTTCTGCGAAACCACCCAGTCCTGAAGCTTGACCAGTTCGCGTTGCAGCCGGAACAGCTCCTTGAAATAGAACTGCCGGCCAAGGCCTTCCGGTTCGGGCCGGTCGGAAAAGCCGTCAAGCAGGTCCTGCAGCCGCTGGTCGTCGACCTCCAGCTCCAGCTCTTCATCGAAACTGTCCAGCAGCTCCGCATGGATGCGGGCCTGTACCGTGCTTCTTGAGTTGGTCTTGCCTTCTTTCGCCATTCCGTCTCGTCAAAGGTGCGGTGCCGAAATCCGCATGAATTTCGCATCATGAATGTTACAGTCGTGTGACGCCCGTGGCCCGGCCTCACCCCTGAAAGATGTCCGCCCACTCCGGATGCTTGCGCCGCTCGGCGTTCACATAGGGGCAAAGCGGGATCACCTTGAAGCCCTCGGCGCGGGCGTCCGCGACGAGACGCTCGACCAGCACTCGGCCGATGCCGCGTCCGCGCATGCTCTCGGGCACCTCAGTATGATCGGCGATCACCAGTTTCGGATTGGCGATCGAAAAGGTCAGCTCCGCCTCGCCCGCAACGCCATCGACCGCCGCGATATAGCGGCCCTTGGTCTCGCCGGTTTCCCTGCGTATTGTTATCTCGTCGCTCATGTTCTGCCTCGCATGCCATCCGGCGCGGAATCAATCCGGCAACGGAATAAACTCGTTCATGTCGTCGGGAGGTAGCTGGAAGCGGCCATGCCGCCAGTCGCCCTCGCGCCAGGCCTGCTTCGCCGCCTCGATCTTTTCCTTCGAAGACGCGACGAAATTCCACCAGATATAGCGCGGACCGGAGAAGGTCTCCCCGCCAAGCAGCATGACCCGGCTGGGCGTGATGGCTCGGATCGTGATGGGATCGCCCGGCCGGAAGATCGCCATCTTGCCGGCATCGAAGCTTTGTCCCGCAATCTCGATCTCGCCTTCGAGCACATAAAGACCGCGATCCTCGTGATTGTCCGGCATAGGCAGCTTCGCGCCCGCATCCAGAACGGCGTCGGCGTAGAACATTTCGGAAAAGGTGCTGACCGGCGCGGTTTCGCCATAGGCGGTTCCAAGGATCAGGCGTATCTGCTTGCCCTCCCCTTCCAGCATAGGCAGGTCGGCTTTACCCTTGTGCTCGAAACCGGGCGCTGCCTCTTCGGCGTCGTCGGGAAGCGCCACCCATGTCTGGATGCCGAATAGCGATGATCTGGGCTGAGCGCGGACAGACGGCGCAGTGCGTTCGGAATGGGTGATCCCCTGCCCCGCGATCATCCAGTTAACATCGCCGGGATGGATTTCCTTTCTGGTTCCGAGCGAATCCCGATGAAGGATCGAGCCCTGATAGAGATAGGTGACGGTCGCAAGGCCGATATGCGGATGGGGGCGGACGTCGATGCCCTGATCGGTCAGAAATTCCGCCGGCCCCATCTGGTCGAAGAAAATGAACGGACCGACCATCTGCCGTTTGGCGGCCGGCAGCGCGCGGCGCACCTCGAAGCCGCCAATATCGCGTGCGCGCGGCACGATCACGGTCTCGATGGCGTCGACCTCGTCGCCCGTCGGACAATGCGGCTCAAGCGCCGGGTTCCAGCTCATGGGTTTTTCCTTGCGAAGCGGCGTCGGGTTGGAGACCGTACGAGCCGCGAACATTCGATCCTGTCAATATAGTCAGGACGCTCGGAATACCAAATAGGCCGAAAGCGCGGGGAACATTCGAGGCGCGGTTTTTCCCGCATCAGGAGCCTCTCATCCAATCACGGCTTGCACGAGCGTCCGACGCACGCTAAATAATGCCGAGCAATTCATGCCCGCCTGATGGTGGGGGATCGTCTAATGGTAGGACAGCGGACTCTGACTCCGTCAATCTAGGTTCGAATCCTAGTCCCCCAGCCAAGCGTTTTCAATGACTTAGCTGTGTTTTTGAGGTCCCCGCGATTCGCTTGTGGGGATTTTGTGGGTGTGGATTGTGGATAACTCCCCGCAATACCACCAGATCAGGCTGCCGTCCGTCGCGATCGCAAACCAAATTTGCGGCTTCGATCAATTTGGACAGTTCTCCGGCCGAATAGTGCGTCGTGATCTTGCCTGATCGATGCCCGAGCAGGTCCTGCCGATCCTCAAAGCTAACCCCAGCCGCACGCAATCGCCTTCCAAACGTGTGCTTTAACAGCCCGTTGAAAAAGTACCGTTCTGGAGTTAGACGTGTCCGGCGGTCATGACGGCAATCAGGACGCCAGATTCACCGCTTCTTGCGTCTGGCGCTGCCACGATGACAATAGCAG
>JBHJOB010000011.1:0-43282 GCA_050330195.1 Rhodomicrobiaceae bacterium | reverse complement strand
TACGAGGATCTGCTCATGCATTGCTGTGACGCCTGGAACAAGCTCGTCGATCAGCCGTGGAGAATTATGTCGATCGGGCTCCGTGACTGGGCTCATCGGTGCTGATCAATGGGACTTGGCATTAGAGATCAAGGGCGTTTTCGTCTGAAACGATCTTGACGCAGGAGCCGCAAGGCTGGGTGTCAGTCCATATGCGTGGGTGAGCTATATTTCGGCGAGGCCCGTGGCAAAGCGGCGCCAATTCTTCTGGTAACCCTCCGCCGGCATGGTCAGCCGCGCCGCCTCTTCTTCGCCGATTTGCCGCGCGATCTTTCCCGGCGCGCCAATCACCAGTGAATTATCGGGAATGGTCTTGCCCTCGGGCACGAGAGCGCCCGCGCCGATCAGGCAATTCTGCCCGATAATGGCGCCATTCAGGATCGTTGCTCCCATTCCAACCAGACTGTTCTTGCCGATCGTGCAGCCATGCAGAATCGCGGAGTGGCCGATCGTGCACCCTGCGGCAACGGTCAGGGGAAATCCCATATCCGTGTGCAACACGCATCGATCCTGGATATTGCTGCCTTCGCCGATATGGATCAGCTCATTGTCTCCGCGCAGGACGGCGCCGAACCACACGCTTGCATTGCTGTCGAGGCGCACTTTGCCAAGAACGACCGCATCCGGAGCAATCCAGTAATCGCCGCTTGCTGGCAATTGCGGCTCAACGCCGTCAAGACTGTAGATCGGCATTTCATTCTCCCCAGGGTCAGATCCGATATGGTGGGCGCCACTTTTCGGAAAATCGAGCTTGAAACAAACGGATGCAGATCGGGATCGTGTCGTTAAGAAATGATCCAGATGCTGCGTGTCACGGCCGCTTGGCATGGCGCTGTCGCGCGGTTCGATCCAATATGGCTCAGGGAGCCGACCTTGTTAAAGCTGTTCTGCAGCGCACGCGACAGTCAATCGATGAAGCCGCGCTTGTGACCGCGCAAGAACTGAGCGCCTTGAGGCCAGTTGCCTGGCGGCGACGCCCTGCATCAACCGGGCATTTCAGAGACGTTCCGCGACCGCCCAGCGCGATTTTGCGCCGACCTGAAAACCGGGATCGCATCCTGAAGCGCTGTTCGCGCAGCCTATCCAAAAAAGAAAGCCGGAAGGAATTTTTCAACCTTCCGGGCAAAGCCGCACAATAATGAGCCGCGAACGAAGACAGATCCCGGCCGCAGGCGTCAGGTCTGTTCGGCGAGGTCGAAATCCAGGATCGCCATCTGGAACTGATAGGAAACCTCGCCGTCCTCATCATCGCGATAAATCACGCCCACGAACTCGTCGTCGATATAGACCTCTGCGGAGTCCTTTTTTTTCGGACGCGCACGGATTTCTATCGTGTTCGTCTTGAACGTCTTGCGGAGATAAGTTTCGAGCTGGGAAAGTTCGTCACGGGTCATGATATTCCTGCCGGGTGAAAATTTCAGGGTTTTGTTTGGCCTGTCCCGTCCTCACCGTCAACCCCGAGCATCTGATTCATTGTTCGGCCGGGTTCCGGGCAGCCTGCCACGCCGACCACGCGGGCGGGCACGCCGGCAACGGTCGTATTGGGCGGCACATCCTTCAACACCACGCTGCCGGCCGCAACCCGCGCGCAATCCCCAACCGTAATATTCCCGAGAATTTTCGCGCCTGCGCCGATCAGGACACAATTGCCGACCTTTGGATGCCGGTCGCCGCCTTCCTTGCCGCTGCCGCCCAGCGTCACCGAATGCAGCAGCGACGTCATATCGCCGATGGACGCGGTTTCGCCGACGACAATTCCCGTCGCATGGTCGAACATGATGCCGCGTCCGATCTTGGCTGCGGGATGAATATCGACGCCGAAGACGCGCGATGACTGGCTCTGGAGATAAAGTGCAAAGTCACGTTCGCCATTGTGATAGAGCCAATGCGCGAAACGGTGGGTTTGCAGCGCGTGAAAGCCCTTGTAATAGAGCAGTGGCTCGATCTGGCGCTTGCAGGCCGGATCGCGGTCCGCGATCGCGGAAAGATCGGCCCGGAAGGCTGCGGCAATGCTTTCGTCGCGCTCCAGAATGCGGTCGAATGTCTGACGGATGAGATCGGCCGAGACATCGTCATGGTCGATGCGCTGCGCCAGACGGTGGCAGATTGCGTCTTCCAGATGGGCGTGATTCAGGACGTTGGAGAAAATGAAGCTGGCCAGCGCCGGTTCGCGGCGCGCGATTTCCTCGGCTTCAGCACGGATCGAGTCCCAGATAGGGTCGTAGGATTGTACGGAAAGACGGCTTTGCTTTGACAGTTGATGCGGCATTGGGCACTCCCTCGTCCTGAATGCAAGGTCTCGCTTGGCCGGCAAACCGACCCGACCGTCTCTGATTGGCCACAGCGTCAACTGCGGATTTCTGCTAGTCAATATATGCCAGCAAGTGTTCGCATTCCAGTTATACGACGCATTTGCAGGCAATAAGGTTTCCTTGGCTGTGCGCATAGGGGCAGCGCGATCTTCATTAGAGAGTGTGCCGCGAGTTGTCGATGAAGTTTATAAAAACAATCCTTCTCAATATATTAATCACCGTCCTTCTTCTGGAGGCCGGGCTTTTTGTTGCCGCTGAGCTGAATTTGCTGCGAATGGATCTGCCGAGCTATCGCCTGGCGAATGCAAAGCCGTTCTGGGAGGATCGCAACCGCGATTTCGGCGTCTGGCACGCGCCGGACCGGGAATACCGGCATCTGAAGTCGTGTTTCAATGTCACCTACCGGACCAATGCGCACGGAATGCGCGATGCCAGCACGGAATTCAAATCGGAGGCCCCGCGCGTTGTCGTGCTTGGCGATTCCTTCGTCGAAGGGTTCGGGGTCAGCGAAAAGGACCGTCTGACCGAGCGGCTGGAGCAGATTACGAAGATTCCGCATCTGAACTTCGGCACGTCGGGAAGCTTCGGTCTGACGCAGTCCTGGCTGCTCTACAAGACGCTGGCGAGCAAGTTCGAGCATGACGCGGTTATCATCAGCATTCTGCCGGATAATGACTTTACCGATGATGACTTCCAGAAGGGCAAGGAAATACATCATGACCGGTATCGCCCTTATCTCGTCGGGGAATATCCGGACTACGAACTTCGTTATTATAATGACGACCCGGATGCGTTGAACGTGCAATTGAAAAATCATCTTGAATTTGTTGAAAAGCTCTTCAACGAGTTTTCTTACACGGTAAGAGCGTATGAATATTTCGAGATGTACTTTCGCATGAAATTTGCGGACAGGAACGAGCCTGAAAAAAGGGAACGCCGGCAAGCTGACAAACCTCACTCCCGGTATTTCGACTACACGCAGGCCGAATTCGATCGCATGAAATATGCAATCGAACAGATTGCCGCCCTGGCGAAGCCGCGTCCTGTGATGATCATGTCGATTCCCCGGCAAAGCGATTACATCCGGGCAAGATCGGAGGCTGGCGCCGCACCGCTGACAGAACAACTGCGTAAGCTGAGCCAATCCGTCGGCGCGACCTATGTCGATCTGCTGGAAAAGACTGGCGGCTCTACCGATTTCTCACGATATTTCTATTCCTGCGATCCGCATTGGAGCCCCGCCGGGCATGACATGGCGGCGGACCAGCTTGACGACTGGGCCTTTTACAGCCGCGCTCCGAAAGAGACGACGAGGGCGGTGTCGCCCAATCAGCTCTGGCGGTGACGCGTTCACAGTTCGTGCAGCAGCGCATCAGCTTTTGTTTTCGCAAGTGATCCGCGGCCCGACAATCCACATTGTTTTTGCCGCCCCTCGTCTTACATATTGCTCAAGCAAAGCAGGCTGAGCATTATCGCGGCAGCACGAACAGACGGCCCGGCGATGGCACGGTCACCCGCCGGGAATTGCGAAGAGATTGCAGGTCAAAATGGCGATAAAAGACAATGAGCGCTGGATGTGGTCGGAGGCGTGCGAAATGCTGATGCGCGCCGAACGCCTGCACCGCCAGCTCTTTCAGCCCGAGGGCGGAGCGCGGCAGGCTCCGGCATGGGAACCACCCGCCGACGTCTTCGAGACGTCCAGCCATGTGGTGATCTACGTGGCCTTGCCGGGCGTTGATCCGGATCAAGTGGAACTGGCGATCAATGGCGGCGAACTCGTCATCAGCGGTGCGAGGCTGATCCCGGCCGAGTTGCGCGAAGCAGCCATCCACCGGCTGGAGTTGCCGCAAGGGCGCTTCCGCCGCCACATTCCCCTGCCGACCGGCGCTTACGACCAGATCGCCAAGAAAGCCGCCGACGGTTGTCTGCTGATCCTGCTGCGCAAATATTCCTGAGAACAATGAGCCAACAAGAAGGAGCGCATCCCTTGAGCGCCGATGCCATGCATATGAAGGGCGAACAGGGCGAAGAGCAAATGCCGCGCCCGGTTCCCGAACTTCCCGCCGATGCGATGATCATCCTGCCTGTCCGCGAGATGGTTCTCTTCCCCGGCGTCATCCTGCCCGTGACCGTGGGCCGGCGCGGCTCGATCGAGGCCGCCCAGCGCGCCGTCAAGGAACAGCGTCAGATCGGCATGCTGATGCAGCGCGACGCCTCGGTGGCCGAGCCGGGCGGGCTGGACATGCACCGTACCGGCGTCATCGCCAATATCGTCCGCTACGTCACGACGCCCGACGGTCAGCACCATCTTGTCTGTCAGGGCGAGCAGCGCTTTCGCGTGGTCGAATTCCTCAATGGCTGGCCATTCATGGTTGCCCGCATCGCCCGCGTCGAGGAACCGGAAGTGCGCTCGTCCGAGATTGAGGCGCGCTTCCTCAACCTGCAGCGCATGGCCGTCGAGGCATTGCAGCTTCTCCCGCAAACACCGCCGGAATTGCTGGCAACGGTGCAATCGGCGTCATCGCCCGGCGCGCTGGCCGATCTGGTTTCGGCCTATCTCGACATGCAGCCCGACCAGCGCCAGGAAATTCTGGAGACGATCGACGTCGAGGCGCGCATCGACCGGGTCGCAAGGATCCTCGCGGAGCGCATCGAGGTGTTGCGCCTGTCGGCCGAGATCGGCCAGCAGACCAAGGCCGCGTTCGACGAGCGCCAGCGCGAAGCTGTGTTGCGCGAGCAACTCGCCACCATTCAGCGCCAGCTTGGCGAGGATGACGGCAAGGCCGCCGAGATCGAGGAACTGACCAAGGCGATAAACGAGGCGGGAATGCCGCCCGAAGTCGAGGCGCAGGCGCGCAAGGAAGTGCGCCGCCTTGAGCGCACGCCGGAGGCGGCTGGCGAATATGGCATGATCCGCAGCTATCTCGACTGGCTGATCGAGTTGCCGTGGAAGCTGCCGGAAGAAAAGCCCATCGACATTGCCGAGGCGCGCCGCATTCTTGAGGAAGACCATTATGGCCTCGACAAGATCAAGCAGCGCATCATCGAATATCTGGCCGTGCGCAAGCTGGCTCCGGCCGGCCGCGCGCCGATCCTGTGCTTCGTCGGTCCGCCCGGCGTCGGCAAGACCTCACTCGGACAGTCGATCGCGCGCGCCATGGAGCGGCCGTTCACGCGCATCGCCCTTGGCGGCGTTCATGACGAAGCCGAGATCCGCGGTCATCGCCGGACCTATATCGGCGCGTTGCCCGGCAATATCATTCAGGGCATCCGCAAGGCCGGCGCGCGCAACTGCGTGATGATGCTCGACGAAATCGACAAGCTGGGGCAGGGCGTCCAGGGCAGCCCATCGGCGGCGCTGCTGGAAGTTCTCGATCCGGAGCAGAACAACAGCTTCCGCGACAACTATCTCGGCGTGCCGTTCGATCTCAGCCATGTCGTGTTTCTCACCACGGCGAACGTGCTGGAAGGCATTCCCGAGCCGCTGCTCGACCGCATGGAGCTGGTCCAGCTTGCCGGTTACACGCAGGCGGAAAAGCTCGAAATCGCACGCCGCTTTCTGGTCAAACGGCAGCGTGAAGCCGTTGGCCTGAAGCCGGAACAGGTCGAGATTAGTGATGAAGCGCTGGAGAAGATCGTCGGCGATTACACTTACGAAGCCGGCGTGCGCAATCTCGAACGCCAGATTGGCCAGGTGATGCGTCACGCGGCTCTCAGGATTGCGGAAGGCAGCGCCGATCATGTGCGGATCGAGCTGCCCGATATTCAGGCCATTCTCGGCGCGCCGCGTTTCGAGAATGAGGTTGCGATGCGCACCAGCGTTCCCGGCGTGGCGACGGGCCTCGCATGGACGCGGGCAGGCGGCGACATCCTGTTCATCGAGGCGACGCGTTCGGCCGGCAGCGGCAAGCTGATCCTGACCGGCCAACTCGGCGACGTCATGCGGGAAAGCGCGCAGGCCGCGCTGAGCCTCTTGAAGAATCGCGCCTCGCAGTTCGGTATCGAGCCGGAGCTTTTCGAGAAGACCGACATTCACATCCACATCCCGGCGGGCGCGATCCCGAAGGACGGACCCAGCGCGGGCGTCGGGCTGTTCTCGGCCTTGGTATCGCTGCTCACGGGCCGCAATGTCCGCAGCGACACGGCGATGACCGGCGAAATCAGCCTGCGGGGTCTGGTGTTGCCGGTCGGCGGCATCAAGGAGAAGACTTCAGCGGCGGTGCGGGCCGGTTTGACCCGTGTCGTGCTGCCCGCGCGCAACAAGAAGGATCTCGAAGACGTCTCCGAGGATGTGCGCTCGAAGCTTGAATTCATCTGGGCGAGCGAGGTTGGCGAGGTGCTCGATGCGGTGTTGGAAGCCGCGCCTGTGGATGCACGAACCGATTAGATCAAGATCATTTCTGACGGAAACAGAACCACATCCTGCTGCATTCCGCGCCGCCATCGGCTGAGGGCGATCCGCTGCTGATCCACCACGAGGTCGATCTGGCCGCCGCGCCGCATCTGGAATGGATCGGCTATCTCTCCACCATCGGCCTCTATGGCGACGCTGGCGGCGCATGGGTTGACGAAACCACGCCGCCCAATCCCGGCTCCGAGCGCAGCAAGCAGCGCTGGGCTGCGGAACAGGCGTGGATGGGCTTCGCCGCGCGCCGCGATGTGACGCTGCAAATCTTCCGGTTGGCCGGGATTTGCGGGCCGGGACGCAATGCATTGGAACGTCTCCGCGATGGCCGCGAGAAACGCATCGACAAGCCGGATCAGGTCTTCAACCGCATCCACCGCGACGATATCGCCGCGACGGTGCTCGCCGGGATTCGCGCGGGGCATGCGGCGACGGGCGTCTTCAACGTCACCGACGACGAACCCGCCCCGCCGCAGGAGGTCGTGACCTACGCCGCCGAGTTGCTGCGCATCGAGCCGCCACCGATGAAGAGCGAATATAGCGGTAGATTTGTTCAATGGCGTTCCGCCGCCAGCGTTTCATTTTGAGGGCGAGTCAATGTTTTCCTCGCTCTGCTTCTGCGTCCACGCCACGCGCTGGCCGTTTCAACCTGCATCCAAAGTCCATGATCAGAAGTATTTACAACCCATCTTGGGATTTCTTGCGGATCTTAAATTACCTCTGAAATAATTAAGACAGGAGTATTTTTTTGTAATTACAATCGACCTTCACGCTTTTTTTATTAATGGGGTTCGTATGCGTGTCTTATTAGCAGTCGCGTTACTTATTTTTAACCTGACAAAGGCGAGAGCAGAGCAGCTTGACACGGCAGTATATATTCTACCTGCTGGTGGCGCATCATTAGTATTTTATACAAAAGGTTGCAGTGAAGAAAATTTACCTGAATGTAGAGTTGCAGATATCGGTTGTAATTTCTATCGCGGCGGCTTTACAGCAACGTTAGGCCGTTTTCCAGAAAACGAACTAGGTTCATGGCTGAAAAAATCTAATGGCACTGCGAAGCTGAAAGTTGACCGTAAGGAATTTGTCATAAAAAGCCACGAAATAACATATTCTGATATGGACACAGCGTGGATGATCACTTTCAGCTACCGAAATGATGAGAAAAAAATCTGGTCGTCTCTTGCTAGAGCAAAAAAATTCTTTCTTATTGTTGGTAATTTTACGTTGATTGGAGGCCAAAATCAAGCTCGTGGGATCGCGACTGCTTGCTACTCGAGAAAAATTAACTACGGAACACGTGAAGGTATGCACGTTACAATCTTATCGATTAGCGGTCTTGATTCAGAGAATGCGGTTATTAAGACAAGGCATACTCGTGAAGATGCAATTGATTTCTGTCGTGACTATATACTCAACATTAACGAGCGGTGTATAAAAGAAACACTTGAAATAGATCTAATAGATACAATTAGTGCAAATTGCAGAATTGGCGAGTTTATAAATTTCTTTGGGGAGCCTTGGCGTTTCGAAGGTCGCAGTCAGGCAAATCAAGATCCGAAGTATATTTTTCGTAATATTTCCTCTAACGAAATAGCAGATGGGTCAAGTGCCAGTGGGTATATGACGCAAATGCATATTTTTCAGGCGCTTTGCCCGACGACAGCACCTACTGATTTATATTAGTATACGGTTCGACAATCACAAAAACTCCCCAATCATCCCCTTCAACAACGCCAAATCCCCTTCCCGCGACAGCCTGTGCTCGGCGTCCTTGACCAGCGTCAGCCGCACATCCTCGACGCCGAGCAAATCCACCAGCTTCATCGCGTGCTGCCACGGCACGTCCGGGTCGCGCAGGCCCTGCAAAATGCGCACCGGACAGCCCGGATCGAACCCGCTCCCACCTAGCAGATGATTGCGGCCTTCCTCGATCAGCGCCTTCGTCAGCGCGTACGGCTCGCCATACTCCGACGGCCGGTAGAACACGCCGTCCCGCTCCAGCGCCGCCTTCGCTTCGGCGTCGAACCGTTTCCACATCAATTCCTCGGTCATGTCCCAGGCCGGCGCGATCAGCACCATGCCCTTGAGCCGGTCGCCTTGCCCGCGCCGGACCAGTTCGCGCGCCAGCAAAAGCGCGATCCAGCCCCCCATGCTGGAGCCGATCAGCACTTGCGGGCCGTCCGTGAAACGCTCGAAACAGGCCAGCGATTCCGCCAGCCAGTCGCCGATGGTGAAATCCTCGATGGGGCCGGTGGACTGGCCATGGCCGGAAAAGTCGAAGCGTAGATAGGGCGTGCCCTCGCCTTCCGCGAACTCGGCCAGCACGCTCGCCTTGGTGCTGATCATGTCGGACTTGAAGCCGGACAGCCAGACAAGGCCCGGCGCTCCTTCGCGGCTGCCCGGCGTCAGCATATAGGCGATTTTCCGGTCAGGGCGGCCATCGGCGGTGAAATCAAGGAATTGCGCTTGGCTGCTCATGTCTCTATTAGCTCTCTTTGTCCGCGTCTCTCTGGCTAGCCAACTTGCCACGGGAAGCGCGCCTCTGCCAACGCCCCGGACGCCTCCATCCACCATGTCAGCAATGCCCGTCATCCTTCAGGTCATCCCGGCGCTCGAAACCGGCGGCGCGGAGCGGACGGTGATCGAAGTGGCCGAGGCGATTGCCGCGGCTGGCGGCGCGGCGCTTGTGGCGAGCGAGGGCGGACGTCTGGAGGGCGAACTGGCGGCGGCCGGCGGGACGCTCATCCGTCTGCCCCTCTCGGCGAAGAACCCGCTGACCATCCTCACCAATGCGCGCAAGCTGCAGGCCATCATCGCCGAGCGCGGCGTGAGCCTCGTCCATGCCCGCAGCCGCGCCCCGGCCTGGAGCGCACTGATTGCGGCTCGCCGGGCCAAAGTGCGCTTCGTTACGACCTATCACGGCATCTACAATCAGAAGGGCCGCCTCAAGAGCTGGTATAATGGTGTGATGGCGCGCGGCGATCTCGTCATCGCCAATTCGCATTATACGGCCGGGATCGTGAAAGCGCGGCACGGTACGCCCGATGAGCGGTTGCGGGTTATTCCGCGCGGCGTCGATCTGGCGCGCTTTTCGCCGGGCGCAGTCTCAAGGGAGCGACTTGCAGGGTTGCGCCGCCAATGGGGCGTGGCGGACGAGGCGCGCCTCGTAGTTCTCGCGGCAAGGCTGACGCGCTGGAAGGGGCAGATCACGGTCATTGAAGCCGCCGCGCATGTGCTTGGCAATCCAGACTTTGCCGATGTCGTCTTCATCCTCGCCGGCGACGATCAGGGACGCAGCGGATACAAGGACGAGTTGGCCGGGCGGATTTCCGGTTTCGGTCTGGCGGACCGGATTCTGATGCCGGGCCATTGCGCGGACATGCCTGCAGCCTTCGCCGCCGCCAGCCTTGCCCTCGCCCCCTCGATCGAACCGGAAGCGTTCGGGCGCATTTCCATCGAAGCGCAGGCCATGGGATGTCCGGTCATCGTCAGCGATATCGGCGCGCTGCCGGAAACGCTGATCGCGGCCTCGAATGGCGTGGCGGACACAGGCGCGACCGGCTGGATTTTCCCCGCCGGAAATGCCGATGCGCTCGCTGCCCGAATCGGTGCAGCTTTGCGGCTGGGCGCCGGGGAGGAAGCCGTGATGGCGGAGGCGGCGAGGAAGCATGTGGCGGCCTCGTTCTCGAAACAGGCGCTCCAGTACCGGACTCTTAAAGTCTATGATGACTTGCTCGATAGTAGCATGGCTGGCGATTTTGACCGGAAATCCTCTCAAGACGTGGTTTCGCGGTCATGGTTGCACAGAATTCCTACGTAGTTTATTTGCCAAGGTTCGTATTCCTCTTGACTTGCCGTTGCAGACTATTGATCCTATCTTCCTGGAACAGCCTCGTGGCTTCGGACTGCGCCTGTGATCGGGCAGCCCGGAGTGCGAAGCGTATCTGTTGAAATAACGTAAGGAGATTACCCATTCGCAGACCGTTCAGAAGCGAACCCGTCAAGGAAGGCCCGCGCATCAACGATGCGATCGTAGGCCGGGAAGTCCAGCTCATCGACGAGACTGGACACAATCACGGGCTGGTCGGCAAACAGGAAGCCCTGGAGCGCGCCGAGACAGCCGGGCTCGATCTCGTCGAGGTGGGAAATTCGAACCCGCCGGTCGCCAAGATCATGGACTTCGGCAAGTACAAATACCAGGCGCAGAAAAAAGCCTCCGAAGCCCGCAAGAAGCAGAAGACCGTCGAGGTCAAGGAAGTCAAGCTGCGTCCGAACATCGACACGCATGATTACGACGTCAAGTTCCGGGCGATGAAGCGCTTCTTCGACGAAGGCGACAAGGTCAAGGTCACCCTGAGGTTCCGTGGCCGCGAAATGGCGCATCAGGATCTCGGCATGCGGCTCCTTCAGCGCGTGAAAAGCGAGGCCGAGGATTTTGCCAAGGTCGAGCTTGAGCCGCGGCTGGAGGGCCGGCAGATGATCATGATCCTCGCGCCGCGCTAGAACGGGCTGGTAACGGTCCGCCGGAGTGGTGGCGGATCAGCAGGCATAAAAAAGCGCCGAGCTTCCAAAAATGAAGAACTCGGCGCTTGAGACCGCAAATTCACTGCTTGCCGCCAATGTCGGCATGATCCGTATTAAGCGGATTTGGCCTTCAATCGACGGCCTGGTGTTACAGCGACAACGGCACCCCAGCGTGCCGTAACGTCTCTGTAGTGACCACCATCCCCCTCTCATAACATAAAATGAACATTTCGTAAGGTACAAAACTTGCCTCGTGCGCATATGCGCGGCTATTCCATCAACCCCTTGCGCAATCATGCATTTGGACGTAAGTTGCCGCGCATTGAACCGTCCGGCGCATCAGGGCATGCCGTGTCGGCTCTAAAACGCTTCTCCGTTACGTGAGAGATTCGAGCCGCCCGGTTACGCAGCCGGGGCGGTCCATTTTTGAAAGGAAGCAAAATGCCCAAGCTGAAAACCAAAAGCGGTGTGAAAAAGCGCTTCAAGGTGACGGGAACCGGCAAGGTGATGTTTACGCCCGCCGGCAAGCGGCACGGCATGATCAAGCGGACGAAGAAGTTCATCCGTCAGTCGCGCGGCATGCAGGTGCTGAGCGATGCGGACACGAAGATCGTCAAGCAGTTCATGCCCTACGGTCTTTCCTGATCAATTCCGTAAAGTCACCACACTATTTCCCTGAAGGAACACCGCCATGTCGAGAGTGAAACGGGGCGTAACGACCCACGCTCGCCATAAGAAGATCCTCAAAGCGGCCAAAGGCTATTACGGCCGCCGCAAGAACACCATCCGCATTGCACGGCAGGCCGTCGAGAAGGCCGGGCAGTACGCGTACCGCGACCGCAAGGTCAGAAAGCGCAATTTCCGCGCGCTCTGGATCCAGCGCATCAATGCCGCGACGCGCGAGCTTGGCTTGACCTATGGCCGATTTATCGACGGGCTGAACAAGGCCGGGATTGAGGTCGACCGCAAAATTCTGGCCGATCTCGCCGTTCGTGAGCCGGAGGCGTTCAAGGCGCTTGTCGAAAAGGCGCAGGCCGCGGCTCAGCCAGCTTAAACAGCTCTCCTCATTTGCCTGGTGATCTCTACAGCGCCGGTCGTGAGGAGCGCTTCCGCCAGCTATGGCGAAACAATGGAGAGGCTCATGGAGGCGGTAGCGGCGGCATCAAAGAGCGATCTGAACGAGTTGGAGAAGGATCTCACGGCGCGTATCGGCAAGGCCGCCGATCTGGCCGAGCTTGAAGATCTGCGGGTCGGCGCGCTCGGCAAGAGCGGGAGCGTAACCGGCTTGCTGAAGACCCTTGGCAAGCTTCCCCCCGAGGAACGGCGCGGCTACGGCCAGGCGATCAATGCGGTCAAGGATCGTGTGGCCGAGGCGCTGGATGCCCGTAAATCGGTGCTGGCTGACGCGGCGCTCGTCAAACGTCTGGAAACCGAACGCGCCGATGTGACGCTTCCAGTTCATCCCGGCCCGCAGGCCGAAGGGCGCATTCATCCGCTCAGCCAAGTCTGGGACGAGATCACGGCGATTTTCGCCGATCTCGGTTTCGCGATCGCCGAAGGCCCGGACATCGAGACGGACGATTATAATTTCACCAGGCTGAACATCCCCGAGGAGCATCCCTCCCGGCAGGAGCACGACACCTTTTACCTGAACCCGCGCCCGGACGGCTCGCGCCTCGTGCTGCGCACCCACACCAGCCCGGTGCAGATCCGGACCATGCTGGCGCAGAAGCCGCCGATCCGCATCATCGCGCCGGGCCGCGTCTACCGCAGCGACAGCGACCAGACCCATACGCCGATGTTCCATCAGATCGAGGCGCTGGTCATCGACGAAGACACGCATATGGGCCATCTGAAATGGCTCTTCGCGGAATTCTGCAAGGCGTTCTTCGAGGTGGACGACCTGCGAATGCGCCTGCGGGTCTCGCACTTTCCGTTTACCGAGCCGTCGATGGAAATCGACATCGGCGCGGAAGCCATCGGCAAGCCGGGCGAATGGCTGGAAATTGCCGGCAGCGGGATGGTGCACCCGAATGTGCTGCGCGCCTGCGGGCTCGATGCGGAGAAATATCAGGGCTTCGCATTCGGCATGGGGCTCGACCGTATCGCCATGCTGAAATACGGCATCACCGATCTACGCGCCATGTTCGGCGGCGATCTGCGCTGGATGAAGCATTACGGCTTCCTGCCCTTCGACGTGCCCAATCTGGCAGGCGGGCTTTCCTCCTAGCGCGACGTTGTAACCCCTCACCCTGTCCCTCTCCCCATGGGAGAGGGGACGTTAGAGACACGGTCCATTCCCTACTGCTCCCTCTCCCATGGGGAGAGGGCTGGGGTGAGGGGATCGGATCTTAAAATGAATTCGAGACGCTCCCATGAAATTTACGCTCGACTGGCTCAAAGACCACCTCGAAACCGATGCAACGCTCGACCAGATCCTCGACGGCCTCATTCAGCTTGGCCTCGAAGTCGAAGGCGTGGACGATCCGGCGGAGAAGCTGAAGGATTTCACCGTCGCGCGTGTCGTCGAGGCGGAACCGCATCCCGATGCGGACAAACTGCGCGTCTGCAAGGTCGACACCGGCAAGGGCATGGCGCAGGTTGTCTGCGGCGCGCCGAATGCGCGGGCCGGCTTGATCGGCGTGTTCGCCGCGCCAGGCGTCTATATTCCGGGGACGGATTTCACTCTTGGCAAGGCGAAGATCCGCGGCGTCGAGTCGATGGGGATGCTCTGCTCCGAGCGTGAGCTTGAGCTGTCCAACGAGCATACCGGCATCATCGAGTTGCCGGACAGCGCTAGCGACCATATTGGCGAGCGGTTCGTCGATGTCATGCAGATGGCCGACCCGGTGATCGACGTCTCGGTAACGCCGAACCGGCCCGACTGTCTTGGCGTACGCGGGATCGCGCGGGATCTGGCGGCGCTCGGCCTCGGCAAGCTGAAAAAGGAAGATGAAGGCTTCAAGGGCAAAGGCAAGTTCGACGGCGCTATCGGCATCAAGCTGAATTTCGACAAGGCGAACGCCCATGCCTGTCCGGTCTTCGCCGGCCGCACTATCAAAGGCGTGACCAACGGTCCCTCGCCGGCATGGATGCAGAAGCGTCTGCGCGCCATCGGCCTGCGCCCGATCAATGCGCTGGTGGATGTGACGAACTACATCTCCTACGACCGCTGCCGCCCGCTTCACGTCTATGACGCGGACAAGGTTCATGGCGACATCCATGCACGGCTGGCGAAAAAGGGCGAGAGTTTCGTCGCGCTCGACGGCAAGAACTATGAGGGGCATCCCGATGATTGCGTGATCTCCGACGACAATCATGTTCTCGGCTTTGGCGGCGTGATGGGCGGCGAAGAGAGCGGCTGCACGGAGGAGACCGTCAATGTGTTCATCGAGTCGGCCTATTTCGATCCGATCCGTACCGCGACGACCGGCCGCCGTCACGGCATCCATTCCGATGCGCGATACCGTTTCGAGCGCGGAATTGATCCGCAGTCGGCCCAGCTTGGCGTCAATCTTGCGACGAAGATGATTTTGGAGTTCTGCGGCGGAGAGCCGGGCAATCTCATCGTCGCGGGCAAGGAGCCGAACCCGAAGACGGTCATCGAGTTCGACCCCGCGCGCGTCGAGAAACTGACAGGACTGAAGCTGAAGCCGGCTGAAATCACCGGGCCGCTCAAGAAACTTGGGTTCGACGTCGAAGGCTCGGGCGACAAGCTCACCGTGACCACGCCGACATGGCGGCCGGACGTGCATGGCGCGGCGGATCTCGTCGAGGAGGTGATCCGGGTGGCGGGCGTTGACCGTGTGCCGGTGACGCCGATGGTCCGGGCGCCGGGCGTGACGAAGCCGGTCATGACGGAGGGGCAGAAACGCGTTTCGCGCACACGCCGCGTGCTTGCCGGGCGCGGGCTGGTGGAGGCCGTTACATGGTCGTTCATTGCGCGGCCCGAAGCCGAGCTTTTCGGCGGCGGTCAGCCCGAGCTGGAACTGGCCAATCCGATTTCGAGCGAGATGTCGGTCATGCGCCCGAGCCTGCTGGCCGGGCTGACCAGCGCGGCGCGCCAGAACGTCAATCGCGGTTTCGCCGATCTGGCGCTGTTCGAGGTCGGCCAGATCTACCGGGGCGATGCGCCGGAAGACCAACTCATCGCGGCGTCGGGCGTTCGCGTCGGCACGGCAAAGCTGTCCGGCGGCGGGCGTCACTGGGATGGCGCGGCGAAATCGGTCGATCTGTTCGACGCCAAGGCCGATGCGCTCGCGATCATTGCCGCGCTGGGGCTGGATGCCGCAAAGGTCCAGATCGCTCGCGGCGCTCCGGACTGGTTCCATCCCGGCCGTTCAGGCGTCATCCGGCTTGGCCCGAAGAATGTGCTCGGCCATTTCGGCGAATTGCATCCGGCCGCGCTCAAGGCGATGGATCTGGCCGGACCGGCTTGCGCATTCGAGGTGTTCATCGAGGCGATACCGCAGTCGCGCCGCAAATCCAGCGCGCGTCCGCCGCTCGACGTAGCCGATCTTCAGGCGGTGCATCGTGATTTTGCCTTCGTTCTGGACGCCGATGTGCTGGCGGGCGACGTTGTGCGCGCCGCTCAAGGTGCGGAAAAGACGTTGATTGCAGATGTTTCCGTTTTTGACGTTTTCGAGGGCGCAAGCCTTGGCGACGGCAAGAAGTCGCTCGCCATCGAGGTGACGTTACAGCCGCGCGAGAAGACGCTGACCGACGAGGAAATCGAAAGGGTGTCGGCGCGTGTGATCGCCGCCGTGAAAAAAGCGACCGGCGGCGAAATCAGGGTCTGATGACCCGCCGCGCGGGTGAAGGCATTTCGGGGATGCGCTTCGCCCCCGCTTCGATCGACCACGGCGATCAGGCGGTTTGAACCTTCCCTGCTGCGAGAGCGACCAAGGGTGATTAACGCCAATTGCGGCGGCGTCCGCCGTGGCATAAATCATCAAAAGGATCGCATGAAACACGCTCTTGCTCTCGCAGCCGCCATCGCTGTCGGCGCCTTTGCCAGCCTCGGCGCAACCTCTCCCGCTCAGGCAGCCGGCTGCTATTATCGTCTATATCAGGACGGACATGGCATCGTTGGCGGTTCGGCCGCCACTCAGGGTTATGGCCATGCGGCCAAGCTGAAAAATGCCTGCAACCGCGCCCGCCGCGAATGTAACCGCCGCTTCGAGCGCGTTCGCAAGAAAGGCTTGCTTCCGCGCGGCGGTCCGCGTGATTTCCGCTGCGTGCGCACCACCGCCGGCTAGCGACAACGTTGCCGTCAAAACACAAGCCGGCTTCTCCGGAGCGAGGGGAGCCGGCCGCAGGATCGGCAGGTTTTTCGGGCGTCGAAATTCACAATCCTGCTCGATCAATTCGGCATCAGCTTCTGCATACAATCTTGCTCCGTTCTTCAGTCGAACATAACAGGAAAACTGGAAACTTGCTTTTTCTGCAAAGAAACTTTGCAGGGTCAGGAGCTGAATTCCAGAGAATATATTGTATTCATTTTCCGATTAAGTCAGCAATTACACCACTTCGCCACCTTTGTCCTGTTCTGGCACAGTCTTTGCTTCAAGAGACGGCAAGCATATTCGGAAAGTGCTTAAAGTCTAACTGGAGGAAGCAATGGCAAATCTCTTATGGCTTCAGGGCGGCGCCTGTTCCGGCAATACGATGTCGTTTCTGAACGCCGAGGAGCCGAGCGCGTGCGATTTGGTGACGGATTTTGGAATCAACATCCTCTGGCACCCCTCGCTCGGGCTGGAACTCGGCGAAAACCTCCAGCGCATCCTGAAGGGGGCGGCCTCGGGCGAAATTCCGCTGGATGTTTTCGTTTTCGAGGGCACGGTCGTCACCGCGCCGAACGGGACGGGCAATTGGAACCGCTTCGCCGGCCGGCCGATGAAGGACTGGGTGGACGCCCTCTCGAAAGTGGCCGGCTACACGGTCGCCATCGGCGATTGCGCGACCTGGGGCGGCATACCGGCGACGGAGCCGAATCCGACTGACAGTGTCGGCCTGCAATTTCTCAAGCGCAATCATGGCGGCTTCCTCGGTCCGAATTACAAATCGCGAGCAGGGCTGCCTGTCATCAACATTCCCGGCTGTCCCGCGCATCCGGACTGGATCACCCAGATCGTCGTCGCATTGGCGACGGGACGCGGCGGCGAGATCGCGCTCGATGATTTCCAGCGCCCGAAGACCTTCTTCAGCACTTTCACGCAGACCGGCTGTACCCGGAACATGCACTTCGCCTACAAGGTCTCCGCCACGGAATTCGGCCAGCGCAAGGGCTGCCTCTTCTATGATCTGGGTTGCCGTGGCCCCATGACCCACTCGCCCTGCAACCGCATCCTGTGGAACCGCCAATCCTCCAAGACGCGCGCCGGTATGCCTTGCCTCGGCTGTACGGAGCCGGAATTCCCGTTCTTCGAGCTGGCGCCGGGTACGGTCTTCAAGACGCAGACGCTCATGGGCGTGCCCAAGGACATGCCGGAAGGCGTCAGCAAGGCGGGCTACGTCAAGCTGACGGCAGCCGCCAAGGCAGCGTCTCCGGCCTGGGCCGAAGAAGATATCTTCATCTGAGGAACAGGAGCCGCAAGGCCCGCCATTCGTCCCGTACCGGTCGTGATGGCAGGCCTTGCAAGGTCATCGTCTCGCAGGGAGTTCCGGCGCTTGCCGCCGTCCATCGTTTTCAGGAGCCATCCTTATGACTGCCGCTGTACAAACACTCGATATTTCTCCAGTCGGCCGTGTTGAGGGCGATCTCGACGTCCGTGTCGATATTCAGGACGGCGTTGTCGTCAACGCATGGACACAGGCGGAACTGTTCCGCGGGTTCGAGGTGATCCTTCGCGACAAGGACCCGCAGGCCGGGCTCGTCGTCACGCCGCGCGCTTGCGGCATTTGCGGCGCCTCGCATCTGACCTGCGCCGCCTGGGCGCTCGACACGGCCTGGCAATCCGAGGTGCCGCCAAACGCGATCCTTGCGCGCAACCTCGGCCAGATCACGGAAAGTCTGCAAAGTCTTCCGAGGCATCATTACGGCCTCTTCATGATCGACTACACCAACAAGAACTATCAGAAATCTCGATATTACGAAGAAGCCGTTCGGCGTTGGGCGCCCTATACAGGTACGAACTATGAGATCGGCGTCACGATTTCCGGCCGGCCGGTGGAGATCTATGCGCTGCTCGGCGGGCAGTGGCCGCATTCGAGCTACATGGTGCCCGGCGGCGTGATGTGCGCGCCGACGCTGACGGACATCACGCGCGCCTGGTCGATCCTGGAATATTTCCGGCGCAACTGGGCCGAGCCGGTCTGGCTTGGCTGTTCCTTCGAGCGCTATGAGGAAATTCAGTCCTATGAGGATTTCCTCGCCTGGCTCGACGAGAAGCCGGAGCACGCCAATTCCGATCTCGGCCTGTTCTGGAAAATGAGCATGGATGTCGGACTGGACAAGTTCGGGCGCGGCCACGGCCGTTACATCTCATGGGGCTATCTCCCGCATGAGACGCGCTACAATCGCCCGACGATCGACGGCCGCAACGCCGCGCTGATCATGAAGAGCGGTGTCTATGACGGCTTCAGGGACACCCACGATCTGATGCATCAGGCGCATACGCGCGAGGATACCGTCCACGCCTGGTATGACGAACCCGGTGGGCTGCACCCCTATGATCGGACCACGGTCCCGGTTCAGAAGAACGAGCCTGACATGTCCGGCAAATATTCCTGGTCGACGGCGGTTTTCCACGATCAGGCCGGCCGTCTGGAGGCAGGGCCTCTCGCGCGGCAGGTCGTCGCCGGCGGACGGCACGGCGAGTCCTGGCAGCACTACGACCCGCTCGTCGTGGACATGTATCGCAAGATGGGCGGCGCCAGCGTTCTCCTGCGCCATTTCGCCCGGATGCATGAATTGGTGAAACTTTATCGCGAGGCTGAAAGAAGCCTGCGCGAGTTCAAGCTGAAAGACCCGTGGTACATCAAGCCGATCGAACGCGATGGCCGTGGTTGGGGCGCAACCGAGGCGATCCGCGGTGCGCTATGCCACTGGATCGACGTACAGAACGGCAAGATCAAGAACTATCAGATCGTTGCGCCGACAACCTGGAACGTCGGACCACGGACGGCTGACGGCGATCGCGGGCCGATCGAGGAAGCGCTGATCGGTACGCCGATCGCCGATCCGAGCGATCCGGTTGAGGTCGGTCACGTTTGCCGGTCCTACGATTCCTGTTTGGTCTGCACCGTGCACGCGCATGACAGCAAGACCGGGAAGGAACTCGCGCGTTTCCGTACGGCTTGATCCGGTGAGCGCCAGATGGATGTCGAGCTGTCTCTCGAAGCGCTCAGCAGCTTCGGGCGACAGCCGATTTCCGGAAGCTGGCAAGCCGGGTCCGGGGCGGCGTCTCATCATTGCCCCCCTGCAGCGCGGACGGAAATGAAGCAGATCGCCGATTCATCAGCTTCGCGCCAGCCGCGCGGGCTCTTGGTCATCCCGTTGCTCCGGGAGCATCTATCGGCAGCGATACACTGATAGATGCAGCTTGGGGAATGTAACAAAAAAAGAAAAAACAAAATAACCTTTCGGTGAATGTCTAAAATTGCCAATGAGTTGTTCTATTTTTAACGCAAAAAAATCTAATGAATATTTTGCTTTCAAATAGAAAATCAAATTTTCGGTTGCATTGGCTAGGATATTTGCATCGAATAGAGTTATATAACTTACGAATCTGGAGAAGGGTATTGGGACTATGTGGAGCAACGCGCTTTCCGAAGCCGACCACCCCAACTTGTTGAGCGAGATCTCGGCAATGCTGGAGCAGGGGCTTCAGACCCAAGTCGAGCCCTTTCCGGAAACGGAGAAGGAATTCGCCGACATACTGCTCCAGCTGCGCAAGCTGGATCCGAAGGACCTGGAGGGCAAGCTGGTGATTGGAGGCTTCGTCGATCATCCCTGGGGCCCCGACCGGCAACGCTGCATGGAATGCATGTACTATCTCGTACACCGCAGATGGTGCGATCTGCCGGAATTGTCGGTGCCGGTCGAGCCGGAATGGTGGTGCCGTCTTTGGCGGATCTGATCTGAATCTGGGGACGTAAGGTGTCAGTGGGTTGCGAGCTTTTCCGGCCGGTCCAGCTGACGCCTTTCGGGAATGTTTGACGATCGGAGAGTGCCGCAAACCGGCATTTCAGGGCTATCGATCAAGGGAGGCCGATATATGAGCGCCGACGCAGACGCCAAGCGCGAGCAGATAAAATCCTTGCTTGCGGGTGGATTGGGAACCGAGGCCTTTCCGAGGGCGGATACCCATGACGAGGTTCAAAGCGTTGTCAAGAGGCTGCGCGAAGCGGACGATCTGAAATCGAAACTCGTCGTAAGCGGTTTCACGCTGACGCCGGTGATGCACAATGAAATCGAGCAGGCGTGCGAGACCTGCATGTATTTTCTCGTCCGCCGGCGGCATTGCGAGTTGCCGGAGCTTGATCTGCCCGTGGAGGCGGAGTGGTCCTGCAGGCTCTGGCGGATCTAGGACATTATCCTGATCTGGACGTGTGCCGGCCATGAGCCGAAGATCATTCTCGGGAGTCGGCTTGCTGAAGCCCAATGAGGAGTGAAAACGCCGATTGGTCCATTGCCGCGCCAGGCAGAAATGCGCACCGTTTTTCGGTGCAACCTTGCAGCCGTCCCGGGAGCGAGAGCGTTCTCCGGGACGCGCGCGTTCCGGGCGGTGGCGGATCGGCAGCAAACCGGGAGGCGGAGAATGCAGGAAAGCGCGTCGGCGGGCACGGCCGGACGGGAAAGCCGGGGCATGATCGCGGTGATCGGTTGCGGCAATCCCAACCGGAGCGATGACGGGGTGGGTCCCCAGGTGCTGCGGCTGCTGGCCGAGGATGCTTCAAGCGGATGTGACGGAGACGTTCGGCTGCTTGATGCGGGTACGGACGGTATGGCGGTGATGTTCGCCGCAAGGGGATGCGCCAAGCTGATCGTGGTCGATGCGTGCCGCTCGGGCTCGGAATGCGGCGCCGTGTTCGAAGTGCCGGGCACGGAGCTGGAAGCGGAGCCGCGCGACAGCCTCAATCTGCATGATTTCCGCTGGGACAACGCGCTTTTCGCCGGACGCAAGATCTTCCGCGACGAATTTCCCGCTGACGTCACCGTGTTCCTGATCGAAGCCGGGAGCGTCGATCTCGGAATCGGCCTGTCGGATGCCGTCGCGGTCTCCGCGCGCAAGGTTGCCGGCCGCATACGCGAACTGATCGCGGAGCGCTCCTCTTGCGAAGGCAAGCCATCGTGACGGGAGCGGGGAACATCCGTTTCAGTCAGGGCCGTCTCTACATCGACCGCGCCGCCCATGCGGATTACTTTGCTGGCAGCGATACAGTTATTCTGTTGCGGCGGGAGGCCGACCTGCTTGTGCTTCCGGTCCGGCACGCCGCTTCGGGCGGATACATCATGAAGGTCCGGAATGCCGCCGGCGATCGGGTCATTAATGGCGCTGACTTTTTTCGCGATCAGGGACTGGATGATCAGACCGAGTGGACCGGCGATTCTGCCTGGTGCGACAGTTCCGGTGGATTGAGACTCTACGAGTTTTTCCTTATGTAAATCAAATTTCCCATATGCATAATAAATTGACGCAAGCGGTTAATCATCTTAGCGTTCTAATAATAAACTTTTCAATTTTTTAGTCTGGGGAGTCCGATATGGTCTCGGCTGATCGTTTTCAGGATCAGTTCGCTGCCGCACTTGCAGCCGCGGAAGACGAAACGGCGAGCCCTGCCGAACGCGCGGAAATGCTCATGGAAATCGCCATGGGCCTCCAGCAGCGCCCGAAGGATGTCGCCCAGCTTCAGGCCGCCGCCGACCTTTGCGACAAAGCCCTGTCATTATGCCCGGAAGATCAGAGCCTGTTAGGGGCGAGAATCACCGCGCGCAAGGCCACTGCCCTTCAGGCGATCCCTGGGGACGACGCCACATTCCTGGAACAGGCGCGCGATGCGTACAAGGCGGTCCAGCCGGTTTTCGAGCAGCAGGGTACGCCGGAGGAACTGGCCGAGCTTGAAATGAATCTCGGCCTCGTTCTGCAAAGCCTTGCCGGGCATCATCGCGCGAAGATCACCGACGCCATCTCGGCCTACCAGCGCGCCTTGCGTATTTTCGACAAGCAGCGCTTCCCGCAGGAATTCGCCATCCTGCAGAACAACCTTGCAACCGCGTTTCTCTCCATTCCGCTGGCGGATGAACGGGGGAAGATGCACGAGGCGCTTGCGGTGCAGGCGTTCGAGGAAGGGCTGCGCGTGGTCAATATCGTGGACCATCCGATGGAATACGCAATGCTGCAGAATAATCTCGGCAATGCGCTGCAATATGCGTCGTCCACGCACCGGCTCGCCAACAACATGCGGGCCCTGGAGGCGTATGACGAAGCCCTCAAGGTCCGCAATCGGGACACCATGCCTGTCGAATACGCCAATACGCTGACGAACAAGGCCAACTGCCTGCAGAACCTTCCCGACGATCCCGAGCATGCCGAACAGGGCAACCGCGCAAATCTGGTCAAGGCTCGCGCGCTGTATTCCGAGGCGCGGGAGATCTTCGTTGCTTTCGGTGACAATGCGAAAGCGGCGGTCGTTGCCGAGGCGGCGTTTCAGCTGGGCCGGGAGTTGATGGACATGCCGGACGCCAACGGGGGCGGAACCAAGGCCGCCAATGGTTAGCCGCCGTGGATGGGCCGCGCTGCAAGGGGAGCGCACGGCTCCGACTACAAGAGTGAAGCAAATGGGCGTCATGGGATGTTGCCCGATCATGCGCGGCGAGTGAGGGCCAAGGACAAGATGGAACAGATGTTGGATGCACCGTTGCTGGCTGTCGTCGCTCTCGTTACCGGAGCAATCGCTGCCCTGCTTGGAGGCGCGCTGTCCGGCTACGTGATTGGCGGCAAGGATCTTGGCGCCGAGGTGGCGACACAGATCGGCGCCCTTTTCGGAGCGCTTTCGGGACTGCCCGGCGTCGCTGCGGCGCTGATCATTCTCATGCTGATCAGTTAGGAGCATTTCATGTTTTCAATGGCCCGAAACGCGCTTGTGCTCTTTTTCAGTGGACGTCTTTTCGCTGACCAGCGCAAGGCCGTCGCCCTAATCGCGGTCGGGGTTTTCCTGACGGCGCTGATATGTGTCATGCTGGTGAAGGCCGGGGGCGTATCGCTCGTGGTCGCGGCTGCAGTAGCCGGCTTTATCGGCGGCGGGCTGCAACCGCTCGTGCTGAAGAGGATCAAGTTCCGTTAGAGCGGCGTCCGATGAAACGGGCGCGGTCTTTCGGGGAAGCAGCCAGAAGGCAGATAAACAGGCTTCTTGTATGAATGCGCCCGAAAAAGCGCCGATAGACAGGAATGATCTTGCCGGGCTGCTCCAGGATATCGAGCGGCTTGAGAGTATTTTTGCGGCTTGGGACGAGACGCCCCAGCAGGCGACGGAGGCCTATCGCGGGGCGATCGAGGCGCTACACGGCGAAGCGCTTCGCCGTCTTGTCGGTGCGCTGAAGAGCGACCCGGCCGCCGCCGCCGCGATGAGGCGGGCCGCCGGGGATGAGCTGGTCTACGCGGTGCTGCGCCGCCACAACATCATCCGGCCGAGCATTGCCGAGCGCGTCGAGAATGCGCTGCAGGGCGTCCGCCCCATGCTGGCCTCGCATGGCGGCGACGTCGAACTGGTCAGGATCGAGCCGCCCGCGATACAGGTGCGGTTCACCGGCGCTTGCGATGGCTGCTCGGCTTCGGCGCTGACTTTTCACGCGGGCGTCAAGAAAGCCGTCGAGGATGCCTGCCCCGAGATCACGGATATCGTTCAGGTCAAGGGCATGGCCGCGGGCGGCAATGGCGCCAACTTCACCAGCCCCTTCGCATTAAACACGGGTGGAGACTGGCTGCTGGCCGGCCGCACCCATGACATTCCCGAAGGCGGGATATTGCCTCTCAAGCTGGGCAGCGAAGATGTCGTGTTCTTCCGCACCGGCTCGGTCGTGTCCTGCTTCCGCAATGCCTGCGCCCATCTGGGCATGCAGATTCACGAGGGCGCGGTTGAGGACGGGGTGATTGCCTGTCCGCATCACGGTTTCCGCTTCGACCTGACAAGCGGAGAATGCCTGACTGCGCCGGAAGTGCAGTTGCAGCCGCACGCCGTGCGCGTCATCGGCAGCCGTGTGGAAGTGAGGCTCGCCCGATGAGAGTTTCCCTGCGCCATTCTCCCGCGAACTATCCGCGCCCCGGGCAGGCTTCCCCGGACCTGCGGCCCCTTCTCCTTCTCTCCTCCCGGGGGGCCGATGTCATCCTTGGCGGCCATCAGAGCGCGGACGGCCTTGCCGCTCCTATCCGTCCCAGCGCGGACAGCCTTTTCGGGCCACGGGGCGCTTGCCTCGCGGCGGACGGCGGGCCCCTTTTCGTTTCGGATACGGGGCATCATCGCCTGCTGATCTGGCCGGATCGTCCGCGCGAGGATGGCGCGGCGGCGAGCCTTCTCATCGGCCAGCCCGATTTCAGCGCGGAAGGGCGCAACGCCAAGGGCGCGGTCGGTCCGGCAACGCTGAATGTGCCCACGGGCGTGGCCGCGGCGGATGGCGTGCTCGCTGTTGCCGATGCCTGGAACCATCGCGTGCTGATCTGGCATGGCTATCCGGCCCGCTCGAACCAGCCCGCCGATGTCGTGCTGGGGCAGGCGGACTTTGCGGGCGGTCTCGCCAATCGCGGACTGGACGGGCCGGAGGCGGATACGCTGAACTGGTGCTACGGCGTGACGATCGCTGATGGCAGGCTCTTCGTCGCCGACACCGGCAATCGCCGCGTGCTGATATGGAACCGCATTCCCGAGTGCAACGGCGCACTGGCCGACCTCGTGCTCGGACAGCGGGATTTCGACTGCCGCGATGAGAATGCCGGCGCGAATGTCGATGCGAGCAGCATGCGCTGGCCTCACTCGGTCGCCGTTCGCGGCAATATGGTCATCGTCGCCGATGCGGGCAACAACCGCGTCATGGTGTGGTCGAACCCGCCACAAACGCATGGCGCGGCCTGCGATTTCGTGCTCGGCCAGTGCGGCCAGCACGCGCAGGACAATAACGGCGCGGCCTATTACCCGACGGCATCGACGGTCAACATGCCCTATGGCGCGGCTATCCTGGGCGATTGCCTCACCGTTGCCGACACGGCCAATTCGCGTCTCATCGGTTTCGAGCCGGGCGCATTCCATATGGGGGGCGCGGCCACCCGTCTTGCCGGTCAGCAATGTTTTTTCGACAAGGGCGACAATCGCTGGGGCTTGCCTGCCCGCGACAGCTTCTGCTGGCCCTACGGCATCTCATCCTGCGGAGACATGGCTGTTATCGCGGATTCCGGAAACAACCGAATTGTCCTGTGGGAGGCGTCAACGTGACCCTGCACGCCAAGTTCGCCGAGCATGAAGCCGTCTGCGTAGAGATCCGCGTGCAGGGCCGCGTCCAGGGCGTCGGTTTCCGGCCGACGGTGTGGCGCATCGCGCGTTCGCTCGAACTCAGCGGCGAAGTGCTGAACGATGCCGAGGGCGTGCTGATCCGCGTCAAGGGGCGTTCGGGCTGCCTGAAGAATTTCATGGAGCGGCTGTTCAGCGAAGCGCCGCCGCTGGCCCGCATCGACACGATTGCCTCGCGCGCCTTTACGGGAGAGGTGCCGGATGCCTTCAGCATCGCCGAAAGCCGCGGCGGCGAGGTCCGCACGGAAATCTCACCGGACATGGCGACGTGCAAGGCGTGCGCCAGCGAAGTGATGGACCCGTTCGAGGGCCGCTACCGCTATCCGCTGACGAACTGCACCCATTGCGGGCCGCGCCTCAGCATCATCAACGGCGTGCCCTACGACCGCGACCAGACGACGATGGCCGAGTTCGATCTGTGCGATGCCTGCCTCGCCGAATACAGCGAGCCCGCCGACCGGCGCTTTCATGCCGAAGCCATCGCCTGTCACACCTGCGGACCGCGCGTCCGGCTGATCCGGCTTGACGGCGCGGCCTTCAGCTTCGACCAGCATTCCATGTTAGATGATGTGGACGCTGCGTGTTCCCTGCTGCAGAAGGGCGAGATCGTCGCGATCAAGGGCATCGGCGGCTATCAGCTTGCCTGCGACGCCACGAATGCCGAAGCTGTCGCCCGGCTGCGGGAGCGCAAGCGACGCTATGCCAAGCCGTTCGCGCTGATGGTGCGCGACCTCGACGTAGTTCGCCATTACTGCACGATCAGCGATGTGGAAGAAGCCGCGCTCACCAGCTCGGAAGCGCCCATCGTGCTGCTGCGCATGGGCGGGGTGGAAAAGCTGCCGGAGGCCGTCGCGCCCGGCCTCCACACGCTCGGCTTCATGCTGCCGACGACACCCATGCATCTGCTGATCCTGCGCCGCATGAACCGGCCGGTGGTGATGACCAGCGGAAATATTTCGGACGAGCCTCAGCTTACCGACGATGCTGAAGCGGCTGAGAAGCTCAGCACCATCGCGTCATACGCCCTGATCCACGATCGCGGCATTGCCAATCGCGTCGATGACTCCGTTGCCCGCGAAATGGACGGGCGGATGCGCCTCATTCGGCGCGCGCGGGGCTACGCGCCGTCGCCTGTAAAGTTGCCGCCGGGCTTCGAGGGTGCGCCGGATTGCCTTGCGCTGGGCGGGGAGTTGAAGGCGACCGCCTGTCTCGTGAAGAATGGCAGCGCGATTCTGACCCAGCATCTGGGCGACCTCGAAAACGCGCCGACGCTTGCCGACTATGAGCGCACGATCTCGCTCTATACCAGCCTCTTCGATCACAGCCCGAAAGCGCTGATTGCCGATACCCATCCCGAATATCTGTCCAGCAAATTTGCGGTGCGTTGCGCCGAAAGGGACAGCCTGCCGCTGATCCGCGTGCAGCATCATCACGCACACGTTGCATCCTGTCTTGCCGAAAACGGCCGTGCGCTCGATGCCGCCCCGGTGCTTGGCGTCGTGCTCGACGGTCTCGGCCTCGGCGATGACGGCACGATCTGGGGCGGCGAATTCCTGCTGGCGAATTATGATGGCTACGAGCGCCTTGGCTGCCTGAAGCCGGTCGCCATGCCGGGCAGCGCTCAGGCTTCGCGCGAGCCTTGGCGCAATCTCTACGCCCATGTCGCGGCCGAGATGGGCTGGGCCGAGTTCGACATGAATTTCAGCGAGCTGGAGCTTCACGCCTATCTCAAGGACAAGCCGCGCGCGACACTGGATGCAATGATCAAGCGCCAACTCAATTCGCCGCTTGCCTCGTCCTGCGGGCGGCTGTTCGACGCCCTCGCCGCCGCCATCGGGATCGCCCAGGAACGCCAATCCTATGAAGGCCAGACCGGGGTCGAGCTTGAAGCGATGGCTGACGAAGCAACGCTGCGCGATCCCGGCGAGGACCGTTACCCGCTGGCCATCCCCAGGCTGAACGGCAACGGCCTGCCTTATGTCGAGCCGCTCGGCCTTTGGCGCGCGGTATTCGGAGACCTGGTCATGGGAACGTCCGCGCCCGTCATCTCCGCGCGCTTCCACATCTGGCTCGCCGAAAGCGTCGCCGCGATGACGCGTAAACTCGCAGGACAGGACGAGCCAGAAGGCCCGCGCTTCGACACGGTCGCGCTCTCGGGCGGCTGTTTTCAGAACCGCATCTTGCTGGAGCAAATCACAACCCGTCTCGAAGCTAAGGGCTTTTCCGTACTCACACACAGCCGGATTCCCGCCAATGATGGTGGGCTCGCGCTCGGGCAGGCCGCTATCGGTTCCGCCGGGCTCATTCGCAACCGCAAGGAGCGCCGAGAAGCAGATCGAGGAAATACATCATGTGTCTTGGAATTCCCGGCCGCATCGTAAGGATCGACGATGCGGAAAAGAAGCTCGCGACTGTCGATGTCAGCGGCGTGCGGCGTCAGGTCAACGTCGCCTGTATCGTCAATGAGGAGCATCCGGTCGAATCCTGCGTCGGCGACTGGGTGCTGCTCCACGTCGGCTTCGCCATGAGCCGGATCGACGAGGAGGAAGCGGCGCAGACGCTGCAGATCCTCACCGAACTCGGCGAAGCGCAGGAAGAAATCGCAGCCATGCGCGCCTCGGCCGGCGCGGAAGGAGGATAGCCATGTCTTCCGAAAATGATTTGCAATCCCTCTACCCCTTTCTGCATGGAAAGCAGCAGGATGCAGGCCAACTCGACACCGCGCTTCTGCATTCCGTTACCGAAAAGGCGAGGGATTCGCGGCAAACTAACGAAGCCTTCTTCGGCGCGCAGGCCGATATTCTCGTCGCCGCCGCCAAATCTGTCGCTGGCGTCTACCGGAACAATGGCCGCCTCTTCACGATGGGCAATGGCGGATCGAGCTGTGACGCCTCGCATGTCGCGGTCGAATTTGTGCATCCGGTGACGGCGGGCCGCCCGGCGCTTTCGGCAACCAACCTTGTCGCGGACATCGCCATGATCTCCGCGGTCGGCAATGATGTCGGCTTCGATCACGTCTTCGTCCGGCAGGTCGTGGCGCAGGCGCGCGAGGGCGACGGGCTGATCGGCATTTCGACGAGCGGCAATTCGGCCAATCTGATTTCCGCATTCGCCAAGGCGAAGGAAATGGGGCTCGTCACCATCGGGCTTGCCGGCGGCGATGGCGGCAAGATGAAGGCCTCCGGCGTCATTGATCATTGCCTCGTCGTTCCGTCCTCATCCATCCACCGCATCCAGGAATGCCACGTCATCGCCTATCACATTCTCTGGGATCTGGTTCACACGCTGCTGGCCGACGATCGCGGCTCGGCGGCTCACAAGGGAGCGGCATGACCATGAAATATGTCGATGAATTCCGCGACCGCGAAAAGGCCGCCGTGCTGATCAGGGAGATCGAAGCGCTGGCAGCCTCCATCGAGATCACGAAACGTCGGCCGCTCCAGATCATGGAAGTGTGCGGCGGACATACGCATTCGATCTTCCGTTACGGCATCGAAGGCATGCTCCCCGATACGATCGAACTGGTGCACGGGCCGGGCTGTCCGGTCTGCGTGCTGCCGATGGGGCGCGTGGACGATTGCATTTCCGTCGCGGAACGGCCGGAAGTGATCTTCACCACGTTCGGCGACGCCATGCGCGTGCCCGGCTCGAAGAAAAGCCTGCTGCAGGCCAAGGGCGACGGCGCGGATATCCGCATGGTGTATTCACCGATGGATGCGCTGGCGCTCGCCCGCAAGAATCCGGATCGCGAGGTGGTGTTCTTCGGCATCGGCTTCGAGACCACCATGCCGTCCACCGCGCTGACGATCCTTCAGGCCGAAGCCGAGGGCACGCGGAACTTCTCCGTGTTCTGCAATCACATCACCATCGTGCCGACGATCAAGGCGATCCTCGACAGTCCCGATCTGCATCTCGACGGCTTCCTTGGCCCCGGCCATGTCTCGATGGTGATCGGCACGACGCCCTATCAGTTCATATCCGACTATTACAAGCGCCCGATGGTGGTGGCCGGCTTCGAGCCGCTCGATGTGCTGCAATCGCTCTGGATGTGCCTCAAGCAGATCAAGGATGGCCGCGCGGAGGTCGAAAACCAGTATGCGCGGATCGTGCCCGACAAGGGCAACGCGGCGGCGCTCTCGGCCGTGTCGAAGGTCTACGAACTGCGTGAGTTCTTCGAATGGCGCGGGCTCGGCTCGATCGACCATTCCGGCGTGAAGGTCCGCGAGGCCTACGCCAATTACGATGCGGAACGCAAGTTCACGCTGCCGAATATCAGGATCGCCGATCCGAAAAGCTGCCAGTGCGGCGAGGTGCTGAAAGGCGTGATCAAGCCGTGGCAATGCAAGGTGTTCGGCTCGGCCTGCACGCCGGAAACGCCGCTCGGCGCGCTGATGGTGTCGTCGGAAGGGGCGTGTGCGGCCTATTACCAGTATGGCGGGGTCAAGAAACAGGCAGGCGCGGCATGACGGTCGTTCCTTTCCGGCGGACAAGACCTCTCGGCCGTCTCAACGTGCCGACCGTGACGCTTGCTCACGGGGGCGGCGGCAAGGCCATGCGCGACCTTATCGACGATGTGTTCGTCGCGCCGTTCGAGAATTTCACCCTTGCTCCGCTGGAGGATCAGGCTCGAGCCGATCTGGATGTCTTTACCGAACTCGGCGACAGGCTGGCCTTCACCACGGACAGTTTCGTGGTCGATCCGCTGTTTTTTCCCGGCGGCGACATCGGCAAGCTGGCGATCTGCGGCACGGTCAACGATCTGGCCGTGGGCGGCGCGGTGCCGCTGCTGCTCTCCTGTGCCGTCATCATCGAGGAAGGGCTGCCGGTCGAATTGCTGCGCCGGGTCACGGCGTCCATGGCCGCAACCGCGCAGGATGCGGGCGTGCAGATCGTCACCGGGGATACGAAGGTGGTCGAGAAAGGCTCCTGTGACAAGCTTTTCATCACCACGACGGGCATCGGCGTGATCCGTGCCGGGCTGGATCTTGGCGCACACAAGGCGCAACCCGGCGACGCCATCCTGGTGAACGGTCTGCTCGGCGATCACGGCGCGGCCATTCTCGGAGCGCGGGGCGACATGGCGCTGGAATCGGAAATCGAGAGCGACTGCGCCTGTCTTCACGGCCTGATCGGGGAAATCCTGATCGCCGCGCCGAATACAAGGTCGCTGCGCGATCCGACGCGGGGCGGTATCGCGACCGTGCTCAATGAGATCGCGTCATCCTCCGGCGTCTCCATCGAGATCGACGAGATGCTGACGCCGGTGCGCGACGAGGTGAAGGCATTCTGCGAAATTCTCGGCCTCGATCCGCTCTATCTGGCGAATGAGGGCAAGCTTGTCGCCGTTACGCCGCCTGAGGAGGCCGATGCTGCGCTCGAAGCCATGAAAGCGCATCCACTCGGTCAGGGTGCGCGGCTTATCGGTCATGTGCGCGGCGGGGAGGCCGGGCGGGTGACGATGCGGACGGGATTTGGCGGCAACCGGATCGTCGATATGCTCGTCGGCGAGCAACTGCCGCGGATCTGTTGAGGGGATCGAGACGATCATGAAGCGACGGAACCGGGAATACCTGTTTGAAGCCAACCAGCGGAGGAAAATGTCTATGGTACCTAACCGTATTATCGCGACGAGCCTGATCCTTTTTGCCTGTGCAACTCCGGCGCTCGCGCATACCGGGGCCGGCCCGGTCCATGGCTTTTCGGCCGGGCTGACGCATCCGGTCCTGGGCGCAGATCACCTGCTCGCCATGATAGCGGTCGGCCTGTGGGCGGCGCTCGCCGCGCCCCGGCTGTTCTGGGTCGCTCCGGCCGGTTTCCTTGGCGGTATGCTGGGCGGAGGCGTCGCCGGGATCGCAGGTCTGGGGATGCCCGGCGTTGAACTGATGATCGGCGGATCGGTCATCCTGTTCGGCGTGCTTGCCCTGCTCAAACTTCAGACGCCGGCGATCCTCGCCTTCGCGGCGGCGGCGGTCTTCGGCGCGGCGCATGGTTTCGCGCATGGGGCCGAAATGCCTGCGGGCAGCGGAATGCTCGGCTACGCGGCGGGCTTCCTCATCGCGACAGCCGTTCTGCACGCGGTCGGCGCGTCATTCGGCTTCCTCGCGAAGCATCTTGATCTTGCGCGTGTCGGACAGGCGGCTGGCGGAGCCGTCGCCGCAGCCGGCGTCGCGCTCATGATTGCCTAGAAAAACGATAAGAAACGGGCGCCGGAATGGTCCCCGGCGTCCCGAACAAGGAGCACATCATGCACGAACTCGGCATCACTCAGAATATCGTCTCGATCGTGAGCGAACATGCTCGCGGCCGGCCGGTCAAGCGGGTCGTCGTGGAGATCGGCGCGCTTGCGGGGATCATGCCGGATGCCATCGAGTTCTGCTTCGATGTCGTGGCGAAAGGCACCGCTCTGGAAGGGGCGTTGCTGGAGATCGACCTTGTCGAGGCAAGGGCGCGATGCCGGTCCTGCGGCGTGACGTTCCTGCAGCATACACCCTTCAGCGGCTGTCCCTGCGGTTCCCGATCAAGTGAAAGACTCACCGGAGAGGAGCTTCGCATCAAGGAATATGAGCTGGATTTAACATCGGAACTTGCATCCCACGCCGCAATGCCTGAAGCTGGCGGAAAGTAACCCAATGGTTGTGGGGAGATTGGCATGTGTGAAAGCTGCGGCTGTTCCGACGGCGCGAAAGCGACGGTTATCAACCTGAGAACGGGAGTTCGAACTGAAGTCGGCCACGATCATGGCGGGGCCGGGCATCATCATCACCATGATCATGAACATGCAGGTCACGGCCATGGCCATGATCACCAACATGCGCACGGGCATGATCACCATCACCACCATCATGACGCTCACAGCCATACGGTCGAACTCGGGCAAGCCATCCTGCAGAAGAACAACGAACTGGCCGCGCGCAACGCCGCCTGGTTCGCGGGCCGCGAAATTCTGGCGCTCAACCTCGTCTCGTCGCCTGGCGCGGGCAAGACCACGCTGCTGGAGCGCACCGTCAGGGAGCATGGCGAGGCTTGCAAATTCTTCGTCATCGAAGGCGATCAGGAGACGGTGAACGACGCGCAGCGCATTCAGGACGCCGGCGCACCCGCGGTTCAGGTCAACACCGGAACCGGCTGCCATCTCGAAGCGGACATGGTCGCCCGCGCGCTGAAGGAACTCTCGCCGTCCTTCGGCTCGGTCCTGATGATCGAGAATGTCGGCAATCTCGTCTGCCCGGCCCTGTTCGATCTCGGCGAGCGCGCCAAGGTCGCCATCATTTCGGTGACCGAAGGCGAGGACAAGGCGCTCAAATACCCGCATATGTTTCAGGCGTCGAGCCTCGTGCTGGTCAACAAGATCGACCTGTTGCCGCATCTGAATTTCGATATCGACCGCTGCGTCGACAATATCCGCAAGGTCAATCCGGAGGCCGAAATCCTGCTGACCTCCGCGAGCAGCGGCGAAGGCATGGACCGCTGGTATCGCTGGATCGACCAGCAAAGCGCAGCCATTGCGGAACAGGCCTTCATGTAGGTTCCGCTTACACTTTATTGGGGCAAACCAGCCGCTTCCGGCCGAGCCGGCTTCATCTTGCTCAGGTCAGAAAGGGTACCTGGACCACAAGCAGGAAAGCGTTGATCATCGACAGCGTGCCCACGGTTCCAAGCGCAGCGCTGACGATCAGCATGAAGCTGCCGCCGATGATCAGCGAAACCGAGGCGAGCACGATGGCGATCTGCAGGAGCCCCTGTCCCAGATCGAAATACGGATCGCGGCTTAGCGCCAGATCTCGCTCCGCTTCCAGCCTGCGCGCCTTCTCCAGCAACTCCTTCTTGCCCTCGCCCGTCGCCGGTTCGCTGTCATAACGGGCCACTCGCGCGCGGTACGCTGATATGCGCTCGTTCAGGTAGTTGCGCGTTTCCGCATTGAGCGCCGGATTCTTGAGCTGTGCCTCGAAGAGGTCCGTGGCGATCTCGTAATCGGTCTGGCGGATATTCTTGGCCTGAAAGAATGCGTATGTGTCGGCCGCCTGGATATTCGCTCGCACGGCCGTTTTGGATGCGTCGTCATCGCTGATGCTGCAAATCGCGAGAAGAACGGCGAGAACGGCAATGTAGATTGCCGTCAGCTTGTTGTCACCGGTTTCAACCGCTTGCTCCAACGCCTCGGGAACGCTCATCGTCATACACTCCACGCAATTTGACGAGCGCTGCTTTAACTCTTGTCTGGATCGTGCGCAAGAGCTTCCGATGGGGGCAGGCGTCAGCCGAGATTCAGCCGGAGCGCCGCGGCTGTTCCCAACGGAGCGAGCACGGCCGTTGCCAGTGTCAGCGCGCACAGGATCGAGAAGGGCGCGCCGAAATTGCCGGGTCCGGTGACGACGGCGTCCACGGCGGAAACCGCAAAGATCAGGATCGGCACGAAAAGCGGCAGGATCAGCAGCGGCAACAGCAGTCCGCCGCGACGGATGCCCAGCGTGAGCGCCGCGCCGATGCCCGCCAGAAAGCTGACCGCGGGCGTGCCTGCAATGAGTGTGAGCATCAGCGGGCCATACGCGCGCTGATCCATGTTGAGCATCAGCGCGAGCAGCGGCGCGAGCAGCAGCAAGGGGATGCCGACGCTGAGCCAATGGGCGATGGCCTTGGCGAAGGCGACGAGTTCGAGCGGCAGCGGCCCGAGCGCAATGACTTCCAGCGACCCGTCCTCATGGTCGTCGTGGAACATGCGATCCGCCGATAGCAGCGCGGAAAGGAGCAGCGCGACCCAGAGGACGCCGGGCGCGATTCGGCTGAGCAGGTTCAGGTCCGGACCGAGACCGAGCGGCAGCGTGGCGACGATGATCAGGTAGAAGCCCAATGCGGTGGATACGGCTCCGCCCTGCCGGCGGGCAAGCTGGAGATCGCGGCCGATCAGGGCGAGGAATGGCTTCATGACGCGCTCGCTTCGAACGCGCCGTCGGCATCAAGCCCGGCTTCGGGTAACGGGGCAAATGTGCTGAACTCGAAAGTGGCTGCTTCTTCCCAGCCAAGCGGCGTATGCGTGACGGCGATCACAATCCCGCCGCCCGCAAGATGTTCGGCCACGATGTCCGCCAGCACGCGCTGCGAGGCCGCATCCAGCGATACGGCGGGCTCGTCCAGCAGCCACACCGGCCGCTGCGCACAGAGCAGCCGCGCAAGGCCGAGCCGCCTTTTCTGGCCCGCCGACAGATAGGCCGCCGGCACGTCCTCAAGCCCGCCGAGCGCCAGCCTGTCCGTGGCCCGCGCGAGCGTGCCGCGATCGCCGGCGAGGAAATCGGCAAAGAAGATCAGGTTTTCTGTTACGGTCAATGCGGGCTTAACGCCGTTGAGATGGCCGATATAGTGACATTGTTCACCGACGCCATGGTCGCTCTCGCCGCCTTCAAGCCTGACCGTTCCGCGCGAAACCGGCAGCAGACCGGCGATACAGCGCAACAACGTCGTCTTGCCCGCGCCATTGGGGCCGATTACGGTCAGCGCCCTGCCAGCCGGCGCTGTCAGATCGAGACCGGAAAAGATCATCCGGCTGCCCCGCTGTGCGGCAAGATCTTGGACGATGAGTTGTAAGGCCGGATGCTTTATCATATGACAATACGGAATCGTTCTAAATGAAGATGCGCGGCCAACTCTATATGACAGCCATACTCGGAAGACCAGCGGGGCGCTCCCCGGTTGTCCGCGCAAAAGTATGGAGGCCCTGATATGACGACATCGACAATCAAAGCATTGGACAGCTTTAACTGCCGGCGCACGCTTGATGTGGACGGCAAGAGTTACGAGTATTTCAGTCTGCCGGAAGCCGAGAAAAACGGATTGGCGGGAATTTCACGTCTGCCTTTCTCGCTGAAGGTGCTGCTGGAAAACCTTTTGCGCTTCGAAGACGGCCAGACCGTGACCGCCGACGACATCAAGGCGATGGCGGCCTGGTTGAACGAGCGCATGTCGACCCGCGAAATCGCCTATCGCCCGGCGCGCGTGCTGATGCAGGACTTTACGGGCGTTCCTGCCGTCGTCGATCTGGCGGCGATGCGCGACGCCATGAAGATGATGGGCGGCGATCCGACCAAGATCAATCCGCTGGTGCCGGTCGACCTCGTCATCGACCATTCGGTGATGGTGGACGCGTTCGGCACCGGCATGGCATTCGAGACGAACGTCGAGATGGAATATCAGCGCAACAAGGAGCGCTATGAATTCCTGCGCTGGGGCGCGGGTGCGTTCGACAATTTCCGAGTCGTGCCGCCGGGCACCGGCATCTGTCATCAGGTCAATCTGGAATATCTGTCGCAGACCGTCTGGACCAAGGATATTGGTGGGGGCGTTACGCAGGCCTTCCCTGATACGCTTGTCGGCACCGACAGCCACACGACGATGGTCAACGGCCTTGCAGTGCTCGGCTGGGGCGTCGGCGGGATCGAGGCTGAAGCGGCCATGCTTGGCCAGCCGATCTCGATGCTGATCCCGGAAGTCGTCGGTTTTCGCATGAGTGGCCGGATGCCGGAAGGCGTAACCGCGACCGATTTGGTGCTCACAGTGACGCAGATGCTGCGCAGCAAAGGCGTGGTCGGCAAGTTCGTCGAGTTCTTTGGCGAAGGCCTCAGCCATCTGACGCTTGAAGATCAGGCGACGATCGGCAACATGGCGCCGGAATATGGCGCAACCTGCGGGTTCTTCCCGATTGACAAGGATGCGCTCGCCTATCTGCGCGCGACCGGGCGGGACCCTCATCGCATCGCCTTGGTCGAAGCCTATGCCAAGGCGCAGGGCATGTGGCGCGACGACACGACGGCCGATCCGGAGTTCACCGCGACGCTGGAACTTGACCTCAGCACCGTCGAGCCGAGCATTGCTGGCCCTCGCCGTCCTCAGGATCGTGTGCCGCTGGCCGGTGCCGCTGTCAGCTTCGACGATGCGTTGGCGGAAATTCGCGGTGTCAGGCCCGGCAGCGAAGCAGCCGAGATGACGGCGGAAGGTGCGCCGTCTACGCCGTTCCTGAAAAGCGGCGCTGTCGAAGGCGCGGACTACACGCTATCGGACGGCGATGTGGTGATTGCGGCGATCACCTCCTGTACGAACACGTCCAATCCGAGCGTACTTGTCGCGGCCGGCCTCGTCGCGCGCAATGCCCATGCAAGGGGGCTGACGGTCAAGCCGTGGGTGAAGACGTCGCTGGCTCCCGGCAGTCAGGTGGTCACGGATTACCTGACAAAATCCGGCCTGCAGAGCGATCTCGACGCGCTCAGCTTCGATCTTGTCGGCTATGGCTGCACGACCTGCATTGGCAATTCCGGTCCGCTGTCCGAGCCGATTTCCAGGGCGATCCATGAGAACGACCTCGTCGCTGCGGCGGTGCTCTCCGGCAATCGCAATTTCGAGGGCCGCATCAATCCGGACGTACGCGCCAACTATCTTGCCTCGCCGCCGCTGGTGGTCGCCTATGCGATTGCCGGTTCGATGAAGGTCGATCTGGTGAAGGATCCGCTGGGCACGGACAAGGAGGGCAATCCGGTCTATCTGAAAGACCTGTGGCCATCGTCGCAGGAAGTCGCCGGCATCATCCGCGAGACGGTCAATGCCGAACTCTTCAACAAGCGCTACGGCGATGTGTTCAAGGGCGACGAACGCTGGCAGGCAATGGGCTCCTCGACGACGGCGGGGCTGACCTATGGCTGGAGCATGGGCTCGACCTATGTGCAGAACCCGCCCTATTTCGAAAACATCACCATGGAGCCCGTGCCGATCACGGACATCGAGGATGCGCGCGTGCTCGGCCTGTTCCTCGACTCCATCACGACCGACCACATCTCGCCCGCAGGCTCGATCAAGAAAGACGGTCCGGCTGGGGAATATCTGATCAGCCATCAGGTTCCCGCGCGCGAGTTCAACTCGTACGGCGCGCGGCGAGGCAATCACGAGGTGATGATGCGCGGCACCTTCGCCAATATCCGCATCAAGAACCAGATGGCGCCGGGCATCGAAGGCGGCGTGACGACGCATTTTCCGAGCGGCGAGAGCATGCCGATCTACGATGCGGCGATGCGCTACAAGACGGAGAATGTGCCGCTCGTCATCTTCGCGGGCAAGGAATACGGCACCGGCTCCAGCCGTGACTGGGCGGCAAAGGGAACGCGCCTGCTCGGCGTGCGGGCCGTGATCGCGGAAAGTTTCGAGCGCATCCACCGGTCCAACCTCGTTGGCATGGGCGTTCTGCCGCTGGTCTTCGAGCCCGGCACAAGCTGGCAGTCGCTTGGCATCAAGGGGGACGAAAAGGTCTCCATTCGCGGCCTGACCGAGTTGAAGCCGCAGGTGACGCTGACGGCGAAGATCGACTATGCCGACGGAACCTCGCGCGACGTGCCGCTGCTCTGCCGGATCGATACGCTGGATGAACTGAGCTACTACCGCAATGGCGGCATCCTGCATTACGTCCTGCGAGGGCTCGCCAAAGCCGCATAAGGAGCTTTTGTCTCCGCTGAAGGATCGGAAGCGCGGATCACGCAATCGTGTGGTCCGCGTTTTCATGTTAGCCGCGCCGGCGGAGCCTCAGACATGGCGCGGCCGGAATTGTTATGGAAATGAGCGGCGGAACAGAAAGATAGCCGGGAAGGGGCGTCCCGTCGCGGCACCTCCACGGCCCGGATGCGACCGCCGGGGTGCGATCGGCTTTTAATCTATCTGGTTGTTTTATAATGCTTTTGCTTTCTCAGCTCTCGCGCGGTTCCGGCTGATCGGGTATAACTGTAACCCACTCGTTACTGGCAATTGAAATAGTGCTGCTGGATACTGCATCTTATGTCGAGATGCAGGAGGTTTCGGGAAACTGAATGAAGATCTTATTGTCGTGGACGGCGCCCAGCGGGCAGTCCAGCAACGTGAAGCACGTCAGGAGCTTTCTGGTCTGCGCTCTTGCCAGTGCGGCGTTATTGCTCGGTGTTTCCGATTTTGCTTCGGCGAAACAGCAGAAGCACATGAATGTTCTTGAACTCTTCACCAGCCAGGGATGCTCTTCCTGCCCCCCTGCCGACGCGCTTCTCAAGACGCTCAGCACGCAGGACAACATCATCGCGCTCACCCTGCCCGTGAATTACTGGGATCACCTCGGCTGGAAGGACACCCTCGCCAAGGATGCTTTCACCAAGCGGCAATATGCGTACGCCAACGCGCGCGGCGACCGCGAAATCTACACGCCGCAAATGGTCGTCAACGGCATCGAGCATGTCGTCGGCAGCCGCCCCGACGCCATCGATTCGGCAATCGAGAAAACGGATCGTCTTCTCGGGCCCTTTTCCGTCGCGATGTCCCTCGATCACGAGGCCGGCCGTATCAAACTCGTAGCGGGCGCGGCCCCGGAGGGCAGTTCATACCGGTCGGGAAAAATCTGGGTCGCCTGTTACACCAAGTCGGTGGATGTCTCCATCAAGGACGGCGAGAATACAGGCCGCAAGATCGCCTACACCAATGTCGTGCGCGCGCTCATACCGGCAGGCAACTGGAGTGGCGAGGCGACGAAGCTGACAGTGGACATGCCGTCTTCAACGGAATTCGACGGTGTTGCAGTCTTTCTGCAGGCTGACGATTCCCACGCCATTATCGGCGCTGTGCAAATTTCAGTCCTTCCAAAGTAGTAGCCACTACAATCGGCCCTCATCTTATTTTCGAATAGGCAAGACCTGAAAATTGTATAAATTTTCAGGTCTTGCGTGCTATGCGCTTGTGAACGTCATACTCTTTTCCGAGTTTTGTGATTCGCAACTGTCGAGAATAATGGCTTACTGGCTATTCAAAAGTGAACCGGGCGCCTGGTCCTGGGAGGATCAGGTCAAGGCGGGACCGAAAGGCGATGAATGGGACGGCGTGCGCAATCACACCGCCAAGCTCAACATGCTCGCCATGAAGCCCGGCGACCGCGGTTTCTTTTATCATTCCATCGACGAGAAACAGATCGTCGGTATTGTGAAGGTCGTCTCCGAACCACATCCGGATTCGACCGACAAGACTGGCAAATGGTTCTGTGTGGATATTGCCGCAGAAACGCCGCTCCCCCATCCGGTCACTCTGGCCGAAATCAAGGAGGAGCCGCATCTCTCCGAGATGGCGCTTGTCAAGCAGTCTCGCCTCTCGGTTCAACCCGTAACGGATAAGGAATGGGAGATAATTTCTACCATGGCTGCAACCAAGAAAGCGACGAAGCCCGCGTCCAAGGCGGCTGAAAAGACTGCTGCGAAGCCTGCCGCCAAAACGGCTGCCAAGGCTCGGGCAAAGACCGCTGCCAAGAGCACGACCAAGGCTGCGCCGGCTGCGAAAGCGCCTGCGAAATCCGCGGCTGCGCCCAAGGCTCCAGCGAAACCGGCTGCCAAGGCTCCGGCAAAGGCTCCAGCCAAGACGGTGGCAAAAGCTGCGCCCAAGGCGGACGCGAAGAAGTCGGCAAAGGCTGATCCAAAAAAGGACGCCAAGCCTGCTGCGAAGAAGCCTGCCGCAAAGAGCGCGAAGAAATAGCTCCGTAGTCTCACGGATGGGGACATTAAGATCCCCTTTACCTGAGCAGCATCCAATGGTCTCGATTCCTTGAGAGTCGAGACAGGGTGCCATGGACTATTTTCGGGTTTTCCTTTGCGTCGTTATGATTCTTTTGACTGCCGCGCCAAGGGCGTTGTTTGCAGGTGAGGATACTTATGTCGATGTAATTATCGATCAGGCGCGGCTGATCCGCCTGAAGCGCGACACAACGCAGATCATCATAGGCAATCCGGCGATTGCAGATGCCTCCGCGCAGGATAGCCGTCTTCTTGTCATTACCGGCAAATCCTACGGCATGACCAATCTGATCGCACTCGACGCCGAGGGGCGCGAGATTTTCAGAGCGCGGCTTGCTGTCCGCGAAGGCGATGCGCGCCAGGTGACGCTGTATCGCGGTACGTCGCGGCAATCCTATTATTGCGCGCCGGATTGTCAGCGTACCCTTTCGCTCGGTGACGACAAGGCTGCCTTCGAGCAACTCGCGGGAACGGTGTCGGCGAAATTCGGCGTGGTGAATTCCGCCATCGGCGCGAAGTGAGCCGCCGCGACCCGCGCATCGTATCGGTCCGGCGTATCAGCCACGGAGCAGCGCCTCGACATAGGCGGGCACGACTTCCGTGGCCTTGCCGTGGATCTTTTCATGGAATTGCGACGCGCCATCGGACGGCTCCAGATTGAGCTCGACCGTATGCGCATTCGCCGCGCGGGCTTCCGAAACGAAGCCGGCGGCCGGATAAACGGTGCCGCTCGTGCCGATCGAGATGAAGAGATCCGCCGCGCCCAGCGCTTCATAGATCCGGCCCATCTCGTAGGGCATCTCGCCGAACCAGACGACGTCGGGCCGCAATGCCCCCGGAATCGCGCAAGCCCGGCAGACGTGTTCCAGCGTCAGTTCGTCCTCGCCCCATGGCGCGCGCTGCCCGCAATTGCTGCAGAGAATTTGCCCCATCGTGCCATGCATATGGATGAGTTTTCGGCTGCCCGCGGCTTCGTGGAGCAGGTCCACATTCTGCGTGACGATCAGCACTTCGCCGGGATATTCGGTCTCCAGACGCGCCAAAGCCAGATGTGCGGCATTCGGCTGCACGCCCACATTCTCGCGGCGGCGCATATTATAGAATTCGAGTACGCGGGCGGGGTTACGAAGGAAGCCTTCAGGCGTCGCCACTTCGCGGTAGTCATATGTTGCCCACACGCCGCCCTTGTCGCGAAAGGTCGAGAGACCGGACTCCGCGGAGAGGCCGGCGCCTGTGAGTACGACGATCCTGTCAAATCGAGCCATATTGCCCCGTTGAATTTTCACCTCATATAAGAGGCACATTACCGGAGAATGGCGATGCCGAACAGTTTGGAAGCCTACACCCATCTGGCAAGCAAGGCCGCGCGCACGGGATGGTATGCGGTGATTGCGCGGATGACGCAGCGCCGCGTCGCGCAACTCAGCGAGGGCAGTGCGCCTTATCGGCCATCGCGCCCGATGCCGGGCGAAGGAGCGTTGTTCCGGGCTGCTCTGGCATTGCAGAAACGCGATGCCGACAATGTGCGGCGCGGGGTTTATCCGGCGATGGATGACGAGGATTCGCTCGCCGATCATCTGGAAGCGCTGCGGCGCATGTTCGCCGATCTGCCTGCATCCACCGAGCGCCGTCTGGCCGGGGAGGGCGAGGAGGTCGCAGGCCGGATCGAAGCGCAAGGCCTGCCGGACTATTACGCGCGCAATTTTCACTACCAGACAGACGGCTATCTGAGCGAGGAGTCCGCCCGCCTTTATGACATGCAGGTGGATACGCTGTTCATCGGCGCTTCCGGGGCCATGCGCCGGCAGGCTCTGCCGCCGATCGCGGACTACGTGCGCGGCAAGGACCAGCGGACACTGGCTATGCTCGACGTGGCATGCGGAACCGGACGCTTTCTCGGTCAGGCGGCACAGGCTTTTCCGGCCATGCCGATGACGGGGCTCGATCTTTCCCAGGCCTATGTGGACGCGGCGCGCGACCATCTGACGGATCGCCGCAATATCAGGCTGATGCAGGGTAATGCGGAGGCGCTGCCATTCCCGGACGCCAGCCAGGATATCGTGACATCCGTCTATCTCTATCACGAGCTACCCGGCGACGTGCGCCGTACGGTCACGAAGGAAATTGCCCGCGTCCTCAAGCCGGGCGGCATTTATGTGCTCGTCGACTCGCTGCAGTGGGAGGACGAACCGGCCTATGACGGGCTGCTCGAAGCCTTTCCGGCGCGTTTCCACGAACCCTTTTACGAGCATTATCTCGGCGACGATCTTGCAGCGCTCTTTTCCGATTGCGGCCTCGTCAACGTGCAGAGCTCGCTCGCCTTTCTCTCCAAGATCGTAGTAGGACAAAAGCCGGGTTGACCACTACCTGATTTTGGAGAGCATATGTGGGTTCATGTAGCGCTTGCGGCGCTGTCGGGCTTTTTCCTGCCGCTGCAGGCGGTTATCAATGCGCGCACCAGCAATGTTCTGGGCGGACCGCTCTGGGCGGCGCTGGTCAATTTCGGCGGCGGCTTCTTCATCCTTCTCATTGTCCTGACAGCGATACGCGCCCAGACGCCGACGCTGGAGCAGGTCGGCCGCGTGCCGTCCTATGGCTGGATCGCGGGTGCGTTCGGCATCTTCTTTGTCGCGCAGGCCGCCTTCACGGTGCCCAAGCTGGGGGCCGCCGCGATGATCTCGCTCGTCGTCGCCGGACAGATGTTCGGCTCGATGGCCTACGATCATTTCGGGGTGCTGCAGGCGCCGCATCCGGTAACGTGGGAAAAAGCGCTTGGGGCTGTTCTGCTGCTGGCGGGCGTTTTCCTCATCCTGCGTCCGGACCGCGGATAGGTCTACCATTACAGTTGCATTTTTCTCGATTTTCTGAATCCATAGGACACCATGATTCGGAGGTCATGGATGATGGGAGCATCGATCGAGACGACGCTGGAGCTTTGGGCTCAATCGCTG
>JBHJOB010000010.1:0-70802 GCA_050330195.1 Rhodomicrobiaceae bacterium | reverse complement strand
ATCTGCCGAACTATCTCGGCTGGCGGCGAGCGATGGAAAAAGCCGGCGCTGCCATGACGCCAGAGCGCTGCCTGCTCGCGGCGACACGTTGAAATCCACACTCAAGCCGAACAGAGCCTTCCGAAAAGCTTGTCCTCGCGAAATCGGGTATGGTATCCGCTTTATCGGATCTCGCTCTAGAACGACCATTCCCGTGCTTTCGCCACGAGAAAATCACGAAAGACCTCGATGCGCTTCGAGGCCTTCATCTCTTCGGGATAGACGAAATAAGTGTCGAACACCGGCAAGCCGTCCTCGGCATCGAGAACCGACACGATCTGCGGATCGTCGCGCGTCACGTAGTCCGGCAGGAAGGCCAGCCCGGTCCCGCGCCGCACGGCTTCCTTAAGCGCCAGCACGCTGTTTATCTGCAGGTCGGGAACCCTCGCCGGAGCGCCCGGCGCGCGTCCGGCCGTCTCCAGCCAGTTGATCGGCCTGAGATGCGGCGGCGCGGTTGTGCCGTAGGTGAGTATCTTGTGGCTCTCCAGATCGGCGAAGGTCCGGGGCACGCCATGTTTCTTGATATATTCGTGCGAGGCATAGACGTGGTTGTGCACGACAAAGAGCTTGCGGCGGATCAGATCGTTCTGCGAGGGCGGCGCGAAGCGGATCGCAACGTCGGCCTCGCGCATTCCCAGATCCAGCTCCTCATCGTTGAGAATGAGTTGCAGCCGGATATCGGGATACAGGTTCATGAATTCATAAAGGCGCGGCGTCAGCCAATGCGCGCCGAGCGCGATCGTGGTCGTGACGCGCAGATCGCCGCTTGGCTTGCCGCGCGAATCCGAGACGAGAATCTCGGCCGAGGCCAGCTTCATGAAGATTTCCTGCGCGGTCCGATAGAGCATCTCGCCCTGTTCGGTCAGAACGAGGCCGCGCGCATGGCGGTGGAACAATGGCGCGTTCAGTTCCCGCTCAAGGGCGCTCACCTGCCTGCTGACCGCCGACTGGCTCATATGGAGCGACTCGCCCGCATGGGTGAAGCTGCCGGCCTCGGCGGCGGCATGGAATATTCTGAGCTTGTCCCAATCCATGAGCTGATTTTACATTCTTAGTGTTGCGAAACTATTCCGCCGCCTGTGAGTGCGCTTCGAGGCTGGCGAGATATTTCTCCGCCTCCAGCGCCGCCATGCAGCCAAGTCCCGCCGCCGTGACCGCCTGACGGTAGATTTCATCGGCCACGTCGCCAGCCGCGAATATGCCGGGCACATTCGTCGCCGTCGAGTGCGGCGCGATGGTAATATAGCCATTCGGCCTCATCGCCACCTGTCCCTTGAAGATCTGCGTCGCCGGGCTATGGCCGATGGCAATGAAAATTCCGTCGGTCTTCTTTTCGAAGGTTTCACCGGTTTTCACGTTCTTCAGCCGCGCGCCCGTCACGCTGAGCGGCGACTCCGATCCGACAACTTCATGCAGCACAGTATCCCACAGCACCTCGATCTTTTCATGCTTGAATAGCCGGTCCTGCAGGATGCGTTCCGCGCGCAGCTCGTCGCGGCGATGAACCAGCGTCACCTTGCTGGCATGATTGGTCAGGTATAGCGCTTCCTCGACAGCCGTATTGCCGCCGCCGATGACGAGGACTTCCTTGCCGCGATAGAAAAAGCCGTCGCAGGTCGCGCAGGCTGAGACCCCAAAGCCCTGAAACTTCGCTTCGCTCGGCAGGCCGATCCAGCGGGCCTGCGCCCCGGTCGATATGATGACTGCGTCCGCCGTATATTCCGCGCCGCTATCGGCCTTGAGGTAGAAAGGCCGCCGGGAGAAATCGACCGCGGAGATGTGGTCCGACACGAGTTCGGTGCCCACATGCAGCGCCTGCGCCCGCATCTGCTCCATGAGCCATGGCCCCTGAATGACATCCGCGAAGCCGGGATAGTTCTCGACATCCGTCGTGATGGTGAGCTGTCCGCCCGGTTGAATGCCTTCGATCAGGACCGGTTTGAGCATCGCGCGCGCCGCGTAGATCGCCGCCGTATAGCCGGCCGGGCCGGAGCCGATGATGATGAGTTTTTCGTGACGCGCTGTCATGGCGGCTCCGTCTTCACTGTTTGCAGGAGCAGAGTTAAGAAATGCAGCTATTTCTGACAAGGGTTTAATGCCCGACATCACCCGCTGTTGAACGGCGCTGACGCCAGCGTTTCTCGATCTCAGCGGCCACGGTTTCCGCCGCATTCAACGGTTCGTAGGTCCATTCGTCCAAGGCGGACACATCCTTGGACAATGGCCGCGTTGCCCCATGTTCCTGCAAAGCCTGATGAAAGCGCCTGAATTTGGCCCGCCCGCCCGGCGGAGTGAAGATGTGCACAGGCCGACCGGTGGCGCAGGCTTCGCCGACCATGTTGACCGAATCGGCTGTGACGATAAAGGCGTCGGCCAGGGCGAGAAAGTGGGGATAGGGGTTTTCGCCGTCGCCGTTCCACAGGATTCGCGGGAGTGGACGCGTCGTTTCGTCGATCGCGCGCAGGAGTTCGGGCGGCGTTCGGCGCGATGGGGTGATCAGGAAACAGCCGGCGCTTGCCGAGATTCTTGCGAGGACGCCGGTCAGATCCGCGATGACCGATGCATCATACTTATAGCCCGCGCCGGGACCGCCGATCAGGCACGCGACGCGCAACCGGGGCAGTGCGGCAATGGCCTCAGGCGCGCTGCGGCGAAGTTCATCGAGACGGGGGGGAGAGAACCGATGGGGCGGTGTGAGCGTGGCGATCACATTGGGGCCGCTCAGCCTGTCATGAACCGGCGCCCAGATGACGTCCGCGCTTTCACCGAACGCACGCGGCGACTGGCACAGCACCGTGAACGCCCCGCGCCGCTTAAGCGCGCGAATGATCGGCACAGTCTGGCGTCCCGCGCCGATCACGATCTCGGGCAATGGCTCCGCCAGCAACAGCCGGAGCGTGCGCGGGTCCGCCGGACCATTGGGCGCGAGGTGCCACCAGGGGAAGCGCGGCTCGATCTGCTTGATCTGCGCGTCGAGCCCGAGCGTTTCGGCGATGCCGCGCGTTATTGCGAGATGCCCCGTGACTCCGTCGGAAATGATCCAGCCGCGACGACCGGCGAGCGTTTCATTGGGCAGTCCGGCCGACATCTCGATCAGGCCCCCGCCGGTTTGCGCAATATTGTCAATCGTTTGCGGCATCTCACTTTTCATTTCTTGCGCAGCGCGGCGATGCGGTTATCTTCGGTCGCGGACAGCACTTACTACCCTTCCAACGCGCAAGAGCCAAGCATGCCGATAGGACGCGAAGCGCCGCCCTGGATCGAACTGGATCGTATCGACTGGCTGATCCTGCAGGAGTTGCAGGCCGAGGGGCGCATGACGAATGTCGAACTGGCAAGACGCGTCGGGATTTCCGCGCCGCCCTGTCTGCGCCGCGTGCGTGCGCTGGAGCAGGCCGGCTTCATCCTCGGCTACAATGCGCGGCTGAATGCGAAGCTGCTCGGTTTTGACGTGCAGGCTTATGCGATGGTCCGCCTGTCGAGCCAGGCCGAAGCCGATCTGGCTGCTTTCGAGACGCTTGCGCGATCGTGGAGCTATGTCAGCGAATGCGCGATGCTGTCGGGGGACATTGATTTTCTGCTGAAATGCGTCGCGCCGGATCTGCAGAGCTTCCAGAATTTCGTCATCCGCGACCTGACTGCGGCGCCGAATGTCGACCACGTCCGCACGGCGCTCACCATCCGCATGTCGAAGACCGATAGCGGCTTGCCAATCGGGTAGCGCGTTGGCAAAGGAGACATGGCGCGCGCTTGCGATGCCCTGCAACATCACTGGTAGGCGGGGTTGTTCCCCGGCTGCGAGCGCAGCACTTCGCGGATCTGGGCTTCAAAGTCAACCGGCACTTCTACTTTCGGCGGCTGAAGGGCTTCTGCTTGCCACGAATTCGCGTCCCCCTGAGAAGTCGCCGGCGTATCGGTCGTCTCGACGCCTGCGGACCAGCCCACGCCTGTATCCGGAGGGGCGGTATCGTCGCGCAGGAGCGGCTGCGTCTCGGCAGACGGCGGCGGCGGTGATGCGACGGTCTCGGGAGGCGTGGCGCGGTTTTCCAATGCTCCATCGGGAGCACGCAGGAGCGACTGGCTCGGAATGTCGTTTTCCCCGCCGTCCTGCGCATTGGACACGGAGCTGGAATTCACCGGGCTCGCGTCGGACGGCTGACGGTCCTCGGGTGCGGCGCGCGAGGGCGGAGCACCACGGGAAATGCCACGCTCCTGGCTGAGCCGTTCCAGTTTCTCCATATCCTGATCCATGCGCTTCATGGTCAGGAAACGCTCGTAATTGTCGGCATTGAGCTGCAGGCTGACCGAGGAGAATTGTGAAAGTGGCCCGGCGAAAACCATCCGCACGGGCGGAAGCGGCTGTTCGTCTTTCGTCTTGCCGAGAGGATCGACCGACCATTCACTGTCGAAACGCAGTGAACCAAGATCGACGATCAGGCCGGCCCGGGCGAGATAATCATCGCCACGGAATTCAGCCTCCGCAACGCGCAGAACACCGTCCTTGATCACAACCGGCGCGGCAATCTTCCGGTAGGGCAACCGTCCGGCCCGAAGATCTTGCCGCAGCTTGGCGGCGAGCGCATTCTGATCCGGAATCTCCTCCTGCAGATAAGTCTCCGCCGCATTTGTCAGGACGGAGGGAGAAAGGCCGAAGATCGAGCCCTTGCTCAGCACGAGCTGCCCGTCGCCCGACATCACGGTAATCAGGCCGCGCGGGCTGATGCCTTCGCCGGAAAAGGACAGATCGAGATCGCCCGTTCCGTTGACAATCTTGCCGCCGCCATGCGCCTTGCCGAGTGCGGCAAGGTCGGCGTTCTTCAGCGAGAGGCGTCCGCTGAAACCGGCGCTTCCCTTGAGGGCGCTCAGCGAGCCGGAGGCCGCGAACGTACCGCCGTAGACATCCCCCCGCAGCTCGGAGACATTCAGCGTGCCCGATGCAAGGGATGCCTTCAACTCGCCGTCCTTCAGCGTCAACCCGTCTGCGATGGCGAAGGCAGGCGCCTTGACCCTGATCGTTCCGTCGAAGGCGCGCAGCGCCGAGAGTGAAAAAGCCTGTTCCGGCCAGACGCCTGTCATACCCCTGGCGACGTTGGCGATCTGGGAGGACAGGTCGTCGCGCTCCCAGTCGACCAGATAGGCGGCAATCTTTGGCAGGACGACGGATGCCGCGTTGATGTCGATGTCAGCAACCGGACGATCACCGGACACATCGGCCTTGAACGAGCCGCGTACAGTCTCGCCGCCGATCTGCAATGTCAGGTTCGCGACCTGATATTCCGCCGCTTCCTTGGATATGGAGGCCTGCAGATCGATCGCGCCGGTCACGGGGGTGCCGCCCGGAGACATCCGCAGCATGGAGAGCGCCGTCGTGGCCTGCGTTGCTCGCATGGTCAGGTCGCCGGTCAGCTTCCAGGACGGTTCCGCCAGAAGCGCAATCTGTCCCTCGAACTGGCCGCGCGCCTGCGGGGTCTGAAGCTCGATCTTGCTGACGAGGCCGGACTTGACCGTTCCGAGGGCGGAGATATTCAGATAGCCTGCGCCCTTCTGTGCCGATGCTTTCTCCAGCGGCACTTCCGGCGCAAGCTGCGCGATCAGGCGGCTGCCATCGGCATTGCCAATGCCGCCATTGATGTCGATGGAGGCGTTGCCAAGCTCCTCGAACGTTCCATGCATCCGGCCATTGAAGGTGAGTTCGCTGCCGCCAGCCATGCCCGCAAGTGTCAGCTTGACACTGTTCCGGGCGGCGACGGCATCGAAATTCCCCCGGAGCTGGAATGGCGAAAGCGCCTCGATACGGCGCCGCGCGCCCCGGCTGACGCCGTCGAAACCGACGAGACGCGCCAGATTTGTAACCGACGGGGCGGAAGGCGCGTCGATGGAGAGCTTCATCGAGCCATTCGGCTTGCTTTCGAAGCCGGTGATGCGTCCGCTGGCTTCGACCTTGAGGCCGTCGGTTGTCGCCAGATTCAGTTCGCGGAAATCGAAAGTGCCCTTTTCGTAGCGGAAGGCGGAGCGGACATCGCGCGCTTCGAAATCGGGCAGTTGCAGGCGCGAGACAAGCAGGCTCACATTGGACTGGTCGGCCTTGAAGACGGTTCCGAGGACATCGGCCAGATTGGTCTTGCGGGTCGGAACGGTCTCCGCGCTCCAGTCATTCGTCTTCTTGTAGGGCGAGATCTGCGCCAGCGCATCGCCTTCCGGATCGTCGGCCGACCGGTTTCTCGCCGCGTAGAGCGTTCGCAGGTCAAGCCGGTCGCTTTCCAGCGCGAGCAGCAGCTTTGAATTATCGCCGTAGTCGTGAACGAGATCGCCCGTAAAGGAGGAGTCGCCAAGCGAACCCTTCGCATTGCGGAAGGCGAGTTGCTCCGGCGTCAGCGTTATGCCGCTGGACAGTCCGAAATTCTGCGCATTGCCTGCATCGACGACGCCTAGCGAAGGCGCCGACCAGCGCAGGAGCCGGGAAAGGTTCTTGCCCTTGAGCACGAAGCTGCCGTTGAAGGCGAGCGCCTCGCCAGCCGGAAGCGTACCCTTCACGTCAAGATCCGTGTCGCCGGGCAGATGCGCGACCAGCGTGTCGATCTCCCATCCGCCGGCATTATGCGAGGCGACGAAATTGATGCCTTCGACGACATCGCCGCTAAGGCCCGCTTGCTGGATTTTCGCGGTGATCTGCCCCTGACGCGGCTTGAAGGACCAGCCTTCGAAGATACGCGGCAAGGCGGCGATCGCCGCGGTCGGCACAGGACGCTGCTCATCATCGGCGCCGGCGTTGAGCATCTGGTCGATATCGAGCCAGGACGCTTCCACGTTGAGGTCCAGCCGCGGCGCGTCATTCCATGAGGCATGAGCCCAGCCGGTGACCTGCTGCGGCCGGTCATTCTGTGTGACAGTCAGCGCAATATCGTCGAGCCGGGCGTCTTCCAGCGTGATCTTGGCGGATGCGCGCAGCTCGATGGCCTTGCCCGCCATCGGCTCGGCAAGCTGTCCCGTCTCGGCCTTCTTCGCCTTGGTATCGAGCGCAAGCCGTGCGGCGACCGGTCCCTCGTAGTGCACCGGGCCATGCAGCCCCTTGATCTGTCCGTCGAGCTGGTAAAGGCTGACGCCGTCCAGTGAGCGCAACGATCCCTTCAGGCGCAGGTTGGGATCGTCCTTCGGTCTCACCGCCGCCAGCTTGATTTCCTTGTCGCCGCCTCCGATCGCGCCGACCCCGTCAAATCTGAACGGCCCGCTCAGGCTGTCCGCTGACAGATGCCCGCTTATCCGATCGAAACGGGCGGTGGGCGAGTCCGCGCGGCGCAGCTCGATCGCGCCGTTTCGGATGTCGACCCTGTCGAGTACGACCTGCTGCACAGGAACGGGTATCGTCATGCCATGCGGACCGAGGCTGAGCCACGTTCCCTCGCCGAAATCGTCGATCTTCAGCCGGACGATCGGTTGGTCCAGCATGATGGATTTGGCTTCCATGGTTCCGCGAAGAAGCGGCGGCAGAGAGAGGACGGCGTTGAACTCCTCAACTTCGGCAAAAGGGCGTTCAAACCGCCCGAACTCATCGGAAATGCGCAGGCCGCGGACGCTGAGCGTCGGCACCGGCAGGATGGAGAGGTCGATATTCCCCTGAATGGCGACCGGACGGCCGACCAGCTTCGCCGCCTGCGACTCGAACTCAGCCTTGTAATCGTTCCAATCCACGACGTAAGGCAGCGCGAAAAGGGCGGTCAGCCCAGTCACGATTATAGTTGCGAGGGCGGCAAGGAGCGAACCCAACGAAAGCCTCCAGCCTTATGCTTGCCAAACATTTGAGATTTGCAAAGTTCAGCCTGGAACAATAAAGGAACTTCAGGGCAACGCAATGACCTTGCCCGGATTCAGTATAATATGTGGATCAAGCGCTCTCTTTATGGCAGCCATTACGGTTATTCCAAGGCCATGTTCTTTTGCCACATAGTTAATTTTTCCTGAACCGACCCCATGCTCGCCCGTGCAGGTGCCCTCCAGTTTCAGGGCCCGCTCGATGAGGCGGCTGTTAAAGCGCTCAACCGCCGCGATTTCCTCCGGATTTTCCGTATCCATCATCACCTGGACATGGAAATTGCCATCGCCGACATGCCCCACGACAGGGGCGATCAGCCCAGCCTCCTCGATATCGGCATGGGTCTCGTTCACGCATTCCGCCAGACGTGACAACGGGACGCAGACATCGGTGACAAACGCTTTCGTGCCGGGGCGCAGGGATATGCCTGCCCAATAGGCATCGTGGCGCGCCTGCCACAGCCGATTGCGATCTTCCAGCTTTTCCGCCCAGTCCAGCGGGCCGCCGCCTTCCGACTCGGCCAGCACCTTGAAAATCTCGACTTGCTCCTCCGTACCCGCCCGCGTGCCGTGAAATTCGAGGAACAGCGTCGGTACTTCGCGCAGGGACAGGTTCGAATGCTGGTTGACGCCGCGAATGATGAGCGGATCGAGAAGCTCGATGCGTGCAAGCCCCAGCCCGAGCTGGATCGCGGTGGTAACGGTGCGACAGGCGCCGTCGAGCGTTTCGAAGAGACAGACGGCGGCCAGGATCGTCTCCGGCACGCCGAACAGCCGCACCGTCAGCTCCGTGATGATGCCGAGCGTGCCCTCCGAACCGACCATCAGCCGCGTCAGATCGTAGCCCGCCGATGATTTGCGGGCCCGCCCGCCGGTCTTGACGACGCTGCCGTCGGCCATGACCACGGTCAGCCCGAGAACCAGCTCGCGCATCGTGCCGTAGCGCACCGCCATCGTGCCCGAAGCCCGCGTCGCCGCCATGCCTCCCAGCGTTGCGTCAGCGCCTGGATCGAGCGGGAAGAACAGCCCCGTATCGCGCAGGTGAGCTTCAAGCTCCTTGCGCGTTATCCCCGGCTGGACCCGGCAATCCATGTCCTCGGCATTGACGGCAAGAACCTGCTTCATGCGGGCGAAATCGAGACTGACGCCGCCGTGCGGAGCGTTCAGATGTCCTTCCAGCGATGTGCCCGCGCCGAACGGAATGATCGGCGTGCGGCTTTCCCGGCAGAGATTGACGATCTCGACGACCTCCTCGGTGCTTTCAGGATAGATCACCGCCTCAGGCGGCTGGTTGGTCAGCCAGGTGGTCGTATGGCCATGCTGTTCCCGCAGCGGACGGCCATCCGCATAACGCGCGCCAAATCGCTCCTTCAGCGCGGCCAGTGTCGCCGCGCGGCCAGCGCTCTGATTATCGTTGGCAGATTGTGTCTCGCCCATGCTCATGAGACGCGCTCCCGGTTGAACAGCATATTTGGTCGGGCCGATGATAGCGGTAAATGAAACGCTTCGCTAATGGGTCCGCGTCTGGAGGTGAAGACGAGCGCGCCGGGAGATGTCAACGGCAAAATCAGCTCACGAGGCTGGGAAGCTGTCTTGTCGCGCTGTCCCGATCCGAGGCGCTGACGCTGTCAGGATCGGTTTCACGAAGGAAATCGGCAATGATGCCGATGGTGAAGCGGTCCTTCAGCAGGGGGGCGTGTCCCTGCGCATGAACGGTGACGGAGGCGAGCCGAGGATGCCGGGCTTCCATTTCAGCGACCGTCGCCGCGCTCAGCAGGTCGGAGTGCTCGCCGCGCAGCACGAGTACCGGTATGCGGGTCAACGCTTCGAATTGCGGCCACATGGTCGGGATCTTCTGCGCAATGTCGATTTCGGAAAGCGCATCGGCGAGCCTGGTGTCATAGCCCGGCGCGGGGCGGCCATTCCTTTCGGAAAAGAGCTGACGGGCCAGTTCGGCCCAGTCATCGTCGGAAAGATTGGTGAAGAAGCGCTTGTTCATCGAGCGCACGAGTTCGGTTGCCTCCTCCCATGTCGCCGGAAGCGGCACCTTGCCTGCATAGCCCATGATGCGCGCAAGGCCGGCCGTCTCGATTTCGGGGCCGATATCGTTCAGCACCAGCGCCGACATCGCGTTAGGGCGCACAGCCGCCATCAGCATGGCGATGATGCCGCCGCGCGACGTGCCGATGATCGCGGCGTGTTCGAGCCCCATGATTGCGATCAGGTCCAGCGTGTCCAGCAGCTCGATGAACGGCGAATAGTTGCGCCATTCCGGATCGTAGTCGGATTTCCCGCGTCCGCGATAATCCGGGCATATCACTTGCCGGGGCCGCGTCGGGTGGTGGGCGAGAAAGGACGCCAGATCGTGGAAATCGGCGGAATTGCGGGTCAGACCGGGAAGGCAGAGCACGGGGCGGACGCCCGCGCGCGGCTCGCCATAATGGCGGGCATAGAGCGTGAGCCCGTTATTGGAGGAAAAGCGAATTTCCTTCCAGTTCTGTTCGCCCGCCTCGCCCATCCCGTCCCCGCTGCCTTGTCCCCGTCGGCCCGAATACCGGCTTGCCCCAAATTGCTTGCCGCAATCGGAATTTCTAGCATCAGTTCGACGCGACGCCATGCAGAAATTTCGGCTTGTCCTTGCGGCCGCGATGGAGGTCTTCGGCGAGTTGCAACGGAGCCTGTTCGCCGCGCAGGCGCGAACGATAGACCTGGGCGCTCTCCATGATCTTGTGAACGTAATCGCGGGTTTCGGTGAAGGGGATGCGCTCGATCCAGTCGATCGGATCGACCGAGGCTTCACGCGGATCGCCGAACCTGCGGACCCACTGGCGGATGCGTCCCGGCCCGGCATTATAGCCTGCCAGCGCCATCATGTAGGAGCCGTCGTAATTGTTGATCAGCCGGTAGAGAAAGGCGCTGCCGAGGGAAACATTATATGCCGGATCGGCGGACAGGTTCTTTTTGGAATATTTCTCGCCATACCATTTGGCGACCATTTTCGCGGTTGACGGCAGGAGCTGCATCAGCCCGACCGCGCCGGCCGGACTGACGATGACCGGGTTGAACTCGCTTTCCTGACGGGTCAGGGCGTGGATCAGCGCATTCTCGATCTCTTCGCCATAGGCCAGGGCCTTGAACTCCGGCAAGGCGTTCGGATAGGCATATTGCTCGACAGGGAAATCGCGGTTCATGGCGATCTTTGCCATGCGGATCGCCCGGTTCGTCGAAGCCACCTGACTCGCCAACTCGCATAGCAGCGTCATTTCCGGCGCGCTCTCGATTTCGCGCGCACGGTCGTAGAGGAACACGGACATCAGATTTTCGAAATCGGCCTGATGCGTGAGCACGATCGCCTTCATGACGTCCTGCGCGGCGAAATCCTCGATCTCACGCTCCGTCTGGCGAACCAACGTGCGGAAGGCGACCTTGGCGTCCGTCGAGGCGATCATCTGATGGGCGAGTTGACCGTAGAATGTGTGGTGATGCTGCGCGGCTTCGGCGAAGCGCGCCGTCGCGGCGGTTACGTCGCCCAGTTCCAGCTCCGTCCGGCCGAGCCAGTAGGCGGCGCGGGAGCGGCGTTTGGGCAGTCCGCCCGCGGCAATGGCGGCGGTGAAATGCTTGCGCGCGTCCTTGGGGCGGTCGAGAAAGCGCAGGGCGATCCAGCCGGCGAGGAATTCGGCGTCGCTCAGATCCCAATGGGGAAGCCCGGCGCCATGCCCGCTCGCGATCGCGTAGGCCGTCTTGACCTTGCCGCTGTTGAGGGCCAGTCGCACCTGGATCCGCCGCTCTTTCCACCATGCCGCAGGGTCGATCAGCTTCTCGGCCGATTTGGGCGCGGAACGCAGCAGCGACCAGACTTTCTTGTCATTGTCGGCGCGGCGCAGCCACTGAATGCGGGCAAACAGCACCGGCGGCTCAAGCTTGATCTTCGGGTCCAGCCGGGTCAGCAGCGTCCCGGCATTTTTCGCACGCTTGACCGTTGCGATCCGCGCCTTGATCGAAGCTTTCCACTTCTTGTCGATCTGGGGAAGGATTCGCTCGACCGCGCCGACATAGCGCTTGTTGTCCTGCATCAGCAGATAATCGGCGCGCGCACGGTGATCGTCGGCGTTCAACACGCGGAGCTTGCGTATCTTCTTCTCGATCGCCTGCGTCAGCGGATATTTGCGCCAAGCCTTGCGGATATGTTCCGCGCCCTTGTCCTTCTCGCCGGTCTCGATCAAGGCAGTTCCCAGCGCCGCAAAGCCGACACCGCTGGCCGGTTGCCTGTCCGCAAAATAGGCGAGAACCCGTTTGGGATCTTCCTCCCGCCAGAACAGGGCGTCTTCCGCACTCTCCTCCAGCATATCCCGGCTCGGCCAGCGCGGATTTTCCTCAAGGAATGCAATGATTTCCTCGGGCGTCGTGTCCGGAGCCTTCGTGCGGTAATAATACCAGCGGGCGAATTTGCTCGCGACCGGATCGCTCATATCCTCCATCAGCGGCCGGGCGCTGGAGAACTTCCGCTGATAGGTCAGCTTGACGAAACTCTTGAGCTTCTCGACATCGCTTTTCGGGGCCTTGTAGGCGAATAGCGGGGCCAGCGCCTCGTTCTCAAGAGAGTTCGCAACCTGCTCCGGCTGTGTGGTCGGGCCGGCGAGCGCCGTGCCGTCCCCGGACGCAGCCTCGCGCTTCTGCGGAAGAGGAATGAGCGCCTTCTCTTCCAGCTTTTCCGGAAGCGGCACGGATGCCGGCGAAGGGCTGCGGGCGGCAAGGCGGATCTCGCCGCCAGTGTCCGGTGAGCCATCCGCAACATCCTCGGGCGGCGCGTCGGTCGCGGCAACGACGGGAGCCGGGGCTGGTTCGGCCTTCTGGGGCGCGGTATCGACTGTTGCGGACAGCGAAGCGGTATATTGCGCCTCCTCGCTGCGCCTGTCGGCGCCGGGCCGCCAGGGTTGCAAGATAAGCAGGATCGTGACGCAAGCAGTGACTGTCGCCGAGACGGTCTTTGCGTGCTTGATCAGTGACGCTCGGAGTTCGTTGTTACGCATGAGCAATTTGGCCGTCGAGAGCTTTGTAACTTCTGCAAGTCGCGCGAAGAGTGAAAACTAAAATTTTAACGACACTATATCGATTTTCATCCAACCGAACAGGGGCGTCATGTCCCACGACTTGTCACAGTGAAGAACGGTAATGATTAACAGTCTCCTACCGCGAGGCGGTTATTCCAGTATGGAACGCAAATCGGGGGACAAAAGAAGCCCCGCTTTATCCGGAAAGCGGGCCGGATGCTGCGCTTGCCGGTCTGAAAAGAAATCACTATGGTCCCTTTAGGTTATTTCTATGGCGCGCCGGGCGTGGAGCGGCGCAATCTGAAGGATTTGCCATGTTCAGGGGATCGATTCCGGCACTGATAACGCCATTCTCCAATGGCGCACTGGATGAAGACGCTTACCGCCGCCTCATTGAGTTCCAGATCAAATCCGGCTCGCACGGGCTTGTTCCCGTCGGCACGACCGGCGAGTCGCCCACCTTGTCCCATGACGAGCATCGGCGCGTGGTGCAGATCTGCATCGAACAGACCGACGGCCGTGTCCCGGTGATCGCCGGCGCGGGCTCGAACAGCACGGCCGAGGCCATCGAACTGGCGCGCTTTGCGCAGTCGGTCGGGGCGAATGGCGTGCTCGTCGTCACCCCCTATTACAACAAGCCCACGCAGGAAGGGCTTTACCGGCATTACAAGGCGATCAACGATGCGATCAATATCCCGATCATCATCTATAACATACCGGGACGCAGCGTCATCGACATGAGCGTCGCGACGATGACCCGGCTGTTCGCACTGCCGAATATCGCCGGAGTAAAGGATGCGACGGCAAACATGGCGCGGGTGAGCCAGCAGCGCGGGGCGATGGGCCCGGATTTCTGCCAGCTCTCCGGCGAGGACGCGACGGCGCTCGGCTTCAATGCCCATGGCGGCGTCGGCTGCATCTCGGTAACCGCCAATGTCGCCCCGGCCCTTTGCGCGCAGTTCCAGAATGCTTGCCTTGAAGGCAATTTCGGGCGCGCTCTGGCTTTGCAGGACAAGCTTATGCCGCTGCACGATGCGCTGTTCGTGGAAAGCAATCCGGGTCCGGTGAAATATGCGGCTGAGCGGCTTGGGATTTGCAGCGCTGAAACCCGTCTGCCGCTGTGTCCGGTTCAGGAAACCACCAGGGCGGCTGTCGACGCCGCGCTGGATTTCGCCGGGCTGCTAACGCCGGAACTGATCGCGGTTTGATGGCGAGGCCGCGAAAATCCGCTTGCAGAGATGGATATTGATCGGGATCGTCTCCATCTGATTGAATCCCGATTAGGCTCAAGATAATGGCAATTCCGAAGAAGCAACCGCCGCGCAAGATCGTGGCGGAAAACCGCAAGGCACGGCATTCCTACGAAATCCACGAGGTTTTCGAGGCAGGGATCGCGCTTGCCGGATCGGAGGTCAAGTCGCTGCGGGCGGGGAAGTCGAACATCGCGGAATCCTACGCCTCCGAGGAAGGCGGCGAGATCTATATGATCAACGCCTACATCCCCGCTTACGCGCAGGCAAACCGCCTGAACCACGAAGAACGCCGCCCGCGCAAGCTGCTGCTGCACAAGCGCGAAATCGCCAAGCTGATCGGCGCCGTACGGCGGGACGGGATGACGCTTGTTCCGCTCAAGTTGTATTTCAACGATCGCGGGCGCGCCAAGCTGGAACTGGCGCTTGCCCGTGGCCGCAAGCTGCACGACAAGCGGCAGGCTGAAAAGTCACGCGACTGGGATCGCCAGAAGGCCCGCCTGCTGCGCGAGAAGGGCTAAGAGCAAGATCAGTTCAGATGGACACAGTTCTCGTCATTCCCGCGCAAGCGGGAATCCGGTAAACACCGGAGATGCTGCGAAGGACCTGGATTCCCGCTTGCGCGGGAATGACATCTGTATGTGTGGCAGAACGATCTCACCTGAAGCGATCCCGCTATAGTCAGCATCATTTCTGACGGAAACACCCGGCGTCATTGCACGAAAGCGCATGGGGACCGAGGCATCCACGGAACTCAGGAGAACATCTTCTCCAGTTCTTCGACGGAATAGCCCAGCTTGTCGAGCCCGTCCTCCAGGTAATCCGCGAGCAACGGAATGCCGATCAGGTAATTGTCAGCCTTGCTGATATGCTCGGCCCGGGCAATGTCGATCGCTTCGTCAAGCTCGTCCGGCGAGTATGTGCCGCGCCCCAGCCACGTCAACGCAACCAGACTTGCCTGCTCGTCCTCGCTAAGGCTCGCAATGAATTCCGCGAGTTCTCCGCCATTGGCGTCGCTGGAGAAGTTTTCGAGAACCGTACCGCTGATGTCCTCACGAAAACCGCTTTCCAGCGTATCCTCCCAGTTGCCCAGTTTTGCGTCATATTCTTTCGCTCTTACAATGACATGTGCAATCTTGGAGGTCGAGATCTGAAGCATGGGGCCAAACTCACTTCTATTTATATATAAGATCTATGAGCTATGAATTTGCCAGTCTACAACCACACATCAGGAGCGATCAAGCAAACTTCTAACATTTGCGAAAACGCCCTCGAACATCTCGGGAGTCAACATACCAGTATTAGTGTTGTAGCGGGAACAATGGTAACTGTCGAAAATCTGAATATTATATTCACCCAGATGGTGAATTGCGCCATGGCCAAATTTAAAGTCTTTTAATTTCAAGCCGAAGCCCCGGATTGTCGTATCATGCGCAATGCGGCCCAGCACCACAATTGCCCGCAAATTCGGCATTTGCGAAATCCGTCCATTCAGGAACTGACGGCATATGTTGATTTCCGAAGATTCCGGTTTATTCGCCGGCGGGACGCATCTGACGCCGTTCGTGATCATGCAATCCTGCAGGCGCAAGCCGTCATCCGGCGCCTCGCCATAAGAGCCGGATGCGAAACCGAATTTGAGCAACGTCCGGTACAGCAGGACGCCGGCATAATCCCCCGTGAAAGGCCGCCCGGTCCGGTTCGCGCCGCGCAAGCCTGGAGCCAGCCCCACGATAAGCAACCGCGCCCCATCCTCTCCGAAAGACGGCACGGGCGCGTTGTGCCAGTCGGGAAAGGCGGCCCGGTTCTGGTGGCGGAAGGCGACCAGGCGCGGGCAGAGCGGGCAATCCGGGTCAGGCTCTGGAACGGTCATGAGCGATATGGCGAATCCGATGCTGACAGTCAGAGATTGGCTGCGGTGAATTAAGGACGGGCGTTCCTGATCGGTAGAATGATCAGCGAAGCGCAATGAAAGGCACAGCAGATGGGAAACCGCCCTGCCGCCGTTTCCTGTTGCCCTTATGCTATTATCCGTGTCCGCGGCGCAAGAAGCGTTTGCGTACCGGGAGAGCACCTTTGTGGATATTCTGCGGGGAGAAACCAGAGCAGCATCGGCGCAAGGATGCATCGCAAGATTTCAGGAACCGACGATATAGGCGATTCGCAAACAAATCCGCTGCGCGTCGGATGCCACGTTATAAGCAATCTTCTCTATATCGCCAGATCCCGGCAATCACTCAGGCGTCGGCAAAATCGTCCGTTTCGGCGTCGCTATACGGCGCGCGTCCACCTCCGCCGCGCCCAAACTGATTGTTGGACGGCCGGCAGATTTTCTCTTCCATGTCCGCAAGATCGACGAACTGGTCGGCCTGCCTGCGCAACTCGTCTGAGACCATCGGCGGTTGGGTGTTCATCGTGGAGACGACACTGACGCGCTTGCCCTTGTGCTGGAGCGACTCGACCAGCGTCCTGAAATCGCCGTCGCCTGAAAACAGCACGATGTGGTCCAGGTGTTCGGCGAGTTCCATGGCATCGACGGTCAGTTCGATGTCCATGTTACCCTTGATTTTCCGGCGGCCCGCCGCGTCGGTGAATTCTTTGGTCGGCTTCGTGACCATCGTATAGCCATTATAGTCGAGCCAGTCTATCAAGGGACGGATCGAGGAGTATTCCTGATCCTCGGCAATTGCAGTATAATATAGTGCCCGCAAGAGGCGGCCTTCCGTACGAAAGACGTCCAAAAGCCTTTTGTAATCTATATCAAACCCCAGTGCCTTCGCAGTCGCATATAGGTTTGCGCCATCGATGAATAGCGCAATACGTTCCGACGGATAAAAATTCATTTGCATAATGGTCCTTTCTGGGAAGAGGACGCGCCCGATTGCCTGAAAATGGCCAAGCGAGCCTTCATTCCAGCAGCCGCCCCACCCCCTGGGGCATCTTCAACGTCAATACGCGTTGGCGAAAAAAGCCAAGGTAGAAATGGTCATCATCAGCTTAGGATCAAATGTAACCAGTCGGTGGGGTAATTCTGATACCACGATTTTGCAAGCTCTAACTGAGCTGGAAAAACAGAGTGTCAGGATTGTGCGCCATTCGCGCCTCTACCGAACCCAACCCTACGGACTAGCCAATCAACCCGATTTTACTAACGCAGTCGCGCTGGTCCACACCTCCCGTCCACCGAAAGCACTCCTGACATTACTCAAGAGGATCGAGGCAGGAGCAGGGCGGCGATCGTCGAGACGCTGGGGACCTCGTCCGCTCGACCTCGACATCGTCGATTACAACAGCCGAATCTTAAATTGGTCAAAAGGCAATAAGCAAGTTTTTAAATGCGGCACGCCAACTTTAATTCTGCCGCATCCCGGCGTGGCAATGCGGCCTTTTGTCCTGAAGCCGCTGCTGGATGTGGCTCCCTACTGGCATCATCCGGTTTCGGGACTGAGCGCCGCACAGCTCATGAAGCGGCTGGAATTCGCCGCCGATGGGCAGATCATAACGTCGCAGGAGATGTTCATGCGGGATGCGGCGGCGCTGTCGTGACAGCTTTCCAGGCGGTCGCGGTTTGCGCGGCCGGCATCAATGATGCTGGGCGATCTGCAGCAGATTGCCGCAAGTGTCCGAGAAGACGGCCGTTGTCACCGGTCCCATCGTCACCGGCGGCTGGGTGAATTCGACGCCGAGGCCAAGCAGCCGCTGATGCTCGGCGTGAATGTCGGCAACGCCGAAGGAGGTGCAGGGAATGCCATCGGCGGTCAGCGCGTCCTTGAACGGCCTTGCGGCGGGATGACTGTCGGGCTCCAGCACGAGTTGAACGCCATCGGGATCGTCCGGCGACACCAATGTCAGCCAGCGATGCTCGCCCATAGGGATATCCAGCTTGGGCAGGAAGCCAAGAACTTCGGTATAGAACCGCAGCGCCTTGTCCTGATCATCGACCATGATGCTCGTCACAACGATCTTCATCGGCATTTTCCTCCTTGCCTTCTTCGCTTTCGGCAAATGACCCGAGCCACATGTCCCAAGCCTGACGGATCGGCGCTCTTTCGAGAAAATGGTGCTTGCTGCGCCACCGCCACTCGCTGCGCACCAGCCCGGCTTTTTCCAGCACGCCCAGATGTTTGGACAATGCCTGCCGGGACAGGGCCGCGCCCTGCCAGGTGATGAGCCGGACATGCAGCTCGAACAGCGTTTGCCCGTCGCGCTCGGCAAGTTCGTCCATCAGCCGCCGCCTTGTCGGATCCGCCAGAGCCCGGAACAGCAGGTCGAGTTTCATGACCTTACCTATAAGCGGCCGCACATTCTCATGCAACCAGAACATTACATGAGATACTCCGTCTTTATATTCATTGCCGAGGGCTGTGAGTTTGGGGCCGCAAGGCTTGCGCGTGAGCGAAAAAATCGCTACTTAAAGGATAAATTTCTCCAGACAAACATGGGAATCCTGCGCCATGGCTCGCGTGACCGTTGAAGACTGCGTCGACAAGGTACCAAATCGGTTTGAGCTGGTTCTGCTCGCCGCCCACCGCGCCCGGAGCGTTTCCGCCGGCGCCCCGATCACGGTCGAACGTGAAAACGACAAGAATCCTGTCGTTTCCCTGCGTGAGATCGCCGAGCGCACCATTTCGCCGGAAGACATCAAGGAAGATCTGATACACTCGATGCAGCGCTACGTCGAAGTCGACGAGCCCGAGCCCGATGCGGTTCCGATGCTGTCCGGTTCCTCCGACCGCCCGGTCTTCAGCCGTGACGACCCGTCGAGCGATGTCGTTATCGACCGGATGACAGAAGAAGAACTTCTCCGTGGTATGGAAAGAAGCATCCCGACTGACCAGCATCAGAACAACCGGTCCCGCTAACCGCCATAGCGAGGCTTCTGGTCTGGCAACAGGCGGGCGAGGGTTCCCGTCATGATGCGGCAATATGAACTTGTCGAAAAAGTCCAGAGCTACAATCCGGCAGCCAATGAGGATCTGCTGAATCGCGCCTATGTGTACGCGATGAAGGCGCATGGCAACCAGAAGCGCGCCTCGGGCGATCCCTACTTCTCGCACCCGCTCGAAGTCGCCGCGATCCTCACCGACTACGAGCTGGACGACGCCACGATCGCGACCGCCCTGCTCCACGACGTCATCGAGGACACAGAAGCGACCAAGGCGGAGATTGTCGACAAGTTCGGCGAGGACATTGGCGCGATTGTCGACGGCTTGACCAAGATCGACAAGCTGAACCTCGTCAGCAAGCGCGCCGAACAGGCCGAGAATTTCCGCAAGCTGCTCATCGCCATTTCCAGCGACATCCGCGTGCTGCTCGTGAAGCTGGCCGACCGGCTCCACAACATGCGCACGCTGGAGCACATGAAGCCGCACAAGAGGCGGCGGATCGCGCAGGAAACGCTCGACATCTATTCGCCGCTCGCCGGACGGATGGGCATTCAGGACATGAAGGACGAGCTTGAGGAGCTTGCCTTCAAATGGCTGCAGCCGGAAGCCTATGAGGCCCTGACGTCGCAGCTTGCCCAGCTTCGCGAGCGCAACAAGGACATCATCAAGACGATCGAGGCCGAGCTGAACGCCCGCCTCACCGACCGCAAGATCGAGGCCAAAGTTTCAAGCCGCGAGAAGCGCCCCTATTCCATCTGGCGCAAGATGGACAACAAGCAGGTGTCGCTGGAGCAGCTTTCCGACATTTACGGCTTCCGCATCATCGTCGACGATATCTGCGCCTGCTACCGCGTGCTCGGCGCGGTCCACACCACCTGGCGCACCGTGCCGGGCCGGTTCAAGGACTATATCTCCACGCCGAAATACAACAATTACCAGTCGATCCATACGACCATCGTCGGCCCCGGCCATCAGCGCGTCGAGTTGCAGATCCGGACGGCGACGATGAACGAGATCGCCGAATATGGCGTCGCCGCCCATGCGCTCTACAAGGATGGCGTGGTTCTGGCGGCGAACGGCGTCTCCGCCACGGAAGACCCGACGCCCTATCAGTGGCTGCGCAAGCTGGTCGCCAATTTGCTCGAAGGCGACAATCCGGAAGAGTTTCTGGAACACACCAAGCTGGAGCTGTTCCAGGATCAGGTGTTCTGCTTCACGCCGAAGGGCCGCCTGATCGCCCTGCCGCGCGGCTCCACGCCGATCGACTTCGCCTACGCGGTTCACACCAATGTCGGCAACGCTTGCGTCGGCGCGAAGGTCAATGGCCGCCACATGCCGCTGACGACCGAGCTGCGCAATGGCGACGAGGTCAACATCATCACCTCCGAAGCGCAGGTTCCGCCGCCCGCATGGGAGAATATCGCCGTCACCGGCAAGGCGCGCTCCGCGATCCGCCGCGCCAGCCGCGAAGCCGTGCGCAAGCAATATTGCAATCTCGGGCGCGACATCCTGAAATCCGCCTTCGCAAAGCGCGAGAAGACCTATTCGGAGGACGCGATCATCGCCGCGCTCGGCCGGCTGTCGCGGAAATCGCTGGAGGATGTTTTCGCCCTCGTCGGACGCGGCGAGCTGACGGCGGCGGAAGTCTACAAGGCGGCCTATCCGGGCGAGGCGCAGCCCGAGCAGCCCAAGCGGCTTGCGATCAAGCGCTCCGACGAAGGCTGGTTCAATCTGCGCCGCGTGACCAATCTCCGATTCCGCTGGCCAGGCAGCGTGCCGGAGGAACACAGCGTCAACGGTGCGAACGGCATCCCGATCCGCGGCGCCAAGGGCGATCTGCCGATCCATTTCGCACCCGGCGGCGCGATCCCCGGCGAGCGCATCGTCGGCATTTTCGAACCGAACAAGGGCATCACCATCTACCCGATCCATTCGCCGCTGCTGAAGGACCATTACGACCACAACGACCGCTGGATCGACGTCACCTGGGACATCGACGAGGGCTCCCACGAATTCTTCCCCGTGCAGATCAAGATCACGGCCGTCAATGAACCGGGCTCGCTTGCCCAGATCGCGGGCGTCATCGGCAATTCCCAAGGCAATATCGACAAGCTGGAAATGACCGACCGCCGCGTCGATTTCACCGACATGCTGATCGACCTTGAAGTGTGGGACGTGAAGCACCTGCGGAACATCCTGAACGGGCTGAAAAGCCTGTCCGCGGTGAACAAGGTCGAGCGGGTTTTGTCCTAAGCAGACGGCAGATTTCCGGGCGTTTTCTTCAAGCCCGTCAGTAATCGTTGCGATGCTATCTCAAGCGTCGGCTGAACGCCCCGGTGGTCATCTGCATTTTCCGCAAGTGATCATCGCCGAGCGACTGCTCGCTTGCTCCATTTCCCTCATTTGAACCTTTCCTGTCCTTCGGTGCGACAAACCGGTAGCCGCGCGGCTGTTACGATTGTCTTTCGTTCCGAACGACTGACAGCCCGCTCTCATTTACCCCGGACTCGACGGAGGCTAAGATGTTGAGCACCGAGCATATCAATCTCAGAATTTTTCCCTGCACGCGCGCGGGATTGGCCCGCGCAGCAACATTGGCCGCCATTGTGTCGTTCGCTTCGACGGCGCAGGCGGAACATCCAAGCACCCCTCATCCATTCACATCCGCGTCGATAGAGTGGAGCCCCGGCGGCAGCGGACGTCCTGCCGCCGCATCGATCTTCGTCGGTCATGATGGTGAGCGCTACACACACCTTGTTGGTGACGTGGAGACGCGCTTCAAACTCAAGGCGAGAGTCAAGTCCGGACACCGGATTTACGGCTGGACCATCACGACAGGCGATCCCACCGTCACGTCCCAACTCCCGTTGGACGTTCAAGGCGCAAAAGACGGCACTTACGAGAAATCTGTCGACACCCACGCCAACTTCAGGATGAACGCCGTGACGATGGTGAACACTGGCATTCCGGGGATTGGCTTTAATCGCGAACAGGATGTGATCGACCGGTGCAACAATGCCTTCAGCAACCTGCCGGCGGAGAACAGGTCTGGCGGCCAAATGGAATTTACGGTCCACGCCGGATTTAGCGCCGGCGCCTGGAAGGGCTCGCAATTCGTTTCATGGACCGGATGGTACCCCGCCGGAGCATCTAGCCGTCCGGCCATTGCCCACACGACATTCCCCGTGAACGTCGTTTGTCTCAGCCACACTGATCCACGGTCTGCAGATCTGACGCCAACACCACCCAATGTCGATATCCGCGTCAAGCAGGTTGGGGAAACATGCCCGCGGCAGGTCGAGGTTTCGGCTTTCATCGACTATGAGAGAAAGACCGAAGCGCGCTTTCACTTCCTTCACAACGGCAAGGCTTCTGAGGAAATCGTTATCCAGCCTCGCAAGGTGACGCTGGGAAACAAGAGCTGGTGGCGCGTGGAGCGCTTACAGCGCTACAGGGTCGACCCCGGCCAGCATCGTTTCCGCGTTGCTGTCGTCGATGGCCCAAAGAGCAAGGTTGAGACGATCAGGGTCGATTGCGGACCGCTCAAGGTCCATAGCGTCTGGCTGTCCTACGAAGTCGAGAACGTCTCGGCCTGTCCGAAACGCGTGGTCGAAACCGTGAACTTCACAGCCAACCGTCCCGGTAATATCCCTTACGAGATCAAGCATCAGGGCGGCCTTGTCGTTTACAATGGCACGGTTAAAGCCAAGCGTGAGGATGATCGCTACAAGGCGGTCGCCACGCGGAGCTTCGAAATCAGCGCGTTCGAGGCCCAGCTCATGGCGCAGGTCAAGAACGACCCTGCCGGCAATTCCGGCTGGACATGGCTCAAGGTCGAGTGCCTCAACGTGCTTGGCGGCCAAATCTCATTTCGCGACAAGGGAAGTCGCTGCCCGCGCGAAGCCAGCATAGGCGTCAGCCTGCGCGCTGACCGGAGCGGCAAGATACCCTATCAGCTTGACTGTACGGGAGGACGGAGTTGGACGGGCGATGCAACCGCGCACCAGACCGGAAATGACACGTTCATCGCTGCAGCCGTTCTGCCGCTTGCAATTGAGAAGAATGAACAGCTCAACTGTGCTTTGAAGACGCGTTCCAAAGGCAAGCCCAAGATTGTCGATCTGCGCGGGCATAAATATAACTGTATCACGCCGTCGGTGCAGACGGGTTCGTCAGACCTCGTCAGTCCGCCCCGACCCACCCACAGTGTGGATACGGCGCCACCCGTACGCGTCGTCGATCCGCCCCGGCCAACGCCTGGTGTGGATACGGCTCCGCCCGTACGTGTCGTCGATCCGCCCCGCATTCGCTGTGTAGGCGGGGAGCAGCGCGGGAAACGGTGTGTGTGCGCCAGGAATGAACATCGCGTCAAACTGGGCGCGCGCGCATGGCGCTGCGTGAAAAAGCCTGTTCAAATCGTCTGCAAAGGCGGACAAATACGCGGGCAGCGCTGTCTGTGCGGCGCAAGAACAAAGAAGGTCTCAATTGGCCGCAATGCTTGGCAGTGCAAGAAACAGGTCACGCCGTTGCGCTGCATTGGCGGCAAGGCGAGAGGGCGCAGATGCGTCTGTCCCCGCCGTATGACGGTTAAGCGGGTCGGGCAGTCCGTATTCCGGTGCGTCCGCAAGCCAACTGTCCAACGTGATTGCCCACGAGGCAAGGTGCGCGTCAGAGGCCGCTGCATTCGGCCCGCAGGTTAGAAACAGGGCTGGCCGGAAGCATGTGTTTTCGGCCAGCTTTTCGGTTGAGACGGCGAGCTGCCCGCTTGCACTTCCCCCCGCCAGCGCATAAAACAACTCGCCATGACAGACGAAGAGATCATCGCCGAATTCCGTGCCGCCGAGGCTCTGCTGACCGGTCATTTCATCCTCACATCCGGCCTGCGGAGCGACACCTATCTGCAATGCGCGCGCGTCATGATGGACGCGAAACGCGGCGAGCGGCTCTGCGCGGCGCTCAGCGAGAAGCTGCAGGCAAGCGGCGTCGGGCCGTTCGACATCGTGGCCTCGCCTGCGATGGGCGGGGTCGTGGTCGGCTACGAGATGGGCCGCCAGCTCGGCGTTCCGGCGATCTTCTTCGAGCGCGTGGACGGGCAGTTCACGCTCCGGCGCGGCTTCAGCATCGAGAAAGGCGCGCGCGTGCTGATGGTCGAGGACGTCGTCACGACCGGCCTGTCCTCGCGCGAATGCATCAAGGCGATAGCGGAGGAAGGCGGCGTGCCTGTGGCGGCGGCGTGTCTGGTGGACCGCTCGGGCGGAACATCCGATGTCGGCGTGCCGCTGACGCCGCTGTTAAGGCTCGACATCAAGAACCATTCGCCCGACAATCTCCCGCCTGAACTGGCTGCGATCCCAGCCATCAAGCCGGGGAGCCGCGGCATGAAGTGAACGCTCCCTCTCCTAATCGCGAACCTTTACGGTGAGCGACGAGCGCTCACCTTCGGGAGAGGGCTGGGGTGAGGGGCGTAAGAACCTGACAGCAAAGTAAAAATCCCCTCACCCGCGACGCTGGCGCGTCTCGACCTCTCCCTAAAGGAGAGGTGAATTGTGCCCGTTTGCACACGCATGACAGATTTGGAAATCGGCCTCGAGAAAAGCCATGCTTCCCTCCGCCTCGACCTATGAAGAGCTGCGCGCCCGTTTTCGCTGGGATGTGCCGGATTTCTACAATATTGGCGTCGATGTCTGCGACCGCTGGGCCGAACTGGACGCGGACCGGCTGGCGCTGATCGACGTGCGCGAGGGCGGCGGCGATGCCCGTTACAGCTTCGGCGGCTTGCGCTACCTGTCCAACCAGACGGCCAACCTCTTGCTGGCGCATGGCGTGGGCCGGGGCGACCGCGTCGGCATTCTCCTGCCGCAGACGCCGGAGACGGCCTACAGCCACATCGCCGTCTACAAGCTGGGCGGCATCGCCATCCCGCTGTTCACGCTGTTCGGCGCGGAGGCGCTGGAACATCGGCTGGCGGATGCGGGCGCGGCGGCAGTCATCACCAATGCCGAGGGCGCGGCCAAGCTTGCGACGCTGCGCGAAAAGCTGCCCGCGCTGAAACTCGTCCTGAGCATTGACGGCGAGGCGGACGGCGCACTCTGCTTTCATACGCTCCGGACCGCGCACAGAACCGATTTCACGCCCGTGCAGACCCGCGCCGACGATCCCGCCCTGATCATCTACACATCCGGCACGACCGGCCAGCCCAAGGGCGCGCTGCATGCCCACCGCGTCCTGCTCGGGCACCTGCCCGGCGTCGAGATGAGCCACGATTTCCTGCCCCGGCCCGGCGACCGCATCTGGACTCCGGCCGACTGGGCGTGGATCGGCGGCCTGCTCGATGTGCTGCTGCCCGCCCTGCATCACGGCGTGCCGGTGGTCGCCAAACGCTTCACGAAATTCACCGCCGAAGCCGCTTTCGAGCTGATCCGCAAATATGAGATCCGCAACGCCTTCCTGCCCCCGACCGCCCTGAAGATGATGCGCGCCGCGACCGATCCCGCGCAAGGCCAACAGGTCGAGATGCGCAGCGTCGCCAGCGGCGGCGAAACGCTCGGCGCGGAGCTGCTCGACTGGGGCCGCAAGGTGCTCGGCGTGACGATCAACGAGTTTTACGGCCAGACCGAATGCAACATGATCGTGTCCTCCTGCGGGGCGATCATGGACGCCGTTCCCGGCGTGATGGGCCAGCCGGTGCCGGGCCATGAGTTGGAGGTGATCGACGCTAATGGCCAGCCGGTCGGCCAAGGCGAAACCGGCATGATCGCCGTCAAGCGGCCCGATCCGGTGATGTTTCTGGGCTATTGGGGCAATGAGGACGCGACGCACGCCAAGTTCATCTGCGACTGGCTCGTGACCGGCGATCAGGGCCAGCGCGAGCCGGACGGGCGCATCCGCTTTGTCGGACGCGACGACGATGTGATCAACTCCGCCGGTTACCGGATCGGCCCCGGCGAGATCGAGGACTGCCTGATGCGGCACCCGGCGGTCGAAATGGCGGCGGCGGTCGGAAAGCCGGACGAGCAGCGCGGCGAGATCGTGAAGGCTTATGTGGTGCTGAAAATCGGTCACGCGCCGGGGGACGAACTGGCGCGCGAACTCGCCGAGCATGTGAAATCACGGCTGGCGGCGCATGAATATCCGCGCGAAGTGGCGTTTATCGAGGCTCTGCCGCTGACGACGACCGGCAAGATCATCCGCCGTGAGTTGCGCGAGCGGGCGAGGCTTGAGACGGAGGAGCGGCGCGTGATCATCCGCAATGCAGGGCCGGCGGACAATGCCGCCATAAGGGATGTTGTCTCAGCAGCGTTCGGACAACCGTATGAGGCTGACCTGATCGAACGCTTGCGAGCCGATGACCATGAAGCCGCATCCATCGTGGCCGAGGCCGATGGCCGGATCGTCGGCCATGTCTGTCTGAGCTGGCTCAAGGCGGAATTCAACGGCTCACCGATTGAAGCGCTCGCCCTCGCGCCGCTCGCGGTTCATCCCGGCCATCAGCGACGCGGCATCGGAAAGCAGCTCGCCAGGGCAGCGATTGAGCGCGGCAAACACTTACACGCAAAGATTGTTCTTGTCCTCGGCGACCCGCAGTTTTACCGTCCTTTCGGATTTGACTCGAAAAAGGGGGCAATGCTGCTTAATCCTTTCGAGATCGAGGCCTTCATGGCGCTGGAACTTGCGCCGAATGTGTTGGAAAATGGCTGTGGATCAGTCGATTATCCTGCGGCGTTCGGTCTTGAAGACCTCAAGAAATCGCCGCAATCGGGACAGCATCCGTCCTGATTCGCGCTTATTTTCACGTCAATATTGGATTTGAATGATATTCTGGAAACTTCGCTCCGCCACGACTGATTTTTGCGGCGCAACATCAAGCGATATGGCATAAGCGCCACGGAATGATTACATCACGCAGCTGAGAAGCGGGCCGCAGGCGTCCGGGGAAACAAGTGTGTGCGTCCCCCCGTGGCTCTAAGGAATTGAAATGCTGTTCAAGAGAGCAAAAGCGTTAAGTCATGGCAAGCGCCTCAGGCTGCTCTTCTGGCCCCGCCGAAGCTGGAGCCGTTCGGTGCGCTATATTTTCCAGAGACTGAAGCGCGTGCCGTCTTCGCCTCACCGTATCGCGCTTGGAGCAGCCATAGGCGTATTCGCCGTCTTCACGCCTTTTCTCGGCGTCCAGCTCGTCATTGCAGGCGTGATCGCCCTGATGCTGCGCGGCAGTATCCTGGCGTCATTCCTTGCGTCCTTTGTCGGCAATCCGCTGACCTATCCGGTCATCTGGTTCGCAACGTTCAACCTCGGCAACGTTCTTCTCGGTCAGACCGCGACGGGACGGCGGGTCGATCTGCGCGCCCAGCTTGAGGCCTTCTGGGACAATCTCGTCAGCGGCGCGCCGAATGCGATCGCGGAGGCGCTCGGCAACATCTGGCCAATCATCAAGCCCATGGCCGTCGGCTCCCTACCGCTGGGCATTTTCGCAGCCTGCGCCGCCTATGTCGGCGTGCGTTGGCTGGTTGGCGCTCCTCATGTCCGTAAGGGTCAGCGTGCCGCATTGCATACCTTTCCATAGGCTGGAAGCTGGAACGGAATCCGACAGGCTGGACTCCACCTTGCGGCAAGCGGAAAATCGGGAGAGCAGGCCCCAAGCCGAGCCCCGTTTCAACCGGCACGTAAAACGCGCAAGAGACAATGCCAATGAATGAGTTGCGGCTTGGTGTGAATATCGATCACGTCGCCACGCTCCGGAATGCGCGCGGCGGGATTCATCCTGACCCCGTTCGGGCCGCCGAAATCGCGATAGAAGCGGGCGCCGATGGCATTACCGCGCATTTGCGCGAGGATCGCCGGCATATCGTCGACGACGACATTGCGCGACTGATGGACAGGATCACCCGTCCGCTCAATCTCGAAATGGCGCCGACCGAAGAAATGCTGGAGATCGCGCTCAGGACGCGCCCCAATGCGTGCTGCCTCGTGCCGGAGCGCCGTGCGGAGCGGACGACCGAGAGCGGGCTCGATGTGCGCGGCCTCGGCAACAGCCTTACAAGCTACGCCGCACGCCTGCGCGACGGGGGCATCCGCGTTTCGCTTTTCGTCGACGCGGACGCGGCGCAGATCGAAGCGGCCAGACATGCGGGCGCGGATATCGTCGAGCTGCATACCGGCACATATTGCGAAGCTGTCGCAGAGGGCGACGCCGCTCGCGCCGAGGCCGAACTTGCCCGCATGAGGCAGACTGCAAGGCTTGCAGCCGAAATCGGCCTGGAAGTTCACGCCGGACACGGGCTGACATTCGATACAGTCGGCCCAATCGCCGCCATTCCTGAAGTGGTGGAACTGAACATCGGCCATTTCATCATCGGCGAGGCTGTTTTCCTCGGATTGAGCGAGGCCGTCGCGCAGATGAAATCGCTGATGCTGCAGGCGCGCGAGGGGAGCGCAGCGCGGTGATACTCGGGCTGGGCAGCGACACGATCGACATAAGGCGCATCGAAAAGACCATCGAGCGCTATGGCGACCGGTTTCTCGACCGCACTTTCACTCAAATCGAGCGCGCCAAATCCGACCGCCGCCGTCTGCGCGCCGCCTCCTACGCGAAACGCTTCGCCGCAAAGGAAGCCTGCGCCAAGGCGCTGGGCACGGGGCTCAATCGCGGTGTGTTCTGGCGCGATATGGGCGTGGTGAACCTGCCCTCCGGCAAACCGACCATGTCGCTTACGGGCGGCGCGGCCAGACGCCTCGAAGCGCTGATCCCCGCCGGTCACAAGGCGCAGATCGACCTGTCCATCACCGACGACTTCCCGCTCGCGCAGGCCATCGTGATTATTTCCGCTATTCCCGAATGAGAAGCGCACGCGCGGCACGTTTTTCATTGCAACAGTCATTGATGCGGGCTTATTTGCCTTTGCGCCGTAATGATACTATGTCAACGGCAGCGAGTTTTTTAGGAGTGGGACGGATCGGATGAGCGACGAAGCGGATTCGAAGGGCAAGAATGCCGAAGGCGAGGGGCTGATGGAGACGCTTCGTGTAATCGTTCAAGCCCTGCTTCTGGCAGGCGGCGTCCACATATTCCTGTTCCAGCCCTTCACGATTCCGTCAGGCTCGATGATCCCGACGCTGCTGGTCGGCGATTATCTGTTCGTGTCGAAGTTCAGCTACGGCTACAGCAAATATTCCTTTCCCTGGAGCCCGAATCTGTTCGATGGCCGCATTATCGGGTCAAAGCCGGAACGCGGCGATGTCGCCGTCTTCAAGCTGCCACGCGACAACAAGACCGATTACATCAAGCGCGTCGTAGGCGTGCCGGGCGATCAGATCCAGATGATCACCGGCGTGCTGCACATCAATGGCGAGCCGGTCAAGCGCGAGCGCATCGAGGATTTCACCGGACCGGGTTCGACCTGCAACGTCCATCACAGGCAGGAAATACAGGTTCCGCGCTATGTGGAAACGCTGCCGAACGGCGTAAGCTACGAAACGCTGGATTGCGCGCCCGGAACGGATGGCGACGACACCGAGTTGATGGTGGTGCCCGACGGTCAATACATGATGATGGGCGACAATCGCGACAATTCGACCGACAGCCGATTCGGCGGCTATTCCGGCGTCGGTTTCGTGCCATACGACAATTTTGTCGGCCGCGCGGAAATCATCTTCTTCTCGGTGGACGAGACGGCAAGCTGGTTTACGCCCTGGCGTTGGCTGCTGGATCTCCGCTGGTCGCGCTTCTTCGAATGGATACGCTGAACTCCCGTGGCAAGCCGTCCTGATCTCAAGAACCTCGAAGACAAGATCGGATACCAGTTCCGCGACAGGATGATCCTGCATGAGGCTCTCACTCATGCAAGCACCGCTCACGGACAGAAAGGCTTCGCCAATTACGAGCGTCTGGAATTTCTCGGCGACCGGGTGCTTGGGCTCGCCATGGCCGAGCACGTCTATCACGCCTTTCCCGATGCCCCGGAGGGCGAACTGGCGCGCCGGTTCAACAGCCTCGTGCGCAAGGAAAGCTGCGCCAGCGTGGCCGAACAGATGGATCTTGGGGCCTATATAAGACTGGGCGACAGCGAGGCGCTCGCCGGAGGGCGGCGCAAACGCACCATCCTCGCCGATGCCTGCGAAGCGCTGCTCGGAGCCGTCTATCTCGATGGCGGGTGGGAGCCGGTCAAGGCGCTGGTGGTTGCCTATTGGAGCCCGCGCCTCGCCGAAATCGCCTCCATTCCGCTCGATGCGAAGACAGCGCTGCAGGAATGGGTACAGGGCCGCGGAAACAAGAAACTGCCGCGCTACGTCAAGGTCGCCAGTTCCGGCCCCGACCACGCGCCGATCTTCGTTTATGAAGTCCATGTGGAAGGGCTCGATCCGGCAAGGGCGAAAGGCGCCTCCCGCCGCGCGGCCGAACAGGCGGCGGCAACCGAAATGCTGGTGCGCGAAGGCGTGTGGGAAGAGGCCGCGCAATGACGGGTGCGGACGAAACGATCGTGCCGCCTGTGGGCGGCGAAGCGGATGCGGACACGCGCTGCGGCTTCGTCAGCATCATCGGCGCACCCAATGCGGGCAAGTCGACACTGACCAATCAGCTCGTCGGCACGAAGGTTTCCATCGTCTCCCACAAGGTCCAGACCACACGCGCGCAGATCCGCGGCATCATGATCCACGGCCCCGCGCAGGTCATCCTGGTCGATACGCCCGGCATCTTCCGGCCGAAACGGCGTCTCGACCGCGCGATGGTCGAAGCCGCATGGGGCGGAGCGCGGGATGCCGACGCCGTCGTGGTTTTGATCGACGCAGCCAAGGGACTGGACGAGGAAGCCGAAGCGATCCTAGAAGGCACGAAAGCGCTGAAGATGCCGGCCTGCCTTGCGCTGAACAAGGTCGACCGGATCGGGCGCGAGGAAAAGCCGCTGCTGTTGCAGCTTGCCGAAAAGGCCGCCAGCTACGGTCATTTCAAGCAGATTTTCATGATCTCGGCAGCCTCCGGAAGCGGCGTCTCGCAGTTGCGGGATTACCTCGCCGGTCTCGTGCCGCCCGGCCCGTGGCTTTACCCGGAAGACCAGATCAGCGACGCGCCGCAGCGCCACTGGGCCGCCGAGGTGACGCGCGAGAAACTCTATCAGCGGCTCCATGACGAACTTCCCTACGCCTCGACCGTGGAAACGACCGACTGGAAGACCCTCAAGGATGGCAGCGCGCGCATCGAGCAGACCGTCTATGTGGAGCGCGAAAGCCAGAAGAAGATCGTGCTTGGCGCGAGCGGCGCCTCCATCAAGGCAATCTCGATGGCGGCCCGCAAGGAACTGCAGGAGCAACTCGACGCGAAGGTGCATCTGTTCCTGTTCGTCAAGGTGCGCGACAAATGGGGCGAGGATCCCGAGCGCTATCGGGAAATGGGGCTGGAATATCCCAAGGAGTAGCCCGCCGGAGCCGTCGGCGCGATTAGATGGTGCCCCAGTTCCCGCGTGACGCGCGGCATGTTTTGGCGAAGCGCATCCTGAGCGGCTCGGCTCTCTTCAATCTCTGCGAAGCCATATCGGCAACGCACGGATTGATGCCTTGTGCCGCGAGCGAAATGCGCCTCGCCAAACCGGTGCGAGCCCCATCTCCTTCGCTGATCAACCGGCGCTCAGGCGCTGCTTCACGAGAGCGCTCGTTTGCCCCATATCGAGTTGGCCGGCATAGTCGGCTTTCAGCGCGGCCATGACCTTGCCCATGTCCTTGACGCTCGCCGCACCCGTCCGGGCTATTGCTGCCTCGATCGCCGCTTTCGTTTCCTCGGCTCCAAGCTGCTGCGGCAGAAACTGCTCGATCACCGCAATCTCGGCAGTTTCCTTCTCGATCAGGTCTTCGCGATTGCCCTGCCTGAACATCTCGATCGCCTCCCGGCGCGACTTGATCATCCCCTGCAAGAGGTTGAGCACCTCCTCATCCGCGATCCTGTCGTCACCGCGCGGCCGGGCCACGTCGATGTCCTTTTGCTTTATAGCCGCATTGATCATGCGGATGGTTGAAAGGGTCGATGACTCCTTGCTCTTCATGGCGTCCTTGAGCGCCGCTGAAATCTTCTCGCGCACCATGCCAAACGTCCTTTGGTTGCTGATCGTGTCCTGTCATACGGCACTACGCCTCCCCGCGCCACAATTCGTGGCTCGCAAGGGCCGGAACGGACGCTGCTCCAGCTTCTCATGCCATATCACCTCGATATTTTTTCGCCGTTCCTGACGGCGGACATTTCTTAAAAAAGCGTTTGCCTTCCTAAATAATAATATTATAGCATTTTTAATGATCCGGCGCACGGCAGCAAGAATAGCGTCCGGACTTGTAGACAGGGAGGAAATCTTATGAATTTGAAAAGCACCATTTTCGGTGCGGCGTTTGCCGTGTCCGCACTGATTACCTCGACAGCATTTGGCCAGACGATCGGGTTCTCGCAGGTGGGCTCCGAGGGCGACTGGCGTCCGGCTTTCTCGGCCAACATGCAGGAAAGCGCCAAGGAATACGGCGTCGATCTGAAATTCGCCAATGCGCAGGGCAAGCAGGAAGAGCAGCTTCGCGCCGTGCGCGCATTCATCGCCCAGGGCGTTGACGCGATCATCATTGCGCCCGTGGTCGTGACCGGCTGGGATCAGGTTCTGCGCGAAGCCAAGGAAGCGAGCATTCCGGTCTTCCTCGTTGACCGCGATGTCGATGTCAAAGACAAGTCGCTTTACGTCACCCGCATCTCCGCCGACTTCAACCTCGAAGGCAAGCTTGCAGGCGCATGGCTCGCGGCCGCTTCGAAGGGCAGCTGCAAGATCGTCGAGCTTCAGGGCACGACAGGCTCCGCTCCGGCCATCGAGCGCAAGAGCGGCTTCGAGGCCGTGATCGGCCAGTTCCCGGCCATGGAAATCACCAATACGCAGTCCGGCGATTTCACCACCGAGGGCGGCAAGAAGGTCATGGAAGCCTTCATCAAGTCGACAAACAATCTCGAAGGCGTCTGCGCATCCTTCGCCCATAACGACAACATGCAGCTTGGCGCGATCCAGGCCATGAAGGAAGCCGGTCTGAAGCCGGGCGAGGACGTGCTGATGGTGTCGGTCGACTATGTTCCGGCGATCAAGGATGCGCTTTCCAAGGGCGAGGCCAACGCTTCGGTCGAGCTGCGTTCCGCTGTCGGCGAGTTCATCTATCCGGTGATCCTCGATTACCTGAAAGAGCCGAAAGAACTCGACAAGTGGATCGTGATCCCGTCGGATCTTCACACTGCCGGCTAATCGGGGCTTTTGCTACGAGGCATGACGAACGGCGGGCGCTCCCTTTCTTCAGGGGGCGCCATTGCACGCCGCCGGATGGCGGATGCATAATTGGCCCATGCCCTTACTGTGAAGAGTTCAATCACCATGTCAGCACCATCCGCCCCCCGCGTTGAAATGCGCGCCATAGGGAAGACATTCCCCGGCGTGCGCGCGCTCGATAATGTCGACTTCACGCTCTATCCCGGCGAAATTCATGCGCTGCTCGGCGAGAACGGCGCGGGCAAGTCGACGCTGATCAAGATCCTCACCGGCGCGCTGGAACGGGATGGCGGCGACGTTCTGCTCGAAGGCAAGCCGGTCAATTTCAGCACGACCGGCGAGGCGCAGGCGAGCGGCATTTCCACCGTCTATCAGGAAGTCAACCTGATCCCGGCCATGTCGGTCACGAAGAATCTGACGCTGGAGCGGACGGGCGGCCGATTTGGCGTCATATCCTGGCGCAAGGCGCGTGAGGAAGCGCGAGAAAAGCTGAAACGGCTGAATCTCGATATCGACATGGAGCAGCCGGTCGGCGCCTATTCGGTCGCCGTTCAACAGCTTGTGGCGATAGCGCGCGCGCTCGATGAAGACACCAAGGTGCTCGTCCTCGACGAACCGACGGCAAGTCTCGACGCGCATGAGACGGCGACATTGTTCGATATTCTCCGCGATCTGAAATCGCGCGGCATCGCGGTGGTGTTCATTACCCATTTTCTCGATCAGGTCTACGAGATCTCCGACCGCATTTCCGTCCTGCGCAATGGCCGGCATGTCGGCACCGAGCTGGCTTCGGAGATTTCCCGCCATGATCTGATTTCGATGATGATCGGCCGCGAACTCGGCGAGGTCGAAGCCGCTTTTGCGGAAAAGGCAGCTCCCAATGCCGGAGCGGAAAGGGTCGTAGCCAAGGGAGTCGGATGCAAACGGACGATGAAGCCTTTCGATCTGACCCTGCGTGCAGGCGAAGTCGTCGGCCTGGCCGGACTACTGGGCTCCGGGCGCACCGAGACCGCCAAGCTGATCTTCGGCGCGATCCAGCATGACAGCGGCACGCTGGAAGTGGACGGCAAGCCCGTCGGTCTGAACTCGCCGCGCCGGTCGCTGGCTGCCGGCGTCGCATTCTGCCCGGAGGACCGCAAGGCCGAAGGGCTGGTCGGCGAACTGAGCATTCGCGAGAACATCATATTGTCGATGCAGGCCAAGGGCGGCTGGTTGCGCCAGGTTCCGCGCAAGGAGCAGGAGCGCATCGCCGCGGAAATGATCAAGGCGCTCGCCATCGCCACGCCGGACGCCGACAAGCAGGTCAAGCAACTCTCCGGCGGCAATCAGCAGAAGGTCGTGCTCGCGCGCGCCCTCGCCTCGAAACCGGGCGTCATGCTGCTCGACGAGCCAACACGCGGCATCGACGTCGGCGCGCATGCCGAGATCATCCTGCTGATCCGCAGGCTGTGCGAACAGGGGCTCGCCCTGCTCGTCGCCTCATCCGAACTTGACGAGGTGGTCGTGGCTGCCGACCGCGTCGTGGTCCTGCGCGACCGCGAAAAGATCGGCGAGATCTCGGGCAGCGAACTCAACCGTGACAACATCGTCCATATGATTGCGGGGACAGATGACCGTCAGCAGTGAATTGCGCGGGAAAATATCCGCCGAAGCCCAAGCGCAGGAAAAGCAGGAAGCAAAAGCGTCCGGCAATTATTCCCGACCGGACAGCTGGTTCCAGAGCGTACGGCAGCATCCGGCGACGTGGCCGCTCCTGGCTCTTGCCCTGATCTTCGTCATCAACGGGATTACCGTTCCGAACTTCTTCGATATCCGGGTTGTCGAGGGACGCCTGTTCGGCAATGTGATCGACATTCTCTATCGCGCCGTTCCGACCGCGCTCGTTGCTCTCGGCATGGCGCTGGTAATCGGCGCGCGCGGCATCGACCTCTCGGTCGGCTCGATCATCGCCATCTGCGGCGCGGTCATCGCATGGCGCATTCATGCGGGCGATCCGCATATCGTCATCCTCTTCATGTCGCTTGGCGCAGGGATAGCCTGCGGCGTCTGGAACGGGTTTCTCGTCGCCGGGCTTGGCGTTCAGCCGATCATCGCGACGCTCATCCTCATGGTGTCCGGGCGCGGCATCGGAATGCTCATCAATCTGCTCTATGGCGGCACGGACCCCAGCTTCGAGAGCCCGCTTCTGCAAGGGCTCAGCACGGGCAGCATCGGCTACATTCCAACCCGCCTGTTCGTGGCCGCCGGAATCTTCATCGCGCTGTGGCTGCTGATCCGGCGCACGGCGCTCGGGCTGTTCATCGAGGCGGTGGGCGGCAATGCGGCGGCGGCGAATCTCGCGGGCGTCAATGCAAGGCTCGTGACGTTCATCGCCTATGTGCTGTGCGGCCTGCTCGCTGGATGCGCAGGCGTCATCCTGACAGCGGACACGCACACGTCCGATCCCGTATCGGTCGCGCTCTACATCGAGCTGGATGCGATCCTTGCGGTGGTGATCGGCGGCGGGTCGCTCGCGGGCGGGCGCATCTATCTCGGCATGACCATTATCGGCGCTCTGGTCATCCAGACGCTGACGACCTCCATTCTCATCTCGGGCCTGCCGCCTGAATACAACCTCATCATCAAGGCGCTCGTCGTGCTGTTCGTCCTGTTCCTTCAGTCGGACAACGCACGGGGCGCGATCCAGAGACTGTTTTCCAGAGGCGCGCAATGAACAGCAGATACCTGCCGCTTATCATCACCATAACGGTCTTTGTCGCGATCTTCGTTGCGGGCGGCATGATGTACCGCAACTTCTTCTCGACGATGGTGCTCGGCAACATCCTCGCCGACAACGCCTTCATCATCATCGCCGCGATCGGCGTGACATTCGTGATCCTTTCCGGCGGCATCGACCTGTCGATCGGCTCGATGATCGGCTTTGTCGGCGTATGCATGGCGGTGCTCGACAGCATGGGCTGGCATCCGCTCGCAACGGCGGCGGTGATGATCTGCTTCGGCATCATGTTCGGCGCGCTGCAGGGCTATATCATCGACTTCTGCCAGATCCAGCCGTTCATCGTCACTCTCGCGGGACTTTTCCTGCTGCGCGGGGCCTGTTTCATGGTCACGCTGGACTCCGTTCCGATCCGGCACGATTTTGTCGATACCTATGCCGCGGCCAGCATTCCGCTGCCGGGACGCGGCGTCTTGCGAAGCTCGGCGCTCGTCATGCTGGCCGCTCTTGCGCTCGCCATCTTCATCGCGCATTTCACGCGCTTCGGCACGAATGTCTACGCAATCGGCGGCGACAAGGAATCCGCGCGGCTCATGGGCGTCAACATCCGCAGGACCACCGTGATGGTTTACGCGCTTGGCGGCTTTTACAGCGCGCTTGCCGGCGTCGTTTATGCGCTTTATACCTCATCGGGCTATCCGCTGGCCGGGAATACGCTCGAACTTTCGGCGATTGCGGCAGTCGTGCTTGGCGGCACGCTGCTCACGGGCGGCGTCGGAATGGTGGCGGGTACGCTTTTTGGCGGTATGATACTTGGCCTGATCTCTACACTTATTATATTCAATGGGTCACTCAACAGCGCATGGATCATGATCAGCAGCGGCGTCCTGCTCTTCGCCTTCATCGTGCTTCACCGTTTTCTTGTCAGCTCGTTCGATATTGGCGGGAAACCGTGAGCATCCCGGTTTCCTTATGAAAGACAAAAGCTCAATTCGCAAAAGCCTTGCGCAGCAGCCCGAGACCACGGCCGCGGAACGCATCTTTTCACTCGCCAGCCCAGCGGCGGCTGAAGTGAACGTGCTTCACAGGATCGGCCGGGAGATCGTCGGCGGCGAATTCGAGCCGGACACGCGCCTGCCCGACGAAGCGTCCATGCTCAAACGCTACTCGGTTTCCAGAACCGCGCTGAGAGAGGCCTACAGCAAGCTTGCCGCAAAGGGGCTGATCATCGCCCGCCCGAAGGTCGGCACCAGCGTGCGCCCCCACGCCTTCTGGAACATGCTCGACGCGGAAGTTCTGGGCTGGCATCTGCAAACCAAGCCCGCCGGGGAAATCGCCAGAGAACTTTACGCCTTGCGCCGGATGGTCGAACCCGCCGCGGCGGCGCTCGCGGCGACAATGCGCACCGAGGACGATCTTCGCAAGATCGAGATGGCATTTCAGGACATGCAGGCAACCTCGATGGATGAAAGCAAGCTGGTTGAAGCCGACCTGCGCTTTCACGTCCAGATCCTGTTCGCGACCGGCAATCACTTCATCGGAGCATTCAGCGCGCTCATCCACGCGGCCATGATGACGACATTCAAGCTGAGCTGGCGCGGCGCGGCTGCCGTACTGATCAAGGAGGAACGCCTTCTCCAGCATGGCGGAGTGCTTGAAGCGATCCGGGAGCGGAATGCCGAGCTTGCCAAGACGCGCATGGAAATCCTGCTCGACGCATCCATCAACGACGTGAACGAAGCCATCGACAGCGGAGCCTGACTGGCGCTGCGGTTCGGCCGTCAGCCCCTATCGCCCGGCATTCCTCAGGTTTGGAGCGCTGACGCATCCGCCGGAGCAGATGCGTCCAATAGAGCGAGATCCGATAAAATGGACACCATTTTTCGGAAAAATCGAGCTTCAAACAAATAGATCCAGATCAGGATTGTTTCCGTAAGAAATGATCCTGATCTAAAGCCCTGCCTCACATGCCGATTATCGTCAGGCGGCGCGGCGAAGATCCGGTTTTGCCGCGCTGTAAGTGCCGCGCTGGCGGCCCATCAGCGAAATCGCCATCAGCAGGGTCGCGGACAGAATGAGCGCCCAGGTGAAATCCGGCGTCACGGCGGCGATGTCTGCGCGAATATTCGGTCCGCCAATGCCGATGCTGCGAATGAGAATATCCAGCAGCTTCACCGCCGCTTCCATGAATTTCACGACGAGACTGGCAATCGTCACCGGCGCGACATCGTTCAGCTTTGCATAGGCGGCATCGGCGACGACGCCGACCGAAAGCCAGAAAATCGCGATCTGCGTGATCCGCTGAAGACCCTGCAACACGAAGCGGACGAGCGCGATGGCCGCCACGATGCCAAGGATGACCGCCGCCGTCCTGTTGGGCAGATACCAGATGGCGGCTGCCGCGCCCGCCAGCACGACAATTGCAATCAGCAATGTCGGAAAGATCGCCTTCAGATTTGCAAACATCTCGCGTGGATTCATGGTGCTCTCCCGCTATGAACCTGCGTGGCCGGTTGACGCCATTGGCAGGCGTGACCACAACTCGACCGAAAGGTTAACGGGATTCGAGCGATTCGGCAGGGCCAAATTTAATGCCGGAAATGGCGGATGCCTGTGAGCACCATCGCGAGCCCACGCTCATTGGCGGCGGCGATGACCTCATCATCGCGCATTGAGCCGCCGGGCTGGATGATTGCAGTGGCTCCGGCATCGGCGAGCGCGAGCAATCCGTCGGCGAAAGGAAAGAACGCATCAGACGCGGCGACGGAGCCTTTCGTCAGGCTTTCCGGCAGCCCTGCGGCCTCCGCGGCGGCCTGACCTTTCCATGACGCGATCCGGGCTGAATCGACCCGGCTCATCTGTCCCGCGCCGATGCCGGTCGTCGCGCCGTCTTTCGCAAACACGATGGCGTTCGACTTGACGTGCTTGCAGACCCGGAACGCGAATGTCAGATCCTCAATTTCCTGCGCGGTCGGCGCGCGTTCCGTCGCCACTTTCAGCGCCGCCTGATCCGGCGAGGCGTTGTCGCGCGACTGCACGAGGAAGCCGCCTGCGACCGTGCGTAGTGTCACGCCGCCTGCGCGCGGGTCGGGCAGGCCGCCCGCCACCAGCAGCCGCAAATTCTTCTTCCGCGACAGGATCTCCTGCGCCTCGGGCGTTGCGTCCGGGGCGATGATGACTTCGGTGAAAATCTCCGCAATCGCGCTGGCCGCTTCGGCGTCAAGCGTGCGGTTCAGCGCGACGATGCCGCCGAATGCACTGACCGGATCGCAGGTCATCGCCTTCCGATAGGCATCTGCCAGCGTCTCGCCGATGGCGACGCCGCAGGGGTTGGCGTGCTTGATGATGGCGACCGCGGCCGAGGTGTCGGCGGCGAATTCCGCGACCAGTTCGTAAGCGGCGTCGGTGTCGTTCAGATTGTTGTAGCTCAGTTCCTTGCCCTGAAGCTGACGCGCCGTCGCCACTCCCGGACGCAGCTGGCCGTTCGCCGCGCTCACATAGAATGCCGCCGATTGATGCGGGTTTTCGCCATAGCGCAATGTCTGGCGTAATTCACCGGGCAAGGTCCGGTGGCGCGGCGCGGTCTCGCCGTTCTGACCGGCGAACCAGTTCGAGATGGCCGCATCGTACGTCGCCGTGCGCGCATAAGCCTTGCCGGCCAGCCTGCGGCGAAGCTCCCGGCTCGTCGCGCCGCCCGAGGCCTGCATTTCGGCCAGCACCGCATCGTAATCCGCCGGATCGGTCACGACCGCGACCCAGTCATGGTTCTTGGCCGCCGCACGGATCATTGCTGGGCCGCCAATGTCGATATTCTCGATGGCTTCGGCGAATTCCGCCCCGCGCGCAATGGTTTCCTCGAATGGATAGAGATTGATCGCGACGAGGTCGATGCCGCCAATACCATGCGTTTCCATGGCCGCCATGTGCCCGGCATTGTCACGCACGCCCAGCAACCCGCCGTGAACGCCCGGATGCAGCGTCTTTACGCGGCCATCCATGATCTCGGGGAAGCCGGTCAGCTCGGACACGTCGCGCACGGCGAGCCCGGCGTCGCGCAGCGCTTTCGCCGTGCCGCCGGTCGAAACCAGTTCGACGCCCTGTTCCGCAAGTTTGCCGACAAAATCGGTAATACCCGTTTTGTCCGAGACCGAAATCAGGGCACGGCGAATGATGGGGGCATTGTCGGACATGGCATTCCTGTTAGCTCTATGGGCAGTTGCTTCGCGCCGGAATGGGTGAAACCACTACAGCTATTCATACCCGCACGGAACCGCGCAAAATATCGCGCCTGCCCCTGGCCGCTCAGGAATTGTCCTCAACGGCGCGCGGGCTGCGGTAGCCGGTGCGCGAGGGATCGCGGACGTTGGTCTCGATCTTCCGAATCGACCAGACGATCTGCACCTCGGAAGCGCATTTGCCGCGCAGCACGATTTGCAGGCTTCGCTTCTGGATGATCGGATCGGCGAGGAAGATGCTTTCCTCGATATCGACCCTCGCGCCGGCCACCCGCAATTTCCACAGCTGCGCATCCGGCGTCGTCAGGCCGACGCTGTTCTCTTCCGTGTCCAGCAGCGGCGAAATGCGGGGATGGAGATGAAAGCGGACGGCGAAGCTGGCGCCGTCCTTCGGCTGATGGCGCGCATCGGGCGCGCGAATGAGCTGGTCGACGCCCTCGATGGAGCGTCCATCCCCCGTCAGGCGGATCCGGCGTTGATGCAGAAAGCCGAAATTATCCTTGTAGCCATCATGCATTGCCCGAAACAACAGGTCGTTGCCATCGGCTTCGATATCGCCGCCAACCGTTTTCGGCCCCGACAGCAGATGCAGTTGCCGCGACGGATAGCCGATCTTCCGCTTGACGAGGCGCGATGACGAGACGTCGTTGATGGTGAGCGTGGAGTGCCCCGCCGTCGACCGGCAGGCGATCCCCCAATCGGAGGTTTCGTCACGGGGCGCGCCGCAATTGACGATGATCGGCTCGATGCCCGAGGTCATTTCAAAGGCGAGATAGCCGGCGTGAGCGGTGGCGCTGGCAAGACCGGGCGGCGGCAGGCCGGCATCAGCGATGATGGTGGTCTTCCCCCGGACCATGCGGCAATAGCCGGCGTCAGGGGCATGGAGATGCGGCATGTTCTCGTTGTCCGCATAGGCCAGCACCGATGCGACGAGATCGGACCGGGTGGCGCTCATGCCGTTGAAGCGCGCGAGCGAGCCGTCGCCGAGGCGCAGGAATCGGATCATCGCCATCATGCGGTCGATGGCGTTGTTCAGCGCCTCGGGCGTCTCGCGCGAACGGGCCAGGAAACATTGCTTCAGCGGGAGGAATTCCAGCAGCAACTCGACCAGCATGGCGGGATTTCGCGAAATATGCCCGCCATCGGGCTGAATCTGCTTGTCCAGCTCGATAGTGAAGATCGGCAGATAGGTGCTGACGTAATTGCGGTGCTCGGCGATGCAGAGGCCGCCGAACAGAAGCGCGCTCAACGCACGCAGGCGTCCCGCGCCGTTGCCGGGTTCGGTATAGCTGACGGTCAGAAAGTGAAGCTCGCTGCTCAGCGCCTTCATGAAGGCATCGTAGAAATGCCGCGTTGCGCCCTCCAGCAGAAAGCCGGCATGGGACAGAAACGAGATGACCCGGCGCGCGACGATCTCGACGTCCCACGCGGTCCCGGATGCGCCGCCGGAATGAGCGATCCAGTCGGAGAAGAGGGAACGGGCCTTCTCCCGCGCGATCTCGTCCCCGGCGGCTTCCAGATTGTGCAGCCAGCCGAAGGCGTAAAGCTCTTTCTCCCAGAGCGGACTTGGCGGACGTACGCCGAAGGGCGATTCCGAGCCCGTCACCGCCACGGTTCCGGCGAGGCCGAAATAACCATCATAGAGTTCGCTGGCGAAACTGGGATCGGCGGTGCGCAGATCCTGCGGAATCAGCAGGAGCTGATGCGCGGACGGCGTCCCCATCAACGCGCGCGACACCGAGGAGGTCAGCACGGAGCGCAGCGCCCTGCGTCCGGCGGCGCCGAATGTGGAAAGCCGGTCTCTCGCCTGGCTGCCAATCGTGTCAGATACCATGCTCGGCTCCGGAAGGCCGTATCGCACCGGATGTTGCGGCATGCGATTCGGCGATGAGAACAGCTTGCATTATACAGCGTTGGCGCAGCGTCCATAGAGTTTCGAGCGGTCGGGCAGATCCCCGGGGCCGGTTTTGCCCGTTATCTTTCCCGCCAAGGTGGACCCTCATGGGCGCCCGGTCTATTTAAGCATATGAAATCGGCATGGAAAGGGGAATGCAATGGCGTCATACAACGCGGAATGGCGGGTTTATCTCTCCGGGGAAATACACACGGAATGGCGCGAGGAAATCGCCGCCGGCGTCAAGGCGGCCGGTCTGCCCGTCCGGCTCGAAGCGCCAGTAACCCATCATGAAGCGTCCGACGATTGCGGCGTCGCAATTCTGGGCGCGGAAGCGAACAAGTTCTGGCGCGACCACAAGGGCGCCAAGGTCAACGCCATCCGGACGCGGACGCTGATCGAGAAAGCCGATATCGTCGTCGTCCGCTTCGGCGAGAAATACAGGCAGTGGAACGCGGCATTCGATGCCGGCATGGCGGCGGCTCTGGGCAAGCCTTTGATCGTCATCCATCAGGAAGAGCACGCCCATGCCCTCAAGGAGGTCGACGGCGCGGCGCTGGCCGTTTGCAAGACAAGCAAGGAGGTCGTCGATATTCTGCGCTACGTGATCAATTCGGAGCTGGACGGGTACACGGATTGATGGCGTGACGGCTGTGGACTGCGTGCGGCAACCGGCATTCCAAAACGGTGGAGTCTGAAACATAGGCATGGCGCAGGCTTTTTGCACAGGTTAACCAATCGAATGCACCGAATCCCGTTCGACCAGTTCGGGCATGAAAAAGTTCTGCACCTCCTTGCTGTCGTTGTAGCAGACGTTCTGAATATAATTCGCGGCGTTCTGGGCGATCTCATCCATGGGATTGAGGATTGTCGTGAGCTTGGGAAAGGTATGCATTGAAAGGTTGGCGTTGTCGTAGCCGATGATTGACACCTCCTCGGGCAGACGAACGCCAAGCTCGATCAGTTTGAACATCGCACCAATCGCCATTTCGTCATTACCGCAGAAGACGGCGGTAAATTTCCCCTTTTTCGTTCCCCAAAGCTTCTCCATGCACAGCGCGCCGCTCCTGTAGTTATAATCACCCTCAAGCTTTATCAGCCGCGATGGATCACTCCCCGCCTCCGCGAGCATCGATTCGAAACCGGCCTGACGCTCCCGGGCGTCGGCAACATGGCCCGGACCGGTAATGCAGGCGATGGCTTCATGCCCGCCAGCCAGAAGACGCTTCGCAGCCAGCACGCCGCCATATCTGTGGTCGACGCAGAAACAATGCTCCGCGACCTCATCCACACGCCTGTTGATCACGGCCACATTGGGATAGGATTTGATCAGCGCAATGATTGCTTCGTCGCTCATGGCCCGGCTGTAGAGCATCAGACCGTCGCATTCCCAGGCGCGAAGATGATCGATCGCCGCAAGCTCCTCGGCAACGCCGCCCACGCTGCTGGCAACCAGAATGTGACGGCCGTCCGTCTGCAGATTTCTTTGAGCCGCCGTGATGATACGGCCGAAATAGCGTCCGTGAAAATCGGGCACCATGATGCCGACGGTGTTCGTCCTGCGGGTCGCCAGGGATCGTGCGACGCCATTGGGTCGATAGTTCAGATCCGACATGACCTGCAGCACCCGGCGACGGGTCTTCTCCGCAACGCTCCCCTTGCCTGAAAGAACGCGGGAAACCGTGCCTACGCCGACAGATGCCTTTTTTGCAATATCATTTATGGTCGTCACTTGCAGTCCTCTTCGCAGGGGCGAGTTTTACATAACTGTGCTTGAACAGCCACAATAATGAATCCGCATCAATAGTCGTTCGTCGGGACTTGACACAGTTTTCCGTCTCGGGCAGTGTAATTAGTGGAAGCGGTTCCAACATGAGGAGCCCACATTCTGACGCGCCATAATATGGGCATCGGCGAGTGGGTGGAAGCGGTTCCGAAGCTTATATACATGCGGCATAAGGTTTCGCTGAAAGGGGCTGTTCGAGGCTTTTTTTTTAGCCCTGAATTGGAAGCGGTTCCAATTGTATACGCAGGATGTTTGGCCGCTCCGTCGAAGCCCATGTCAAAAATTCAGTGCAATAATCGGAGGATACATCGAAACAAAAAATCAGATGAATTCGATTCAACTCGAATTCCTGCCTGGCATAATCAGTCTCTGGGGGAGGCAGCTTAAACTACAAGCAAGAATAGTGAGCAGTTTAAACTGCCTGGATCCGTACGTATCCAATTTAATTGGGGTCCATGGGAGGACTTGGAAATGCAAGACAAGCATAGATATGCTTATCTCTACGCTCTGGCGCTGGGCTCGGCGATAGCCATTGCGCCATTTTCGCACGTTGCGAACGCCGCAGATCTGGGCGAACAGCCTGACGGCATGTATGTCGACGACGAGCCGAGATTGCTGCAACCCAAATGGAACGAACTCAGATACGGAAATCATACGCTGAATTTCCACGGTTACTATCGGTACGGCTATGGCTGGACGACCGACGGCGAGCCAATGCCCTCGTTTCAGGCGCCCGGCGCGCTTGCCAAATATCGTCTTGGCAATGAAGAAGTCCAGGGCGGCGAGATCGTATTGGACTACCGCTATTATCTTGATGGCGTGCCCGCGGACAAGTCCGTGGAGACCGGCTCCCGCTTCATTCAGATTCAGGGCCGCTGGGAGGAATTCCTGAACATCAGGGAGATCGACGAGCTATTTCTCGAATTCGACAACGACCACACCAAGGAAGCCTTCATACGCCTCGGCAACTTCATCGCCGACGGCACCCATATCTGGTTCGGCCGCCGCTTCTACGACCGGCAGGACATCCACATGATCGACCATTTCTGGCTGAACGTTGCGCAGGGGTCTGATTATGGCGGCGGTATCGAGGGCATCAAGCTGTGGGACAACAAGACAATCGACGTTGCGGCCTTCTACGCCTATGACGAATCGGCCGAACCCTTTACAGGCGACAACATCAACAGCTACATGCTGGATTTCCGTTTGCGCGGCTATTCTTTCGGCCCTGACAGCAAGCTGACGATTGTCGGTCAGCTCGGATATCGCCCGGAATATGACGCACCGGCCGGTATCGGCTTCGTCGAGGACGAATATGGCTTCGGCCTCGGCGGCTATCACGAGTTGACGAACCTGTGGGGCGGCGGCCGCAACAAGACCGGCTTCATGTTCCGCCAGGGCGCCGCGCTGGTGCAGAACGACTTCAATTCGCGCGCGCCCACCGAGTTGCAGGGCTACGATCTCTCAAAAGCCTGGTCAATCGAAGCCAATAACGACTATTTCGTCGAACTGGCTCCGCGCTGGTCGCTGCAATGGGCGACGGTCGCCCGTTACGAGGATTTCGGCGCTCCCGATCCTGTCGAGCTGCAAGGCGACAACATTCTGTGGCTCTCCACCGGCGTCCGTCCAATGTTCTATCTGACGGACCATATCAACATCGCCTACGAGACCGGCCTCGACTACATCGACAATAACCGCATCGATGCCAGCGGGTTCGTCTGGAAGAATACTCTCGCCCTTCAGTTCCAGGAAAAGCCCGGCTATTTCGAGCGCCCGGTTTTCCGCATCTTCGGCACCTATGCCAACTGGTCCGACGACCTTGAAGGCAAGGTGGCCACGAACTCCGAATTCGTGGACGACACGGACGGCTTCATCTTCGGCGTTCAGGTGGAGCATTGGTGGTAGGAGCCCGCAAACAAACTCAACAAGTCACATAAGCGCGTAACAGGGAGGAAATACACATGAAGCGCATATCCAGCGTAATCGCGGCTGCGGCGTTCGCAGCCATCATGCCCGGCGCCACGCAGGCCGCCGAGATGAAAGCCGAAGTTCTGCATTGGTGGACGTCGGGGGGGGAGTCGGCGGCGATCGCCGAGATCGCCGACCGCTTCAAGGCCGCCGGCGGTAACTGGATCGATACTGCGATCGCGGGCGGTGAAGCCGCGCGCTCCGCAGGCATCAACCGTATCGTCGGCGGCAATCCGCCAACCGTCATGCAGTTCAATACGGGCAAACAGTTCGAGGAAATTGTCAGCAACGGCTTCCTTCGCGATCTCGACGAGGTGGCGCAGGAAAACAAGTGGCGCGAGGTCGTGCCCCAGGCCATCGTCGACGCCACGACCCATGACGGCAAATTCTATGCCGCCCCGATCAACATTCACGGCCAGAACTGGCTCTGGTACAATATCGACGTCCTCGAGAATGCGGGCGTCGAGCCGCCGGAGAGCTTCGACGACATCATCCGGATTGCGCCGAAGTTGAAGGAAGCGGGCGTCATCCCGTTCGCACATGGCGCGCAGGACTGGCAGGATCAGATCCTGTTCGACGCTGTGCTGATTGCGCAGGCCGGAAAGGACGTCTTCCAGAAGGTCTATGGCGATGCTGACGTCGAGGCCGCGCAAGACGCCGGATTCCGCAAGGCGGCCGAAACCTTCAGGGCGCTGAGCGAACTTGCCGATGAAGGCAGCGCGGGGCGCAACTGGAACGACACGACCGGCCTCGTCATCACCGGCAAGGCCGCCATGCAGCATATGGGCGACTGGGCGAAAGGCGAATTCGTCAACGCCGGCATGAAACCCGGCGAGGACTATGGCTGTGTCGTCATGCCCGGCGGCTATGTCATGGGCGGCGACGTCTTCGTTTTCCCGAAGGTGAGTTCCGCCGAGGAGCAGGAAGCCCAGAAGAAGCTCGCCGAGCTGATGCTCTCTCCCGAAGCGCAAATTGCCTTCAATAACAAGAAAGGGTCGGTGCCGGCGCGGCTGGATCTCGACGTTTCATCGATGGACAAGTGCGCCCAGGCTGGCATGGCCGCACTCAAGGATCCCGAACAGCAGATTCCGGCCGGCGGTTACATCGCATCCCCCGACCGCGTCGGCGCTGTGCGTGACGTGATCACGCAGTTCTGGAGCACCAAGTCGATGTCGGTCGATGACTTCGTCGCGAAAGTCGTCTCCGCCCTGAAGTCGGCCAACTAGTGGTTCAAATCGAAAAGTTTCGAACCACTGGAGCTTTGCTGATGGATCGAATTTATCGCGGCATTTGAGCAACCTGACCTTCATCCACCCGGAATGGCGGCGGGACTTGAAATGTCACTTTCGATCCATCAGGCCGGCTTCGCCCGGTCCGCCCCATAAAGGCGACCGGGCTTTCTTACGGAGACACTCCCCTGATGTCAGCGGTTACAACAAGCGCCCCGTCACTCAGGCGGCGACGCCAGAGCAGCGCGGCGACCATTGCGCTCATACCGGCCTTTCTCATCGTGGTCATCGCCTATCTGGGCTGCATGATCTGGACGGTTGCTCTTTCCTTCACGCCATCGAGAATGCTGCCCGTGATGGAATGGGCGGGCCTTGCGCAATATGAGCGGCTTTTCGGAAATGACCGCTTCCTCGTCTCGGTCACGAACACATTCATTCTCGGAGCGTTCACGATAGGCGGCTGTCTGATCTTCGGCTTTCTGTTGGCGGTGTTCATCGACCAGCGCGTTCGCGGCGAAGCCATCTTCCGGACGATCTTCCTCTATCCCTACTCGATGTCCTTCGTCGTCACGGGCCTTGCCTGGCAGTGGTTCTTCAATCCGACGCTTGGCCTTGAAAAGCTGGTTCGCGATCTCGGCTTTGAGACTTTCACCTTCAACTGGCTCATCAATCAGGAAATGGTCATCTACACCATCGTGATCGCGATCGTCTGGCAGGGCTCGGGACTGGTCATGTGCATCCTGCTCGCCGGACTGCGGGGCATCGACGAGAGCCTCTGGAAGGCGGCGCGCATCGATGGCGTGCCGGCCTGGCGCTACTACATCTCGATCGTGCTGCCGCTGCTTGGCCCGATGATCGTGACCTCGGTCGTCGTGCTCTCCATTGGCGTGATCAAGATCTACGATCTCGTCGTGGCCATGACGCGGGGCGGCCCCGGAATTGCGTCGGATGTGCCCGCCAAATTCGTGATGGACCATCTGTTCGAGCGCAACAATGTCGGTCTGGCGACGGCGGCGGCCACCATGATGCTGATAACCGTCGCGGCCCTGCTCGCACCCTGGATCTATGTACGGGGCATACGGACGGCCAGGGGGCGCGGATGAACGAGTTCCAACCGCACGGACCGCGTCCGCATCGTGTTACCGTTGGCAGGGTCGGCATCTACGCCTTCCTCGGCATATCGGCGCTGTTCTTCCTTCTGCCTTTCTGGATCATGCTGATGACATCGCTGAAGCCGATGGACGAGATCCGGCTCGGCAATATCATGGCTTTCCCGGACGCGGCGACTTATGAGCCGTGGATCAAAGCCTGGTCGTCGGCCTGCACCGGGCTGGAATGCGAGGGCATTCAGGTGGGGTTCTGGAACTCGGTGCAGATTCTTCTGCCGTCGGTGTTTCTGTCGATCCTGATCGGCGCGATGACGGGTTATGCGCTGAGTTTCTGGCGCGTCAGGGGCGCGAATGCGATTTTCGCCATCCTGCTGATCGGGGCGTTCATCCCCTATCAGGTTTTCCTCTACCCGCTCGTTCGCCTGTTCGCCTTTGCCGGCATCTACAATTCGCTTTTGTGCATCGTCATCGTCCACACGATCTTCGGCCTGCCGCTGATGACGCTGCTCTTCCGGAATTTCTATGCCAGCATTCCGGTCGAGCTGTTCAAGGCGGCGCGTGTCGACGGCGGCGGGTTCTGGTCGATCTTCTTCATGATCATGATCCCCATGTCGACGCCGATCCTGATCGTCGCCGCGATCCTCCAGGTGACCGGCATCTGGAACGATTTCATCCTTGGCCTGACCTTCGCCGGGCGTGAAAATCTTCCCATGACGGTGCAACTGAACAATGTCGTGATTTCGACGCAGGGTGAGCGCGCCTACAACGTCGATATGGCCGCAACCATCCTCACCGCACTCGTACCACTCGTCGTCTATTTCATCTCGGGCCGCTGGTTCGTCCGGGGCATAACCGCCGGCGGCGTCAAAGGTTGACCCTATGTCCTCAGTTTCCATTCGCAATGTTTCCATCGCCTTCGGCGGACTTCGCGTCCTCGGCGATATCTCTCTCGATGTCCGGGAGGGCGAGTTCCTTGTTCTTCTGGGGCCCTCCGGATGCGGAAAATCGACGCTTCTCAACGCGGTCGCTGGCCTCATTGACGTCGAGGACGGACAGATCTGGATTAACGACGAGAACGTGACCTGGGAGGAACCCAAGGATCGCGGCATCGCAATGGTGTTCCAGTCCTACGCGCTTTATCCCCGCATGAATGTCCGGCAGAATATGTCCTTCGGACTCAGGATGAACAGGACGCCGAAGGACGAGATCGAAAGGCGGGTTCGCCGGGCCGCAGAGATGCTTCAGATCACCCCGCTTCTCGACCGTCGCCCGGAGCAGCTTTCGGGCGGGCAACGCCAGCGTGTCGCCATCGGCCGGGCGCTCGTGCGCGACGCAGACGTGTTTCTCTTCGACGAGCCGCTTTCGAATCTCGATGCACAGCTGCGCAACGAATTGCGCGTCGAGATCAAGAAGCTGCACCGCGCGATGGACAAGGCGACCATCATCTACGTCACCCATGACCAGATCGAGGCGATGACGCTGGCTGACCGCATCGCGGTCATGAAGGACCGCAAGATCCAGCAACTCGGAACGCCGTCCGAAATCTATCTGCAGCCGGCCAATCAATTCGTGGCCGGGTTCGTCGGCAGTCCACGGATGAATTTCATCGAGGGGCGCATCGAACGGTTGGCGGACGGCCTCGCATTCACCGCCGGAAAGCTGCAACTTCCGCTCGGCGGCTACCCCTTCGCCAGCGATGCGCCCATCGACCAACCCGCCGTGCTCGGCGTGCGCCCGGAGCACATCGCCGTCAACAGCACGGGGCTCTGGAGCGGCTTCCGGTCCGAGCTGGTCGAAATGCACGGCGCGGACAATCTGGTCTGGTGCTCCGACGGCGCCGTATCGCTTCAGCTCCGTCTGCCGGGCGATTACTTTCCCCCCGTCGGCTCGCAGCTTTCCCTGACGCCGGACGCCGAACGCATATCCCTGTTCGACGCTGAAACCGGCGAGCGCCTTTGAAACTCCCCAACCTTCACTCATGAGAGGCATGACACATGAACATTGCGGACGAGCTTTCAATCCAGCTCTATACGCTGCGCCACTATGGCAGTCTCGAAACCCAGCTTGAAGCATTGGCCGGGATCGGCTTCCGCCGCGTCGAAATCACCGGCGCTCATCTTGAAGACGCGAAGGAGACTCGAACCAAGCTCGACGAATTCGGGATCAGCGCCCCGACCGGCCATGTCAACATGGCGATGCTGCGGGAGCGTCTGGACTGGGTTGCGGGCCAGGCTCATGTCATCGGGATCGAGGAGCTTTACATGCCCGCTCTTCCCGATGCGGAGCGTTTCATGCCCGCCGATTGCTGGCGGCAGGTGGGCGAGGAACTCGGGCAGATGGCGTCGAAGATGAAATCGCACGGCGTTGCGCTTGGCTACCACAACCACGATTGGGAACTGACGCTCTTCGCGGACGGAACCACGCCGCTTGCGCATCTCTTCGCCGGCGCGGAGGGTTCGCCCCTCACATTCGAGGCGGATCTCGCATGGATCGTGCGGGGCGGCGCGGATGCGCTGGAAACCATCAGGCCGCTACAGGACCGTTTGACGGCGCTGCACGTCAAGGATCTCGCGCCGGAGGGCACGAATGCGGAAGAAGACGGCTGGGCCGACATCGGCGCTGGCACGCTCGACTGGCCGCATCTGTGGAGCGAGGGCCGCGCCATGGGGGCAAGATGGATGGTGCTCGAACACGACAACCCGAAAAACCCGATCGCCTTTGCCGAGGCGAGCCGGAACTATCTTTTGCAGAAACTTTCTTGAGGGCGTCATCATGCAGACTGTGAAACTCGGCATCGTCGGCTGCGGCAATATCAGCGACGCCTATCTGACCGGCGGCGCAAGCTCGCGGATCGTCTCGGTGAAGGCCGTGACGGACATCGACATGACGCTGGCTGAAACCAAGGCCACCGCCCATGGCTGCGCGTCATTGACGCTCGACGAGATGATGAACGATCCCGAGATCGCCATCATCGTCAATCTCACGCCACCTCTGATCCATGCCGAGATCGGCCGACGCGCGATCGCGGCGGGAAAGCACTTCTATTCGGAAAAGCCTTTTGCCGCCACGCTGGCCGAAGCAAGGGAGATCGCCGAAGCCGCGGCTGCGGCCGGTCTGCGGATAGGGTCTGCGCCGGACACTTTCCTCGGCGCGTCGCATCAGCTCGTCCGTGCCCTGATCGATAAAGGCCGCATCGGGACGGTCGTCGGCGGCGCGGCCACTTTCGCCACGCCGGGCATGGAGATGTGGCACCCCAACCCCTATTTCTTCTTCGCCAGAGGCGGCGGTCCCGTGCTCGATATCGGGTGCTATCCGATCACGCAGCTCGTCAATTGCCTGGGGCCGGTCGAGAGCGTGACGGCATACGCGTCGATGGGCCGGACGGTGCGCACGATCACGAGCAAGCCGCATAGCGGAAAGGAAATCAAGGTCGAGGTGCCGACGACGGTGAACGGCATCCTGGCCTTTGCCAATGGCGCAAATGTTTCCTTCACCGCCTCCTGGGACGTCTGGAAGCACACCCGGCAGCCGATCGAGCTCTACGGAACCGAGGGCAGCATCCTGAATCCGGATCCGAACTTCTTCGACGGCGCGGTCAGATATTCCGAACGGAGCGGCGAGTGGCAGGAAGCATCGCTGGAGGGCCGGCCTTTCGGAACGCCCAACCGCAAGCTCGGCGATGAACGCGAGGTTGCGGATTATCGGATGGCTGGCGTGTTCGACATGGCTGCAGCCATCGCCCAAGGCAGGCCGCACCGCGCGAGCGGCGAGTTGGCTCTTCATGTGCTGGAGGTCATGGAGGCGCTGGAGAAAAGCGCCGTTGACGGCCGCCGCACCCGGCTGGAGAGCACCTGCGACCGCCCCGCCCCCGTTCCGCTCGGCGGCGGTGAAGAGGTTTTCGCCACCTCCGGGGACAACTGAACGTCGAGCGGCGGGAGCCGGGGAACTCCGCTCCCGCCAGTTCAATCGCTCAAGCGAAAGCCGACTGGATGAGATGGGCAAGCCGAAAGAGCCGGTCCCACGCCGAGGGTGTGCTCGGCGCCGGTCTGGAACGGCCCTTTACCCCGGATCAGGTGAGGCCAGATACTTCAGCGCAGCGCTCGACAGCGCGCCGCCGACCACGCATGGCACACCGAACTCTACCTGTCCCGTAACCGCTGCGCCGATGCAGCCCAGCGAAAGCGCCGTCTGTCCGACCTGCCCCCACCAGGCAAGCTCGCGCTTCGAGCCCGGTCCCTGCGTGCGCAGTTCCTGCACCATCGCCACAGCTTCCTTGCGAATGCGGCCGGTATCGGCTGTCTCCGCGGCGTCGGCGACCTCCTGAAGAATCGGACGCACCTCCTCCGGTTGCCGCCTGGACAGGCGCTTCAACATCCGCAGCAGCTTCACGTCCCGTGCGGCATTGGTGGCGAGCGTGAACTTTGCCATGCCGCCAACGGTCAGCTTGTCGACGTTGTCGCGTTCGAGTGACCAGGGAAGCAGTGTGACGATCCGCTCGATCGGTTTATCCTTGCCGGTGGCGAAGTAGACGCCCCAATGGGTGTCGATCAGTTCAGGATGAGACATGAATGTGACCGGCGCGGTCTTTTCTTCCTTCTTTCTCAGATAGGTTTCGCGCTTGAAGATGCGCCTGAATTTCTCCATCGGCGTTGCCCGCTTCGGCTCCAGCGGAATGTCGTCGAGCACGGGCAGGCTGTCGGAGAGGTATTGCTCGATGAGCAGGCGGCGGTCGGGCATGTCGATCAAGAGGTCGAGCATCAGTTCGCGCCATCGCGGATGGCCGGAATAAGCGACCGCGCGGATCATCACCCATTGATTCTCGAAGGGCAGCGACGTCTTGGTGATCAGCGTCTTCGCGTCGCGCGGATTGGAGCCGATCACGCCCGCCAGAAACCCGACATAGACGCCGCAGGATTCCGGCTCGTGAAACGCCTTCCGCTCGCTGAGCGCCCTGAACAGCGCCGGAACCGATTTGGGATCGGGCTTCTTGCGGTAATCCTTGATCCAGCGCAGGCCGGCTTCGGAGGACTTGGCGTTGGTTACGGCAGACGTTTCCGCGCGCGCTGGCGCGGCGAGCAGGGCGAGGGTCAAAAGGAAAAACACGTACCGCATGGCCGCCTCTCAAGAACGCGGGAGGTGCTCGGGGCGTACCGCCAACCGAGCGCAGGGCTCCCTACGACTAGAGGATGCAAATGGCGTTTTTGTGGATTTCTGGTAGCAGTTTGATGGCCGGGCCTGACGGTCTATTGGGCCGGGCACGGCGTCTTATCCAAACCATGCGTTTGCCACCAGCCTTATGGCGATCACGGTCAACAGGACAAGGACCAGCTTGTCGAACACATCGCGCGAAATATGCCGGGCAAGCCAAGCGCCGACCGGCATGAACGCAACGATCGGAAGAAGGGCGGTCGTGCTGATCAGGAAGTTGCGTCCATCCATGATGCCGTAGGCGAAGAGCGTGGGGATCTGCACGACGGCCATCATGGTGAACAACATGGTGACGGTCGCGATGAACTGCCGGCGCTCCAGCTTCATCGCGTTGAGGAAACTGAGGATGACGGGGGCTGACAGCCCCGATGCGCCAAACATCGTCCCGCCGAGCACGCCCATTGAAAGCGACAGCTTCTCGGCGAGCGGGTAGCGCAGCACCCAGCCGGGACGCAGCAGCCGAAAGGCGACGTAGATAAAGACGGCAAACGCGACGATGAGCGTCAGCACCGATCCCGGCAGGTTGACCAGCAACATTGTGCCGATGAGCGTGCCCACAGCCCCGCCCCCGGCAAACATCAGCATGAAGGGCAGCGGCAACTGATCCTTCCTGTACGTCCAGGCCTGCCAGGAATTCGCGAGAAGATTGGGAACCGCAAAGATCGTGACCGCAAGCGGTACGCCGAAATATATGGCCATCACCGGCACGGCAATGATCGGAGCGCCCGCGCCGGTCGCGCCCTTGAGGACACCGCCCATGGCGAGCCCGATAATGGCGAGGATAACCCCGGTCATTCAATGTGTATCCGAATTACTGACTGGGATCTCGCGCACTGGCTGGCGGCGATTTCCGCGATGAATGCCATAGCCGTTTCCCGCGCACCGGGCAAGCCGCGACCATGTTCGATGCCGTCGGCCGGACCCGGAAAAAAATTATCCGCTCCGCCGAATAAGACGCCGTCCTGCCGTGTTGTTCATGCATTGGCGTCAGATGCGGCAGCAGTCGCAAGAAAATCGGCTTGCGGAGATGCCGTCTGATGGCCGCAACCGATGATGAGGTCATGACCACACTCCACAGAAAGGCCACCGAGTTCCGACGTCCACCGCAAGATGCCTCATAAATGCCGGTAAAGCTCTGTTTCTTATGATTTTCTCCAACTCTCTGCGCATTTGGCGTGGGGAGTCATGCAAGCCCCGCCTTTGCCGCCGAACGTGTCAATCAGGAGTCCCGCGTGTCGTCCGACGCCGCCCCCCGAAACGCCTTCACCCATGGCCCGCTTGGCCCCATCTTCGCAAGAACTGCGCTTCCCATCATCCTCGTGATGGGCATGCACGGATTGATGACAGTCGCCGACGCCATTTTCCTCGGCGTCTTTGTCGGCCCGGATGCGCTCGGCGCGGTCACACTGATGTTTCCGGTCTACATGATGATCGTCGCCCTGACCTCGCTTGTCACGAGCGGCATGTCCAGCCTCATCGCGCGCCATCTGGGCGGCGGCAGGTTCGACGAGGCGCGCGCCATCTTCGCAGGGGCGCACGGGCTGGCGCTCGCCATCAGCGGCAGTCTGGTCCTATTGTTTGCGGCATTCGGACGGCAGGCAGCGCTTCTCGCGGCGGGCGGCTCGGCCCCGCTTGCCGAAATGGGCCATACCTACCTCACCATCACCGTGCTCTTTGCGCCGCTCGTCTTCCTGCTGTCGGTCAATTCCGATGCGCTGCGCAGCGAAGGCCGGATCGCCTTCATGGCGGGGATGAGCCTTCTGGCTTCGCTCGCCAACATCGTTTTCAACTACGTGCTGATCGTGCATATGGGACTGGGCGTCGCGGGCTCCGCTTTCGGCACGGTCATGGCGAGTGCGCTGGCCTTCTCCATCGTTCTTGCCTTTCGCGTGCGCGGGCGGACGGAACTCCGGTCAAGCGCCGTCCTGCGATACAGCCCGATGACAGGCTGGCGGCAGATCCTCGCGCTCGGCGCACCGCAGAGCCTCAACTTCATCGGCATCGCGCTGATTTCCGCCGCCGTCATCGCCGCGTTGCAGATTGAAGCGACCAACAGCTACGACGTAACCGTTTCCGCCTACGGCATCATTACCCGCATCATGACCTTCGTCTTCCTGCCGTTGCTCGGGCTTTCCCACGCATTGCAGGCAATCACCGGCAACAATTACGGAGCGGATCTGTGGCGCCGGTCGGACGAAAGCCTGCGGATGGGCGTGACCATCGCGGCTATCTATTGTCTCGCCGTGCAGATCATTCTGATCGGCTTCGCCCATCCGGTCGCCCTTCTCTTCGTCAATGACGGCAAGGTCGCCGCCGAAGTCGCACGCATCATGCCGGTGATGCTCGCCATGTTCTTCGCCGCCGGGCCTCTGGTGATGATCGCGACCTATTTCCAGGCAATCGGCGATGCGGGGCGGGCGGCGGTGCTCGGCCTCGCAAAACCCTATGCCTTCGCGACGCCGCTCATCTTTCTGCTTCCCTTCGCCTATGGCGAACCGGGAATATGGTTCGCCGCCCCGGTCGCGGAAATCCTGATGCTTTGCCTGACGGCGATTATTCTGATGGGCTCGGCCCGGGACAACAAGCTCAGATGGGGGCTGTTCAGGATGACCGGTCAAGTGCCGGGATAATCAGACGCGGCGACGCGCTGCAGCCGCGCGGCCAGACGAGCGGCACGCTCGCGGTCTACCGTACCGGTTCGCGTCCAGCAATCACCGACGCCCGACGCCCAGGACGACATTCCGAACCCATTGAATTAAAACAATTTATTTTACGCCAATTCAACGGTGAGCACGTATGCTCGTCACAAGAAGTTGTGTCCATGGTCATCCTCCTGCGCCGCGCAGTAATCGTGTTGGGGAAGATCCAGTCGGCCTGCCATTCTGGTAGATAATCCGGGAGTCGTGAATGTTGAAGGCCTTGTTTTGCGCCATGTTGGCGGTTTCTTTTCTTAATCCTACTTCTGCCACAGCAGATGAATCATCCCCGATAGATGCCGAACAATTCATAGACGAGGCGTTCCTCAACAGGATGCGGGCCTGGATGGCCAATCCCATTCTTGCCGTCACTCTCCACGGCCAGAACAAGCAACACGCCAGCATCAGCGAAGCCCAGATACTGAAGCTCGACGAGCAATGGGTGAGGGAACGGGAAGCCGAAGATCAGCCCCTGATTTCCGCCCGGCTTTCAAGCCCGCTTTCCGTCTTCCTGCTTCGGGTCCAGGCGCTATCCGAGGGGATCTATACCGAAATCATCGTAACCGACAATCGCGGCCTCAATGCCGGGCAGAACGTCACCACCAGCGACTACTGGCAGGGTGACGAAGACAAGTTCAAGAAGACGTACGAAGTCGGTCCGGATGCGGTTTTCATCGACAAACCTGAATTCCACGAGGCGACGAAGACCTGGCGTGTTCAGGTCAACATGACCGTCACCGATCCTTCCACCAGGGAAAAGATCGGCGCCGCAACCGTCGAAGTCAATCTGACTGAAATGAAACGCCGCGCAACCTCTTAAAAGAACGAAGACATCAGCATGAAGAACATTTCCATTACGGCAAAAGCCCTGCTGGCCTTTGCGACACTGGCGCTGGGCGTAATGATCATGAGCGCGGTGAGCATCAACAGCGCCATGCAATTGCAGGAATCGGTGGACGAAACCGGCGAGACCTTCAAGATGGTGGCGGAGGCCTCCAAACTCGTTGGCGAGGTCCATGAGCAGAACAAGTACATCAAGGCGTTTCTGCTGACGGGCGATCGCAGCAACCTTGAGGCGCTGGGAGCTTCGAATGCATCGGCGGAGGATTATTTCAAGCATCTCGGCGAGGCTCTGGGCAGGCAGAACGCATCCCTGCAGGAGCGACTGCAGACAGCGCAATCGAAATGGATGGAATGGCGAACCGGCTTTGTTCAGCGCCAGCTCGACCTGATGAGGAAGCTGGAGACCGTCGATCTGGCGCGAGCTTACGAGATGACAGGCGAGGGAACCGAGCTGGTCAATTCCGTACTCGGACCGCTGGACGAGATTGCGAACGAGTTGGGGAACATCGCCGCCGTCAACGCAGCCAACCAGCATAGCGCGCTAACCTCGATGGAAATCGTGCTTCTCGCCGGTACGGTCATCGTCCTTGCGCTTGCCGTTCTGATGGCGTTTCTCAATCATGTGCTGATTTCGGGGCCCCTGAAGGCGCTGACCGCCGCCACGGCCACGCTTTCCTCCGGCAATACACAAGTCACGATCGACCAGACCGATCGCGGTGATGAAATCGGCCGGCTCGCAGAATCATTGCTGATCTTCCGCGACAATCTCATCCGGACGCGCGAGCTGGAAGCCGAACAGAAGCAGCAGGAAATCCGGACGGCCGAAGAGCGCCGGCAAGCGATGAACGATCTCGCGGATCAGTTCGAAAAGCGCGTCGGCATCATTGCGGAACGCCTCTCGCAGGAGGCCCAACAATTGCAGGTTCAGGCTGACGCCCTGTCATCCACGACGCATGACATCATGGACCAGACGCACGGAATCTCCGCGTCCAGCGAGCAGGCGTCGCACAATGTCCAGACCGTCGCGGCGGCGGCCGAGGAACTGTCGGCTTCGATCTCGGAAGTCGCCGCGCAAATCACGAATACGAGCAGACTGGCGCTCGATTCCCAGAAAGAGGCGAACTCCGCAAGCGAGATGATCGGCCGGCTGGCGGGCGTGGTCGAGCGTGTGTCCTCGGTCACCGATCTGATCGAGAACATCGCACGCGGCACGAACCTTCTGGCTCTCAACGCGACGGTCGAGGCAGCCCGTGCAGGCGAGGCCGGCAAAGGATTTGCGGTAGTTGCCTCCGAGGTGAAACAACTTGCGGAACAGACCGCGAAGGCGACCGAGGAAATCAACCAGCAGATTCAGGAAATGAACAATGTCAGCTCCGGCGCCATCCAGGCTGTCAATGTGATCAACGAGATGGTCCGTGAAATGACGGAAAATACCTCGGCCGTTGCCGCCGCTGCTGAGGAACAGGGCACCGCGACGAAGGAGATCGCGCACAATGTGCACGAAGCTGCGCGCGGGACCGAGCAGGTGAAATCCAGCATGTCGTCCATGGCGAAGGCAACGGAGAAGAGCGGCGATGCCAGCCGTCTGGTGGCTGAAGCGTCCCGGACATTGACGGGACAGGCATCCAGCCTGAAGCAGGAAATGGATCAGTTCATTTCCGGTGTGCGCGCAGCGTAACAGGACGAGACGGGACAAGGCAAACATGGGTCCGGCCTGATTGCTCAGCATACGGATCCCGGCTGCCCCCTGTTGTCAGAGCGGCAGCTTCGCAAGATGACGCGCGGCCTCGCCGAAGGCCGTCCGCCAGTCCGGAGCAGCGAATACGGCGCCGCCCGCCGCCTCGATAGCCATCTGGATCATCAAATTCTGATACAGGCCTTCGGAATGCACAAGAATGCCGTCGGCATCCCGCAGTGCGCCCGATGTGGCTCCGGAAGCACTCGGCGCGCCTTCATGCAGATCGAGCCGGTAGGCCTCCTTCATGAAATCGCGCACCTTTTCCGGATAGGGTCGGGCATCGGTCGTCCATCCGGCGAGGGGCAAGCCGAGAGCCCGGCAATATCCAACCTCGAAAGCCGTGCCAGCGTCCATTTCGGTCCCCCGGCGAAACGGGTCCAGATTGAAGATCGCCGCATCGACGTCGCGCATCAGCGCTTCGTCGGCCTCGTAGATCGCGCGGGCCAGTTCGCGTCCGGGCGTCGCGCCTTCCAGCCCCAGCTGGTTGTCCAATGGTGCGCAGCCTTCAAGGCCTGTATCCTGGAGAATCTGTTTCATCTCATGGAAATGCTCGGCCGCATTCGGGTAAAAAACCATTGGCCCGGCAATATAGACGCGCGGCTTGCCGCTGCTGCGATGTTGGTGATCCATGCTGCCCTCAGCGAAGCTCTGGAAAGCCATCATAGCCGCGCCTGAGCCGTACCGCTACAACGATGCCGCGCAGCTATTTGGCTCTGGGGAATGCGTATGCGCCGCGTTTCGACGTCTTGAGTCCCAACCCGGCGAGCGCTTCGGCGAGCCTGACGCCCGCGGCAACGCCATCGATCACCGGCAATTGATGTTCGGCGGACAGAGCCGCCGCAAGGTCCGCCATGCCCGCGCAGCCAAGCACGATCGCTTCCGCGCGGTCCTGCGCTTTTGCCTGCTCGATCTGCGCCGCGATTTCCTCCCGCGCGCCCGAGGCAGGGTCTTCAAGCGCCAGCACCGGCACTTCCGCCGCGCGAACCCGCCCGCAGCGCTGCTCAAGCCCGTATTTCATCAGATTGGTTTCAATCGCTGCAATCGAGCGCGAAAGCGTCGTGATCACACTGAAGCGGTGCGCGACGAGACTGGCGACATGAAAGGCGGCCTCACCGATGCCGATGACGGGCGAGGCGGCCACGCAGCGTGCCGCTTCAAGACCGGTATCGTCGAAACAGGCGATGATATGGACGTCGGCTCCGGCCTGCTCCGCCTTGGCGATTTCGATCAGGAGACCGGGAACGGAGATGGCTTCATCGTAATAGCCTTCGATGGAGACCGGGCCATGCGCGGGATTGACCGCGACGATCTGCGTCCCCGGCGATGCCGCCTCCTCGGCCGCTCGGCCGATTTTCGCGGTCATCGACATGGTCGTGTTCGGATTGACGATATTGATCCGCATGGGTCTCTACGTGCTCTTCGCCAACGCTTTACGCCGCGACTGAATCATGACGATAGCCGCGAGACAAGAGCCGATGACCAGAATTGAAACCGCTGTGGTCAGCGTACCGAGCGCATAGATGACCGGCGTCGTTACCGTGGTCGTCTGGCCCTGCAATTCGAGCGGCAGGGTGTTGAGATAGCCGATAGCCTGGCTGGAGCGGGCGATCTCGTCCCATGAGAGCGTGAAGCCGAACAGCGCGATGCCGATGATGCTCGGGCCGATGATCGGCAGCACGACATGGCGGAAAGCCTGCCACGGATTGGCTCCCAGATCGCGCGCCGCTTCCTCGAAACGCCCGTCAAAGCGGTTGAAGATCGCGAACATGATCAGCAGGCCGAATGGCAGCGTCCAGGTGAGATGCGCGCCGATGCCGGAGGTGAACAGGCCCATCGCGGTCGTGTAACCGTCGGTGATGAAAGCGGGCGCGTTGGCGCGGATCAGATCGTCGATCAGCCGGAACTCCAGCCCGATGCCCAGCGAGACGACGATGGACGGCATGATCAGGCTGGCGATGACGATGAAGAACAGCGCGTTCGATCCCCGGAAGCGCTTGCGGTAGGCGAGCCCCGCGAGGATCGAAAGCACGACGGTCAGCACCGTGACGGTGAGGCCAAGCCGGAGAGAGCGCCCGAACGCCGCCCATATATCGACATTGGGAAGCCCTTCCTCCCACAGCTTGCCGAACCAGTGCGTGGACATGCCGTTCATGGGAAAGGTCAGGCCGCCATCCGGTCCCTGAAAGGACAGCAGCACGATGGTGATCATCGGCCCGTAAAGGAACAGCACGAACAGCGTGAACAGGGCGGCGAGCCAGTAGAAGCTGGCAGTGCGTCGCTCACTCATGGCTCAAAGCTCCTTGCGGATGTCGACGATCCGCGTCAGTCCCCAGATGATCAGCAGCACCGTCACGAGCAGGATGACCGCGTGCGCGGCGGCGGGCGGGAATTGCAGCGCGCCCATATGCGTGTTGATCAGCTTGCCCGCCGAGGCGATCTGCTGGCCGCCCATGACGCCGATGGTGATGAAGTCGCCCATGACGATGGTGATCACGAAGATCGAGCCGATGATGATGCCGGGCTTGGCGAGCGGAATGATAACGTTCCATAGCGTCTGCCAGCCGGTCGCGCCCGCGTCGTAGGCGGCTTCGATGAGCGCCCGGTCGATGCGCATCATCGAATTGAAGATCGGCACGATCATGAACAGCGTGTAGAGATGCACGAAGGCGAGGATCACGGCGAACTCGGAAAAGAGCAGCCAGTCAATCGGCGTGCTGATGATGCCCGCCTCGATCAGCGACTGGTTGACGAGCCCATTGCGGCCCAGCAGCGGAATCCATGAAATCATGCGGATGACGTTCGACGTCCAGAACGGGATCGTGCAGAGCAGGAACAGGGCGATCTGCATCGTCACCGTGCGCACGTGAAAGGCCAGAAAATAGGCAATTGCAAATCCAAGCACCAGCGTCACGGCCCAGACCGTCAGCGAAATGCGGATCGTGGTTACGTAGGTCTTCAGCGTTGTGCAAAGGGCCGGCAGTTCCGCAAGGCAGCCTTCGAAGGCCTCGATGTAGTTGCGTGCGGTGAAGTCGGGAATGATCTGATATTCGTTGTAGTTCCAGAAGCTTACGATCGCCGTCAGGACAAGCGGCACGATGAAGAAGAGCAGGAAGACCAGGGCCAGCGGCAAAGCCTGCGCCCATGCGGGCGGTCCCTGCTCCAGAGGATTGTCCTGCGTGGCTGCCATAAATCATCCTGCCTTGGAAACGGGGAAGGCTGAAGCGCCCTCCCCTTCTGGTTTTTGTTCGACGGTCAGGCCGCGATGAACTGGTTCCACTTGCGGACCATGTAGTCGTTCTCGTCCATGACCGCGTTCCAGCAGGCGACCGCGCCCATGCGATCCTGGAATGAGCCGCCGTCGCGCGTTTCGCCGGTCTTGCCGAGGATCGAGCCATCCGGCCCCTTGATGTCCTGCTCGGCGGCCTTGCCTTCCATCCAGAAGGCCCACTCATAAGGCTCCATATTGGCTTTGGCCGTTTCGAGCACCGCCGAGTAATAGCCCTGCCGGTTGAGATAAGCGCCGGCCCACCCGTCGAGGAACCAGTTGATGAACTCGTAAGCCGCGTCGGCTGTCTTGCCGGACACCGTCTTCGGCAGGCCGAAACCGGCGGCCCATGCGCGATAGCCTTCCTTGAGCGGCTGGTAGACGCAGGGAATGCCCTTCGACTTCACCGCCGTCACCGCGGGCGACCACATGGACTGGATCACGACCTCGCCGGACGCCATCAGGTTGACGCTCTCGTTGAAGTCCTTCCAGAATGCGCGGAACTGACCGGATTTCTTGGCCTCGGTCAGCACCTTCATTGTCAGGTCGATCTCCTCCTTCGTCATGTTGCCCTTGTCGCCATATTTATGCTCGCCCATGGCTTCGACGACCATGGCGGCATCCATGATGCCGATGGAAGGGATGTTCAGGATCGACGCCTTGCCCTTGAATTCAGGGTCGAGCAGGGAGGTCCAGCTCTCGATGGGCTTGCCGATGAGGTCGGGCCGGATGCCGAGCGTGTCGGCATTGTAGACGGTCGGGATCAGGGAGATATAGCCGGAGGGTTCCGTGGCGAATTCCGTGGATTCCGCGCCTTCGAGCCAGAACACCTTCTTCGGCGCGGTGCCCTGATCGCCGATGACCTTGCCGTCCTCCAGCTTGCCCTCGGTGAAGATCGGCGTGATCTTGTCGGCATTCTTGATCTTCGTGGCGTCCATGCCGAGCAGGTTGCCGGACGGGATCAGCTTCTTGAGCGAGAAATATTCCGTATCCACTACATCGAAGGAATTCGGCTGCGTGATAACGCGGCGGGAGACGTCGTCCGTCGTCACCGGGATATACTCAAGCGTGATGCCGGTATCCTCAAGGCACTTCTTCGCAATCTCGGCGGACTGGTTCACGGCGGTCCCGAGATAGCGGAGCGTCACTTTCTCCTGCGCGTGAACGTATGGGAAGCCGGTGATCGCGCGCGCGCCGACGGCAGCGCCGGCAATTGCGCCCGCACCTTTGAGGACGCCCCGGCGTGTCAGGCCGGACTTGATGGACTTTGACATAGGCAGTCTCCTTCGAGTTGAAATCAGGCAGTTTTCGGATCGGCGAGACGATGCGCATCGGTCTCGCTCCAGCTCACGCTGACGCGGTCGCCGGGGTTGATGGGATCGGCGAAGAAAATGTCTTCGGGCAGGACGGCAAGCATGTCGCTGGCCGTATCGCTGGCGAGACCGAGCTGCACATAAGTGCCCTGATATTCGACATCGCGAACGGACGCTTCGAGCGCCCCCGCTGGGACGCCCTGCCCGTTCAGACGTCCGATCTTCAGGCGGTCGGTGCGCACGGCGATCTTCGAGGCGTCCCTTGCCAGAACATTGTGGCCGCCTATGAAGCGGGCGACGAATTCGGTCGCGGGTCTGGTGAAAACCTCGCGCGGTGTGCCCTGCTGTTCGATGCGTCCGTCATTCATGACGACGATCAGGTCGGCGAGCGCCATGGCTTCGTCCTGCCCGTGGGTGACGTGAATGAAGGAGATGCCGAGCTCTTTCTGCAGGCGCTTGAGTTCCGTCCGCATACGGACGCGCAGGAAGGGATCGAGGGCCGAGAGCGGCTCGTCCAGCAGGAGGATCTGCGGCTCGGTGATCAGCGCGCGGGCCAGCGCCACGCGCTGCTGCTGTCCGCCCGAGAGTTGCGCGGGCAGGCGCTCGGCGAAGGACGACATGTCCACGAGTGCGAGCAGATCCGCCGCCTTGGCGCGCCGCTCGATCTTGCCCATGCCGCGCATTTTCAGGCTGAAGGCAACATTGTCGAGCACGCTCAGATGCGGAAACAGCGCGTAGGACTGGAACATCATCGCCGTGCCGCGCTGCGCCGGGGGCAGATCTGTGACATTGGCGTTGCCGAGCAGGATATCGCCCTCGGAGACCACCTCGTGACCGGCGATCATGCGCAGCGTCGAACTTTTCCCGCATCCCGAGGGGCCGAGAAGACAGCAATAATCCGAGGCAGGCACCTTCAGGTGGATCCGGTTGACAGCGATCGTATCGCCATACCGCTTCGTTAACGCTGCCAGTTCAAGGCCGGAGGCTTTCATCGGATCACCTTGCTCAATTTTTAAGCGCCAGGACCGCAAATGGTGGATGGGGCGCTGCATCTGCTCGACATGAGGGTAAGCGCATGGACCGTCGCAAACTGGCGCATGACCTTCTCCCCCTGTGAGTTGCGGGCTTCCACGCCCTTTCGCTGCTGTCATTGGTGCGATTGACAGATGCAATTGATATGCCAGTCGGAGCAGCCGCGCCGCGCGGGGGCCCGAGTGCGTTGCGTCTTGTATTGATGGAAGTCAACATCCACTGCGGACGGCTATGCTATTCAGGGTTGCGGCGCGCGAGATGGGCGGCGGCCACGGAGAGCTTGCTCCCGGTGAGGCCAAACTCGCCGGCAGGCGGTTCAGCGCCATCAATGAACCAGGAGCAGCGACATGCGTGGATTTGTGGACAATATCGAGAAGCTGACCGAGGAAAACGCCGACTTCCGGCGCGTTCTCTACACGGGCAAGAACCTGCAGCTTGTGTTGATGTCCATTCAGCCCGGCAGCGACATCGGTGAGGAGATCCACGATGATCGCGACCAGTTCTTTCGTGTCGAGCAAGGCAAAGGCGAAGTGTGGATTGACGGCCATCGTTCGCTGGTAGAGGCAGACGACGCATTCATCGTGCCTGCCGGCGCCCGGCACAACGTGAAGAGCATGGGCGATGGGCCGCTTCGCCTCTATACGATCTACGGGCCGCCCGAGCACCGCGAAGGAACCGTGCACGCGACCAAGACGGATGCAGAATCGCACGAGGAACATTTCGACGGCAGAACGACCGAGTGATTGCCCGGTAGTCCTCGGCGCATAAGGGGCGGCGAAACGCTACTCGCCTGCAACGCCGCCGTCTTGCCCTTGCTGTTGCAACAGGCCGTCCGCATGGCGGTTTGTCACCCTTCCTCTTCCCGGCAGGGCGGGCTGAACACCGTGGCTCATCTCGTGGCTGCGCGGAGAACAGGAGCCCGCCAATCGCCCCCCAGCACGCTGTGGATCTCGGCGATCAAAGCGCCTTGCTCGATCGGCTTCGAGGTGTAGCCGCTCATGCCGAGGGACAGCAGACGTTCGCGATCCCCGCCCATCGCATCGGCCGTCAGTGCGATGACGGGAATCTTGCTCCAGGTCGCGCCTGAGCCGCGAATGCGCCTGATCGCTTCGATACCGTCCATGACGGGCATGTGAATGTCGAGCAGGACGAGGTCGAACGCCTCCTTCGCCAGCCGGTCGAGCGCTTCCATGCCATTTGCCGCCTCCGCCACGGACATGCCGGTCGGGGCGAGCAGGAGACGCGCCACCTTTCGATTCGTGTCGTTGTCATCGACGAGCAACAGTCTCAGCCCCTGAAAGGCAGCGACGTTGTCGGGCAAGGCCGCGCCGAATATGGGACGCTCCTGCTGTCCAAGTTGGGCGGGTACGCGAAAGGTGAAGGTAAAAGTGCTTCCTTCGCCGGGGGCGCTTTCGACGGTTACATCTCCGCCCATCAGCCGCGCCAGGTTCCTGGCGATGGCGAGGCCTAGTCCGGTGCCGCCATATCGTCTCGTCGTCGAGGCATCGGCCTGCGAAAATTCGGAGAACAGCCGTCTGACCACGTCCTCGCTGATGCCGATGCCGGTATCTCTGAATGTGACGCAGATGAGATTTTCGGACTGATCCACGACCGAATGCGTGACCGTCATGGTAATGCTGCCGGTATCGGTGAACTTGATTGCGTTCGAGAGGAGGTTGGAAATGCACTGGTTGAGGCGCACCTTGTCGAATCTGGCAATTTTCGGCACCCGGGGGTGGATTTCGACATTGAGCGCAACCGATTTCTCCTGCGCACTGGCTCCGAAGAGCTTCAACGCGTGAAGAAAGACCTGGTGGAGATCGCCTTCCGTCGGCTCCAGATTCATTTTGCCCGCCTCGATCTTCGAAAGGTCGAGCACATCGTTGAGCAATGCCGTCAATGTCTTGCCGGATTCCAGAATCGTCTGAACGCCTTCCCGCTGCTGGGGGGTGAGCTTTTCGGATTCCAGAAATTGCGCCATGCCCAGAATGCCATTCAGGGGCGTGCGGATTTCGTGGCTCATATTGGCGAGGAACGATGATTTCGCGACGGAGGCAGCCTCGGCCGTTGCGGCAAGCTTCAGCGCATGATCCTTCTGCTCGCGGAGTTCAGCTTCCAGTTCCCGGCGTATTTCCAGCGATTCGGCGAAGCTCTGAAGCGCTCTGGCAATCGCGCCGATTTCATCGCTCCGCCCGCGATGGGGTACAGTCACGTTGCGCGCGTTGCGGCGCAACTCGCCCATGCTCAGAATGAGACTGCGGATGGGCAGCGAGATCCGGAAGGCGACAAGGACGCCGATCACGGCGCTGATCCCGAAGAAAATCATCGAGATCAGGGCGAAACGCTCGATAACGATCCTGGCTTCGCGATTTGCAAGATGATTCTTCAGCTCAAAGCGGATCGCCGCTGATTTCGCGAGCCGTTCGCTTTCGGCGGCGAGTTCGCTGTACAGGCGCTCCAGACCGCGCGCCGCTGTTGCGCCCACGATGGGACTGCGGCCGATCAGCGTCAGAGCCTGATCAACGGCCCTGGTGTAGCGGTTGAAGAGCGCGCGCACGTCCTTCACGCCGGCAAGTCCGTCCTTTTCGAGCGATTGAAGCGCCTGTTCCCCTTCCGCCACCGCAGCCCTGATCTGATGCTCGATCATGGTGAGATCGTCGGACGGCACGCTCACGATGCCCCACAGCGAAAGCTGATACAGACCGGCGCGAACGGCGACGAGATGATTGGGAAACTCCGAGGCGCGCCTCACGCCCGCGGCATAGTTCACCAGTTCCTGGTTCAGGGCGGCGCGCTGTTCAATCAGCGTCAGATAGCCAAATCGGGCAACGAAGCCCAGGGAGACAAGAGTAATGAGGATGGGGAGAATGATCTTGCTTGCCAGCGACAATGCCGGGAAAAGATTTCCAATCCATTGCAGGGCGCGGCGGGCGGCGTGATACCAGCCGGCCTTTCGATCGGGCCCGGACGCACCGTCCTGTTCACTGGCGGATAAGCCCTCGTTCATTCACTGTCCAAAAAGGCTCCCGCGCATAGCACACGATCGCTTTCCCTGATCCTGAAACAATTGTGCAGACCTCTGGCCGCGCGTTTCAGGATGGGATGCGGGAAGGTGATCTCGAAAACCTCCGCACCGGTTCCATCGGCCGAGGCAACAGCAAGAGCGGACCAACTCCGCCCATGCAGATCGCTCATTTCGCTGACGTCGAGCCCCTCCAGTTCCGGATGTCCCGCGTCGAACCAGGCCACGCCCCTGGTCGTAACGCCCCAGAGGTGGAGCCCGTTGGCGACCCGTCGCCAGGGTGTTTCCCGGAACTTGTCCTCGACGGCTTCGATGCCGTGAGCGTCGATTTCCGTTTTCGCCAGTTGTGCAAGCAGCCGGACGTGCTCCGTCAGCTGCGTGACGTCATTGCCCGCAGACATTTCATGCAATTCTTCTATCGTCGCCGCGCCGGCCATTGCGGAAAAATGACAGGAGATCACGATCGCCAGAAGGAATTTTCTCATCATCGCGCCAAATGTATTGCGGTGCAATCCGACGTCAAAATACTTGATAAACTTGAATAATCGCCTAATTTATGAAGAAAATTTTCATGTTATTTTTGTAATTCAAGTTTTTCATTAATTTTCGCGGCTGAATACGTCCGTCGCCTTGTGGTCGTCGCCAACGCAGTCGATCCCACCATGCATGAGACCCCGGCCGTTGAGCGGCGCCAGCGTTGCATCGATCGCTTCCGGACAGGCGACGATATCCGGCCCATGACCGGAAGCATTTGGAGTTCATGTCGAAAGTTGTGGCAAAAACCAGGGGATAAAGATGCGGAGGCGCACACGAGCTGAAGGAATTGGTATGTTCAGAGGTTCGATTGAGAAAATAGCGTGATGCGCCTGCCAACCTTGCTTCATTCTGCTGATCAAATTTGGCTTCATGCCTATCTTAATCTAGTCTCATTGGGGGCGTAGCCACTCTGTGCATCACTAACCATGGGAGGGAACTGTGAACAGAAATCTTGCCGGTATTATCATCATCATCGTGGTCGTGCTCGCTATTGCTTTTAGCGCCCAATATTTCTTCGCCGAAGATGAATCAACGGCGATGCCGCCCGCGGCAACTACGCCACCAGTGGAAGAACCCCAAACCGGCGCGCCAGACGCTGAGCCGACAACGGAACCAACTGGCCAGCAGAATTAGTTGCCTGCATCATGCGAAGTCGATTGAGCCCGGCCCGTCCGGGCTCTCTTCTCAGGTAAGTTCACCAGCAGTATCAATCGAAACAGGACGGCTACACGTTCGCTATCATTGAGGAGAAATCCAGGCCGCCGCAGACGTTGCGGCAGGCTACGCACGGCATACAAGGGCAGCGCCGGATTGCAGGCATCGGCATGCGTCAGTTACTGCGCAAAGCAGATAAAGCATGAACATGTGTGGCCACTTTGGGGTGTGATTTCCTGCCAGTGGGCCAATTTGGACAAAAAATTGAGGAGAATCGGCAGAGATCACAGGAAGTGGCGCCCCGTAGGGGAGTCTAAAAGACTTAGGAGCTCGTTGGTTTTAAAGGATATTTGATTAGAGGCTTTTAGAAGATACCGTGTTCGGTGCCGTAAATGAATGACGGCAGGAATTGAAGGATTGGTGTCAAAGACGAATCGCTCCAGAGTTGGCACTCAATGTAGCAGAGTGCCAATGGAGGCTGTTATGGCAAAAAGCTTTAAGGTCGGTGAGGTTGTTCAACTACGGTCGGGTGGTCCGGAAATGACAGTGTCGGATACGAGCGTGTATTCGGAACCGGACCATGTCAGGTGTCAATGGTTTGGAGGTCGGAAGTTGGAAACTGGGAAATTTCCAACCGCTTCGCTCATTCCAGCAGAAGCCGCCGGTGAAACGAAGAAATGAGTGATAACGAAGAGTTGAAGGAAGAAGAGCCGGACGTCGAAGATGTAGCGAAATGGATGATTGAGCAGATTGAAGACAAGAAACCGCTCTATCAGGATAACGCTGCGTGGGAGATTAAAAAGAAGTTCGGCGCAAATTTCGTCTATGCCAATGAGAATGGCAATCCGGCGATAGCGAGGCCGGTGCTTGAAAAATTTCGGAATATTTCAGGCGACGAGATTGTCTGGTCGCGCGGCGATTTTTGTTGGCGACTTCGAAGGAAGCGGGACAGGCCGGGTAGGCAGCAAGATTGAATCCCGAGACATTGTGCCAGATCTAGAGTGCGTACTTGATATATGAAGAACATCGAACGCTTCAATCTCTATACGGCGTATTTGTTTGGGAAGCTCTACGAAGAGTTCCCGGTGCATCGAGAGATTGTGCCTGTGGACATTGTGGACACTCTTAAGCTGCCCCCACCCGAGAAGCTCGCTAAAAATCACGACGCTAGAAGCACGGACGCAAACTTCGTGGCGCATACTGTGATGTGGTTGGTTGATACCGGCTACATCATTTTGAGATCCAGTGGAGCGAATAGGAAAAGGTACGTGCTTGCTCCAAAGGCGTTCGAGGCTCTGAGTGCAACACTGAGTGCGCTAGAGGGAAAGAAAGCGGAAGAAGATGAAAAGAGCGTCGGGGAGCGGCTTTCAGAGATAGCTGCCGATGCTGGTAAGGAAGCCGCCAAGGAGGGTTGGCGGAAAACGATTTCAGAGATGGTTGGACAAGTCATCGGGCACGCGATGAAGGCGTTTACGTCTCCGGGCTGATGGGCAACGGTTAATAAGCCAGGAACAAACCGTGAACAATAAATTTCTGCCGCCGGTAACGCTTTTTTGATGTTGACGATAGTAGTAATGGGTCTGTAGTTGACAGATATGTCAACTGTCCTTAGCATATTAAAACACGAAGCGGCAGGCCGCCTGGTACGTTTTCTGCCCCGTCTGGTGGGCCACGAGCGCGAAGCGCGGAAAGTTACCATGACGCCCGAACTCCATACGTGGGTTCACGACGATGGCCAGCAAGGAGAGTTGAAGCCGCTGAAAGGTTTTGTTCGAGGCCATTTCACCACGTTTGTACGTGGCGATGAGATCGACGATCTAGAATTTATGAAATTGGTCGAGGACCGCCGAGACCATTACGCACCCTTCGATCACGGAGTGTGGTCGATAAGGCCGTCGTTTAAGCCGTTGCACCGGTTTTTTGGGGTATTTGCTTTGAAAGACTGGTTTGTGGCGATGACGGTGCAGGATAGGGCGAGTTTGGGCATGTCACAGGGAGAGTGGCATAAACAGATAGATGGGTGTCGTACTTTATGGAACGAGCTGTTTCCTGGCAAGTTCCCAATAAGTGGAAATAATGTGTTTGCGTATATAAGCGACAATGTGGAGGCAGAAGATGACAGAAGGAGCCGCTTTAGATAAGGGAGTCCTGTGGGAGGATTACTACGCTAATTTGCGTGGAGCATATACATCTATGCGCCGCATCTTCAAAAGAAGTGGAATGTCTCAAGACGAGATCGCCAAAAAACTCGACGT